>NZ_SBIM01000003.1:0-920958 GCF_004348885.1 Bacillus sp. CBEL-1 | reverse complement strand
GATACCACTTCATCCACGTTTTTAATTGGGTAGGATTTCGAATGTTTAGTTGTGATAAGACTTCTTTTACAGGTACACCGGCTAATCTCATTTCAATTGCCTTTAACTTTAGTTCGACTGGATAACTGACTCTTGTTCCCATAGAAAAAACACCTCCAAGTGATGGTTAGGTACTACATACCCAGTTTTCAACTTAAAGGTGTTTTTTATTTGTCTCACTTTACGGGGTCAGTCCCAATTTATACCTAAAGGCGCAAGGTGTTATATTGCAATACGAGGACTGTTCATGTGGATTTGTTCTGAAGTAAAAAATCTTTTACCTCTTCAGTTGTGAGACCAATCTTCTTTGCATACTGCATGAGTGAAATCCATTCTTGTACATTTTCTTCTACACTGATTGTTGTTTGGTTTATCATTACTTCAATATCCTCCTCTACCCATTCCAGGGAGCTCAGCCATCATAGTGCTTGTCCACCTTAGATCTGTAGCTTTGCGTCGCTTTCTTTCAAAAGGTTTGCCTTTTTCTGAAGAGAACTATTTTTTAGTATCACTGACAGTATATAATGAGAAAAAAGAAAAAGGTGTCGAAATATGGTATAGTTTTCAATAAAATTGAAAAAATTATCTTATTTATGAGTAAATATACTTATAAAATGTAATATTATAGATTTTTATGGATGGAAAATAGGTAATTTAAACGAAAAATATGTGCTAAGGAAAATGAGCTACGGTATAATAATATAGCGGACGCTAACCTTAACGAAAATGGAGTCATAGGTCATGCATAGTGAACTACTAAAATATGTAGTAATCGTTGGAAGTTCAGGTGTTCTTATTTTAGCTTTAAGTTTATACGGTGCCTTTAAAATTCGCGAGGGCCCCGGTGTTAAGCATTATGTCATTTTAACCTGTATGTCTGCAGTTTTTGCTTTTGGATATATGTTTGAAATGATGAGTACTTCAATTGAAGAAGTGAAGTTTTGGCTAAGCATAGAGTATTTACCGCTTCCGTTTATTCCAGCGTTCATTGTTTTAATGTGCTTTAACTACGTTGGTAAAAAGATTTATCCAGCATTTTATTATCTTTTATTTACTGTTCCAATTATTACAATCTTCACTCACAATACAAATGAGTGGCATCATCTGTATTATAAAAAAGTGGGGTTTCGAAGCGATACGCCTTTTCCAGTAGCAGATTTAGTAGCAGGTCCGTTTCATTATCTCCATTCATTTTATTTGTTTGTCTGCATCATGCTTAGCGTCATTGTACTATTAATGGAACTTCGAAAATCAGCTTTTCAATTTCAAATGCAAATTTTATTAATGGTATTTGGCTTGCTAACGCCTGTTATCGCCAGCTATTTTTATTTAAATAAGCTTAGTCCATACGGCATTGATTTGGGACCTGTTTCCATTGGATTGACCTGCTTGTTTCACGGGGTGGCTATCTTTATGTTCCGTTCTTTTAACGTGGTGCCTATCGCTCGTGATGTGGTATTTGAAACGATGAAAGAAGGCGTTGTTGTACTAAATCAAAAGGGCATAGTGGTAGACTTTAATAATGCCGCTCGTCAAGTTATTCCCATGCTGCATCATAGAATGGTTGGTGAGCATGTTCTATCCATTGTAAAAGAAAATAAAGCACTAGCAACTGTAATTCAAGAAAGGAAAGATTGTGATTACCGTCACGAAACTGGAGTTATTCAGCACTTTCACGTTCAGTTTTCGGAAATATACAGCACGAGCCAAGTATACCTAGGCCAAATGATTACGTTCAGTGACGTAACAGAACGAGTTAACATGCAGGAAGAACTTCGTAAGATTGCCAGTATTGATGGTTTAACGGGAGTGTATAATCGAACATTCTTTGTTCGACAAGCGGAAGAAATGCTCATATCGCTCACGAAACGTGGAGGGTTAGCAGCTGTTATTATGTTTGACATTGACTACTTCAAGACGGTTAATGATACGTACGGGCATGAAATGGGAGACGCTGTGTTAAGAAAAATCAGTGAAGTTGTTCAGAAAAATTTACGACCGACTGATATCGTTGGGCGCTACGGAGGAGAAGAGTTTATTATTTACCTTCCAGCAACTACTCTTTCTGAAGTCTATAGCTTGGCAGAGCAGCTGAGGGGAGCCATTCAGAATACGGTAATCGAAGCTAATGAAGTGAAACAGTATGTAACAGCGAGCTTTGGTATTGCTGCTTTTGATATACAACCAGGAAACACATCATGTACGTTAGATGAATTTGTACGAAAGGCAGATCAGGCACTATATACCGCAAAACGAAAAGGTCGAAATTGTGTAGAGGTTTGATCATTAATTATAGAAGGTTGTTTTGGATAGGGATTTAGGATAAAATAAACTTTAAATACGAACAATTATATAGGGTTTTTTTTTATTTTTCGTATATCCTTAATGATATGGTTTAAGGGCAATACATAGAAACCACAAATTTCTTACTGCGAAAAATATGCTTCTTTAGCATATTTTTCGCAGTTTTTAGTATACCTAGGGGGATGAAAAAGTCATGAAAAAGAAAGTATATTTTAACCACGATGCAGGAATTGACGATTTAGTATCTTTATTTTTACTGTTGCAAATGGATGACGTGGAGCTAACCGGCGTATCGGTTATTCCAGCAGATGGCTATCTCGAACCTGGTATTAGTGCAAGTAGAAAAATTATCGATCGCTTTAGCACTCAACAAGTGGAAGTCGCACGTTCAACGTCAAGAGGGATGTATCCATTTCCAAAAGAGTGGCGCATGCATACGTTTTTCGTTGACGCGCTTCCAATTTTAAATGAGTCAGGCCAAATGAAAGCACCAGTCAGCGATCAACCTGCTCATCGTCATTTAATTGAAAAGGTGCGCGCAGAACAGGAAAAAACAACGCTTTTATTTACAGGGCCACTCACAGACCTTGCTAGAGCGCTTGATGAGGCACCTGATATTGAAAAGAAAATTGAAAAGCTAGTGTGGATGGGCGGAACGTTCCAAGAAGTAGGAAACGTTCAAGAGCCTGAGCACGACGGTACCGCAGAGTGGAATGCATTTTGGGATCCAGAAGCCGTTGATCGCGTGTGGAAAAGTGGATTAACAATTGAGATGGTGGCTCTTGAAAGTACCAATCAAGTGCCGCTAACCATTTCAGTGCGTAACTACTGGGCATCGCTTCGACGCTATACGGGAGTGGATTTCGTCGGTCAGTGCTACGCTGCGTGCCCGCCGCTTGAGCATTTTGAAACCAATTCCACGTACTATTTGTGGGATGTGTTAACAACTGCTTCTGTTGGCAAGCCAGATCTTGTGAAGATGAAAACCGTTTGTAGCGAGGTAGAAACGAAGGTTCCAAGCCAAGGAAGAACGTACGAAACAGCAGAGGGAAGACCGGTTCATGTTGTGTATGACGTTGATTCAGAAGCGTTTTTTCACTACATAACAGAGCTATCTAAAAAGCAATAAATACATGTAAGGTTGAGAAGTCCAAGCCGTCTGGTTTGGGCTTTTTCTTATATGCGCAAGCCTATTAGCCTAAAAGGTGTTCGTGTAAAAGCAAAAGTTTACTTTAGATTTTTTAGGAGCATTTTTTGCATCGGTACATATGATGAGAGTATCAACAAGAGGAGGTGAGACAATATGTACGGTTACGGAAACTGCGGTTACGGTTGTGGTGGTTACGGAGGCGGAAGCGGCTTCGCTTTAATCATCGTCCTTTTCATTCTATTAGTTATTATCGGTTGCGCTTGTTGGGGATACAAAGGCGATTGCTAATAGCAAGTAAATGATTAGTACTTCAACAGTTAAGAGTATGCTCCTCTTCATTCTCCTATTGTAAAGGCCTTAAAGAAGCTAGCGCACCGCTAGCTTTTTTCATGTTTTAATAAGCTGCTTTTCTTCCTTTTTAATCGTACACCGCAGCTGCATAATAACGTATGTTTTAATTGTTTGATTTCAGTCATACATACAGGGCACTGTTTGGCCATTGCTTTTTCATCCTTTCTACATTTGAAAATGACTGCCCACGCCAATTGACGTGGGCAGTAGAGAAATAGAGTTATTGAGAAACGAGAATAATAGTTGAGAATAGGTAGTCTGAATTTTCCTATTCAGTCAAAAGCTCCAATGCCTCTCATGGCTGAACAGTCGCTTACGCTTTTAGGTTAGGAACTTCAAGTCCCAAGCCCCTTGCCACGCCCAAGCCGTATTCTGGATCAGCTTTGTAGAAGTGAGCAATTTGACGAAGTTTAATCTCGTCTTTTTCAACTGGCTTCATCGCTTCTACGATGTTGTTTACTAAGCGCTCACGCTCTTCTGTTGACATTAGGCGGTACAAGTCACCAGCTTGCGTGTAGTGGTCATGATGGTCATACGGTGCATTTTCTGCTACGCCGCTAACAGGGAAAGCTGTCTGCTTGTGTTCAGGCGTTTCAGTTGGACCACCGTAGCTGTTTGGTTCGTAGTAAACGGATCCACCACCGTTGCCGTCAAAGCGCATTTGTCCATCACGCTGATAATGGTGAACGTCTGATTTTGGACGGTTAATTGGCAGGTGATTATGGTTGACACCTACGCGGTAACGATGCGCATCTGCGTAAGCGAATAGACGTCCTTGAAGCATTTTATCTGGAGATGCCTCGATACCAGGAACGAATGCGCCAGGTGAGAACGCTGCTTGTTCAACTTCTGCAAAATAGTTTTCAGGATTGCGATTCAACACCATGCGACCAACTTCAATTAATGGATAGTCTTTTTGAGACCATACTTTTGTTACGTCGAACGGATCGAAGCGGTATGTATCCGCATCTTCAACAGGCATAATTTGTACATATAGCTTCCAAGCAGGGAAGTCGCCTTTTTCAATGGCATTAAATAAATCTTCTGTATGATAATCTGGGTTTTCACCAGCGAGTTTTGCTGCAAGGTCAGTTGGCAAGTTTTTTACGCCTTGCTCTGTCTTGAAGTGATATTTCACCCAAACAGCTTCTCCTTCTTTGTTTACCCATTTAAATGTATGACTGCCGAATCCGTGCATGTGACGGAATGTTGCAGGAATTCCGCGGTCGGACATAAGGATTGTCACTTGATGAAGAGATTCAGGTGATAAAGACCAGAAGTCCCAAACAGCATTAGGATTTTTTAAATGTGTTTGCGGATCTCTTTTTTGGGTATGAATAAAATCAGGGAACTTAATTGCATCGCGGATGAAAAATACCGGCGTGTTGTTCCCAACTAAGTCGTAGTTTCCTTCTTCTGTATAAAACTTTACTGCAAAACCGCGCGGATCACGAACCGTGTCAGCTGAACCACTTTCGCCAGCTACTGTTGAGAAGCGAATGAACATTGGCGTACGTTTTCCAACTTCAGATAGGAAATCTGCTTTTGTATAACTTGAAACGTCGTTTGTTACTTCGAAATAACCATGTGCACCAGCACCTTTGGCATGCACAACACGCTCTGGTACGCGTTCGCGATTAAAGTGAGCTAGTTTTTCTAATAAATGAACGTCTTGAATTAACGTAGGGCCGCGATATCCAGCTGTCATCGAGTTTTGGTTATCACCAACAGGAGCACCCCAGCTAGTCGTCAATTTTTTGTTATTTTCAGTCATAAGATCACCTCGTAAAGTTTTAGTTGATAGTTTGATAATAACATATATCATATAAAAATCAATATTTTTTTATAATAATTATAAATAACTGAAAGTTTTTAATGGGTTTCCTAATTTCATAGATATGGGGAAAGAAGGAAAAACATTAATAAAAAAACGCCCTATCTTTTGATAGGGCGTTTTTTTATTAACCGCGAATTTGGCTAGCGATTTGGTTGTCTGTGTCTTCAAGAACGTTCGCAGAGTCATCAAGCTGCTTAGCGATTTTGTTAAGCAAGTTTGACATTTCAACGAATGATGGTTTTAATTCTTCGTACTGAGCGATGAATGCTTGGCTAGAAGAACCTTCCCACATATCTTGTAATTGGTTTCTCATAGTGTCAAGGCGACCTACTAAATCTTGTACTTGACCACTTTCATTATTATAGCGAGCTGCCATTTCACGAAGTTCAGCAGGCGTTACGCGAATGATTCCTGACATGGAAAAACATCTCCTTTACTATGTATTTTCATTTACTATTTTAAAAAAAAATTCCAGTAACAGTCAAAAGAAATTTGAAAAAATTAGCAAAAACGAATCGATAGTTCTATATAATAGAAGCCCTTATACTTATAAAGAACGATTAAATTTGGTTATTCTGGTCTTTATTCCCACTGGTAAAATAGGTCTAATGTTTCCTGAATTGGAAGAAGTGTGTGCAGGAAGTAAGAGGTAGAACGCACATAAGGAGTGCCTCATCTTGGAAAACTATAAAAACAATTAGTAGTAAGGTTAAGCAAACAACCACAGTTGCTAGACAGCAAACATCTGATTTGCAAACAAATGTTATTCATGACGTGATACGTTTTCAAGAAGTTGTAAATAAAATGAATGCGCAAAGAATGACAATCTACTATGATACTAAATCCAATTCGGATTTTGAATAAAGCAAAGCCCACACAAAAAGTTTGTTACAATAACGGCAGAGTATATTTGTGTGCAGCGGAGAGAACAAGAAAGGGTTTTAGAAAACGTTTTCTTTGTTGATGTTATGGCGTATTGTAGAGATTAAGGAGGAACACAACATGGTTTTAGATGAACGAAGTGCAGCGCTGTTGCAGAACTTGCAGCAGGTAAAAAGCTTAACGATGGCTGAAATTGAAGAAAAGACCAGTCTGACAAGAAGACAAGTTCAGTATGGAATGAAAAAAGCAAATGACTGGTTAGAAGCACACGGCTATGAACCTATTCAGTTTGATCGAAAAGTAGGATACTACTTGATTGCTAGTCTTCCAGTGAAAGATTTACAGGTAAAACTGACAAAGCAGAGCTACGTGTTTTCAGAGAGTGATCGTGAACAAGTTTTCTACCTAATGCTGCTTCTTAGTGAGGAAGAGCTGTCTGTTTATCATTTTCAAAGCGCGGTAGGCGTTTCGCGAAATACCGTGTTGAAGGACCTTCAAAAATTAAAAAAGAAAGCCAAGAGCTACGGTCTAGATATTCACTATTCAAAAGTGAAAGGATATGTCATAAAAGGCGAGCATGAGTCAAAGCTGTATCTTCTTGAGCAAATCATTCATGAGCTTTTGCAAAACGGCAGCAGTCAGCCGGTTGTTACGTGCATTTGGGGAACGAAGCAAGCTCAGCTTGAACATATTCAAAGTGAGCTTGAGGCAGCGGAACATCAGCTTGGCGTGTCTTTTACAGATGAAAGGCTAGATGAGTTATCATTTTTATTTTTAGCACTAGATCAATTAATTTGTAAGGGCGACACCTTGCCATACCAAGAGAGCTGGCGACCTTTAGTTGAAACAAATGAGTACAAGGTAGTAGAAGCACTAACATATAGCCAGACATTTTCACCCGACTGGAGCAAGGATGACAAGCTATATGCAACGCTTCATTTACTTGGAATGAACCGAACAAAAGACGTTTCGCCTTTTCAAGAAAACGAACTGATTGAAACCTGCTTGCTGTCAGTTATTGATGAATTTGAGCGCTTGTCTTGTATTGAACTGCAGGAAAAAGAAGAGCTATATCAACAGTTATTTGTTCACTTTAAGCCTGCATATTATCGCATGAAGTATCAGCTTACGCCTGCTCATACGATGGTTGAACGTATTAAGAATGTGTATCCAGAGCTGTATCACTTAACGAATAAATCGCTTGGGCCGATGAGGAAAGAACTTGACTGCCCGATACCTGAAAGCGAAGTTGCCTACTTTACCGTTTATTTTGGCGGGTGGTTAAGAAAACAAGGAACAACGTTAGATGGTAGGAAGCGAGCAATTGTCGTTTGTCCAAACGGTGTAGGGATTAGTAATATTCTTATCTATACATTGCGCGAACTTTTTCCAGATCTTTTATTTTTGGACGCTTTGTCTGTGCGCGAGATGTCGACGTATTCGTTGAGCTATGATCTTATCTTTTCAACCGTTCATTTACGAACAAACGCACTGCTGTTTGTTGTTCCACCAATTTTAGGCATAGAGGATAAAGAAAAGTTAAAACAGCACGTCATGCAGGAGCTGTACGGATACACTTCCAACCAAGTGAACCTGGAAGCGGTTATGAAGGTCATTGAAAGCTACGCGACGATTCATCAGCGTAAGGAGCTGCAAAGCGCGCTTCAGTCACAGCTGCAGACGCATGTGCAAAAAACAACGAAGTATTCGTTAGAGGAGGTGGAAAAGCCGGTGCTAAAGGAATTATTAACGGCTGAAACGATTCAGCTAAAGCCAAGAGTTTCAAGTTGGCAAGAAAGCATTGAAGAAGCAGCCGCACCGCTTTTGAAGATTGGTGCTATTGAAAAGAGCTATGTGGAAGCTATGGTTACTTCTATAGAAGAAACAGGACCTTATGTTGTTATTACGCCGGGTGTTGCGATTCCACATGCTCGTCCTGAACACGGAGTTCGTTCACTGTCTATGAGCTTATTAAAGTTAGATGAGCCGGTGGATTTTGGAGGGAACAAGCTGGTTCAAATCATCATTGTGCTCGCTGCTACGGACAATGAGTCGCACCTAAAAGCACTCGTGCAGCTGACGCAGCTTTTAGGAGAACCAAGTAACATTGAAGATATCATTGCTAGCTCAAGCGCAGAACATATTTTAACTTATATTAATCAATATTCAGAGGAGGAAATGTAAATGAAAATTATGGTTGTATGTGGAAATGGATTAGGAAGCAGTTTTATTATGGAGATGAACGTAAAGAAAGCGTTAACAGAAATGGGGAAAACAGCAGAGGTAGATCACACAGATCTAGCATCAGCAAAAACGGAAACAGCCGATGTATTCATTGGGGCAGCTGATATTGTTGGGCAATTAAACGACGGTACGCGTCAAATCGTGACGCTGGAAAATATGATGAGCATTCCAGAAATCAAATCAAAGCTAGAGCCAATCGTTTCATAATTCCTGATCAATAAGGGGGTCAGACTATGTTAGACATCATTATGAAAGACATCTTAGGAACACCGTCCATTCTCGTTGGTTTGTTTGCGCTTGTTGGTTTACTTCTTCAGCGCAAGCAAACCGCGGACGTTGTGTCCGGTACGTTAAAAACAGTTATGGGCTTTATCATTATCGGAGCGGGAGCAACCGTATTAACGGGATCGCTTGATATTTTCAGCAATATGTTTGATAAAGCTTTTAACGTGGCAGGCGTTATTCCAAATAACGAAGCGATTGTCGCGGCTGCTCAAAGCAAATTCGGGACATCTACCGCTTTAATTATGGTATTTGGGATGATTGCCAATATTCTATTAGCAAAGTTTACTCGCTTCAAATATATTTTCTTAACAGGACATCACACGCTTTTCATGGCTTGCTTAATTGCAGCAACATTATCAATTGGCGGACTTCAAGGAGTTCCACTCGTGTTAATTGGGTCCATACTTTTAGGGTTATGTATGGTATTATTTCCAGCGCTTCTTCAGCCGTACGTGCGTCAAATTACGGGAAGTGATGATTTTGCCATCGGACATTTTGGAACAATCGGCTATTTCGTATCGGCAAAAGTCGGAAAAATATTCGGGAACAAAGAAAAAACAACGGAACAAATTAAAGTGCCTCAATCTTTAGGATTTTTAAGAGATACGTCCGTTGCGGTTTCGCTGACCATGACAATTTTCTTCTTAGTTGTGGCACTGTTTGCCGGACAAGAGTACATTGAGTCTACTTTATCTGGCGGATCAAACTTTATTGTGTTCTCATTCATTCAAGCTATTACTTTTGCAGCAGGTGTGTACATCATTTTAGCTGGAGTTCGTATGCTGATTGCTGAAATCGTTCCGGCGTTTAAAGGAATTGCGGATAAGGTTGCGCCTGACACGAAGCCAGCCCTTGACTGTCCAACGGTCTTTCCATTCGCACCGAATGCAGTAATTATCGGGTTTTTATTCAGTTTTATTGCAGGATTATTATCCATGTTCTTCTTACCTTTACTAGGTTTAAAAGTCATCGTACCAGGTCTCGTACCGCACTTTTTCACAGGTGCAGCAGCCGGTGTATTTGGAAATGCAACGGGTGGGCGTAGAGGAGCGATGGCAGGAGCGTTCTGTAACGGATTAATCATCAGCTTCATTCCAGCTCTTCTATTAGTATTCATGGGCGACGTTGGGTTTGAAGGAACAACCTTTGGTGACTCTGACTTTGGTGTCGTTGGAATCTTGATTTTAATGATTATGAAACTATTAGGGTTATCGTAAATAAAAAGATACAGACTGAAATATTTTCGGTCTGTATCTTTTTTTGTGCGTTTATATGCTTATATCAAGTATTTAGGGAGTGAAAAGTTCTTTTTTGTTTATGAAAGGTTGTTGACTTGGTTTTTTTAACCTTAAATAGAAAATAAATGATTTAATGTGTGAATATTTATGCTAATATATAAAAATGTGACTCGAAAATAAGTCTTATGTACTGCGTCTTTGTTCTTGGGTCGGAATGGAAAGGGAGGTTATGCGAATGGGATTTTGTAAAGGATGTGGAACAACCAAACAAGAAGGAGCTCAGTTTTGTCAAAACTGTGGAGAACCGTTCGAGCAACAGATAGTTCAGTCTGTGGAGCAAGCAGTAACTACAAACTCACGACGTGAACAAAAGTCACCGATGACGAAAAAGAAAAAGACGGTAGTTATCTCGGTTATTGCTGCCATCGTAGTATTATTCGGTGGGTATCAGTACGGAAAAGCAGTGACTGATAAAAATAAAGTCATCGATGACTTTGAGGGAGCATTGATTAACGAAGACGAGAAGAAAGTTGCTAGTTTTTTAACATCTACAGATCCAAGTTTGAAAATTGGAGAAAAGGATGTCAAAGGCTTTGTAAGCTACTTTAAAAAAAATCCTGATGAACGAAAAGACGTTATTCAGTTTTTAAAGAGACAGTCAGCATCAATGGATGGCTCAGCTGTAAGCGTATTAGGTAATGAACTAGAAGATAGTCCTATTAAGCTAAACAAGAATGGTAAAACAGCTCTTATCTTTGATAAATATTCAGTTCAAGTGGACCCCGTATATGTCAATATTAGCACTAATTATAAAGATACGGACTTATACATAAACGGTAAGAAAATCGACACGGCAACATCGGATGATTTTAAAGACACATACGGTCCTTACTTACCTGGTACTTATAAAATTGAGGGTAAATTAAAAGCTGATTTTGTGGACTTGGTAGCTAAAGAAAATGTAGAGCTTACTAACACAGTAGATACAGAAAACGTCAACCTTTCATTAGACGGCTCCGATGTTACGGTGTATACCGGAATTGAAGAGGCAGAGATTTCATCTAACGTATTGATTGATGGGAAAGACGTTGGCATCAATTTAGCAAAAAACAATACGTTTGGTCCAGTATTAACAGAAGGTTCTATGAAACTTCAAGTAAAAGCAAAACTGCCTTGGGGAGAAGCTACGACTGCTAATCAAGCAATTGATGGGTCAGAGGTGTACGTGAACTTTGGCACCGATAAAAAAACACAAGATACGCTGATTGATACGATTGTAAGTTCAACCAAAGGCTGGTTAAGTGCATACACGGCTCAAGACCCAAGTAAAGCTGTAAATGTAACGGCAAATCAGTTAGCAAGTTTAAAAGAGAACATTAGCTATGATAAAGACATTAGTCGCCTGTATAAAAATAAGTATATTGGCACGACGTTTAACTTAGATGATATGGATATTCGCTATGAAGATGGAGACTGGACGGCAACTGTATACGGGCTTCAAGAATACGAAGAGGATTATTACTATCAAGGTGAAACTCCAGAGATGAGCAAGGAAAATACCTTTATGGAGTACACACTAATTTATGATGAAAAACAAGAAAAGTGGTTAGTCCATGACGCTTCTAGCACATACGGTGAGTTATCGAAAAAAGTAAAAAAAGTCATGGAAGATAAGCCAAAAACGTATCAAACAAGCGTTAGCTCATCATCAAAGGAAGATAGTGAAACAAGCGAAGAAGTAGAGACTGTGACTGAAAGTTCAGAAGAGAAAAATGAAGAAGCGCAAGCAAATTATTCATCTGACGAAATTGCTTCGTTCATGGCCAACTATATGGACGCAACCATTTCTTCTATTAATAACGAAGATTTCTCTATCGCATCACCCTATATTGACCCAAACGGTCCTAAATATAAAGAACAGAAGGATTATACAGCTCATCTAAATGAAAAAGGCATTACAGAAGAGATGCATACGTTTAATGTGAAAGATGTAAAAGAGTTAGGGGATAACTTGTATGAAGTGTCGACATATGAAGAGTATACAATTTCATACGCGGATGGGACTAGTAAACAAGCAAACTTTAATACCGTCCATCAAGTAAAAGATGTAGATGGTGAATTAGCAGTGTATAAGCTGGTTAAAACGACTGAAGCAAAGTAAAAAGAACAATAGCTGATAAATAGCTACTAATATTTAGAGGAGGATTTTATACGTGCAATGTTTAAACTGTGGTCATCAAAATGATGGCGGGAAATTTTGTGTGAAGTGTGGAAAAAAATTAGAAGAGGTGGCTGCTCAACAAGTAGCAGCAGGAGTAGAGACTGTGCCAAATCAACAACAAGCAACACCTAATTATTCACAACAACGAGTGCCACAACAACCGAATCAACACGTCGAAAATGCAAAGAACATTTCAAAAATGTATATCGGCTACTTTATGCAAGGACTAAAAAAACCGACTGCAACGGCTCAAGGAGTACGTGGAGAGCAGTTTATTAATGGACTTATTACAATGATTCTGTTTGCTATCAGCATACCGCTAATGATTTATCTTGGAATTGATTCCATCTTAGATAAAGTGCTTAATAAATTTTCAGTTCTACTATTGCCTTTGCTAGGCTCAGATTTTATAGATCTAAGAGAAGATTTGAAGAATGTAGTTAAGTTGGATTTCACGGATATTGTTATTATTAATGGACTTATTTCTATGTTATGTATTGGTGCAATTGCTCTTGTAACTTTTGGAGCTGTTAAGCTAGCAAAGGTTAATGTTTCTATTCAAGATGTCTTTGCACGTTTTGGTGCATTTTTAATTGCCCCAACAGCGATGATGCTTGTGGGTGTAGTATTCGCTTTATTAAAGATTTCACTATTTTCATATATCTTAGGTTTTGGAATCCTAGGATTATTTCTAACAGTAGCATTTACAATTTTAAGCTTTAAGCACAGTGGCTCAAATGGCTTAGATAGTGTCTATGGTACGCTACTTACTTATATCGTTATGGCAATTTTACTTGTACTTTTTGGACGACACTTAATTGAAGCCGTTGTTTCTAGTCTGGGTTCTAATATTCAGGATACGTTTGGTGACTGGTAACACATTAGAGTAAATCGTAGAAAAAGCATCGTGGCTAGACGGTGCTTTTTCATGTGAAGGAGAATAAAAGATGAGTTATTGTAATAATTGCGGTTATAAAATGAATGAAGAACAAACGTTTTGTCCCGAATGCGGAGAAGTTGTGAATCCTTCCAAAACAGCTACTACTGAAAGTGCACCTCCTGTTCAGAAGAAAGTAATGGGATTAAAAGCAAAAGTTATCACAGCTACTGTTGTGGCTTTAGGTGCGATAGCATTTGGAGGGTTCTACATTGTTGATAAAAAGGTTATGTCACCAACTGCCATTTCAGATACATTCATAGAAGCTGTTCAACATAAAGACATCAAAACGGTTAAAAAGTTTGTGAATGAAGGTCAGATTGAATTAAAAGCTAGTGATCAGCAAGTTGAGCAGTTTGTTAAATATGTACATGACAATCCAAAAATGCTGACAGAAATGTCAAAAGGGTTAAAAAAGGATGCAGATGTATATGAAAATCGTGTGCAAATGGCAACAGGTGATGAAGCTACCTTTTCACACGTTCAAATCGAATCTAACGGCAAGAAATGGATCTTATTTGATCATTATACGATTCGTGTTCAGCCTGCGTATGTGGAAGTAACGTCTAACTTAGAAAAAGCAGATGTTTACATTGATAATCAAAAAGTAGATACTATCAAAAATGCAGATGAATTCCAAACAGTTGGACCATTTTTACCTGGACAACACGAAATGAAATTGTCTACAAAAGGTGATTATGGCACCGTTGAAATGAAACAAACCATTGAATCAACGGATGGCGATGAAGTAACAAGTGCCGATTTTGACTGGGGAAATCATTACGTTTCGTTATACTCTGATTACTTTGACGGAACTGTATTCGTAAACGGGAAAAGTACAGGTAAAACGGTTGAAGAACTTGGATACATTGGTCCGATTAACTTAGATGGATCAGTAAAAATCCATGCTGAACGAAAATTTGGTTCAAAAACAAAGAAAACACCAGCTATCACTCTTGAAGATGATATTGAAGAAGCTGAACTTTACTTTAGCATGAGTGATAATTTTGACGAAGTAAGTATGGAAGATGATGCCTCTGATTCAATTGACGAAGAGACAGATATTGAAGATGCCGTTCGTTCTCACTACGATTATATTACATCGGATAGCTTTGCATCAGCACATGACTTGTTCTCATCAAACCGAAAATCGAAAGTGGATTTAAGCGACTGGAAAAAAGGGCTACAAGCAAACACCGCTGATAATGTAACGAATATCGAGGTTCTTGATGTTAGTGGAAATGAAGCAAGAGCTTACGTTGAAATGACATCTTATGATGATAATGATGACGGAACGGAACTTGTCCAAGAGTGGGAAGGGTATTGGAGCCTTGTTAAGGAAGACGGAGAATGGAAGTTAGATAGCGCTGATCTTGAAAAAGTAGATTCGAGAGTAGAGTAATAATGAAAAAAAAGTATACAGCATTTTTTCTACTTATACTTATTATCGCTGCAGGTGCATTTCTAGCCTTCAACTCTTCCAATGAAAAAGCGAAACCAGCAGTGCAAAAAGAAACAAATCATCAAGTAAAGAAAACAAGTTCCGAACCTAATTCTGAAGAAGCTTTTGGTGCACAAGATGATATTGAACAGCTTGTAGCCAATATGACGGTAGATGAAAAAATTGGTCAGATGCTGGTCGTTGGTTTCCAAAGCGGTGAATTGGATGATCATGCGAAAAAAATGATTGAAGATTACCATGTTGGAGGGATTATTTTATTTGACCGAAACATGGAAAACCCAAAGCAGGTTGCTACGCTCAACCAAAACCTACAGAAGCTCGCTCGAAACCAAGAACATCACATTCCTCTAATTATTAGTGTGGACCAAGAAGGTGGTCAAATTGTACGTATGAAGGAAAAGGTATCTCCTATTCCTGCGCAGCAAGAACTTGGCAAGCAAAGTGATGAAAATAAAGTATATGAATCTGCTTATCATAACGCGCAAGAACTTAAAGCAATGGGGTTCAACGTGAATTTCGCTCCAGTCTTAGATCTGTCTGAAACCGATACAAGATCTTTTGGAACAAATCCACAAAAAGCAGCGGTATTTAGTAAACAAGTGATAAAAGGATTTCATGATGAAAAGATAACGGGAGCGCTTAAGCACTTTCCAGGTCATGGTCGAACGACAGTTGACCCGCATGTGGAAACGTCAGATGTAAAAGCCAGTTCTCAAGAACTTGAAAACCAAGATATTTACCCATTTACAAGTATGATTCATAATGTGGATCATAACCAGTTCTTTGTGATGGTTACCCACGTGAAGTACCCAGCTTATGATAAAGAAAATCCAGCCAGTGTTTCCCCTCTTATCATAACGGATTTACTAAGAAAAAAGCTTGGCTACCAAGGGCTGGTTGTGACAGATGACTTAGAAATGGGCGCTGTAAATAAATACTTTACATATGGAGATTTAGGTGCAAAAGCTGTTGGGGCAGGCGTAGACTTATTGCTTGTGTGTCATACGCTTGAAAACCAAGAAAAAGTGTTTCGCGGAATTAAAAATGCAGTTGAAGCTGGTGAAATTTCCGAGGAGCGATTAGATGAATCAGTTAAAAGGATTTTGAGCTACAAACAACAAGCGATGAATCAAGAAATTGCAAATCCACAAAAAGCAGAGCAGCTCGTTGGGCAGTAACCAAAGAAGAAGTCAGGCCAAATTCGGCCTGACTTCATTTCTTTCTCACAACTTTATGCTATATATGTAAGTACAAAAGAGAGAAAGGGAGAAGGGGCATGGAGGGAAAAATGAAGGCTAGCGAAGATTCCAAGAAGTCAATCTATAAAACAATTTGGCGCTGGCATTTTTATGCGGGGATTTTAATTGCGCCATTTCTTATTGTGTTGGCAATTACGGGCGGCATTTATTTGTTTAAGCCGCAAATTGAACAGGCTTTATACGGTGAATATTATACGGTAGAAGCACAGGGTGAAAAGGTGGCGGCAACTGAACAGATTGATGCCGTAAAAGATGAATACCCGAACGCAATGGTTACAAAGTTTCGTCCTGGAGAGAATAATACGCGCTCAAGCGAGGTGTGGATTTCAACAAACGAAGTGACGAAAACAGTGTTTGTGAATCCTTACGATGGCTCGATCATCGGGGAACTTGACGCAAATGACCGAATTATGGATAAGATTGAAGAGATTCACGGGGAGTTGATGGCAGGAACTGTCGGCGACCGAATTGTGGAGCTTGTTGCCTGTTGGGCGATTGTTCTGCTTGTAACGGGGTTATTTTTATGGTTTCCACGCAAGAAGAAAAAAACGCTCGGAGGCACAGTTATTCCGCGCTTTCATAAAGGAAAGTATACGCTTCGCCGAGACCTTCATGCAGTTCCAGGCTTTTGGATCGCAGGAGGCATGTTTTTCTTAATTATGACTGGGTTACCGTGGTCAGGCTTTTGGGGTACAAACTTTCAGATTTTAGCTACGAATTCAGGAGAAGGTTATCCCCCTTCGGTTTGGGTAGGTAACGCCCCGGCTTCAGATGTAAAAACAAAAGAAATTGCAGAGGTACCTTGGGCTGCTGAGAATTTAGATGTTCCGCTGTCAACTATTAATGGACTTATCCCAGTTTCTATCGATAAAGTGATTGAAACAGCGGACCGGGAAGGTTTGTATCCTGGTTATACGGTTATCATTCCAAGCAAGACAGATGGAGTTTATACTATTTCATCCTTTCCGCCAAAGGCAAAGGATGAAGTTACGATGCATATTGATCAGTATTCAGGTGCCGTATTAGCTGACTATCGCTACGACAACTACGGCTGGCTTGGAAAAACAATTGCATTTGGGATTACGCTTCATAAAGGAACGGAATTTGGACTTATCAATCAGCTCGTTAGCGCACTTATTTGCTTAGGAATTGTATTACTTGCTGTAAGCGGCTTTTATTTGTGGCTGAAGAGAAAGCCGAAAAAAGAACTGGGAGCGCCAAAGGCACCAAGTATTCGTACGATGAAAGCTTTCTTGGCTATCATGATTGTGTTAGGTATTATTTTCCCACTCGTTGGGTTATCACTAATTGTAATTTGGCTTATAGATGTATTAGTTATTCGAAATATTCCAGTGCTCAAAGCGTTTTTAAACGCTTAAGAAAGGAGCAAAAACTCAATGAAAAAGTTAATTTCTGTGCTCATCTTAAGCATAAGCGCACTCAGTGCATGTTCGCTAAAAGAAGATGCAGCTTCTTTATACAAGGCAGAAGAGCCGCTGGCAGCAACAATCACTTTGCCTGAGGAGATGCACCCAAATGAACAACAAATTATTCACGTTTCGTTTACACAAGATAATAAACAAGTTAATGAAGTAGATATGCTTCATGTTCAGATTCAAAAGAAAGATGAGCCAAAACTAAATGATGATGTATTAGTAAAGCCTTTGAGTGATGGTGTCTATAAAGTAAAGAGCACACTGACAGAAAGCGGACTCTATAACATTACAGTTCATGCAGCGAATAACAACTCAACGATTATGCCCACAGAGCAGTTTGTTGTGGGTGAACTGTCTGAAAAAGATCTGAAGTCTATTCAGGAAGGGAAATCGAAATCGTCAGGTCATCATGAACATCACCATTAATTGAGACTCCTATGAGCAGCTTTGTTCATAGGGCTTTTTCGATTGAAGAGATAAAGAATGAAATCTGAAAAAGGTTGTAAAATCCTCTAAATTGAACATCAAATGTGCAGTTGCAATCCTTTTAGGCATTTATTTTGGTACCAATAGATGTGGAAAAATTCGACAAACAGTACATGTTTTTTATATAGTTTTATAGTTTAAGGTAATTAGTATGTAGATAAATCAAGAAGCGGAAAATTGAATTTAAAGGAAAAAACATAGGTATTAAGGATTAAATATATCGTCTAATCGTCTGAAAATCTGTATAATAAGAAAAAAGTATTAGAAACAGAGGCGAGAATTCTAGGCATCTATTGGAACTTTCTTTGTTTTATTGTACTTTAAATTCGACTATTTTTAGAGAAGTGTCACGAATAGACAACTACTGGAGGAACATTATGTATAATGAAGGATCTTTTCGGTTTTTCTTTGATAATATGAAGCAACTTGTATTTTTAATGGAAGTAAGAGAAGACGAATTTTATTATAAAAATATGAACCAATCAGCTATTGAAATTTATGGACGAGAACTGATTGGACAGCCTCTAAAAAAGCTTACCAATAAAGTGTTATATGAGTATATTGTGCATTACTATCAAATTGTCAAAGAAACAAAAGAACCGACTACGTATCGAGATGTGAACATTTTTAACAAGAGTAAAGAAGCATATGAAACAGCATTAACGCCAATATGGGATCAAGAAGAGCAAACGATGTATATACTAGCTGTTACGAGTCACATCAATAACCAGCGTGAAAAAGAAGAAAATTTTGCTTTAATTGAATCATTTCTAGAACACACCTCCGATACCATCATCATCTTTTCAGCGGATGAAACCGTTTTACGTGTTAACGCAGCTTTTGAGCATATGTTTGGTTTCAATAGAAGCGAAGTAATTGGAATGAAGCATTCTGAACTTCCTGTCCTTTCAAAAGACGTTTGTTATCAATCTCAAACGGTTCCAGCAAAAGTTCGAGCAGGACAATCGATGACAATTAATGAAGAAATGAGAATCACAAAGGATGGACAAGCAATTCCTGTTTCGATTAACTATTCACCCATCTATAATTCTAGAGGAGAAGTTGTAGCATATTCGTCGATTTACCGTGACATTACACCTCTAAAGCAACTAGAAGCAGAGGTTGAAAAAGGAAAAGAAAAATATAAATCGCTTTTTACGCACCACAATAGCGGAGTGTGTATTGTTGATTTAAACGGACAGCTAATTAAAGTAAACGAGGCGCTCGAAAAAATGACCGGCCATTCCGCTGAGCAGCTAAAAAGTTTATCTTATCACATGCTTATTAAAAAATTTAGCGTTGTTTTTCATACAGATAAACATTCCAATATTTTTGACGGTGAAACCCATCGAGGCGAAATTACGATGCGCAATGAGGGTGGCGAAAAGATGTTTGTAACCTATAGTATTGTTCCAATCGTAGTGGACGAAAATGTAACCGGATTATTCATTGTTTTACAGGACCATACGAAAGAAACCGAGGCAACAATGCTGTTAACAAAAACGATGAAAGATCTTGAAAATATGAAGCACGCGTTAGATGAATCAGCCATTGTCGTTTCGGTAAATAAAGAAGGATACGTTACGTACGTCAATGATATGTTTGTGGATATATCCGGTTATTCAGAAGATGAGGCTATTGGTTCATACTATGGAGATGTGGGGCTTAACACTGAACACGAAGAGCTTCTTCGTACCATTCGAGGAGGAAGCGTGTGGCGCGGGGAAGTGGCTAATCGGAATAAATATGGTCAGATTTATTGGGTGTATAAAGCCGTGGTACCGTTGAAAAACCTTGAGGGTGATATCGTTGAGTATATTTCTGTGCATACGGATATTACTGAGCGCAAGCATATGGAAAACCAGCTCCATTTTGAAGCATTTCACGACGGGCTAACGAAACTTCCGAACCGTGAAATGCTTTACCAAAACGTAAACAAAGCCATTAGCAAAGGAACACCAGGATTCGTGTTGCTCTTCTTAGACTGCGATAACTTCAAGCAAATTAATGATACGTATGGCCATCAAGTAGGGGATGAGTTTTTAATTAAGTATTCCCAGCATTTACAAAAAACGATTCGCAGCACAGACGCTATTTATCGACTTGGCGGTGACGAATTTATCATCGTGCTTCAAGATACGAACCCACTAAAAGAAGATCAAGTGCATAAGCTTATCCAGCGTATTCAAGAGAACCTTCAAAAACTTTGGCAAGTAGATAAATATGAGCTTAACGTTACCACGACCATTGGAGTTGCGATGTATCCAACGGATGGTACTACGGTACAAGAGCTGATTGAATGCGCTGATATTGCTCTATACGAAGGAAAACGTGCTGGCAAAAATAACGTTACGCTATACGATGATGAACAGCTAGAATAGAGAATAAAAAGCAAGAAGTACAAGGACTTCTTGCTTTTTTTGTGCTAATGCTGTCGAATGGTGTGAATGTGTCAAGTTTTATATCTTTATAGGAGCTTTTGTAGAAAGCATTTCCCTTTTTTGTTAAAACCTTCATAATAAGTTTAAACAACTAAATATTCGGAAAAAACAGTGAAGGGAGAGAGAAAAATGAAGGAAAAGAATGAGTTAACGTTAGAGGATTTTATTACAGAGGATCAGTTTGATTTGGATATATATTTAGACTATCTCTTAAAGCAATCGCGCTATCAACCGCCAATTGAATCAGTGGGTTGAAAGGGACAGGTTATTAAAAAAGCAGATGAGAATTTAAAATAACTGTTAAAAAATAGTTATCTATGTTACTATTAGTCTGAATATTTAAAATAAATGTAGTTTTGTAAAGGAGGCGTTCATTATGACAAATACGTATATGGTTATTTTTGCAATGAAACAGGAGGGAACGTCTGCCTAAACGTATACGTTCCCTTATTATGAAAGGGGAACAAAGAATGAAGCAATCTATTGAATTAGTCGAAATTAATGAAAAGAATTGGTATGAATGTTGCCAACTAGAAGTGATGGAATCGCAGAAAGAGTTTATGGAAAGCAACGCGGTTTCTATTTTACAGTCTAGGTTTGAGCCAACTTTAAAAGCATATGCTATTCATTTTGAAGATAGAATCGTTGGTTTTCTAATGTATAATTCCGTCATGGAAGAGCTTGATGCCCACTGGGTCTATCGCATTATGATTGACCAGCATTTTCAAGGGCAAGGAATTGGTAGGTTAGCCACTGAACGGATGCTTGAACAGATGAAAGAGCTCTCAAGCGTAACAAAGGTAGTGGTGGGCTATCATCCAAGCAACGAAAGAGCGCATCACCTCTATGCATCGCTTGGGTTCATTGATGAAGGAGACCGCTTTGGACGCGAAATGGCGGTTGTGAAATATATTGCACGTTAGGAATGAGAAGAGGAGTTGGGCACTGGCCTAGCTTCTTTTCTATTATTACGGGTAAATAAACATAAGAAAAAACATGAAGAGAATAGATCTCTTCATGTTTTTTTACAGCATAATCGCTGCTAATATGATGAGCCCAAGCGTCACAGCATTAATACTCATCTTGAATTTATCACCTTTTTTAATAGCTGAAAACAGCTCAAATGCGATAATAACTGCTAGAATGACTAACGCAATCCACAGCGGCAGATTAAAGAAATAAACACTTAAAATAATGACAGCATAAATAATACTTAAAAACATGCTTTTCTTTGCTTCGGTCATAAGAAAGCTCCTTAGTGGTTATGTATAATAGATATTCCTATTAAAAAATTTACCATCTTTAGAGGAATTATTCAAATTTCTAGAAGAACTTTTAACTTTCTCGGATACGCTTTGCTCCGTAGTATTTAGGTGCCCAATAGCTATCTGCCTTGATGTTCGTCACGGTTACGCCTTTTGAGGGTGTGACGTGAACAACGTAGTCATTGCCGATATAAATAGCTGGATTTAAAGTGGATGCTTTAAAAAATACGATGTCACCAGGTTGAAGGTTTTCTTTCTCAACTGGTGTCCCTACGTTCCATTGGCTTGCTCCGTAGCGAGGCAAGTCCACGTTTAACGCTTCTTTATACACATACTGTACAAATCCACCTGTATCAAATCCATCAGGAGTTGTCCCGCCGCTTAAGTAAGGCACTTCTCCGATATATTTTGTAGCGATGGATACAACGGGCCCTTCTTTCGGTAGGGATAATCCTTCAAAACGTCGAACTCCCGCAAATTTAGACGTCCAGTAGCTGTTTGAAACGTAGTCAATTGCGACATTTTCACTGCGCTTAGCGTGAATAAACTGATTGCCTCCAATGTAAATTCCAACGTGTGAGATACCTTCGCGGTACGTATCTTGAAAGAAAATAACGTCTCCAACTTGCATATCTTCTTTAGGAATTTCAGTTCCTATCTTCCACTGCTGGTCAGTTGAGCGTGGCAGGTAAACACCTTTAGCTTGCTCAAACACATACTGAACAAAGCTTGAACAGTCCACACCTTCTTCAATAGAGTCACTGCCAAATACATAAGGTGTTCCGATGAGCTTAAGAGCCTCTGCAACGAGCGGATCTTCTTTAGCAATTTCAGGTGAAGACGTAATTCGTTTTGCGGTCACGAACTTCGGTGACCAAAACGAACTATTTGTGAAATCTTGCTGAATTACGCTTCCTTTAGAAGGGGAAGGGTAAATCATCTCACCATTTCCTACATAAATTCCTACGCTTGTTATGCTTCCATTTTCTTGTGAGCTAAAAAATACTAAGTCACCAGGCTTAATTTCTTCACGAGAAATGGTTTCGCCAAGCTTTGATTGTTCTAGTAATGTACGTGGAAGCTTAACATTAATCGCTTGCTTCCAAACATACTGTACGAGTCCTGAACTATCAAACCCTTCTTCAAGCGATTCGCCTCCTGTTGCATGAGGCGCACCCAGCATTTCTTTTGCTTTTTGTGTAAGTAGAGCTGATGCTGTCTCAGTAGCTTCTACATGTTCGGGTGATGATGAAAGGGAAGAAAGCGGTGTAGTTAAAAGGCCAGCGCTAAGTGTTGCAACTAATAAAGGCTTATAGGGTTTCATTTTGATTCTCTCCTTATCATTCTAAATATCTATATTTCTTATCGGAAGAGAATCGAAAAGGATAATAGACTTATATAAAATGGTTTGTAAAATAAGATAAAAGAACTAGTAAACTGGAAAATAAAAAGAAGGTGAGACATAACAAAATAAATTCCCAAAAAGGCGAACACTCTCGTTTCTCCTTCTCTTTACGGTGTCAGAACCAGTTTGTTCCATTAGGTTACGGCCACTCGCTTTCCTCAGGAAGGAACCTGAACTTCCTCGCTGAACTGCTTGATCTCAGTTTTCCCTCTTTATTCCGCTGGAGTCGAGTGTCCTGCGCGCCATTTCATCCTATTTCCAAAGGTTTTTTTCAATCAACAAAAAACCTGAACTCTCAGCTGTTCAGGTTTATCATTGGCTGGATTGCTTATGTCCGAGCCCTTTTTTGCTAGACTTTGAATCGTTGAATTGATTCTTGAAGTTCTTGTGCAAGGCTTGCTAAAGCGGTGGAAGAAGAAGTGATTTCTTCCATTGAAGCGAGCTGCTCTTCGGTTGCTGCAGCTGCATTTTGCGTACTGCTTGCTGCTTCTTCAGCAACGCCGTTTACTTCGAATATAGCTTGTGTCACCTGGGCAGTACCGATCGATAGTTGTTCGACTGTTGCGGTCACTTCTTTAATTTGAGCTGCTAAGCTGGTTACGGTCTTGTTAATCGTGGCAAACGATGTACCGGCTTTTGTCGTCACGTCCATACCTTCTTTTACTTCTTCTAAAGCGGAGTCAATGGATTCGGTTGTTTGCTGTGTTTCACGCTGGATAAGCGTAATAAGCGATGAAATTTGCTCAGCGGACTGAGCAGATTGTTCTGCTAACTTACGTACCTCAGCGGCAACAACTGCAAATCCTTTCCCATGCTCACCGGCACGAGCAGCTTCAATTGCTGCATTTAACGCCAGAAGATTTGTCTGACCAGCAATATTTGTAATTACTTCGTTGATACGCTCAATTTCGTTTGAGCGCTCAGCTAAGCTTTGAAAAACAGTTGATAAACTAATAACCGTATCGTTAATTGAGTTCATTTGTGTATTAACCGTTTGAATGACTGTACTGCCTTCTGCAGATAGATCTGAGGCTTCTTTAGCTGTTGCAGCTGCTTTGTCTATATGATCATATACAACGCTTGAGGACATTGCCATATTCTCAATAACTTGCAGTGACTGTTCAACAGAGCTTGCTTGTTGCGTTGCACCATCCGCTAATTCTTGCATCACGCTTGAAATGTGCTGACTTGCTGCTGTGCTTTGCTGAGCGCTGGCGCTAAGCTGCTGAGAAGAGGCTGCTACCTGTTCAGACGTCATATTGGTAGTGTGAATGACGCGTTGAGTATTTTGAATCAAATCTGTGAATGCATTTGTCAGAACACCAATTTCATCTTTTGATTTGTAAGTGCTTTCGACAGTAAAGTCGCCGTCCGCTGCTTGTAACGCTAATGTACGCAATTCTCGAATGGGCTGTGCAATTAAACGAGCGATAAAGGTACCGATAGTCATTAACAGAAGGAGAGACACACCTAACACAATTACTGTTAAATTGGTTGCTTCCTTAGCATCTTGTTGATTTTGTTTATAGATAACTTCAGCTTGCTGTGTGTTTAATTCTTGAAGCGTTGCTAAATAGCGGTTGGCAAAACTACGAACAGGGGCTACTTCGCTTGTATATAATTCATATGCTTCATCATTTTTATTTGCAGTGGCGAGCTCAATTGCCTGATTGCGTAATTCACGCAGTTCATTAAGCTTTTCTTCATATGATGCTAATGCTTTTTTTTGTTCTGGTAACATCTTAATCTTTTTAAGCTTTTCTACGTTCTTATCTTGCGTGCGAAGGATGCTAGTAATCTGAGCATTTAGTTCTCCGTTACGCCTTGGTTCCTTTGTAACCATCATTTCTAAAACAAACGTATCAAGAGCACGGTTATTGGTCTGGATTTGTTGAACAAGACTATTTGGAATTAATTGTTCCGAATACATAATTTCAGACCCACGAGCAGTAAATTGGGTGGACAAGTAGCCAATTGTTCCAACAATGATGAGAGAAATAGAGGCTATGGTAAGTAAAATGAAAAATTTCAATGAAAGCTTTAAATTACGAAGAATATTCATCCTTTTTCTCCTTTAGAAAATAAAATTAAATGCATAGTGTAGCTACTATATATATCGGACTATTTGCCTGAGAATTTATAGTCATAAAACATTGTCTGGATAAATAAAAAAACCATCCGCAAAAGCGGGTGGCCGTTATACTTTGAAATGCCGAATGGATTCCTGGAGTTCTCCAGCTAGCTCTGCAAGAGAGTTAGCTGAATCCGTAATCTCTTCCATTGAAGCGAGTTGTTGTTGTGTGGCGGCGGATGCATTTTGCGTGCTACCAGCCGCTTGTTCCGATACGGCTTTCACCTGAATGATAGAGTTTGTTACTGCTGTGGTTCCGTTTGATACTTCTTCAATACTCGCCGTTACTTCTTGAATTTGAGCTGCTAAGTCCATAATTGCATCATTGATTGTGGTAAACGATGTACCTGCTTCAGTTGCAATACTCATTCCTTCTTTTACTTCGTTTGATACCGATTCAATTGATTCGGTTGTTTCAGATGTTTCACGCTGAATAAGTGAAATGAGAGATGAGATTTGTTCAGCAGAATGAGCAGATTGTTCTGCTAATTTTCGGACTTCTGAAGCGACAACTGCAAATCCTTTTCCATGCTCACCCGCACGAGCTGCTTCAATAGCTGCATTTAAAGCAAGCAAATTGGTTTGGCTTGCAATGGTTGTAATTACTTCGTTAATGCGTTCAATTTGCTCTGAGCGTTCTGCTAAACTTTTGAATACGGAATTCAAACCGTTTACCTTTTCATTAATAGACATCATCTGTTCGCTTACTTTTGTGATAGCTGAGCGTCCTTGCAGCGACATAGAAGCCGTCTTTTCTACAGTGCCCACAGCATTTGTCACGTGAGAGTGAACCGTATTGGTTGATGAAATCATATCATTAATAACTTGATTTCCATGTTCAATGTTGCCAACTTGTGAAGCTGCACCGCTTGCAAGTTCCTGCATGAGTGTTGAAATATGCTCGCTGGCGCTTGTACTTTGCTGTGAGCTTGCACTTAATTCTTCAGCGGAAGCTGCCACTTGTTCAGCGGTTGTATTTACTTTCCCAATTACTGCACGCGTATTGTCCATCATTTGATTCACGGCGTTTGTGAGAATACCAATCTCATCTTTTGCTCGATATGTGCTTTTATGAGTGAAATCACCATCTGCCGCTAGTAAGGCAGTATCTTTTAAAGCGTGAATCGGTTTGGTAATAAACAGAGTAATGGCGACACCTACAGAAATTAATAGAATAATAGTTCCAATAGATACAAATAAAAGTAGTTGACTCGTGGATTGAAGATCTTGTTCATTTTGGTCATGAATCACTTTTGCTTGCGTCGCATTTAGATTTTGTAATGTCTCTAATTCTTTGTTTGTTACACTGCGAAGTGGAGAAACCTGAGAGAGAAATAAATTATAGGCTTCCTCATTGCGGTTTTGAATCGCGAAATTAATAGCTTCACTGCGTGCATTGCGAAGCTGTACCATATTGTCTTGTACCGTTTGAAGCTTCTTTTTTTGTTCAGGTGGAAGTTTAGTGTTAGATAACAGATCCAGAGTATTTTCCTGATTTTGTAATGTTCTTTTAATTTGATCATTGAGCTCTCTTTTTCGCGTACCTACAGTAGTCATCATCAGCTCAATTGTATAAGAGTCCAATGCGCGATTATCAGTACGGATTTCATTGATGTACTGATTTGGAATAAGCTGCTCGCTATACATAATTTCCCCGCCGCGGGCTGTTTTCGCTAAGCTATCATATCCAATGTACCCTACAATACCCAATGCTAGAGCTGCTATTACAATTAACGTTGTTAGCTTCATGGACGTTCTCATATTGTGTAGCCAGTTCATTGTCTTTCCTCTTCTCTTATTTAGTTTTAATTCAGTATATTTACTATATCGGTAGAGAAAGAGAAGTGTTTAAAAAGCGATTGAAAAATGTCATATTCTTTGCGAGTAGACTAAACACGAAGCGAAGATAGAGGAGAAACAGATTATTTAATGGGTTCTAAAGATAAATAGAAGAAACCTACAGTAGTGAATAAGGAATACCTATAAAAAAAGAGTAAAGTCCCTTACCTGTGTAAAGGTAGGGGACTAGATGTTCAGATTTATTATTTGTTTGCATAATAGCCTAAAATGACGTTTCGATAATGATGAAGGCTAGGGTAATCATCAAAGTTTGAAAGCATTCCTTGAATGACAGGAATTCGCGGCTTTTCTTTCGTTACTTCTTCTTTAATGACTTGAAGCGTTATGAACAGCTCTTCTTCGTCTAGCTTTTGAATTTCTTCTTCTAAATTGGCTACAATCTTTTCAAGGTTTGTTTCATTATCAAAAAGGAAGCGAGATAATAGTTCGTTTGCTTTGTCATTCGTGAGTAGGGGGGTATCGTTATGAATATCCTTTACGATGCTATCCATCCTGCTTAGAATGAAATTTGCGAGCTTAGTTAAATCTACGTCTTGATTCGACAGCAAGATGACGCGCATATATGAATGAATCATTCCATCAATTAAAAAGGTTAAGTCCCACGAGTAGTCTTCTATATTAGCACCATAAATATCTAACATGCTTTGACGATAATAGCGGTGTGCTTCTATTTGCTTTTCCAAAAGTAATTTCTTAACCGTTTCATTTCGCGGTATAGCTTGCTCTTTTGCAAGCATAATAAAAAATTCTCGGTGATTAATAAAGTGAGAAAACCATGCAGCCTGCTGGTGAATAAACTTTTCGCGAGGGCTCTGGTTGGTCGCTGTTTGCTTATCGAATGCTTCGCTAATTATCGCAAATTGGTGCTGTAAGATTGCTAATAATAAATCATCTTTGGATTTGAAATGTAAGTAAAATGATCCTTTTGAAATACCGCTTTCTGTTGCGATCTCTTGAACAGAGGTTGCTGAAAATCCTTTAGTTGCAAATAACTTCATTCCAGCTTCAATAATTTGTGTATCTTTCTCATTCATGAAAGAACCCTCCTTAAACACTTAGTTTTCCCGGATTTTAAGAGACCAAAACCTCTTAATTCGTCATGGATAATTTTTCATTCCTTATCAAAATAGTTGACAGATAATCACTAGGACAATTATAGTTGATTTTGTGCTGACTGACCAGTCAGTTTAAAAAATTATACCGAATGCATAACACTTAAGCAAAAAGGAAGGTGCTATTTATTGAAGGGGTTAGTTAATTTCGTTTTAAAGAATAAGTTAGCCGTATGGTTGTTAACGATTATTGTCACCGTATCAGGTATTTATGCTGGAACGAGAATGAAAATGGAAAGCATACCTGATATTTCTGTTCCTTACTTAATCGTAATGGACGTGTATCCAGGAGCGACGGCAGAACAGGTCATGGAAGACATATCAAGACCGATGGAACAGAACATCGAAGGCTTGGAAGATGTGAAGGCTGTTTACTCAAACTCATCTGCAAACGTATCTCAGGTTCAAATCGAATATGAGTACGGGGTGGATATGGATGAGAAAAAGCGTGAGCTAGAAGCAGCTCTTGATAACGTCACGCTGCCGGAAGATGCGGAAGAGCCATCTGTTATGGCGATCAGCATGAACATGATGCCGGTTGTTGCGTTATCAATTAGCAGCGATAAGGAAGACATTGTTGATTTATCTTCAACAGTACAAGATACAGTTCTTCCTAAAATTGAAAACATTGACGGTGTAGCGGGCGCAACGCTCACAGGTCAACACATTGAAGAAGTAAACCTTGTCTACAATCAAGAGAAAATGAAAGAGCTTGGCTTAACAGAAGATAAAGTCAAAGAAATGGTTCAAGCAAGCGACATGTCACTATCACTCGGCTTAAAAGAATTTGAAACAGGGAAAGAAGCTGTTTCACTCGATGGTGATATCATAACGATTGAAGACTTAAAAGAAGTGTTAATCCCAGTTACACCAACTGCTCAAAATCAAAGTCCGTTTGTGAAACTAGGGGATATTGCAACCATTGAAACAGTTGGTAAAGTACCATCTATCTCGCGTACAAATGGAAAAGATGCGATTTCAATTCAAATTACGAAAACGCAGGAAGCAAATACCGTAGAAGTCGTTAATGCGGTGAAAGATTTAATTAAAGATCAAGAAAAAGAGATTGACGGTTTAGCGATTGATGTAACGCTAGATCAAGGTGAACCGATTGAAGAATCCGTATTTACGATGGTAGAGAAAGCACTATTCGGTGGTTTATTCGCAGTTATCATCATCCTGCTGTTCTTGCGCAGCATCAAATCTACGATTATCTCAATTATCTCAATTCCAGTTTCAATCTTTATGGCACTACTGCTGCTAAACTGGCTTGATATTACATTAAACATTATGACGCTAGGAGCTATCACGGTAGCCATTGGTCGTGTTATTGACGACTCTATTGTTGTAGTGGAAAACATTTATCGACGCATGAATCTGTCCGATGAAAAACTTCGCGGCCGGGCGTTAATCCGTGAAGCAACGATTGAAATGTTTAAACCAATTCTTTCGTCTACGCTTGTAACGATTGCTGTATTCGCACCGCTTATGTTTGTTGGCGGTATGGTTGGTGAATTATTTAGACCGTTTGCTTTAACAATGGCATTCGCATTAGGCGCATCCCTACTCGTTGCCATTACAATTGTACCTGCGCTATCTCACTTCTTATTCCGTAAGAACTTATCAGGTGAAAAAGAAGTAAAAGCGCATAAAGAAGGCGGGAAGCTAGCAAACTGGTATAAAGGTTTCCTAGGTAAAGTTTTAAATCATAAGATCATTGCATCTCTAGTCGCGGTTGTTCTGCTTGCAGGATCACTTGCTTTAACACCGCTCATTGGTTTTAGTTTCTTAGGATCAGAAGAAGAAAAAGTAGTGTACTTAACGTATACGCCAGCAGCTGGTGAGCTCAAAGAAGAAACGCTCAAAAACGTTGAAAAAGTTGAAGAGCATTTCATGAAGCGTGATGATTTAGAAACAATTCAGTTCTCAATTAATGACGAAACAAGCACAGACGCATCAGCAGTCATGATGGGGGGCGGAAGCGGAGCGTTAATGTACTTATTCTTTGACGAAGATGTGAAGAACTTTGCTGACGTAAAAGAAGAAGTCCTTGACTACGCAACAAACCTTGACCAGTCAGGTGAATGGAAATCACAAGACTTTGGTATGGGCGGCATGTCGTCTGATGAAGTAAGCTATACGCTATACGGTAAGAACTTAGACGATTTAAATAAAGCAGCTTCAGATGTTGAAAAAGCATTAAAAGACGTAAAAGAATTAGAAAACGTCAAGTCTGATTTTGAAAATCCATATGTTGAGCACATGATGAAAGTGAATCAACAAGAGCTTCTACAATATGGATTAACAACGGCACAAATTGCAGGAGCACTGTCGGCCCAAAACGCTGGTGACGTGCTGACAACCGTTAACAAAGACGGAGAAGAAGTGAACGTTACGGTTCAAAGCGATGCAAAAAAAGAGCCAAAATCAATGGATGAATTATTGGAGAAACAAGTTCCAACGGCTCAAGGAACACCAATGCCTCTATCTGAAATTGTGGAGGTAGAAGAAGGAACAACCTATACGACGCTTGCTCGTAATAAAGGGGAATTCTATACGACAATTTCAGGTAAAGTTGTCGGTGACGACGTATCAAAAGCAACAGCTGAAGCCGATAAAAAGATTGACGACATCGACTTACCAAGCGGTGTAAAAGTAGACGTTGCGGGAGTGGCAGCGGATATGCAGGAATCCTTTACGCAGCTAGGCGTAGCGATGCTTGCAGCGATTCTGATCGTTTACTTTATTCTTGTGGTAACGTTTGGTGAAGGTTTAGCACCGTTTGCAATCTTGTTTTCACTACCGTTCGCGGTTATCGGTTCGTTTGTTGGACTGTGGATTGCAGGTGAAACCATTTCCGTATCCGTTATGATGGGACTACTGATGTTAATTGGTATCGTGGTAACTAACGCCATTGTGCTTGTAGACCGCATCATTGAAATGGAACGCGCGGGCATGTCTATTCGTGACGCGATTCTTGAAGCAGGATCAACGCGACTGCGTCCAATTCTAATGACGGCAATCGCGACGATTGGCGCAATGGCTCCAATGGTATTTGGCGCAGGTGGAGCGGGTCTAATTTCAAAAGGTTTAGCTATCACCGTAATCGGTGGTTTAACATCCTCAACGCTGTTAACGCTTGTGATTGTACCAATTGTATATGAAGCATTATCAAAGCTATTGAAGAAAAACCGTCAAGCAGCTGAAGAAGAAGCAATGTAACAGAAAGCGTCCCTGTCCGAGGGGCGCTTTTTTGTTGGAACGTTAACTCAAAAACTACTATCTTTCTAGTAATTTAGATTGTATAATTTTCCCTTAAGAAGAGGGTCGTTTGTTTATTTGACTATCTCTAAAGCCGGTAGCAAGAAGCGGAGCGTGATTACATGGAACCAATCGAAACAAAGCTTTTAAACAATGATCGTTTAAATGAGTATCCTCTGTTTAAGAAGTTTTGTATGTTAAAAGAAAAAGGCCTGAGAAGAGAGAGCTTCAAAGAGCTTACTTTGTTCATTGAGGAAGCAAACAAGTGGAATGATGAAGATCAAATGGACTTTGCGTTGTGGCTGTTTACTTTGCTGGAAGACTCAGATGACGTTCACTTCGTACTCGTTCATCCTTTAGAAGAACATCTTTTAAAGCCCATTCTCTCCAAATGGATAGAGCATTTTCCTAGTGACTCAAGACCGTATAGGTGGCACGGGTTATTTTGTCAGAGCGAAGAAAGTAGAGAGTATTTACAGAAAGCATGGGAACTTGGTGGAAGTAGTGAACAGCTGTGCTTAGTGAAATTAATCGACTTCAACATCGACTCGCTTTGGTATTCTACTCACCACCTATCAGAAGATCTATACCTTGGAGATGTACAAGAAGATACTAACACAATTATGGAAACGTATGAGCTAAATGCTAGCGTTCAAGACCTACAAGTTAAACAGAATGTGAAGCTTGAACTGCAGCACTATAAAGAGTTACTAAAGAATTGGACTGCTTTTACGAAGGAACGAAAAGAAGGGTTTGTCCAGTGGTGCGAAGAAAAAGGAAAAAACTATCCAGGAGTAAAAGCGTATTATTACGAACAATAGTTAAACATTACATTGTGAATAACAAAAAATGGAGGTGCACCGAACACCTCCATTTTTTTATTCTGCTACTAATTCAACTAGACCAAACGGATTAAAGAAAAGGTCGTCTTCTTCATATCGAAAATCCTCTAGACACTGAATGCGGTAGAGGGCGGAACCTTCTTCAACGCTAAACGTTTGCCCGCTCTTAAACGCTGGCTTTTCTATCAAACTATATAAATTAAAGTTATTGAGAAGGTCAGCTGCCTCTTCAGGCGGAAGAACAGAAGAAGTGATGACATCCGGGCATCCAAAGGCTTTCATCCCACATGAAAAGTAGCTTTCCTCATTGCCAACTAACATGACGAAATGGGAGTATATAGGGAAATATTCTTGGTTACGAGCGAGTTCTTTCCATTCTTCTTTTGTATGTATAGTTCCGGATGTTTCAATTTTAACAGCTAAACCACCGGCTTTTACTAATCCTGCACCTACGTCTACAACATTTTTAAGTTCTTCAAAGTCACTCACCGTAGCAATTACGTAAACGGTAAATGTATGATTAGTTATTTGCTTCATTAGCTGATCATCGTTTACATACGAAAATGCTTCTACTAGCTGTGGATCATGTTCATATACTTCCACTTGGAAGCCAACGTTCTTTTTCGCACAATGAATAATATCACCAGCTAGTAAGTAGCCATCGCTTTTAGAAGCAACAGCTTGTATTAACTCCGTTCGATTTTTCCACGTTCCGGGAACGCCAAGAATGACCTGTATCTCAGTCATAACAACACTTCCTTATCCATTCGTAATAGCGTTCTAAAAAAGCTAAGCAGAAAAATCTCCTTTTTTCTTTCGCTTTCTAACAACGCGGAACAATCCAATTCCACTCAGCAAGACACCGAGGGCAATCAACACGTCGTAAACCGTCTTTTCTTGCTTTTCTTGTCCAAGCTGATAGTATTCTTTGTACGCTGTCACCGCCGCTTTGTTTTTCTTATAGGCAGCAGGGACATCCATTTTGGTGCCTAACTTCCAGCCGTCTTGGTACGCTTGTTTTTTGAACTTGGCAGCTTTTTTATTAGAAACGAAGCCTTGTTGGTAGACTTCTAGAAGCTGAACGTTCGATTCATACACTTTTGGTGCTTTGTACTTTTCATTCAGAAAAGCAGCATTAAACCCTTCCATCTTCACATCTTCTAAGCGTTTCTTTTCACCTTTTTTGTAGCCTTGTGTAAATGATTCAGTGGCTGCAGGCGTAAGTCCATCAGGAACGACGAGCGGCTCCATGCTGTATCCAAGCTTGTATCCGTCTTTTTCATGCTGCGCGTTTTCAGCCGCTTCTTTTTCGCTCATGGCTTTTTGAAACCCTTCTTCAAATGCTTTTTGCGTCATAGGATCTTCGGCATACAGTTCTGGTACTGACATCGCTTCATCCTGTAAGCCTTGCTGGTAACCTTCTTCTTTTGCTTTGACGGAAAGATTCATCGTTTCAATCGCTTTTTCATAGCCAAACGTGAAGCCTTCGTTCCAGTCAGCCGACTTGCTTTTCATAGTAGGAGGCGTATAAGCGACTGTCGCGTTCTCATAGTCTTGGATTCCAACTTCGTATCCTATTTTTTCACCAGCGCTATAGTCAGCTTCTTTTTCAGCTTTTTCTTCGTCTGTTTTGCTTCGCTTTCCGCTTTCAAAGCCAACCGAATAGCCTAGCATGAACCACTGGGCAGCTTCTGAGGGGTAAGCTGCAAGCTGGTTATTCCCGTCAAGGCTTATGTATTTTTCACCGCTATACCCGTCGCTTTCTCCCAGCGCATAGCCATCATCATATACACGTTCATACAGTACGTCCAAGTCCTCTTCAGGAGCGGTGTTTTCATTTGGCTCAACGGCAGTTGTAGCCAGCACCTTGGTCGGTATAAACGTATTTGTGGACAATAATCCGAACATTGACAAGCTCAGTATAAGCACCTTTTTTTTCATGTCTTCACCTTTTATGTGAGTTTATAGTTTGATTGTTTTGTTTCATTAAATGAGCATGGAGATAAATTTACAACTTACTAGAAAAAATGTGTTTAATTTCAATAAATATTACAGTAATATTACAATTGTAATGAAAAAAATGGTGTTTGTCATCAACTAAAAGATGTGAATTTTCAAACTCAAATAATAAAAAATCACCAAAATCTATCATTCGTCTAGGAGGCTCTATGTTAAAAAATCTATTTAAGCGAAATATTACAGCAGCGGAATTTTGGTCTTGGTTTGAAAAAAATCGTGAAGCATATTTTGAGCTGGATGAAAACAGCTACGAAATATTGTTTAATAAGCTAGGCGTACAGCTGTCAAAGTATCATAAAGAAGTAACGTTTGAGTTCGGTGTCGAGTTAAAAGAAGGAAAAAGAGAGTTTATCATCAGTGCAGACGGTATGCTTCCGGCGTTCCCAGCCGTACAGCAGCTTGTAGAAGCAGCTCCTTCACTTGATCAATTCGAAATCGTTGCATTCAGGCAGAGGGGATCCAGTGAACAAGAGGTGTGTTTTGAAGATGTAGTTCTTGAAACAAAAGACGTCTTCTTTACGTCTGAACATAACTCAGAACTAGATTGTTTAGATATTGTGATGTATATCAAAGGCTACAGAGAAGAGGACGATAACTTTATCGGTGCTGCCTTCATTATGCTTGATAGCTTAATCGGTGAGTTTGATGTCGGAACAAAACTTGGAGATATCCAGTTTGAAGCTTACGAAGGACAGAATGATGTGAAGCCAATTTTGGAATTGGTTACGTTAGTTGACGACATGTAGATAAATAGGTTTCATTTTGTAGTGAATAAGGGGGCATAACATGGTGGGAAAATTAAAAAGCAGTAAACCAACTGTAGAGTGGAAAAAGCGAATGGAAGAAGACGAGCTATTCACGGTAGAGAATATTCAAGCGACAGACGAAGTCCTAGACCTTTATTTAAACCAATTAAAAGATGCTAAAGGTGTAGAACAAGACATCTTACGCTGCGTGAAAGAAGTAGTGCTAAGCTTAAATGATTTAAATGAAGAGTTTGATTATTTCATTGAGACGATAGAAAGAGAAGAGTTGTATGAGTTTATTACTGAAGCGGCTAATTTAGCTGGTTTAGAAACGGAAGAAGATATAACTGAAGAGTGGAGAGAATGGTAACAAAATAACTTTCATTCAAGCAGCTTAAAAATCTAAAGACGTGAAATTTTTAGGCTGTTTTTTGAATTGTTTTTAAACTGCTAATACAAATCCTCCAACCGAAGCCGTTAGGTTAAACTTTGTTTTGGTTAAATACGCTAATGATATATAGCCGAAAGCTATTATTGAGGTAACGCCCGATAGGGCTATAAGTAATCTCTTCTTCAAAAAGGCTTGAGTAATACTCAAGTACCCCCTTCTGTCCATAACTACCATTCAATGATTTTATGTAAATAAACCCATTGTCGTTATTATTACATAACAATATAGTAGCCGAAATAAGTACTGCCAAGCAAACTTTCTCCCTTTAGCATAAGTTCTTAATCATTCACCTCTTGATAACCAACTTGGAGTCTTCATTCTTTTACTATTTGATTCTTTTGTACTATAATTCTCTTTGACTCAATTATTGCAACAACCGTTTTTTGTATGTTCCACTAAACTAATTTAGTGTTACAATAGTCAACATGTGCAATTTTTACTAGTCAAAAGGAGTTAAGGGAATGAATATACAACACGTATTGGTACCTGGATTTGAGAAGCTGGCAAGCTTTGTTTTCTGGTATCCATTTATCATGTCTTTATTTTGGATTGCGGGTACGCTTATTTACATACGCTATCGTGACCGAGATCCTGAATTTGATGTGTCAACAATAGATTGGCCTTTGGTTAGCTTTCTAGTGCCGTGCTATAACGAAGAAGAAACGATTAGCGAAACGCTGCATCATCTTTTAGCATTGGATTACCCATCCAAAGAAATTATTCTGATTAATGATGGAAGTACCGACAGAACAGCCGATATTTTAAAAGAAATCAGTAAAAAACATCCTGAGGTTCGCGTCATTCAGCTCTACGAAAATAAAGGGAAAGCCAACGCGCTGCACTTGGGTGCGCACGCATCAAAAGCTGAGTTTTTGATTTGTTTAGACTCTGACGCTATTTTAGATAAAGATGCTCCTTATTATTTAATGTATCATTTTCTTCATAAAGGAGAGCGCTTAGGTGCCGTTACTGGAAATCCACGTATTCGAAACCGCAATACGCTGCTAAGTCGAATTCAGCTAGTTGAGTATTCTTCTATTATTGGTTCGATTAAACGAACTCAGCGTATTTTAGGGAAAATCATGACTGTTTCCGGCGTAGTCGTAGCCTTTCGAAAGAAAGCACTGGTAGATGTTGGACTGTGGGATCGAGATATGATTACCGAAGATATTGCAATAAGCTGGAAGCTCCAGCAGCGTTTTTGGGATATTCGCTATGAGCCACGAGCATTGTGCTGGATGCTTGTGCCTGAAACCTTGCAAGGGATTTGGAAACAGCGTGTTCGCTGGGCTCAAGGTGGACAAGAGGTTATGCTTCGCCATTGGAGAGCACTGTTTCAATGGAAACAACGCAGAATTTGGATTGTATATTTAGAGCAGTGGATAAGTACAATCTGGTCCTTCTCGTGGCTTTTTGTAACGCTAGTGCTTCTATTTACAGCAAGCAGTCCGCAAGAGATGTTTCTTTGGTTTACATTTACTTCGTTTGCCTTGGTGTTTATGAGTTTAATTCAACTGCTTATTGCGCTAAAAATTGATTCGAAGTATGACAACGTTAAGCGATATTATGCATGGGCAGCTTGGTATCCAGCTCTTTACTGGATTGTGAATACTATTGTAGTAGTAAGCGCGTTTCCTCGTGCTATAAAATCTCGCGTGAAGGGAGGTTATGCTACATGGAGCAGTCCAGACCGAGGTTTGACGAAGAGCAAATCATAATTCAAGCTAAGCAGCCGCTTCCTCGATTTGTAATAAGCGTAATTATTTCATCTGTTTTTTGGTTGTATTGTGGAGGGGTTGTTTGGTTCTTTCTTTCAGCTATTATCGGTGTAAATGACCGTTACAGTAGCGTAATGAAAATTGCGTTTAAAACAACGAACAGCGAAGTTCGAACATTTTTAGTCCTTGGCCTTATCGTTTTTGCCTTCTTTTTCTTATCTTTATTTTTATGGAGAATTTACAATAAAAAAAAGTTTGGTCCTTTAACTCGGCGAAAAATGCCGTCAAATACAAGTCTAAAAGACTTAGAAAATCTTCAATTACTGTCTAAAGATCAAATTCGAGCTCTTCAGAATGCGCATTACATTGAGTTTGATGTAAATCCGTTAAAACATACTGAAGAGAGGAAACATGCATGAAGAAATATTTGTTTCTAATGTCTATCTTTGCGGTGATAATTGGCTTTCTTTCTTTCAAAGCCCTTAAGTGGGAAGCAGAGGCGACGTCATCAACCACTTTAGAGAACAAGCTCGAAACAAATGGATGTTTAGGACTGAACTATCATCGTGTACGTAAGCATAATTGGTTTAATCGAGCCGCTAAATCGATGACAAAGTCTGACGAGTTGACCAAGTACAGCGTCTTTAGTACCGAATTTGAGGCACAGTTAGAAAAGCTTAAGCAATTAGATGCGACGTTTGTAAGTCCCGCAGATATTGAAGAGTATCAGCAAAAAGGTACGTTTCCAAAACGATGCGTATGGATTTCTTTTGATGATATTGACCGTACGGTGTATGAAAATGCGTTTCCAATTTTGAAGAAGGAAAACATTCCGTTTACGCTGTATGTCATTGCAGGGCAGGTCGGAGCGAAAGACTTTCAAAACTTAAATATGGCTTCATGGAATCAGTTAAAAGAAATGACGGACAGTGGCCTTGCGACTATTGGTTCCCATACGTATGATATGCATCGCTTAGAAGGGGATAAGCCTTTATTTCTGACCCCTAGTAAATACAGTGCATTTGGTGAAGATTTACGTAAAAGTAAAGAAACCATTAAGCAGCATCTAGGAATTGATCCGGTTTACTTTGCGTATCCGTACGGTAATACAAATGATGACGTAGCGAAGGTCGTAAAAGATGCAGGGTTTAAGCATGCGGCTATTCTTGCACCGCGCGTGATTACGAAAGAGAACGATCCGTATTATCTAAATAGAATTGTAGTATACAACAAGACCTTTCAAGATCTTATTGTTCCGTGGCTACTTCGTCAAGAGTCCTAGAATAAAACGTATGCTTGTTTCGACAAGTAGTAGAGACTGAAGGTAAGACAGTTGTTCTTTATAAATTAAATTATATAAGGCCCACGATTCTCGTGGGTTTTATTGTATTAATCTAATTTTAAGAAGGGTGTACAAGTGATGGAAAACAACAATTTTGAACGTAAGTTTAAAGAAACGTTAAAAAAAGTGAATGATATTGAGCTGGCGTTAAATGAATCATCCATCGTAGCAATTACAGATAGCCAAGGCTTTATTAACCACGTAAACGATAAATTCTGCAAAACTTCCCAATATGAAAGGCATGAACTCCTCGGCCAGAACCATCGTATTATTAATTCTGATTATCACCCAAAGCAGTTTTTTAAAGAGTTATGGCAAACCATCCGCTCGGGTAATGTATGGCATGGAGAGATAAGAAACAAAGCAAAGGACGGCTCATTCTACTGGGTAGATACAACCATCGTTCCTTTTTTAGACGAAAATGGAGAGCCGTATCAGTACGTGTCTATCCGAAATGATATTACGAAGCGTAAGCTGTATGAAGAAAAAATTAAGCAGCTGGCTTATTATGATTCGTTAACGAATTTGCCTAATCGCTACTGGTTGAATAAACAGCTAAAAAAGCTTTTCATCGCCGATGAGTTTCCTGAACTTGTAGCAGTTTTATTTCTAGATTTGGATCGTTTTAAATCAATTAACGATACGCTTGGTCATTATTATGGAGATGTACTGCTTAGACGCGTCGCCGAAAGATTAGAAAACTGTGTTCCTTCTTCCAGCTTTGTCTCAAGGCATGGAGGAGATGAGTTTATACTGGTTCTGCAAGACCTGCATACAGTCGAAGAAATTAAGAAAATGGCTGAAAAAATTGTCAAGGAAATGGCGCTACCATTTTTCTTGAATGGCCATAAGTTTTTTACCTCGACAAGTATTGGCATTAGCTTGTTGTCAAAAGAATGCAAAAAGCAAGCTGCTTTTGAAGAGGTAGATGAACTAATTGAACAGCTCATTAAGCAAGCAGATATGGCAATGTATGTAGCAAAACGAAATGGACGAAATACATATGAGCTAAGTTCATCTTCATCCAACCAACGAATGATGAAGGCGCTAAATATGGAAAATGAACTGAAGCATGCGCTAGAAAAAAATGAGTTTCAGCTCGCTTATCAGCCTTTAATCGATTTGAAAACATCTGAAGTCATCGGAGCAGAAGCTTTAATTCGTTGGAACAGTGAAAAATATGGAGTGATTCCACCTAACGAATTTTTACCTATTTTAGAAGAGGGAGGTTTGATTGTCCCTGTTGGGAAGTGGGTGTTAGAAGAAGCTTGTAAGCAAATGAAAATCTGGACTGACATGAGCTCACAAATGAAGAAGATAGCCGTAAACGTATCGCCCATTCAGCTGAAAACACCTGAATTTGTGAAGGAAGTTGAAGCTATTTTAAGAGAAACGGGGCTTAGTCCAGGCTTTCTTGAAATGGAAATTACGGAAAACGTCATTCAGCATAGTGAAGAGTTAAATAAAGTACTTATTCCTTTACGAGAACTAGGCGTAAAATTAGCAATGGACGATTTTGGCACTTGCTATTCTTCACTTAGCTACATTAAATATTTGCCAATTAATACGCTGAAAATTGATAAATCATTTATTGATGAATTGGATGAAGTGGGAAAAGTGCTTGTTCAAACCATTATTCAAATGGGAAAGCAGCTTAACTTTGAATTAACGATTGAAGGAATTGAAAGGCAGGAACAGCTGGAGTTTGTAACGAAACAAGACTGTCAGATTGGGCAAGGGTACATCTTTTATAAGCCTCTAACACCAGGAGAGATTTGCGAGTTATTAAGATAAGTGTAACTTATGCTAGAGTGAATGAGAGTTGCATATTCCTTAGCTATCTTTCACATGTTATATAAAAAAGATAGGTCGTGATTATATGGCTAAACTACTTTCCTTTCCATTAATTTGCCTTGGGGTGCTTTTAATGAGTTCATGGATTGATATTCTTCAAGGTAATAGTATCTTTCAATTCCTTCATAATCTTAGGTATCATTTAAAAACATGCATAGGGGAAGATTATTTGCTCATCTTTTTACTTCTCTTTCTCTTTGTTATTGTTAGTGTAGTCACAACGATGAAACGCCAGCAGCCACCCGAATTATAAAGCTGCTGGCTTTATTTTTTGCTTGATATAAGCCGTAACTAATAGTAGGAGTGGGATTCCAATATGAAAAGGCAAATGGAAAAAGTAAGGCACCACTTTCAACCCTTCCGCTATATGAGCCTGATAACTAGGGGCAATCATTAGCGAAGAGAAAAAAATAATAATACCAATAAAGTAAATAAATGGAGGAGAAGCTTTTATTCGAAATAAGCCACTGGCCCCAATGACCGCACAAAAGAAATAAATGGCGATCTTAACAAAGCCCAACATCACCATCAGAACAATAATGAACGTGTCTAGGCGCTGAATAAAATTGCCGATATTAATATGGCTAGCAGCTGTAAATGCAGGAAAGGTAGATCTAAGAGTCGTATCTGCTCCTAATACAGATGTAAGGACAAGTCCATTAAAGGATAACCAAAGACCGCTGATTACAATTGCGAACAGGCCAACTTTTAGAGCTTTACTTGTTTTATTTAAATAAGGGAGAATCATTGTAAACGTAATGAGCTCTCCAAAAGGCACCGTCACGCCAAGAGGAAATAGCTCTTTCCACACTTTCTTAATTCCACCTCCAAGTACAGGCTGAAGGTTTTCAACTTTTATATAACCGCCTATTATATATAGGCTATTTAACGTTAAAAAAGTAATTAAAATAATAGAAAAGCAGAGGCACGTTACTCTGGAGAATCCTTCTATCCCTACGCAGATGGCGTAAATTAAGGCAAAAATCATACAAATTCCTACTGTCACGATAGAAGTGCGATAATAGGTGGTGCTCGTTAATAACTCTTCAAAGTCCCTTAGTACTCTGGAAGCAATATAAATAAAATAAATAACGTAACAGAAGCTTATAATGCTTCCTACATACTTCCCGAAAATTTTAATTGTGTACTCTGTTAGTGGGCTTTCAGGATATTTCTTATATAAATAAATATACACTAGAAACAAAAGGCATCCAAAAAAAGACGCTGATAAAGGGACGAGCCAAGCATCCTGTTTAGCTCCTTTTCCAATGTCTAACAAAAGAGCGCTACCTAGCATAAAAACCACCATTAGACAAAAGAGCTGGATGCCATCAATTTTTGTTTTTATCAATGTTTTCTCATCTCCTTTTACTCTGCCTCATAGGAATTCGTTCGCATTCCTGTATTTGTGATATTGACGTTAACTTTAATTGACGTTTTGGCATTCGAAAATAAGTTGCGCCAATTATCTTGATGTTTGTGCCAGTATGTTGGGTGTGTACGAGCCAAACTATCACCAAATCCAAAAATATCGGACTTTTCTTTTTGGGCAATTGCAATAGTCTGCTTAATTTGTTTTGTTATTTCTTTTTCAAATTCCTTTTCATAACGATTTAATAAGTGATGATCCGTTAAATCGGCTGCACATGATGATTCTAAAATCTCACCGGTCATCGTTGAGTTTAGATGAATAATGGGTTCGTTTTGACGTACGTCTGTTTTTATTTCGCTTTTCACTCGATTGATCCCCAGACCTATATTTCCTTGCTTGCATTGAATTGAAACTACTGTACTATTTATGTCTGAAGTAATGAATTGAACCGCTCGAGCTTTTTCACCGTCTAACCACCTGACTAGTTTTCCTTCTTTAAACATAGCTAATCCATTTACTTCTATAACGGAAGGGTTGGTTGTTTCTAAGTTACTTGCTCGACTGCTTTCCGGAGAATCATTGTGTATGTTGAGACCTGGAATTGCTAAATCCTTTCCTTTACTTGAAAGGGCAGATATGGCATCGTATACGAGCATATTATTAGAGACTCCGTACAGTTTTTGGTTATTTTCACTGGTACTGATAATGCTTTTCACTGGATTGATTTCAAAAGGTTCAACACCATTAAGCACATGTTCAGCCGTACTATCTCGAGCAATAAACACGGGTAAACTTGTTCGTCCCTGTTTGCTTCTATCTAACGTATCAAAGAGAGAGTCAAGATTATTTCGTGCTAGTTTCTCACTGACGACAACGAGTGACATGTGAGTTAGGGTGCTTCTTCTAGGAATGATGGCAGATGCTTTTCGCGAGGTTTCAAGCAAGGTTTCTCCCGTCACCGTATAATTCACAACGGCCAAGCCTGTGTCTGCACTAGAAAGCCCTTGAGCTAAACCACTTGGATTAAGAACTTGATACGTTACTCGATAAGGCTCATTAGGGTCATCATTTTGGTCAAGGCCAACGCCTATAATTACTCCAACTTGATTTAGTTCTAAATAGTTTGAGCAGCCTGAAGTCAGGAATAAAATTATGGTAATCAATAAAAATAAATGGTTTTTTTTCATATGAAAACTTCCTTTAAGCAAGCGTTACTTAATCGGCTTAGGTTTATTTGGTTTTTTTAACAGAAATGGCAAAGGGAAACGAAGTAGGCCATCTTTTTGTTTTTGTAAGTTAAAAGGAGCAAACGGATTAAAATACAGAATACCAAATGATCGCAATGTGCTCATGTGAAGCCAGATACACAGCGTCACGAGCAGAATGCCATATAGCCCAATAAATGAAGCCGCTAAAATTAACATAAATCGAAAGCCACGAGCTACGCTAGAGATGCTGATGTTTGGAAGAGTGAAGCTACTAATGGAAGAAATGGCTACGATAATAACGACAGCTGCTGATACAAACCCTGCGTCTACGGCTGCTTGACCTAGGATTAGTGCTCCTACAATTGAAACGGCTGGGCCGATCGCCCTTGGCATTCGAATACCAGCTTCTCTAAGTGTTTCAAATGCCAATTCCATCAGGATAATTTCCACGATTGCCGGAAAGGGAACAATTTCTCTTTGAGCCATTAAGCTTACCAGCAGCGTAGTAGGAATAAGTCCGTGATGATGAGTTATTAACGCCAAGTAAATAGACGAAACGTACATCGACAAAAAGAAGGCAACAAATCTTAGTAATCGTATAAAAGAGCTAATATAGTAATTTTGATAGTAATCCTCAGGTGATTGAAAGAACTGAGAAAAAACAACGGGTGTGATTAACACATAAGGCGTTCCTTGGATAATAACGGCGACGCGACCTTCGAGTAAATTTCCTACTACCGCATCAGGCCGTTCTGTGCTTAGGACTAAAGGAAAGATGGTTTTGCTGTCATCTTTAATAAATTCTTCAATATAGTTTGATTCAAGAATACTATTTACATCAATTCTTTTTAGTCGCTTCTCAACTTCTTGTTGAATGGCTTTATCTACTATTCCTTCTATGTACATAATAGCCACTTCCGTTTGCGTCACTTTCCCAATCTTCATGCTTTTTAATCGTAAACAAGGGTTTTGGATCTTAGCTCGAATTAAGGACGTATTGGTTCTTAGACTTTCAGTAAAACAATCTTTTGGTCCTTTCACAACCGTTTGCGTCGTTGGCTCCGTTATTGCGCGAGACTGTAGCTTTTGTGTATTGGTAATGAACAGCTTAGAACATCCATCTAACAAGACAACTGCATCTCCTGAGACAACTGCTGAAAGAAAGCTATCCCAGTCTTCTTTTATAGTTAGCTGAGAAACAGCCAAAGTGCCTTTTACGCTTTCTTCTAACTCCAACGAATTAGCTTCCTTAGTTGCGTTTGCCCATTGAATTAAAGGATTAATAACATGTTCGTTTACAATCGCATCATCAGCCAATCCATCAAGGTGGAGCACCGCTATTTTTATTTTTTCGTTGTGAGGTGAATGTATAAAGCGAATAAATAAGTCTGAGCTGTCTCCGAGCGCTATTTTTAACTTCTCTACGTTCTCATCTAAACGATTATGTAAAGGTTGTAGCGCTGGTGCCTCTGGCAAAGTTTGCTCTTTAGTTCGTTTAAAAAAGCGTCCGTAAGGCATTTTCTCTACCTTCCCAATTAATAAATTTGTTCGTATTTCTAGTTTTTTCTTATGAACCAATAATATGTATAAAAAGAAAATGTTTATTGTTTATAGGTAAAGGAATAGGTGGAGGAAGTAAAGCGGAAGGAGACAGGGGAAGTTAGTGTTCAATCTGGTCTGCGCTATTTGCTATTAGTTGCATAGAAGCTATGAAGAAAATGACATTGATTATTGTAATATTTGTGGATCTATAGCCATACAGCAAACATAAATAAAAGAGCCTAACACTTTAAGGAAGTTAGGCTCTTTAGTATAGATATTTACTTTTTGTTACAAAGCGATCTTCTGCACGAAATTTAATGACTTCATATCCCCACGTCGAAAACGTAAGATATTGTTCATATTCTTTTTTTGTGATGGGACGAATTTCCGTATACCCTTTTTGGAGCATACAATCATCGGCAAACATCTCTTGAGATCGAAAATAAGCTACTTCTAATTCATCTAAGGTTAAGTCTCGATAGCCTAAAATCATGCCGTTTAAGGCGGTTTCCACAATCATTTTAACGTGGCCATCACCTTGCTTGAGAATAGCACATCCTTTTAGATCTTCAGAAGTAGGTGGCTCAGGCCCGCACCAGTCCATAAGCCCAGCAATGAAATGCTTCGTGTGCTCAGCGCTAATCTCGAGTACTCTTCCGCAGGAAAATTGTCCATTGCTTAAAGGGATAGCCCAAAACTGCCCAGGGATAAGATAACGATTGGATTTTGGTTGAAACGGATAGGAAATGGTCTTTAGCATGCGTAGTACCTCTCTTATTGTTAAGAAATTAAACAACCCATTTTTTATAAACGTAGTATAAAATCTCAGCTCGATACTGATTAATCATATAATAAACGCCAGCGTAAAGCAGACCGCCAAACAGCACCATATTCACGGTCATTCCGGCTAGAAATATCTTGCCGATATGTGCACCTGTTTCCAGATGATCGGCCAAATCATCATCGGGGACTTCCAGTAACGTATGATCTAGATTGATGGGCACGAGATATTCACCGACTACGGTGTTTAAGTAAAACATGAGGGGGGAAGCCCACATAAACAGCATTCCGCCAATGAGACCAGCCATGCTGTTGCCTTTACATAATTTGGCTAAGCCCACAGAAAGGATCAGTCCAAACCCAAAGGTAGGAACAAAGTTTACAATTGAACCAAGGCTAAAGCCAAGTGCAACTTTATGAGAATGATCTTTTAGTCGCAATAGTTTGATAATAAGGTATTTAAAACGGCGCTTGAGAATTGTTAGTTTGGTCACGTCATTCTTTCCTTTCTGTAGTCAACCGTGTATGTATAGGGATGAGAACTATATTCTTATTTTACATCATGAAAATGCTGGAAGGAGCACTTTTTTTAGCATATTCAATGAAAATAAAGAAAAGTAGTCATCTTCAGTTCACAAAACTCATTTACAATATCAGGGTAAAAGTGTACGATAAAACTAGTCAAAATGGACTAAAGGAGAGATTTTATGATTTTAGTAGTTGGAGGAGCTGGCTATATCGGTAGCCACCTCGTGAAAGAGTTAGTGAAAACAAGTGAAGTCGTTGTCTTAGATAACCTCTCAACGGGGCACCGCTGGGCGATTGATGAGCGCGCGCAGTTTGTAGAAGGAAATTTAGGGAGCGAAGCGGACTTAGAGCATGTATTTTCTACTTATCAAATCGAAGCAGTGATGCATTTTGCGGCGAACAGCTTAGTAGGAGAGTCGGTTGTTGACCCTGTGAAGTACTATGAAAACAACGTCGCAGCGACTCTTACGTTATTAAAAACGATGATGAAACATAACGTAAAAAAGTTCATCTTTTCATCCACAGCGGCAACGTACGGCATTCCGTCTGTTGACATCATTACGGAAGAAACAAGCACGAATCCAATTAATCCGTACGGCCGTTCGAAGCTGATGATTGAACACATCTTAGCGGACTACGCGCATGCATATGGTATGGAATACGTGGTGCTTCGCTACTTTAACGCAGCGGGCGCGTACGAAACTGCAGAAATCGGCGAATCGCATGATCCAGAAACGCACCTCATCCCGATTATCCTTGAACACTTACTAGGCGAAAGAGAGCACATTTCCGTGTTTGGCTCTGACTACGACACGGAAGACGGCACGTGCATTCGCGATTACATTCACGTAACGGACCTTGCTAACGCACATATCGCTGCGCTTCAGTCACTTTTAGCAAGCGAAACAAAAACAGCGACGTACAATCTAGGAAACGGCCTTGGCTATTCGGTAAAAGAAGTCATCGATACGTGCGAGCGCGTAACGGGTAAAAAAGCGAACGTCGTGATGGCGGACCGCCGTCCTGGAGACCCAGCTCGACTTGTTGCGTCCTCTGATAAAATCCATCGTGATCTTGGTTGGAAAGCGGAACGTTCGCTAGAAGAGATTATCGCATCTGCATGGAAATGGCATCAAAGTCAAGTGAAGGTAGTGAAGTAATAAAGAAGCCGAGACGTGAGGTCTCGGCTTTTTGACTTTTAACACGACTCTCTGTCCATAAGAGTTGGCGGGAAGCGATACAGTAAAGGAAGTGAACCTTCTGGTGTACCTGAGTTATTCAGCCTTTCAAGCAGAATCGTTGCGGCCATTTCACCCATTTGCTGCGTGGGCTGTGCGACGGTCGTTAAGGTTGGGTTATAGACTTTGGCATAAGGCACATCGTCAATGCTAAGGATGGACAAATCGCTTGGAATGGATAAGTTATGGTTCTTCACGAATGTTAACACAGTTTCCAAGACTAGATCGTTCCCTGCAATAATCGCATCAGGCATTTCCTTATTCGATAACCATTCGGCTAGCCTAGTTTGTATATCAAGCAAAGTACCAGAGAAAACAAAATCAGAAATAACCTCTTGCTGAGACCGCTTCATAGCAGAATAAAAACCTTCTATCCGCTCGATCCTTGGCGTAATATGCTGCTCGACAGGCAGCGTCATCATCGCAATTCTCTTTCGTTTCTTTTCTAAAAGGTGAGATACAGCTAAATAAAGAGCCGTTTCATTGTCGAGAATGACTGTGTCTGCTTTTAATCCTTCAAGCTTTCGGTCAATTAAGACAAGGGGGATTTGATCAACTAAAATCTTTTCATAAAGCGTCACGTCAGCGTTCGTTGGAAAAATGATTAACCCATCGATTTGCCTAGCGGTTAATAGTTCAATAAACTGTTTTTCTTTTTCTGGATTATCATCAGAATTACAAATAATGGCCTGCAGCCCGTGAGCACTTAGCTTTTTTTCAACGGCACTGATGATGTCAGTTGAAAACACATGTTTAATATTAGCCACGATGATGCCGATCATTTTGGTTTTCTTTGTTTTTAAGTTTCGAGCAAAATCGTTTGGGCGATAGTTTAGCTCAAGAATGGTTTGCTCAATTTTTTTCTTCGTATCATCACTCATGTACTTAAAGCGTTTATTAATAAACTGTGAAACGGTGCTTTTACTAACACCAGCAGCGTTTGCCACATCTTGGATCGTCACGTTCTTTTGGGAAGGCGCTTCTTTTTTCATCATGGATGCTTCCTTTCAGCAGGTTTAAAGATTGATATAAATCTATAGTATAAAAACCGGTTTATAAAAACAAGATGTATGACAAGCATACTTATAGTGCAAGAGACTCTCTAATGATGCTTAAATAAAGAGAAGTAACGACTTTATTTATAACTAAAGTAATAAAAATTTTCAAAAAGTTGTTGTAAACGATTACAACAATGTGTAATATAATACTAAACCGGTTTATCAAAAAAGTGAAGGATGAGATATGAATGTTAGATGTACTAACGATTGGAGATGCTTTAATTAGCATGCATCCCCGAAAAAAGGGGCCATTACGATTCTCTCATTCTTTTGAAAGAGGAATGGGGGGAGCGGAGCTTAACTTTGCGATTGGCTGTGCTAGGTTAGGTTTAAAGCCTGGCTGGATCTCAAAATTAGGGGACGATGAATTTGGAAAATATGTCTTTGACCAAGTGAGAGGAGAAGGCATTGATTTATCACACGTAACGTTTACCAATAACTATCCGACTTCCGTTTATTTTAGAGAAATTCACGCAAATGGAGAGAGCCGTTCATTCTTTTATCGAAACGATTCTCCTACCTTAGAGCTTTCTCAGCGTGACATCGTTGAGGAATACGTTAAGAACTTCAAGATTTTACATATCACAGGAGTATTTCCTTCAATTCATCATCAAAATATTGAATTAACTAAATCCATCATTTCAATGGCGAAAAAGCAAGGGCTGAAGATTTCATTTGATCCAAACGTTCGCTTGAAAATGTGGAGCGCAGAAGAAGCCGTAGCATTTATTTTATCGATTCTAAAAGACGTAGATATTATTTTAACTTCAAAAGAAGAAGCTGATTTAATTTTTGGCCTTCAGTCTGAGCGCAATCATATCGAAGCGTTTAAAAAATACGGAATTGAAACCGTTGTCATTAAAAAAGGTTCTGACGGAGCCGTTGGGGAGCATAACGGTGAATACCTAGAGCAGCCCGCTGTTCATGTGCCGTTAGTCGTTGATACGGTTGGGGCTGGAGATGGCTTTGACGCTGGTTTCATCAGTGCCCGTATAAAGGGAAAAACGTTTAAAGAATGCTTGGAATATGGAAGCATCGTTGGAGCCATGGTCGTTAGCGTTGAAGGCGATAACGAAGGGTTACCCACTTTGGATCAAGTGAGATGCGCAATGGGAGAATATAACTATGTTGAAAGGTGAGTCTCGTTTATGAAAATCATTGATCAGTTAATTTCCGCAAAATTTATTCCTGTTATTCGAACGGATAGTTTTCAAGAAGCTGAACAGATTTGCGATATCTTAGTTGAAGAAGGAATCAATACGATTGAGTTGACGCTATCAATCCCGGAAGCTACTAAGCTCGTAACGAAGCTGAAAAATCGATACGGAAACAATGTGACGGTTGGAATGGGAACTGTTCAAACAGTCGAGGAGCTTCAAGAATCAATTGATGCCGGCAGTGAATTTATTGTTACGCCGTATGCAGAAAATGAAGTGGTTGATCAGGTAACGGAAGTTCCGATTATTCCTGGTTGCATGACTGTAAGTGAAATTGCAAAGCTAAAAAGCAAAGGGTTTAAAATGATTAAAGTGTTTCCTGCATCGGTAGTAGGGCAGTCATTTATAAAATCATCACTAAGTATTTTCCCTGATGTAAAGCTAATGCCTACTGGGGGAATTAGCGGAACGACAGGAATTGAGTGGATTGAAAATGGAGCTAGCTGTGTAGGAATAGGAAGCGATCTTAATAAAACGTATCAGACCAAAGGAGAACAAGGGCTACGTCAATATATCAAGCAAATCTTACAAGTGAAAGAAAGCTTAAATAAGGGGGAGACGTTATGTTCAAAAAGATAAAGTTAGGCCTATTGGTGAGTGTATCTTCTTTAGTGTTACTGTCAGCTTGTGGAGGGGGAGGAACAGCTACTACCAGCTCCGGTGAGAAGTCTGTTAGCATGAGGCTCGCGCATAATCAGGGTACTGATCACCCTGTGCATAAATCGCTGGAAGAGTTTACGAAACTAGCAAAAGAAGAATCTGATAATAGCGTAAATGTTCAAGTGTTTCCAAGCGGGCAGTTAGGGCAAGAGCGCGATGTCATTGAGCTCGTGCAATCAGGCACATTAGATTTAGCCAAAGTCAGCGCTAGCGCATTGGAATCGTTTGAAGACAGCTACTCAATTTTTTCTCTACCGTACGTTTTTAAAAGCCAAGAACATTACTATAACGTAATGGATAACAGCAAATCCGTACAAGACATTTATAAGCTTTCAAAAGACAAAGGTTTTATTGCTCTTGGCTGGTATGATGCTGGGCAGCGAAATATTTATACAGGTGATAAAGAAGTGAAGTCACCAAAAGATTTAGCAGGCATGAAGATTCGCGTACAGGAAAGTCAAACGTCTATTGCTATGATCAAAGCAATGGGTGGTTCACCGACACCTATGGCGTTCGGAGAAGTATACACGTCACTGCAGCAAGGAATTATTGACGGAGCGGAAAACAACATCACTGCTTTAACGGTAAACAAACACGGGGAAGTAGCGAAAGCGTATACGTTAACGGAGCACCAATACGTGCCAGACATTTTAATCATCAGCACAAAAACGTGGGATAAGTTATCAGATAGCCAAAAAGACACATTAGCAAACGCTGTGAAAGAATCATCGGAAAGTCATAAAAAAGTATGGGCAGATGCTGTGAAGTCAGAAGAAGAAGCGGCTGAAAAGCTAGGTGTTAAAATGTATGAAATCGATAAAGAGCCATTCATTAAAGCTGCTGAGCCGTTACATGAAGAGTTCGTGAAGAAAAACGAAAGCTACAAAAAGTATTTTGAAGATTTTCAAGCACAGAACAAATAATTGAAGAGATAGGGACGGTAAATGAGGATTTCAATCAATCGTCTATCAAACTTGTGGAGAGTTAACCTTTTTATGGTTTGAATATTTTGTTTATTTAGAAAAACAGTTCGAAAAAGAGTGGAATGAAGCGTAAGACACTCGACTCCTGCGGGAGATAAAGGAAGAGCTGAGACCCCGCAGCGCAGCGAGGAGGCTCAGCTTCCTCCCAGCAGAAAGCGAGAGTCTGTAGCGTAATGGAACAAACATATTCTAACAAATCTACTTGTTTTAAAAGAAACCATTTCATTATGTCTCAGCCTCTATCTCAAATCAATAAAACGACATTATCAACATCATTACCTAATGAAGTAGGAGGTTAACAATGAAAAAAATTGTTGATCGTATTACAGAATTTCTTACATGTTCCTTAATCGTTTTAATGGTATTGGCAGCTATCTGGCAGGTGTTTAGCCGATTTATTTTAAATACACCCAGTGCATTTACGGAAGAATTTTTACGCTATTCGCTCATCTGGTTAACGATGGTAGGCGGAGCTTATGCATTTGGAAAAAAAGAGCACTTAGCGATTGTGTTTATCGTACGAAAGTTTTCCAAAAGTGTACAAAAAGTCATTGCGGTTGCGACAGATGTTCTAGTTGTTCTGTTTGTGCTATCGATCTTCATGTACGGCGGCTCTTTGGCAATGAATAACGCGGTGGGGCAGATTTCTTCAGCGCTGCAAATGCCCATTCAATATTTATATTTAAGCTTAGTTGTATCGGGATGCTTGTTTTTATTTTATGCAATCTTTCATCTTCAAAACACGTTAGGCTTTGGCGTTAAAGAGAAAAACAAATCCAATAATTCAGAGGTGAATTATTAATGGCCTTACAAGCGAGTCTCGTCTTAGTCTTTGTATTTACGTTATTACTTCTATTTAGCGTTCCAATTTCGTTTAGTATTGTGATTGCCTCTTTAGTTACGATTATTACGATTATGCCAGCGGATATGGCGATTTTTACAGCAGCTCAGAAAATGGTTACCGGCATTGACAGCTTTTCTTTACTAGCCGTTCCCTTTTTTATTCTAGCTGGAATCTTAATGAACAACGGAGGAATTGCTTACCGGCTTGTGAATTTCGCTAAAGTGTTAGTCGGGAAAGCTCCGGGAGCATTAGCTCACTCTAATATTATTGGAAACATGATGTTTGGTTCTTTATCAGGATCATCCGTAGCGGCAGCAGCAGCAATCGGCGGCGTAATGGGTCCGCTGCAGAAAAAAGAAGGATATGATCCGCGATTTTCAGCAGCAGCGAATATTGCTTCCGCTCCTACGGGCTTAATTATTCCACCAAGCGGCACGCTCATTATCTACTCGTTAGTCAGCGGTGGAACGTCAATTGCAGCATTATTTATTGCAGGATACATACCTGGAATTCTATGGGGAATCGCGTGTATGGTCGTTGCGTTTCTTATCGCTCGAAAAAAAGGATACCGCGTAAACGAAAAAGTGACGGTAAAACTATTTTTCAAAACGTTCCTAGACGCTATACCGAGTCTACTGATGATTGTCGTTGTGATAGGAGGAATCGTTGCAGGAATTTTCACCGCTACGGAAGCCTCAGCGATAGCCGTGTTGTATACGTTTATTCTATCTTTTGCGATTTACCGTACGGTGAAGTTAAAAGATATGCCAGGCATTCTCTTAAACACGGTTTCAATTACGTCGGTTATTATGTTTCTCGTTGCGGCATCTTCCGTTATGTCGTGGGTGATGGCATTTACAGGGTTACCGGCTTTAATTAGCGACGCCATCTTAAGCATCTCCACGAATATGTACGTGATTTTAATTGTTTTAAACATCATTTTATTAGCTATTGGTACCTTTATGGATATCACAGCAGCTGTTTTAATCTTTACACCTATTTTCCTGCCAATCGTACAGCAGTTTGGAATGGATCCGGTTCATTTTGGAATTATGATGGTGCTGAACTTAAGTATCGGAAACATCACGCCGCCAGTTGGCAGCGCTTTATTTGTCGGTGCTAGCATTGCAAAGCTTGATTTAGAAGACGTTATAAAACCGCTTTTACCTTTTTATCTGGCGATTATCGTCGTTCTTATTCTTGTTACGTTTTTACCGGAAATCTCATTGTTTTTACCTAAAGTACTAGGTTACTAACACATAAAATGAAGGAGGCTTACATGATGACGTTAACAAAGACGTATCATTTTACATTAATAAAAGAAAAAAGCAATCAGCTTATGTTTAAGCTAGGGGACTCTCATCACTATGCATCTCTTTTCATTTTAGAAGAAGATCTGTTTCGAGTAATGGTGAGTAAGGGAGAAGAGTTTTCACCAGCAAAGACGTGGCTTGTGGCACCTGATATGGAAGATATTCCGTTTGAGGGTCGAAGCAGATTTGACCTTACGGGGTTTACCTTACCTGCTTACCATGTTGAAAAGAGTGAGGATGTCGTAACCGTTTACACAAAGCTCTTAAAAGCAGTAATAAAACTGGACGGCTTTAAAATTACGTGGCTAATGAGACGCAGTGAACAAGATAGCTGGCGACAGGTTGCGATGGACCGAAACACGCAGGCCTATAACTTTGACGGAGCGCTCGGAACCTCTACGTATCATTATTTACAGCGAACGTACGAAGAGTCGTATTATGGATTAGGTGAAAAAGCCGGTGAAACCAATCGATACGGAAGAAGGTTTCGCATGCTGAACCTTGATCCGATGGGATATGATGCGGAGTGGACCGATCCGCTTTATAAGCATATCCCGTTTTATATAACAAGAAATGAAAAAGAACAAATGTCCTACGGGTTGTTTTATGACAGCACGTCAGAATCCATTTTTGATATGGGAAATGAAATGGATAACTACCACGGCTTGTATCGTTACTATGAGCAAAAAGCCGGTGATTTAGACTATTACTTTATCGCTGGTCCAGAAGTGAGCAGCGTTGTAAAGCGCTATACGTGGTTAACAGGAAAAACGATTTTTCCACCAAAATGGAGCTTAGGTTATTCTGGTTCCACGATGACGTACACGGATGCGCCAAATGCTCAGGAGCAGCTGGAACAATTTTTAGCGGACTGCGAGAAGAATGACATTTTGTGTGATTCCTTCCAGCTGTCGTCTGGCTATACGTCCATTGACGATAAGCGGTACGTTTTCAATTGGAACCACGATAAGTTTCCGGATATCAAAGGATTTGTTCAGTCTTTTGCTGATAAAGGAGTTCGCTTATGTGCCAATATTAAACCTTGCTTGCTGCAGGACCATCCCATGTTTGAAGAGCTTAAAAAAGAAAACATGTTCATTATGAACGCAGCAGGAGATGGACCGGAAATGGTTCAGTTCTGGGATGATATCGGTGCGTATCTTGATTTTACAAACCCTAAAACCGTTAAGTGGTGGAAAGCGCAAGTCGAAGACAAGCTATTAAAATACGGCATTCAATCTACTTGGAACGATAACAATGAGTTTGAAATTTGGTCTGAAACAGCTCAAGTGAACGGCTTTGGCAATCCGCTTGCGTTCAATTATATAAGAAGCTTACAGCCAATCTTAATGATGAAAGCTTCGTATGAAGCGCAAAAAGAGAATAATCCAAACGAGAGACCGTATTTAATTTCAAGATCAGGTGCACCGGGCATGCAGCGCTATGTGCAAACATGGACGGGTGATAACTACACGAGCTGGAAAACGTTAAAGTATAACAACAAGATGGCGGTTGGATTAAGCCTTTCTGGAATCTACAACATCGGACACGACGTGGGAGGATTTGCTGGTCCTGCTCCAGAGTCAGAGCTGTTAGTTCGCTGGGTGCAAAACGGAATTTTCTATCCGCGCTTCACGATTCATTCGTGGAACGAGGACAAAACGGTAAACGTTCCTTGGATGTATGAAGAAACAACAGAAGCCATTGCCAATTTAATTAAGTTTCGCTATACCTTACAGCCGTATTTATATACAGCGCTGTATCGCGCGCACGCATACTACGAGCCAATGATTAAATCGACGTTCTATGATTTCGAAGGAGATCAAAATACGTTTAAAGAAAACGATGACTTCTTGTTAGGTGAGTTTATGCTGGTTCCTTCAGTTGTCGAAAAGGGAGCGACAGTGCGAGAAGTGTATCTGCCTCATCACAAAGACGGCTGGTTTGATTTCCATACGGGTGACTACTATGAAGGAGGTCAATCCGTTACGTTACCAGCAGCGTTAGAAGAGAAACCGCCACTTCTTGTAAAAGGCGGCGCAATCATTCCGATTAATTGTAACGAACCATCGTTTAATGAAACGTCAGGCGAACAGCGCGCTATTTTACTGTTTCCTTCTAAGGGGAATCAGTCATCTCACTATGAACTATATGAAGATGACGGCATTACGGCGCACTATGAAGAGCAGTGTAAGAAAATCAACATTAATATGGAAACGACAAAAGAACGCATTAACGTTTCTCTTCATTTAAAAGGTGACTATGAGGTACCGTATGAAGAACTGATTTTCACAGTACCCGCTGGAGAAACGAGAGAAGTCTACGTTAATAATGAATGGACTAAGATAGAAGATGGACGTTTCAGCGTACGAGTTCGGTAAGAAGGAAGGAGACAAAAGATGGGATTCTTAAAAGAAGATTTTATGTTGCGTACACCAGCAGCTTTCAAGCTATACGAGCAATTTGCCAAAAACATGCCAATCTATGACTACCATTGTCACCTAAGCGCAAAAGAAATCGCTGAAAATAGAAGATTTACTTCTGCTACGGAAGCGTGGTTAGAAGGAGATCACTATAAGTGGCGAGCGATGCGTACGTTAGGTATTGAAGAATACTATATTACGGGAGAAGCTTCTGCTAAGGAAAAATTCATCGCGTGGATTAAAGCCGTTCCGCTTCTCATCGGCAATCCGCTGTACCACTGGACGCATTTAGAATTAGCGCGCTACTTTGACTATCACGAAGTCGTGAAAGAAAAAGATGCGGAAAAGATATGGAATCACTGTGAAGAAATCGTTCGTTCAACAGAATTCACAACGCAATCGCTGATTAAGCAGTCAAACGTTTCCGTTATTTGTACCATTAACGATCCGTTAGAAGACTTATCGTATCACGTGGAGCTGCAGCAAAATGATGAGTTTCCAGTAAAGGTATTGCCAACCTTTCGACCGGACGCCATTCTTCACATACAAAGTCAGAACTTTTCTTCTTACATCCAGTCGTTTCTGAACGTATCGTCTGATGAAGTGACGGTGGAGTCTTTAATAGCGAACATTGATGCGTACGTAGACAAATTTCACGAAGCGGGCTGCTGCTTAGCTGACCACGGACTAACGACGTTTACGTACGTAGATGCAAAGCCGGATGAAGTGAATGAAATCATAAAGAAAAGGCTAGACGGAGCAGCGCTTTCTTTAGAAGAAGAACATAAGTATGTATCGCTTATCATGCAGCACCTAAGTGGAATGTACGCTCGTAAGGATTGGGCGATGCAGCTTCACCTGGGGCCAATTCGAAATAATAATACGCTAGCATTTAAAACAAGCGGTCCTGACGCAGGCTATGATTCTATTTCCAACCAGCAGTTTGCCGAAGAGCTGAACAAATTTTTCGACGCGCTGAACGTAAAGGGAGAATTACCAAGAACCATTGTCTTTCCGTTAAACCCTACTGAACAAGAAGCGATTGCTTCAACGCTTGGCAACTTTCAGCAAGCCGGAATTAAAGGAAAAATGCAGCTCGGTACCGCTTGGTGGTTTAACGATCACAAAGAAGGCATGCTGCGTCAAATGAACGTGTTAGCCAACTATGGCGTAATCAGTACGTTTATCGGCATGCTGACGGACTCGAGAAGCTTCTTATCTTACGCACGACACGAGTATTTCCGCCGAATTTTATGCGACTTATTTGGTCAGTGGATGGAAGAGGGAGAAATTCCAAACGACGTAAACGAAGTCGGTGGAATCATTGAAGATATTTGCTATAACAACGCAGCGAACTACTTTACTATTAGCAATACAAAACTGAAGGTGGGAGTGTAAGCAAAATGAAAATGTCATTTAGATGGTACGGCAAAAGCGATACGATTCCATTAACATATATTAAGCAGATTCCAAGTATGAGAGGAATTGTTTCCGCTATTTATGATATACCGGTCGGTGAAGTGTGGCCTGAAAGCAGAATTCAAACGTTAAAAAAAGACATTGAAGACGCAGGTCTTGAGCTAACGGTTATTGAAAGCGTGCCTGTTCATGAAGATATCAAACTAGGCTTGCCAACGCGTGATCAATATATTGCTAGTTTCCAGCAAACGCTAAAAAACCTAAGTGCAAGCGGCATTACGACGGTGTGCTATAACTTCATGCCGGTTTTTGACTGGACGAGGTCGTCACTGGAGCACCGTTTAGAAGATGATTCCACGTGCCTTAGCTATGATAACAGCGTCATTGAGCTAATGGATCCGGTGAAAGGAAATCTATCGCTGCCGGGTTGGGATACAAGCTATGAGAAAGAAGAGCTGGCTCAGCTTTTTGAACAATATCGCTCAGTAGGAACAGAAGAACTTTGGGATAACCTTTCCTACTTTTTAGAACAGGTTATTCCTATTGCTGAACAGGTAGGCATTAACCTGGCTATGCATCCGGATGATCCACCTTGGTCCATCTTTGGACTGCCTCGCATCATCACAAATGAACAAAATATCGAGCGCCTTCTTTCTTTATATGAAAGTCCAAATCACGGACTGTGTTTTTGCACAGGCTCTTTAGGAGCGCTTGAAACCAATAATTTACCACAGATGGTTCGGAAATTTGGCTCACAGGGGAGAATTCACTTTGTTCATGCGAGAAACGTGAAGCGAACAGGTGAAAAGTCATTTAATGAAACGGCTCATCCTTCTGAGTACGGTTCTGTGGATATGTATGAAGTGTTAAAAGCGCTTCATGACGTTTCGTATAACGGTCCAATTCGTCCGGATCACGGGCGTATGATTTGGGGAGAAACAGGTAAGCCTGGCTACGGCTTGTTTGACCGTGCGTTAGGTGCAACGTACTTAACGGGGCTATGGGAAGCTATTCAAAAAGACCAACAAAGCGTAAACGGAGGGAAAACACATGACGTCGCTGCCGTTAGAAAATAAAGTCGCTGTTGTAACCGGTGGAGCGGGCGTGTTAGGAGCTGCGTTCAGCGCAGCTCTAGCTAAAGCGGGTGCTAAAGTGGCCATCTTAAACCGAACGTTAGAAAAAGCAGAAGCACTAGCGAATCAGCTCAATCAAGAGGGAGGTCAAGCGCTTGCTGTCAGCGCAGACGTTACGAATGAAGCATCCCTAAAAGCAGCAAAGGAAATCATCAATCGCCACTGGGGTGAAATTGACCTCTTGGTAAACGGAGCAGGAGGGAATCATCCTAAGGCAACAACAACTCAAGAATATTTCAGCCGTGACGCTGAACTCAGTGATAATACGGTTACTTTCTTCAATCTTGAGCCGGATGACGTCCGCTTTGTGATGGACTTGAACTTCATGGGCACGCTTCTTCCTACGCAGGTGTTTGCTGCGGATATGATTCAAAAAGAAGCGGGAACCATCATTAATATCTCGTCTATGAACGGCTTTACGCCCCTTACGAAAATTCCGGCATACAGCGGTTCAAAAGCAGCCATCAACAACTTGACGCAGTGGTTAGCGGTGCACTTTGCGACTTCCAATATACGAGTAAACGCCATTGCACCAGGCTTCTTTTTAACGGCTCAAAATGAAAAGCTGTTATTAAAAGAAGACGGTACGCCAACGGATCGAGCAAAAAAAATCGTTGACCATACGCCAATGGGTCGCTTTGGAGACAAAGAAGACCTGGTCGGCACGCTCCTATACTTAGCAGACGACAGCATGTCTCGCTTCGTAACGGGCGCTGTTATTCCGGTTGACGGTGGATTTTCAGCGTATTCTGGTGTTTGATTTGAAGCTTTTATCATAGAAATAGCCGATCGCTGCGTGCGCATCGGCTATTTTTGATTTTATCGCTAAAAACCACGTATCATCACCATTTCTGTAGAATAAGATCACTATTTCCCAGGAAAGTTCGAATCGTGTCTAATCTTCACCATCAAATTAGCTCAGTGTTCTTCATCTCTTACTTTCGGTAAAGTAAACGTACCGGCGGAATACAAGAAAAAGCGCGCTTTTCAAAAGGACAAATCCATGAAATCTCTATCGTTTGAACAAGTCGCAGAATCGTTTCACCCTCTCATTGTCTCGATGATTCAAAAGCACCATATCTACAAAGAACAAGAAGAATACTATCAGCTCGCCTTAATTAACCTGTGGAAAGCCTACCAAAAGTTTGATGAAAGCAAAGGCTCGTTTTCAGCCTATGCCTATAGCACCGTGCGCGGCACCATTTTAATGGAGCTAAAAGCAAGCGTGAAACGAGACGAGCGAGAAGCATTAACGGAAGACACGCTGTTGGTGACGCACCCAGACGATTCGCTTCCCGTGGCCCTTCAGTCGTCTATTATTCATGACATGATCGAGCACCTCACGCCAAGAGAAAAGATTTATATTCTGGAATATCTATTAGGAGGTTACTCCTATAGGGAGCTTGCTGATAAGTACGGCGTCTCAACAGGAGCGGTGAAAAACTGGGGCAAGACCGCTCGGAAAAAGCTCAAAGAAACACTTTCACATTCATAGAACTAAGAAGCAGAAGGTTATCACCTTCTGCTTTTTAAGAAATAAACTAAAAATTTTGAATTATAGGTAAAAACTACTAGAAATTCAAAACTCTTTTTTGTAAAATAGTAATAAAGGGGTTGATAAAATGGAAGTAAATGAAAATTACGTTATAAACGTTGATACAAAAGCATTGAAGCCAGTTCAACACTTTCAGTACCAAACAAAAATTCTGGATGCAAAAGGAGAGTATTATTCCACAAAAACATGTAAGGAGCTACTCATGGAGTCTTGCATAGAGAACCTCACAACCTTTGATGGCGCACTGACAGCCGTCAGAAAACGATTTGGCTTCACGAAAGAACCTCCGCTTGTCATTGATAAAGTCAATGAACTCATTGTCATTCCTACCAAGTCTCCAACATCACATCGCTGCAGCTGGTATTTTTTATCCCATATTGACGTTACGCAGACGCTATCTTCTTCAAAAGAAACTTCGCAGGCCCAGACTATCTACTTCCACGACCAAACGCATCTTCCAACGTCACTTTCCCGGCATAGCTTAAAAGAGAAGTTAAGTAAGGCTTTAACGGTGCAGCATGATATTCGTCGGTAGATGGTACATAGCTGATTGTAGGATTATTGAATAGGTACTAATTGCTAAGATTTTGTAAAATTGCTTTCTAGACAGGAATGAGCATGGTTCATGATGCATTATATAAAGGGAACAATACGAGCAGTTAATTCATGAACGAAAGGGTGTTAAAGGTGAAAATCGCGGTAGCAGGCACTGGTTATGTGGGGCTTGTCACGGGTGTATGTCTTGCCAAATACGGTCATTCAGTTGTGTGTGTCGATGTTGATTCAGAGAAAATCCTTTTACTGCAAACAGGGGTATCGCCCATCTATGAGCCTGAGCTACAGGAACTACTGACAGACTATAAAGACAAGCTGACGTTCACAACAAGCTATGAAGCAGCCTACAAAGACGCAGACGTCATTTTCATCGGAGTGGGAACACCAGAGAGAATGGACGGTTCCGCAGACTTAACATACGTATACGAAGCAGCCAAGCAAATCTCAAGAAGTGTAACAAGAGACTGCGTAGTCGTCGTCAAATCGACGGTTCCAATCGGAACGACCGATAAGCTAGATGAATGGATTCAATCTCACCGAAAGCATCCTGTCGAAGTGAAGATCGCATCGAACCCGGAGTTTCTTTCACAAGGAAGAGCGGTGCAAGATACGCTCTTCCCGTCAAGGATTGTAATTGGAATAGAGGATGAAAAAGCAGAAAAAGTACTAAGAGAAGTCTATCAAGACTTTCATGCACCGCTTGTTATTACAAATCGAAAAAGCGCAGAAATGATTAAGTATGCATCGAACGATTTTTTAGCGTTGAAAATTTCATTTATTAACGAGATTGCGAACCTATGTGAACGCATCGGGGCAGACGTAGAGGACGTAGCAAAAGGCATGGGCTTTGACTCTCGTATAAGCCCGGAGTTTCTACAAGCAGGTATCGGATACGGAGGGTCTTGCTTTCCAAAAGATACAAAAGCCCTTCACTGGCTGGCAAACTTTCACGACTATGAATTTAAAACGGTAAAAGCAGCAATCGACGTAAACGAAGCGCAAAAAATCAAGCTTCTAAAAAAAGCGCGCCGCTATTTTCCCAGCTTAAGAGGACTGACCGTTGCCATACTAGGTCTTACTTTTAAGCCTGAAACAGATGACCTGCGAGAAGCGCCTGCTCTTGTAAACATTCCGCTTATGCTAGAAGACGGTGCAGAGATAAAAGCGTGGGATCCCGTAGCCATTCCACATGTTAAAAAGCGATACCCAACCGAAATCACCTACTGTTCAAGTATCGATGAAGCGCTTAGCGGATCTGATATCTGTTTTATTTTCACCGAATGGAACGCAGTGCAAGAATTTCCGCTAAAGCGCTATGATGAGCTCATGAGAACCCCAATTGTGCTAGACGGACGAAATTGCTATTGCTTAGAAGATGTGAAGAAAGAGAAGATGATTTACGATTCGATTGGAAGAGACGTTGTTCAGAATGTGGAGAGTATGTTTGTTTAACCGAAAAAGCGCAGCAAGACTACTCTTGCTGCGCTTTTTTCGGTTTTTTAAATCGGTAACACAAATATAAAAACAACGCTCCGCCAACCGAATCAATGATCACATCAATAATGCGCCCATCGCGCCCTACGATAAATGCCTGATGCACTTCATCTATAAACGCAAACCCCGCAAGTAAGAACCAAGCAAGTAGAAAGCGTCCTTTCATTTTAGGGAGGTTCCAGTAGATTAAAAGCGCTAATAATCCAAAGAAAGAAAGATGAGCAATCTTTCGTAAAACAAACTCTGCATCAAACCCGTACGTATATTGCGTGAAAAATTCACCGCTTGGATCTAAGACGGATTGAATCGTAGCCTTGTGATCCCATACTGATTCATTTTGCCACGTGCCTGGATCCGTCACTTTTAAGTGCGGGGTATGTGAAAAATTTGAAATGGCTAACAGTAAACCAATTAATAAAACTCGTTTTAACATATAACTACGTCCTATTCTTTACCAGATTCTTATATAGTAGGGAAAACAACCGTTAAATGCAAGAAAAATGGCGAGGATTCATATACGGATAGAACTATATCGAAAGACTTAATTATATAAGTTATAAAGAAATGGTTCTTTTTATTTATAAATAACTTTCTTCTATTATAAATATGTAAACGCTACCATTTTGATTCACAGAAAAAATATAGAGATACCTTGTTAAAACCTATAACGAAGCCGTTTTTATTTGCATAATTCTTTTAGTAAAGGAATTTTTATGTAAAAACAGGTTGTTAGGACTATTTAAATAGACTATAATTTAGCCGTAGAGTTCGACAGTAATAGTAAAGCGTAAGACCTATTTTAAGGACGAAAAAAGACATGAAATGACATAAAAGATGTATTCGATATTTTTCGACAAAATAATTCATTGAACCTATTTTATTGCTATGATAACATTAAAAAAGATTTTTGGGACTTTGGAAGGATTGAAGGTGCAAAGAAATGATTGACATACATTGCCATATACTGCCTGGAGTGGACGACGGTGCACAAACGATGGATGACAGTCTTGAAATGGCAAAACAAGCGGTTTCAGAAGGCATTCGTACTATTGTGGCAACACCTCATCATCAGAACGGAAAGTACATAAATGAAAAGCAAAATATTCTAGAACTTATACAGCAGCTGAACAACTCGCTGTTAAATGAAAATATACCTTTAACTATTTTACCAGGACAAGAGTCTCGTATATATGGAGAACTAGTGGAAGACTATCAGGCTGGTAAAATACTAACCCTAAACGACACGTCGAAATACGTCTTCGTAGAGTTTCCTTCTAGCCAAGTGCCGCGTTATACAGAACGTTTACTATATGACATTCAATCAGAAGGCTTAACGCCAATTATCGTTCATCCTGAACGAAACAGTCGGTTAATTGAAGAGCCAGATTTACTTTATAACTTTGTTAACAAAGGAGCTCTCACTCAAGTAACCGCAGGAAGCCTAACGGGACGATTCGGAAAGAAAATCAAAAAATTCTCACTAGATTTAATAGAAGCAAACCTGACGCACGTCATCGCTTCAGATGCCCATAACGTATCGGGGCGTAACTTCTACATGGAGCAAGCAAATGATGTGATTGAGTCTGAGTTTGGTGTGGACATGCTGTACTTGTTCCAAGACAACGCAGATGCGATTGTGAAGGGAAATGCATGTTTTAAAGATTCGCCTGAGAAGGTGAAGGTGAAGAAGAAATTTTTAGGAATATTTTAATGATTATATTAATTAAAACACACCAATGTTAATTTTAAGTAAAGTAAATTTGTTATTTTTGAAAAAAATAACAAATTTACTTACTGTTCTCACAATTTTATGGATGATTTTAGTATTAGAGACTATATTTACTTTCATTATTTCTAAAGTTAATTAGGAATAGTTTTGATTTGATAAGTCTATTTCAGTATCAAATAAATTTATAAATAATAAGGGAAGAGGAAAAGAGTTATGAAAAAAGTACGTAAAGCCATTATTCCAGCAGCTGGTCTTGGAACACGTTTCTTACCAGCTACAAAAGCAATGCCAAAAGAAATGCTTCCAATCGTAGACAAGCCAACAATTCAATATATTGTAGAAGAAGCAATTGAGTCAGGGGTCGAAGATATTATTATCGTAACAGGTAAAGGAAAGCGCGCCATCGAGGATCATTTTGACTACGCGCCAGAGCTTGAAAATAACTTAATTGAAAAAGAGAAATTTGAGCTGCTTGAAAAAGTACGTCAATCATCAAACGTTGATATTCATTATATTCGTCAAAAAGAGCCAAAAGGTTTAGGTCATGCGGTATGGTGTGCACGTAACTTCATCGGTAACGAGCCGTTCGCAGTCCTACTAGGAGACGATATTGTCCAAGCTGAGACGCCATCACTACGCCAATTAATGAACGAATATGAAAACACATTGTCATCGGTTATTGGTGTTCAAACAGTAGGTGATGATCAAACTCATCGTTATGGAATCGTTGATCCAATCTCAAACGAGGGTCGCCGCTACCAAGTTAATACATTTGTAGAAAAACCAGCTCCAGGCACAGCGCCATCAAATCTAGCGATTATGGGGCGTTATGTGTTTACCCCTGAAATCTTTATGTTCCTAGAGCAGCAAGAAATTGGTGCAGGGGGAGAAATTCAATTAACAGATGCAATTCAAAAGTTAAATGAAATTCAGCGTGTGTTTGCTTATGATTTTGAAGGTAAGCGCTATGATGTTGGAGAAAGACTAGGTTTTATTCAAACTAGTATCGAGTTTGCATTACAACATGAAGATTTGAAATATGATTTACTTAATTTTCTCCAAGATATTTTAAATTCACAAGAAGTGAAGGTGTTTAAATGAACCAAGGATTTGTAAAAAAAAGGAATGTCTCTATAAACTCCAACAGCTTCTTGAACAAAAAAAGTGTGGGAAGAGCTTATAGCTTTACAAAAAGGCTTATCGATATATTAGGAGCGTTAATAGGACTAATTTTAACGTCTCCAATTTTTCTAAGTATAGCTTTTGCTTATGCCTTTGGTAATAATAAGGGACCAATATTTTTTAAACAGTTGAGAGTTGGTAAAAATGGAAAATTATTTTATATGTATAAATTTCGTTCTATGATTGTCAATGCTGAAAAGATATTAAGAGACGATAGGGTATTATATGCTAAATACATAAAAAATAATTACAAGTTAGAACAAGAAGAAGATCCTAGGATTACGAAATTGGGTAAATTCTTGCGAAGAACTAGTCTAGATGAGCTTCCACAATTAATAAATGTTCTTAAAGGAGAAATGAGTCTTACAGGGCCTAGACCAGTTATTCAAGAAGAATTGAAAGAGTATGAAGCACGTATAGAAGATTTTTTATCTGTAAAGCCTGGAGTAACTGGATATTGGCAAATTTGTGGAAGAAGTAATGTCGGATATCCAGAACGAGCTGATATTGAATTCTATTACGTGGACAATCAATCGTTTAAATTAGATGCCCTAATATTATTTAAAACAGTTTGGTTAGTTCTTAGCAAAAAAGGTGCTTATTAATTTGAAGGTAGATTCATAAGAGATTTATATTTTTTATAGAATAGGTAGATAAATTCATGAAGATTTTTAAATTTACTGTAATTGTTGCAACTATATCATTACTTAGTAGGGTAGTTGGTTTTTTTAGAGAAGCTATTATTGCTTCTAGATTAGGCGCAACACAGTTAGCAGACTCTGTATTTTTATCTTTAACAGTACCACATATTTTCCAATTCGTTTTAGGGGCAGCTGTAGCAAATTCTATTATTCCATTAATTAGTGAAAAAGATGGTATTAGAGAAAAATCTCGCCTATTTAATGGAGTTTTAGATAATTTTGTGAAATTCTTAAGTTTACTTGCTCTACTGGTACTGATAATTGTAATAGTATTGCTGAACTGGCCGGATTTACTTAGTGAAAACGAGAAAACTATGTTAAAGTTGATTAGTTTTTCGCTACCTGCAGCGATATTAATTGCTATTAGTATGCTGTATAAACAACTATTGCAGTTTAATGATAGGGTAGTTTCTTCCAATATTGGACAATTGATTTTGAATGTAATAGTAATAGTTTATATGTATTTAACCTATTCTGTCATACCAACAGAACATTCGCTATTTCAAGGAATGGCATTGGGTGCACTTATTAGTTTAGTTTTCCAATATTATTTTGTTAAAAATGAAGGTTATGCATATTCCAGGAAATATATAGGGGGCATCTCTAAAGAAGCTATATATATGTCATTCACTATCATGTTGGGACTTTTAATGAACCAGTTATATTTAATAACTAATCGTTTATTTGCTGCTTCTCTTAGTGATGGAAGTGTAGCTAGCCTAAGTTATGCTGAAAAGGTTATTCAATTACCTTTAGGTATAGTAGCACAGTCTTTAGGTATCGTTATCTATCCTTTAATAGCTAAAAAAGTAGCTAACGATGCAAAAAGTGATACCCAAAAGATAATCCAGTTTTCAATAGAAATCATATACGTGACGTCGTTACCCCTGGCGCTATTTATTTATTTTAGAAGTAAGAGTATTGTAGAGCTATTATTTCTTCGAGGAGAATTTGATTACGCTGCCCTCGAATTAACTTCAAGTGCGCTTCAAATGTTTGCAATGATGCTACTAGGCCAAAGTTTAATAATGATTTTAACAAGATATTTTTATTCGGTAAAGCAAGCTAAGATACCACTATACACGATGGCAGTAACAGTAGTTGTAAATATAATATTATGTGTCATGTTTAAAAATTATATGGGTGCCAGTGGTATCGCATTATCTAATTCAATTTCTACTGTTATAAATGCGATATTATTAATATTTTATATGAAAAGAGACGGTATCAATATAAACTTTAAATTTAGCTATATTATTTTTACCATCGGTTGTTTTAGTTCTTTCTATATAAGTAATTCAATTATTAATTTTTCAAGCATTATTATGGACCTTTTAATATTTTTCATTTTTAACATTATAATAGCTTTCCTTTTAGGAAGGGTTTTGAGAATTTTTAATGTTTCTTTATTTACATAAAAAGAAGTAGAAATGAGGGTGGAAATTGCCAAATGTTTATGGGAATCAAGGGTTATTGAGGAAAGTTCAAAAGGAGCAAATTAATATTTTAAATGAATTTGATCGCATTTGTAAAAAGCATAATTTAAAATATCAGTTGTTTGCAGGTACTCTATTAGGTGCAGTTAGACACAAAGGTTTTATTCCTTGGGATGATGATATAGATGTTTGTATGCTGCGAGAGGATTTTGAAAAATTTAAATCTATTGCATTTACAGAACTCACTAATAAATATTTTTTACAAACTTATGAAACTGATAAAGAATATAACCGCCAATTTATAAAGATAAGAAAAAATGATACTGAATTTGTTGAAAAGACCTTTATCGAATCGAATATCCATCATGGTATATATATAGATGTTTTTGCATTAGATAATGTACACCACGATGGGGTGCGAAGTAAGATACATAGATTTCTACTATATGTTTTTTCGAGGATTCAACTTTTGAGAGTAAATGGCTTTATAAAAAAGGTTAATAACCCAATAAAGAAAGGCATAGCTATTTTATTATCTTCCATGTTAATGCTTGTGCCTAAAATATTTACCGATAGACTTAATGATCGTGTAATAAAGATGTATAACAGAAAAACAAAATATATCAGTCATCTGCAAAACGGAGTTAATAAGCAAAGGTATTACAAATATATGATGAATATAAATGACTTTTTAGAAATGGAAAATATAGAATTTGAAAATAACTTTTATCCTGCTCCAAAACAATATGATAAAATTCTTACTCGTTTATTTGGTGATTATATGAAATTGCCGCCAGCAGATAAAAGAGAACCTCATCATGGAGTAGTAAAGGTAACTATTAATAAGGAGAGATACTATGAAATCTAATAGAGTTATTGGTTATACAACCGGTGTTTATGACCTTTTTCATATAGGACATTTAAATCTTTTAAAAAGAGCCAAAGAAAACTGTGATTATTTAATTGTGGGAGTAAGCACAGATGAGTTAGTACAACAATATAAAAATAAAACACCCATTATTCCTTTTGAAGAAAGAAAAACTATTGTTAGTGCTATTAAATATGTGGATGAAGTAGTTACGCAAACGACCCGTGATAAATTTGAAGCTTATAAGCATAACCCTTTTGATATTATGTTTGTGGGTGATGATTGGAAAGGCACCCAAAAGTGGAATGAACTTGAAAAGCAATTCGGAGAGTACGGGGTTAAGATTCATTATTTCCCTTATACACAAGGAACCTCATCGACTTATTTAACAGAAGTTTTAAACCAATTTAGACTTCAGGTATAAATATTATGAAGAGAGTTAATTTTTTATTTTTTCTATTTTTTTATTTGATTAATTCATTGCTTGTCTTATATCTATTAGATTCAGTAACTATGTGGATAACTTTTCAAACTCATTTTACACTTATAACTTTGGGATTAATAAAAGCTACTAAAAGAAAAATAATGAGCTTAGATTTAATTGTATGGTCATTTAAATATTTATTTTTTATATTTGCACCCATAATACAAATATATTCTAATGACTTTCCAAATAATTTAAATATTAATACAAATGAAATAAATTTAGTTAATTTATTTCTTATAGTATGGTCTACATTGTTCATGATTTTCAGGAGAAATACAAATTATGAAGAAATAGACAATGAAACAATTTTAATTAACAATAAGGCTGTCTCGTTTGTATTTTTTGTCACTTCTCTACTTATAACGTTAGCAACATTTAATTTATTTGGAATGGAATTCTTTTTGGGGCTTTCATTTTGGGACTCATATATAACAAACTCTTCTATTTTATTAATAATAACTATTGCTACTAGAGCTTTTGTATATGGAAATTTAGTTTATAGAATTGTAAATTTAAACAAAAGCAGTTTCTTATCTTGGTGGCTTCTAATCTTTTCTCTAGCAATGTTTTTCTACTTTATTAGCCCATTTAATGTTGCTAGATATTACCTAGCGTTCATAATAATAGCTTCAGCTTATATTTTCTTTAGAAAAAAGATCAGTTCTCTGATAGTATTTATAGCTCTAAATGTAGGTGTTTTTATTATATTTCCATTCTTGAACTTTTTTAGATATGGTATTAATGAAGTTGGACAAATTGACTTATTTAATTTAGCGTTTTCTCAAATGCTTGAGTTACATTTTGATGCGTATGCTAATATCATTGCAACTATTCAATTTACTGATCATATTGGTTTTCAACATGGAAAGCAATTATTGGGTTCGCTCTTCTTTTTTGTACCTAGAGAGCTTTGGAGTACAAAACCTCCTCATACAGGCGAGTTGGTAGGAAATTATTTAATTGATAATGGATATATGAACTTTAATAATTTAGCCAATGCTTTACCAAGTGAATTATATGTTGACTTTGGTTTTTTAGGAATAATTATAGGTCCTGTGGTAATGGCGTTAATTATTAATTATATGGAAGGGAAAGTAAAGTTTAATAATAAATTATCTTATGCTGTATTATTAGGTTTTATTTTTTATATTTATAGAGGAGCTTTAATGAGTGGATTCGCTTATTATATCGGAACATTTGTAATTTTAATACTGTTACCGAAAACGATTCAAATAATTGTACAGGCATTCACTTCTAAGGAAAAGATTAAAAGAAAAAGTAAACCTAAATTTGTTCAGCTATAAATTAGGAGCGGTTTATGAATGAAAGTTGTTTTTTTAATGCGTATAGATGCTTATTCCAAAAAAGGGGGAGATACTGTTCAAATAGAGAATTATGTAAAAGAGTTAACATTTTTAGGAATTGATGCTCGTATATCAGTTGATTTAAATGAGGATTTAATAGATGCAGATATTGTACACTTAGTAAATATTGATAGACCCTTAGAAACATATTATTTCTTTAAAAATGCTAAAAGGTTAGGAAAGAAAATTGTTCTCTCACCGATTCATCACAGTTATCAGCATATCGACCTTCATGAGACTTATGGTAGGTATGGGGTATTAAAATCTTTTAACCTTATATTAAAAGATTATTGGACCCGGGAGAAAATGAAAAATGTTCTAAGAGTAGTTTTAAATAAAAAATTAAGAAGTATTCGAAAAGATATTAAAGAACCGGTATTTGAACAGCAGCAACTAATCCTTAATAATGTAGATGGAATTGCTTTAATCGCTGAAGGTGAAGGAAAAGCAATTGAAGAAGATTTTAATATAAAAATAAAAAATTCTATTATTGTACCAAATGGCGTGAGTTTTAATAATACAACGGTTAATAACAAGATTGAAAAAGAAATTGATGTACTAGTGGTTGGAAGGATAGAGTCAAGAAAGAATCAAATTAATATAATAAAAGCTTTAAAAGATACAGAAAAAAAAGTAACTTTTGTTGGAAAGGCAAATCCTAACCATAAGAAGTATTATAAAGAGTTTATTAAATTAGTTAATAAACATTCGAATATAGAATACATTACAGAGGTTAGTCATGATGAAATTAATAAGCTGTATAAGAAATCTAAGGTGCATTTATCTGCTAGCTGGTTTGAAGTTTCTCCACTAGTTGATATAGAAGCTTTATATAATGGATGTACAGTCGTGGCTAGTGAACATAGCTTTTCTAAAAGCTATTTAGGAAAGAATGTATATTATGTTGCACCAAACGATTTAAAAGATATAAAAACAAAGGTGCTACTTGCCTTAAAACAACCTATAAATGAAATGAGTAATGATAAATTACATCAAACCTTTAATTGGAGAAATTCAGCTTTAATTTTAAAGGAATTTTATACTTCATTAGTAAAGGTTAATGGGGGAGATCAAAATAGTTAATTATTCAGTGTTAATTCCAACTTTAAATGGACTAAAGTATCTTAAGAAGAATATTGAAATTTTAAAAACAATTAATGCAAAAAATCATACTGAAGTAATTGTTATAGACTCAGAATCTACAGATGGTACCGTAACTTTTTTAGAAGAGAACAATATAAGAGTTATCAAAGCTTTGAGAAGAGATTTCAATCATGGATCAACGAGAAATATGCTAGCTAATGAATCTAAAGGTTCTTACCTTGTATTTCTTACCCAAGATGCGATATTAACTTCTGAAGATTCTATTTATAAGTTAGTCGAACCGATGGAAAATAATAAAGAAATTGCAGTTACCTATGGAAGACAACTCCCTATCGAAGGAGCAAAGTTTCCAGGTGCATTTGCTAGAGACTTTAACTATCCTAATTATTCACAAGTTAAATCGCTGGATGATAAAAGTAAATATGGTATTAAGACTGTATTTTGCTCTAACTCTTATGCAGCATATAGAAAAACCGATTTTGTAAATGTAGGTGGGTTTCCTCATCACGTCATACTAGCAGAGGATACTTATACTACTGCGAAGATTGTGTTAAGTGGTAAAAGAGTAGCCTATGTTGCTGATGCATGCGTCTATCACTCGCATGATTATACAATAATGCAGGAGTTTAAAAGGTATTTTGATATAGGTGTTTTCTATGGTAGAGAGTCATGGATTACCGAAAACTTCAACCAAGCTGAAGGGGAAGGTTTAAAATTTTTAATAGCTAATGCAAAATATATTTTTAAAAAAGGAAAGTATTTATACCTTCTTGACTTGTTTCTACGAAATTTTGCCAAGTTAAGTGCCTATAGGTTAGGGAAGATGGAGCAAAAGATTCCACAAAGAATCAAATTTAAAATAAGTATGCATAATTATTATTGGTCGAAAGAAGGAGTGGATAAATAGCTTATGAGAGGAATTATATTAGCCGGGGGAAGCGGCACACGGCTTTATCCAATAACACGTTCAATCTCGAAACAACTAATTCCTATTTATGACAAGCCAATGATCTATTATCCACTATCAGTTTTAATGTTGGCAGGAATCAAAGATATTTTAATTATTTCTACTCCAACAGATACACCACGTTTTGAGCAATTGCTAGGTAATGGAAATGATTTAGGTATTAATTTAAGTTATGAAGTTCAAGAGTCACCAGATGGATTGGCACAAGCCTTTATCATTGGAGAAGAATTTATTGGTGATGATTCCGTTGCATTGATTTTAGGGGACAATATCTTCTATGGTCACGGGTTTACGAGTACTTTAGAACGTGCAGCTAGTCGTACAGAAGGAGCTACAGTTTTTGGTTACAACGTAAAAGATCCAGAGCGGTTTGGGGTGGTTGAATTTGATCAAGCAGGCAAAGCTGTTTCAATTGAAGAGAAGCCACTTCATCCAAAGTCAACTTATGCAGTGACTGGTTTATATTTTTATGACAATGAAGTAGTAGAAATAGCAAAATCGATTAAGCCTTCTGCTCGTGGAGAGTTAGAAATTACATCAGTGAATGAAGAGTATTTACGTCGTGGTAAACTTCAGGTTGAGTTATTAGGGCGTGGTTTTGCCTGGTTAGATACAGGAACACATGAATCTTTATTAGAAGCATCTACGTTTATTGAAACTGTAGAAAAGCGCCAAAGTTTAAAAGTTGCTTGCTTAGAAGAAATTGCTTTCCGCAAAGGATATATTACAAAAGCACAACTCATTGAACTGGCATCACCATTAAGCAAAAATGAATATGGGCAGTATATGTTACGCTTAGCAAATCAGTATGAGTTAGAAGAGGCATTAGTAGGTGGAAGAGTATGAAAATTATAAAAACAAAGTTTGACGATGCGGTAGTAATTGAACCTAAAGTTTTTGGCGATCATCGAGGATTCTTTACTGAAAGTTATAATAAAACATTATTTGTGCAACATGGTATCGATATGGATTTTATTCAAGATAATCATTCTTTATCTCAGCAATCGGGAACACTACGTGGAATGCACTACCAATTAGCTCCTAAAGCCCAAACTAAACTTGTACGTGTGACACGAGGAGCTATTTATGATGTAATTATTGACATTCGTAAAGGGTCACCTACATATGGACAATGGCAGGGATTTATTTTATCTGCAGATAATAAGCGTCAGCTATTGGTTCCAAAAGGATTTGCACATGGTTTTTGTACATTGGTAGAGAATACTGAAGTTCAGTATAAAGTAGATGAGCTGTATTCACCAGAACATGATAGAGGAATTGCTTGGAACGACCCAGTATTAAAAATTGATTGGCCGGTAAATGAGCCTGTTCTTTCAGAGAAAGATACAAAACATCCAACATTAGCTGAAGCTGATAACAACTTTGAGTGGGAGTGACTTTGAATGAATATTTTAGTAACAGGTGGAGCAGGATTTATTGGAAGTAATTTTGTGCGTCATATGATTGAAACTTATCCTGAGTATGGCATCGTAAACTATGATTTGTTGACGTATGCAGGTAACCTAGAAAACTTAAAAGATATTGAAAGTCATGAAAATTATACATTCGTTAAAGGTGATATTAACAACCGTGAGCTCGTAGATCATCTTGTTAAGTATCATAATATTGATGTAATCGTGAATTTTGCTGCTGAATCTCATGTAGACCGCAGTATTACTGAACCAGATATTTTTGTGAAAAGTAACGTATTAGGCACTCAAGCTTTACTAGACGTAGCAAAAGCAAATAATTTAGCAAAATACGTACAAGTCTCAACAGACGAAGTATATGGCTCTTTAGGTGAAACAGGTTACTTTACAGAAGACACACCTTTAGCCCCAAGCAGCCCATATTCAGCAAGTAAAGCTGGCGGAGATATGCTCGTAAGTGCATATCATGAAACGTTTGGTATGAACGTGAACATCACGCGTTGTTCTAATAACTATGGTCCATATCATTTCCCTGAAAAGCTTATTCCTCTTATGGTGACAAATGCTTTAGAAGGAAAAGAATTACCTATCTATGGTGATGGGAAAAATGTGCGTGATTGGTTACATGTAAAAGATCACTGTGCAGCTATTGATTTGGTTATTCATAAAGGAAAATCTGGGGAAGTTTATAACGTTGGTGGTCATAACGAACGCACAAATAACGAAATTGTTCATTTAATTGTAGAAAAATTAGGTGCTTCACCAGAACTAATTAAGTTTGTAGAGGACCGTCTTGGTCATGATCGTCGTTATGCAATTGATCCAGCAAAACTAGAAACAGAGTTAGGTTGGAAACCTCAGTATACATTTGATACAGGAATTGTTGAAACAATCCAATGGTATGTTGAAAACCAAGAATGGTGGAAAAATATTAAGTCGGGTGATTATTTAAACTACTACGCGAAACAGTATGGTGACCAAAAATGAGTCAAAAAGTTCTTATTACAGGAGCTAACGGACAATTAGGAAAAGAGTTAGTTGAGTTATTTAATAACGAAGGATTTGAAGTATATAGATTTGGTAGAGACGAAATGGATATTACAAATCAAAGTCAGGTTAAAGAAATCATTCACCGTGTTCAACCTGATATCGTTATTCATTCAGCAGCACATACCAAAGTGGATTTAGCAGAGTCTGAGCCTGAAAAAGCATTTGCTATTAATGCATATGGTACAAGAAATGTGGCTGTTGCAGCAGAGCAAATCAAAGCAAAATTAGTATATGTAAGTACTGATTATGTTTTTGATGGCACTGGAACAGAACCTTATGATGAGTTCTCACCTACTTCTCCTTTAGGTGTATACGGCAAATCAAAGTTAGCAGGAGAGCAATTTGTTCGTGATCTGCATTCTCAATTTTTTATTGTTCGTACATCTTGGGTATACGGCAAACATGGAGCTAATTTTGTGAAAACAATGTTAAAGCTAGGTAGTGAAAAAAAAGAACTATCGGTTGTAGCTGATCAAGTGGGATGCCCAACGTATACATTAGATTTAGCTACAACAATTCTAGAGTTGGTAAGCACTGAAAAATATGGTGTTTATCATGTGTCAAATAGTGGACAATGTTCTTGGTATGAATTTGCCAAAGCAATATTCGATGAAGCAGGAATAGAAGTACAGGTAAATCCTTGTACCACTGAAGAATTTCCACGTCCGGCAGAGCGTCCAGCATATTCCGTATTTAAACATCAAAGCTTAGCAATTAACAATATAACTATTCCTAGGCAGTGGAGAGATGGGCTAGTTCATTTCTTAAAAGGTGTGAATTAATTTATTAGACCTATTTTTGTAAAAATAACTATTTATATGAAAATAGTATAGATAAATATATCTATGTCTATTATAATAGAATTTGTATTATTTTTGATTCTATTAAGCATTCGGAGGTCATCATGGAAGAAACAATTAGTATAAAAGAATTGTTTCAGACATTGAAAAAGCGTCTTTGGTTAATTGCGTTAATTACAATGATTGCGGCTATCGTTAGTGCAGTTTTCAGCTTCTTTGTAATGACGCCAATTTACGAATCAAAAACGCAAATTCTTGTAAACCAAGCAAAGTCTGATGAGCAATTATATAACACCAACCAAGTACAAACCAATATTCAGTTGATTAATACGTATAATCAAATTATTACAAGTCCTGTTATTTTAGATACGGTAAGAGAAGAACTAAATTTAGATCGTTCTGTTACAGCGTTAAAAGGACAAATTCAGGTGAGTAGTGCTAAAGACTCTCAAGTAGTTGATTTGATAGTACAAGATGACTCACCACATATGGCTGCTAAAATTGCCAATACGACAGCTGAAGTATTTCAAAGCAAGATTTCGAAACTAATGAACGTGGATAATGTGAATATTCTCTCAAAAGCTGAAATAGGAGAAGATATTGCTCCTGTAAAGCCACAGCCATTACTAAACATTGCGATTGCAATCGTTGTTGGATTAATGCTTGGTGTAGGCGTAGCCTTCTTACTTGAATACTTAGACAACACATTAAAAACAGAGCAAGATATCGAACAAATTCTTGAACTCCCTGTTATTGGTGTTATCACTAACATAAAAGATGTGCCAAAAGCAACGGTCCGTCAGACTCAGCCTTTGGGACGTGCTCAAAGAACGCGAGGTGAGACGTTTGGCTCGTAAAGCAAAAGATGCAAAGAATGATAAGCTATTAACGCTAAAACGTCGTTTACTTGCTCATAATAGTCCGAAAGACCCTGTCTCTGAGCAGTATCGTACAATTCGTACAAACGTTCAGTTTTCTAATGCAGACGAGAATATTAAATCCATTCTTTTAACGTCAACAGGACCTGGAGAAGGAAAGTCGACAACGTCTGCCAACCTGGCAACCGTTTACGCTCAGCAAGGCTTAAAAGTATTGCTAATTGATGCAGATTTACGTAAGCCCACGGCTCACTACACGTTTCGCTTAGAAAATCACATTGGTTTTACCAACGTATTAACGAAGCAATCTACGTTAGAGCAAGCTGTACAAGAATGTGAGGTACCTAACTTACATATTTTAACGAGTGGTCCCATTCCACCGAACCCATCTGAGCTTTTAGGCTCTAAGTATATGGGAGAAGTGTTAGCTCACATGAAGCGTGAGTTTGATATGGTAATCTTTGATACGCCTCCAGCTCTTGCGGTAACTGATTCACAAATTTTAGCTAACCAGGTTGATGGTACAATTCTTGTGGTCAGCAGTGGCAAAACGGACAAGGAAGCTGCGCAAAAAGCAAAAGAGCTTTTGGTTAATGCGAACGGTAAGCTACTTGGCGTTGTGTTAAACAACCGTAAAGTGGATGAAGGAAATAACTACTACTATTACTACGGTACCAATTAATGTATTTATACCCACGCCGCTATGTTTACAAACATAGCGGCGTGGGTATTTTTATATAATAAAGAAGGAAGCTGACTCTTGTCAGCTTCCTTCTAGTTTAGATTTAAATGTTCTTTTAATAGATTCGATACTTGTGTACGATTTTCTTCAGATACGTGGTAGTAGTAAACTCCGTTGCTTGCTTTTCCACCCGTTCCTTCAAGCTGAATCTGTTCTAGGTTATGACGAGCATCTTTGTAGTTCGCTTGAACATCTTTCATTTCCTCAAACGTTAAGTTTGTTTTTACGTTATCGCCAATCGCATCTAAAATGCTTCCGTAGTTCGCAAGAGATTTCATGCTTGCACCTTCATCAATAACGGCTTGAATAATTTGACGCTGACGTTCTTGGCGTCCAAAGTCGCCTCTTGGATCTTCATAGCGCATACGTGAATACTTTAATGCTTCTTCTCCGTTTAAATCAAGCGTTCCTTTTGTAAAATGGTGACCTTCGTACGTGAAGTCTAAGTTATTATTCACAGTTACCCCACCAACAGCATCTACAATATCTTTAAACCCCTCCATATTAACCTGCACGTAGTAATCAATTGGTACATCTAAAAAGTTCTCAACGGTTTTAATTGACATATCGACACCGCCGAAAGCATAAGCGTGATTAATTTTATCTTCTTTTCCTTTTCCGATAATTTCTGTTTTTGTATCACGCGGGATGCTGACCATCTTGACTGATTGCTTGTCTGGGTTTACCGTCATGAGAATCAGTGAATCTGAACGTCCGCGTTCTGTACCACGAGGATCTGTTCCTAGTAGTAAAACTGAGATTGGCTCACGGTTGTCTAGGTTTACTTGCTGGCCACGCTTTTCTGATTTATCACGAGATAACGGTTCATGCGTTCTGTTTAATGTGTTAGTTACGGAGCTATATACTGAGAAAGCGTAAACTCCAATACCGATAATTAATAATAGAATGATAGAAAGAGCGATTTTAAATCCCTTTTTGGATTTACGCTTTCTGCGTCTGCGTTCTTGTTCCATATGAATGTATCTTCCTTTTCTTATTTATTATTACGTCTTTTGTTCTGTGACAAAATACACACGTATTCTTTTATTTTACCAAAAAAAATGACAAATTTAATCATTTTTTATAAAAATTCGTCAAAATTTATATTATAATAGAAAGGAAAAGGAAGAAAGAATTAGCAAGGGAGTTAGAATATGAAAGTATTTGTGAATATTTTAGCAATCATTGTGCTTATTGCAACGATTGTAGCTGGAAAGATTTATTGGGACTCCAATACGTCCGCAGCGCCGACTTCTCAGGAAAAAAGTACGTCAAGTAGTAGTGAGTCAAAAGTCGCTTTAGGAGGGAGTTGGGAGTCATATGCGTCCAATTTACCAGATTCGATTGTGAATAAACTAGCAACAGCATCTGAAACAGGAGAGCCGATGAATCTTGTGATTGTTGGTTCACAAGCAACGTCAAAGGCTGAAAATAGCTGGCCAACGCTGTTAAAAGCAGAGCTTGATAAAACGTATGGTTCGTCGTTAATTGATGTGACGGTATATGAATATGAGGGAATGAATACGCTTGAGTTTGTTCGTGGTAATACATATGAAGATATCGTAAAAGCTGATCCTGATGTGTTATTGTTTGAACCGTTCTTGTTAAATGATAACGGCGTAGTAGGCATTAAAAACACGCTTGATAATTTAAGCGTAATTATGTCTCATATTACAAAAGAAGTTGACGGTGTCGTGACAATCCTTCAGCCATCACAGCCAATCTACAACGCAACGAATTATCCGAAAGAAGCAAAAGAGTTAGAATCATTCTCTAAAAAGAACGGATATGAATACGTAAATCACTGGGAATCATGGCCAGATTACACGAGCGAAGACATCTTGAATTACCTATCAGAAGATCAACGTACGCCAACTGACAAAGGTCATAAGGCATGGGCAGAAGCATTAATTAACTATTTTGTTGCTTCATAGCAGATAGCAGGGTTATCCTGCTGTCTTTTTTTGTTGTAAAATGTCTATTTATAGTTATTGTTATTGCTTGATTTAGACTATAAAATGGTACTATATGCTTATAAAAACTGTATAGGGGCTGTTTGAGTGATTGACTTACATGTAATTCTGTTGCCTAATGTAGAAAAAGGTCCCACCGACACCGAGACGTTCTTAAAGATGAGCCGAAAGCTCGTTTCTGAGGGGATAACGACCATTATGACAAGTCCGTTTTATGACGGCAAAGATTTTGGATTCGAGAGAAATACGATTTTAGACCGGGTTCATGCAGCTAACTGTTCTTTAAAAGAAACAAAAATTCCATTAAATGTTGTTCCAGGACAGCGAGTATTACTTCAACCAACGCTCCACCATTCGTATAATATCAATGATAGTTTAACTGTTGACGATAACCGAACCTATTTATTACTGCAACTTCCAAGAACAAGCTTTATTGCATATATCGATCAAGTCATGTATGAGCTGCAGCTGAAAAAGATTATTCCTATCATTAATGAACCTGAATGTCATCCGTATTTTAGGAACAATCCAAATGCAGTGTACGAATTGGTAAAGAAAGGAGCGGTTATGCAGATTTCATCTCAAAGTCTGATGGGATATAACGGAGCACAGGAGAAACGGTTTGCTTATTTACTTTTGCGTCATGGACTTGTTCATTTAATGGCATCGGGCTGTCATGCGACTAACTACCAGAAGTATGCACTTCCAAAAGCGTATGATGTTATCCAACGACGTTTCGGTGTAAGAAGCGTCTATCTGTTAATGGAAAACGCAGAATCGGTCATGGGAGGACAGGGTATCCAAAAAGAGCAACCTGAAAGAATTCGAAAAGAAAAGTTCCTTGGTATCTTTTAAGTTTATTAATCTGAAAAATAAAAAAATATATGAATATTATTTTCGTTTGAGTGGCACAGTGCGGTTATGATAAACTTATTTAAATAAAGCGTGTCACTGAGGAGAAGATAAAGATGATAGATTTATACACGGATATCGTACCGAAGAAGGTTGGGAGCTCAAAAGTTTTTCAAGAAGCAGCGTTGCTTTTAACGGACAATGGTGTTCACACCATTATTGCCAATGAACAAGGGTTAGAGCCTGGTTATCTGGATGATATGAATCATATGCTAGAGTCACGTGTTATTCCGCTCCGTGTGATGCCAGGAGGTAGAGTACCGATTAGCGAGCGTTTTATTCAAGAGTCTCGGGGTAACTTCCAAACGATTAATGACAACAACAAGTATATGCTTCTACATATCTCACATCAAGAAAAGCCTGTTTATATGGAGTCATTGATTTATGAGCTACAGCTTGATCAACTTGTTCCTGTTATCAGTGAGCCTGAACGCCATCCTTATTTCTTAGAGCATAAAGAAGAATTATATAAATTGGTGAAGCAGGGCGCACTTGTGCAAGTATCATCTGATAGTATTATCGGCATACATGGGAAAAAAGTGAAGCAAGCGGCCTTTGAATTTTTAGAACATAATCTAGCTCACGTCGTTGCATCAGGTGTGACGCTGACAAACTATAAAAAATACTCGCTTCCAAAAGCGTATAAGCTAATCGAAAAAGCATACGGTGACAGCAAAGTAGACATGCTGATGGAAAACGCCGTGGCGATTGTGGATGGCAGAGGTGTACAGACCTTGCCTCCTGAGCGAGTGAAGAAAGCGAAGTTTTTGGGGTTGTTTTAAGTGAAAAGCACCTTACCATTGTTGGTAAGATGCTTTTTTTATTTCTCAGCTCCGTAATTTACCGCAATTCGTCCGCTTTCTGTCATTTCTGAACGCGTAATAGATACATATGTTTTCCCAGCTTTTGTGCCTAACTGCTTCACAGATAGGCTAACAGAAGATCCTGCTGCTTGCTTGCTTACCAGCAGAGTACCTCTAGAGCTAGCGTTATATATTTTAATCGTATCTCCTTTAGCAATACCAGTTACGGTAACAACATCTGCTTTTCCTTTATTATTTGTAACTTTAATTTGAGATGCTTTTAATAAATCAGACTGTTCACCATTAAAAGAAATAGCTACAGGTACACTTTCTGTCATTCCAGAGCGTGTGATTGTTACGTAGGTTTTTCCAGCTTTCGTTCCCAACTGGTTGATTGATAGACTAACAGAAGAAGTAGTTGCTTGTTTTGTAGCCAACACCTTTGATTTGGAACTTGTGTTGTATACTTTGATTGCATCACTTTTTGAAATGCCAGTTACCGTCATGGTATCTGCTTTCCCTTTGTTGTTTGTGACTTTAACCTGATTTGTTTTTAGTGAATCCGATTGTTCACCGCTATAGCTCACTGCAACTCGATCACTCTCACCCATGCCTGAACGAGTGATACTTACATAAACTTTCCCAGCCTTTGTGCCCAGCTGCTTTACTGATAAATTTGCGGAAGTAGTCGTTGCTTTTGTAGACGCTAGCAAGGTACCTTTTGAGCTGGCATTATATATTTTAATCGTATCGTTTTTATTAATGCCTGTTACAGTAATGGTGTCGTTTTTGCCTTTGTTGTTTGCCGCCTTTACTTGTGTTACTTTTAACGGTGATGATTTCATAGAAAGGGTAAAGTTATAAGGTACATCATTGGCATCATAGTTGTCTTCCAAGACAAAATAATAAGTACCTTTTTTTAGATAGAGAGCTGTACTTTCTAAGCCGTTCACAGTAGCGTAACTCGTACTTAATGATTTATAAATATGCTTAGATGCATTTTGTATCGAAGCCCTCCAAGACACATCTTCCATCTTTGTTGTAGATAAAGTAATGTTCCCATCAACTGGAACAGTAAACTTATAGATATCATAGTCCGAGCTAGTTTGTAACATACCTGTATACGTTTGATTTAAATTAATTGTATTAGCTGTTGCAATTGTATTATTGAATTCTTTTTCAAAGTTATTTCCAGACGTGAAAGCAGCTTTGAATTCATAAGGAACATCTGAACTATCATAATAATCTTCAATTTTAATGTAGTAGGTTCCTTTTGCTAAACCGACTTTCATCGTTTCATAACCTTCAACAAGTTCACTGCCATCAGTAATAAACTGATTAAATACTTGTCCTTCGCTATTTAAAATAGTAACAGTCCATCGAGAATCATATTGTTGTTTCATAGATAGAGAAACTTGACCATCGTTTGGTAAGATAAGCTTATAGAAATCTAAGTCGGAAGAAGTTTGTAACATACCTTTGTACGTTTGGTTGATATTTATTGAGTTAGCAGAAGTAAGGTTGTTGTTAAACTCTTTTTCGTAATTAGCACTTGCTGCAAACCCCACTTTAAATTCATACGAGACGTTTTTCCCATTATAGCTATCTTGAATTTTAATATAATAAGTACCTTTTGGTAGACCTACCTCTACTTTTTCATCGCCCTCAACAAATTCACTGGCGTCAGTAGTAAATTCATTAAACACTTTTCCCTGGCTATCAAAAATTGTTGCGTTCCAACTTGTACCGTGTTTGCGTTTCATTGATAAAGTTACGTTGCCATCGTTAGGAACGTTTACTTTATAGAAGTCTAAATCAGATCTTGTTTGTAAAACACCTCTATACGTTTGATTAAGATTTATAAGATTCGCTAAACTAAGGTTATTATTAAATTCTTTCTCATAATTAGTACTTGAAGCAAAGTTTACTTTGAATTCATAAGGAACATCTATACTACCATAATAATCTTCAATTTTAATATAATAGGTACCTTTTGCTAAACCAACTTCAGTTGTTTCATTACCCGTAGCAAATTCATTATAATCGGTATCAAAATCATCTAATAATTCACCTTTGCTGTTTAAAATAGCTGCTGACCAACTTGCGTTATGTACACGTTTCATAGCTAAGGTAATATTTCCGTCACTTGGTAAGGTAAATTTATAAAAATCTTGACTGCTATAATCTTTAAGCTTTCCTTTTTGAACCTGATTTAATTTCACTTCAGATGCGTTGCTAAAGTTTGCGTAAACGAACTGATCTTTTCCAACTAGGAAAAAGCAAAACATTAACAAAGTGAGCAAAAATGAGGCTCTTAGTAATTTCTTCATTAAAAATCAACCCTTTCTAATTATAAATACCTAATAATATTACATTTTTTATTTTATTTTGTATATATTTTCTTTTATCTTGAGTTTTTTTAGGTTCTTTATAAATATAAATACCTATACAGATGTGAAGAAATGATGAAAATAAAAGGAAGAAACGCAGCAGCAGCCAATCCAAAAGTCGTTTATTATTTGTATAGATTGTGATCATCAAGCGCAAGTCGCCTCGTTCGAGCGAAACGAAAATGAAGGTCACGGGCGGAAAAACAGGCGTTGCCACAGGAAAGCCTGAGTATGTGCTGAATTTAGAAGCGGCTTTTTTGCTTGAAGAGCTTCTAACAGAAAAAGGGTTTGAGGTGTATCTTACACGTTCTACTCATGACGTTGATATCAGCAACAAAGAGCGAGCAGAAATGGCAAATGAAAAGAAAGCAGACCTTGTGATTCGGCTTCACGCAGACGGAGCCGAGAATCCAAACGTTAGCGGCTTTGGGGTTCTCGTTCCAAGCAAAGAGCAAGCAATCTCCAAACAAAGTGAAAGCGCAGCAACTCTCATTGTAAGTGAAGTGAAAAAGCAAAGTGGTATGAAAGTAAACGGCATTCGCTACCGCAGTGACTTAACGGGCTTTAACTGGTCTACGGTGCCGGTTGTACTTCTTGAAATGGGGTATATGACCAATCCAGAAGAAGATCAAAAGCTGTCTGATCCCATGTATTTAGAAGGAATGCTTGAAGCGGTCACGACCGGAGTGGAGAGATACACAGCATTACAATAGGAAGGAAAAGAATGGCTTCTTGCCATTCTTTTTGTTTAGGTCTAATTTCCTGAGTGTCAATTCGTTCTATGCAGGCGTTTCTACAATATGTAAAATATATGAAGATACGAAAAGATGGAGGGTTTCTATGCAGGCAGAACAAAAAAGAAAAGAGTCGAAGTTGAGTGTTGTTTTTGATTTCATCTTTTCAGGTTCCATTATTATAGCAATCTTAGTTCTAATTTATAGTTCGTTATTTACGGGTTCATGGTGGATTGGCCTTATTTTTATGATTTTGTATTCAAGGTTTTATAAAAAATGCAACGACCAAATTATTTGGGTTATAATCTTTGGCACAGCCTTCCTTATACTCGGAGCGCTCTTTTTTGGGTAAGGAAGCTAAGAGCTGTGAAACAAGATAGAAATATAGTCAACAGGACTCACCGTTTCGGACATTAATGTAGTACTCTCTCGTTCGTTACAGCTTTTGTCTTTTCATGTTGAACCTCTTTTAAAGAGAGGGTTGAGCCTGTTTTCAGCTATATTTGTTTCTTTAAAGCGATTAATAAGCGAATTTGGTGGATTTTGTTAGGACTTTTCGTATTTCTTGTAATTGTACGAATGATTGTTGGATAAGTTGTCGAGCGAATTCCATAGAGAATCTCCGTGAAACATCGTATGATAAAGATAGACAATTTGTGGAGGAGGGCATTGTTCAATGATTGATCTTCAAACCTTTATTTTGCCGAACATTGATAATGGACCAAGAGATGTGCAGACGTTTACGAATATGGCGCGTTCGCTTGTGAAAAAAGGCGTTCACTCCGTCGTCGCCACTCCGCTGTTTTGGGAAGAGTCCGACGTGACGCGCCATGAGCTTATTTTGTATGCGAGCGCCGCCAACGATTGGTTAGAAGAAGCGCTTATTCCACTTCGCGTTTTGCCAGGACAGCTCGTACCTGCCTCGCCTCAGCTACTTAAACACTATGAAAAACAAAAGCTTCTTACACTGAACCATACGGACAAATATCTACTAATGTCCCTACCTTATCATACGCTACCAGCGAATCTCGACAGCTTACTCTACGACCTGCAGCTTCAAGGAATTGTACCAATCTTACAAGCACCTGAACGTCATCCAGTCTTTCAACAACACCCAGATAAACTCTACGACCTTGTCAAAAAAGGCTTTGTAACGCAGCTTAGCGCTGGAAGTATTCTTGGACTTAACGGAAAGCAAGCGCGCAAATCTGCTTCAACTTTTATCAAGCACAGACTCGCTCACGTTATCGCATCAGGCGTAGACGAGCGAACGTATTGGGATTATTCTCTTTCAAAAGCCTACGACGTTATTTCCGATCAGTATGGAACGGGCCAGCTCTATACGTTTATGGAAAACGCGGAAGCAGTTATTGAAGGCATGGCTCTTGCGATGGAGGAGCCAGAAGCGGTGAAGAGAGGGAAGATTTTTAAGCTTTGGGCATAATAGATGACTACTAGAAGAGGGGCGGTGCTATTATAAGCACTGCTTTTTTCTTTTGTTTATTTTGTTAAATAATTGTAAAATATAACAATTATTTCTTTTTATCTGTTAATATAAGGATAAAAGGAGGAATCTAGTAATCTATGAAAAAAATCTTAAGTTTAGTCACATTGTTTATTTTTGCGATGGGAATTGCGGTCCCAACCTTTGCTGAAGCAGCTTCACAAAAGCTAATCCAACCGATTAATAATGCAAGAATTACCGCTGGATACTTAAATACGAACTACTATCAAAAATTTGGATTTAAGCATTATGGTTGGGATTTAGTATCAGCGACCACTGATCGTACGGTTTGGGGAAGTGGAAAAGGAACTGTTTTAGCAACAGGATATGACAACATTTTAGGTAATACGGTTATCGTGAAATATCCGCAAGCATATATTCACGGTACAAAAACGACGAAAGATGTTGTGATTCGTTATAATCACTTAGCTTCGATTAAAGTATCCAAAGGACAAAGCGTTACAAAGGATACAACGTTAGGAATTTACGGAAACACAGGTAAATACTCAACGGGTGCTCACCTGCATTTTGAAATTGATACAGACACAGCATACTATCAGTATTCACCAACTTTAGGGACAAGCTCAAATATCATTAAAGCTGGTACAGCAGGCACGGTTCTTTCACCAAAGAATGTTTTATACACGAAAAACTCTTCACCAGATAACCAACAAATATGGATCGTTGGTGACGGTTACCAGTCATCTACAGAAGATGATCTTCCAATCTTCTAATTCCTATTTGTCTACGAGGCTGCCTAGTAAAAGGCAGTCTTTTTTATGTGTAGTGAAATAGAGGTTCAGATGGTTTTATCTTACATATACATAGGTCTTTTATCTATTTTATCCCATTTTCCTCACAAATATTAGTAGAAAAAGAGAGGTTCTTCCTATTCAGAACCAATATTCGTTATTTTATACTATAAAATATGGAAAAATACTGTGCGGAGGTGCGGTCAGTGGATTACGCAAAGATTATTGCTGGGCTATCAAGTACGATTTCTCATCAAGCAGCGGAAGTGAATGAAAAAATTCGGCTGTTGGAGTCTGCCAAGCAACAAGTGACGTCAGAGAGAGCGCTCTCCATGAACGATATGAGCTTAGTAACCAATCCAGAGCTTGGAGAAGGATGGAAAGGAAAGCGGTCGATTCGATTTGATGAACAGCGTGAAAACGCCAAAGAAGAGCTGAAGCGAATTTTACACGATGAGTATGAAGACTACTTATCGGATATTGAATCGGCAATTGTGAAGCTTGAAAGTCAACAGCTTCTATTAAATGGGCTGAGCTTCGTGGCAACGGAAGCAAGTTCGCTTGTACATAAAGGAGAAGAAGCAGCGGAGGAGCTGCATCGAAAGATTAGTCACATCAGAGGGAGGCTGTAAGCATGGGAAACACCATTAAATTAAACTATGAATCGGTCATGAATGAGCTAAACGCGTTAAAGGTAGCGAAAGATGACATCGTCGTAAAGGAAATGAAGAGCGTTGGAGACAATCGTTTGCAAATTACGGAGATGATGAAAAACCAAGAGATGGAAATCCAGCAGCTTATGACGAATTATATTCAGCTTCTCACTAAGCAAATAGCGGATACGGAAAGCAACCTCAAACAGCTAAAAGAGCAGGATGAGATGATAGCGCGCAGCTAGGACGTGAGATGAAAGATAGATAGAAAACGTATATAATAGAGAGGAGCTTTTTGGAGTGCAAAACGCTGTATATGATGCGAGCGCGCTGCTAGAGACAGCAAAAGAGCGCATCAGTTCATATAACGAAATGGAAAAGCAACTACTAACGTTACAAAAAGCGTTTAAGCGAATCGCCGCTTTAGATGAAGATCTTCAAGGAAAAGGCGCAGACAATATTAAAGCTTTTTATCAAAGCCACGCAGACATTGCCAATCAGTGGCTGAACTTGATTGAAACAAACCGAGCTTTTTTTGAAACCATTGAAGCGAAAATGGGAACTTCAGAGCTTGAAGGAAGTACATTTGTAGCGGAAGCGTTTCTAGACCAAAACGTTCATCAAGGAAACATGCAAGCTAAGCAAATGATCATCCAGCAGCAAAACGCCCTGCAGGATATTTTTAATACAATCGACCATATCTTACCGCTCAACGTCTTTTCAAGTGCTAAGTACAATCAGTACCTAGAAGAAGCGGAACAAGAGCGAAAGGATACGCTCCAAGCCGTGAATCAGCTAGACGCGGATCTCGTTCAAGAATACCAAGGGCTGTCATTCTTCTATAATATGGTCACCCAAAACATTCAAGCCGTCACAAGTTCCACAAGCCAAGCAGGAAACGCGACGCCTCTTTACTTTGACCTTGATGCCTATAAAGCAAGCCCAGTGTATGGCATGCAGGGAGAAGCCAACAGCCGCGCCGTTTCGTATGTGGAAGCCAAAGAAGTCGAGCGAAAAGCCTACGAAAATCAAAAGAACATTCAAGCGCGAGAAAGCTTCACGCTTGAAGTATGCGAAAACCCACATGCCAAGAAGAAAGAAGAAAAAGGATTTTGGGGTGCGGCTTGGGGAAGCGTCACAAGTGGCGTTGAACATGCATGGGATAAGACAACGGATGGCTTTCACGCAGGCGTTGACCAAGTCACCCACGGAGCAGAAGCTGCTTGGACCGTGACAAAAACAGGGTGGAACACCGGCGTACAAGCTGTTTCAGACGGCGTAAAGGAACTGAAGCACACAGCTCACGAAACGTGGGCAGATGTCCAATCCCAAGCAGCAGCTGGGCTTGCAAAAGCGAAAGTGAGCACAAAGCTTGCCATCGAAGTGTCCAAAGAAAGCTGGAAAGTTGGCGCTGAAAACATCAAGCAAGGAACAAAAACCGCGCTAGACGTCACAAAACGAAGCTGGGATGGCGTCGCTGGCGGAGCGACAGATGCCGTTGTCGATACGTGGAATGATCTCGTACATATGGTCCAGCATCCAGTCGAAACAGCAGAAAGCATCGGTGAAGGAGTCAAAGCCGTTTGGGATGACCCAAAAGGCGTAGCTAAAACCATCGGTAACGAAATTAAAGCCTCTTGGAATGAACAGGTTATAAACGGCGATGCAAAAAGCAGAGGCCACTACTTTTCCTACCTAACCGCTAACGTTGCCATGAGCATAGTCGGCACAAAAGGAGCGGACAAGCTCGCAAAAACGACGAAGCTTGAACAACTCAGCGGTGCCGCCAAGAAGAAACTGAATGAAGGTGCCGCAGCCATTAACGTGCGTACGCAGTCAGCTCTGCAGAACTTGGGCCTGAATGGGCTGGATAATCGTTTAGCGTATCCAGGTGTTGGATCTGTGAAGGGGAATGGCGGGTATCAGTTTATTGAGCGTGTGGATGGTGGTAATGGGGTTGGGACGAAGGTTAGGGATGAGAGTGGTAAAGGCACGGGTAAGTCTAATTTAACAAATGACATTTATAAAGTAACGTCTAAAGATGTTCAACAAGCAATTCAAGGTTATGAACAAACGGGTAAATTTACAGCACAATTTAAAGGTTTTGAAGTGAAAGCACAACGTTCATTATCAAATATGTCAGATAAACAGTTGATATATTCATTTAAAAAAGGGTATGCACCAAAAGATGGAGTTTATGATACTATTATACTTCACCATCATGAACAAAGAGTTGAGGGACCAATAATTGAGATGCCTAGTAGGTACCATGATTTAGGAAACAAAAGACAGCATCCATTTGGAAATAAAGGTGGAGTTGGCAGTGGAGAAGCTAGGCAGGAATTCAATAAATGGCGTAAAGAATATTGGAAAGCAAGATATGCTAATGAAATGATTAAAAGGGGGATAATTGAATGAAAATAGAATTGTTAAATGCAATTGATGAAGAGCTTGAAATGTGCCCAGAAGCATTTGGAGGGACTGTTAATATTGAGGAAGTAATGCAAGCTGAAGTTGAGCTAAAAGTGAAATTACCTGAGGACTTTAAAATGTTTCTTTTGAAGTATGGTTCAGGAGCAGTTGGTGAAGCTATTGTTTTAGGATTGAGAGAAGCAGAGTTTGTTGCTACACCATCATTTGTAGAGAAATCTCTACAGTTTAGAAATATTCTTCCTGAAGGGTATGAGAAATTTATTGTTATTGGAGTAGACAGTGCAGGGAATCCAGTAGGTTTTAATTCACCTAATACAGAAATCATTACATTTGATTTTGATTTTGGTGGAAAAGAGATTATAGCAAGCAGTTTTGAAGAGTATTTAGAAAAGGCTCTTAAAGAAGAGATAAATATACATTTTTAATGAATTAGATGGCTACTTAGAAAATTAATGGGACCTTCAATAATTTTGTGTAAATACGAATTTGTTGTTCTTATAGATATTATTCACTAGTTTGTTTTAAACATCATTTGTAGCTCTGCTCGAGCTTGAACAAGATCTGTTGTAAATTGATTCATAGGAAGACCTTCTTTATTTGAATTGGTTGTGGTGATTTAATTCTAAAAGAAAAGGTCTTCCTTTTTGTATTTGTTCATTTATTCAAAATATTTTATTCTCTTTTACTAATTCAAATTATTTAAAAGAATTTGAATTATAAGGAGAATGATAGATGAGTAATGTAGCAATTAAAATAAGCTCTGATGGTCCATACCTGACGAAGTATAATTTGCAAGATTAAGTGAAAATAGAATTAGTTTTAAAAATAATTAAGCGGGCGCTTAGTAGTGTTAAGGAAGTAAATAAAGCAAAAAAACTAAAAGAATTAAAATTTAACTAAAAGCACTTGCCTTTTAAAAAGACAACGAGTGCTTTTTTATTTGAATAAATAATCTATGGCTAATCTTTACATTACATATATAAGTTATAGGGTGTTCAAGCTCAAGCGTGTTGGGAAGTCAGCATTGAAAACATCAAGCAAGGAACAAAAACCGCGCTAGACGTCACAAAACGAAGCTGGGATGGCGTCGCTGGCGGAGCGACAGATGCCGGTGTCGATACGTGGAATGACCTCGTACATATGGTAGAAGACCCAAAAGGAACGTTACAAAGCATTGGAGAAGGAGCACAAGCCGTTTGGGATGATCCAAAAGGTGTAGCTAAAACCATCGGTAACGAAATTAAAGACTCCTGGAACGAACAGGTTATAAATGGCGATGCCGAAAGCAGAGGCCACTACTTTTCCTACCTAACCGCTAACGTTGCCATGAGCATAGTCGGCACAAAGGGAGCGGACAAGCTCGCAAAAACGACGAAGCTTGAACAACTCAGTGGTGCCGCCACGAAGAAACTGAATGAAGGTGCCGCAGCTATTAACGTGCGTACGCAGTCAGCTCTGCAGAACTTGGGACTGGATAACCGTTTAGCATATCCAGGTGTTGGATCTGTGAAGGGGAATGGCGGGTATCAGTTTATTGAGTGTGTGGATGGTGGTCATGGGGTTGGGACGAAGGTTAGGGATGAGAAGGTTGCTGAGGGTACGGGTAAAGAATATAAAAACTATAAGGATGTAGAATATACTGGAACAACTAAAGTTAATGGAGAAGTAAGGGATATTAGCAGACGGGTTTTTCAAAGGTTAGATATTGATTATATGAGAATTGACCCTAAAACTGGTATGACAAATCTCCAATTAATGAAAAAAGGAAGAGCACCAATTTGGCAAGATGGGACTGCTATAGAACTTCATCATTTAATTCAAAGAGAGCCCGGATCAATGGTGGAGCTCCCGGATAGTATGCATAAGGAGTATGATAAAATATTGCATCGCTTAGTGGAGAATGGTGGAAGCTTTAGAAACGACCCTGTGTTAAAAAAGCAATATGAAAATTTCAGGTCGAAATATTGGAGATGGAGAGCTAAGCAAATAGATAAAGCTGAATTATAAAAGGAGGAATTTTGAATGAATAAAGAGGAATTAACCAATTTTATTAAGATAAATATGGAATCAGATGACTTTACTGGTGGAGTAGATAAAAAACAAGTTGATTATGTTCAAGATACCCTACAGTTAAAATTGCCAGAAAGTTATAAGTGGTTTTTAACTAATTATGGCTCCGGTGGGTTATTTGGTGTTGATATTTTAGGGGTTGCTAAGTCTAATATAGCTTCTGTTGTTATTGAAACAGAGAGTTATAGGGATTTAGGAATGAGTGAGAATTTAGTAGTTATTGAAGATATTGGGGAATATGCTTATTGTCTAGACACTAGTAATATGGAAAACAAGGAGTGTCCAGTAATAGCATGGGATAGACAAGGTGGACTTGATGACTACAATACAGCAAAGAATTTTTATGAGTTTTTATCACAAAGGTTATTGAATGCAAAAGAAGCATGGGAAGAAGAGTTTTAATATAGATAAATAGAAAGAAATTATAAATGAGATTGCTGAAAATCACAAACTTTTGATGGTTGTACCATTAAGAGTTTGTATAATGATATTTTTTATAAAAAATTGCCATATAATTATGCGGGATGCCGTTTTAATCTAATGGAGTATTTTATATAGCTAACTATAAAGCACTTGGTTTTCTGATAGGCAACAAGTGCTTTTTGTAAATAAGGATTGTAATAGAGTATGAAGTAATGAAGATGGTTTTAAAGTTCGTTACTCAAGTAGATAAACAATCAGCATAATGTAAAAGACATGACGCACACAGTTAACGAGACGTAGAATGACCTCGTACATATGATCCAGCATCCAGTCGAAACAGCAGAAAGCATCGGTGAAGGAGTCAAAGCCGTTTGGGATGACCCAAAAGGCGTAGCCAAAACTATCTGTAACGAGATAAAAAACTCCTGAAACTAACAGGTTATAAACGGCGATGCAAAAAGCAGAGGCCACTATTTTTCTTACCTAACTGCTAACGTTGCCATGAGCATAGTCGGCACAAAGGGAGCGGACAAGCTCGCAAAAACGACGAAGTTTTAACAACTCAGGGGTACCGCCACCATTAACGTGCGTACACAGTCAGCTCTGCAGAATTTAGGTCTGAATGGGTTAGATAACCATTTAACGTATCCAGGTGTTGGATCTGTGAAGGGGAATGGTGGGTTATTAGTTTAAAGATGTAGCTGATCTTATAGATGAAAGTCCACACACCATGCGGAACTGGTTAAAAGAGCTAGAAGGATATATCCCGTTTGAACGTAAGAAAAACGGATACCATGTATTTAAAAACGAAGGTTTAGAAAGGTTTAATCTAATTAAGTATTTAAACCGCAATCAAGACTACACATTAAAAAGGATCTTTGAGAAATTAATAAAGCAAAACCTCTACATAGAACACAGTCTGAAAGAAAGAGATGAGGATGTAACTGGTACAATGAGAGCGATGCTAGAAGGTGAAAAGTTAATAGCGGCTGCTGAGGAACATGAGAAGCAACCTGAGAAAAAAGGTTGGTTACGAAGTCTATTAGGTAGATAATTAACTTCTAATCCTATTAAATGAGGTTAATTATAAATTATCACGTTTACATTATAAAAAACAGAGCATCATTTTAGGATGCTCTGTTACAATCAATTTTAAAATACTTTACAAGCTGTTGGTACACCTTTTATGTGCTTAAATTTCTTATAAGTAGCATCAATACCATTATGAATAGCATCTAAAAATTTTCCTTTTTATACGTAGGTTGAAAGGATGTAAACATGTCTTTTGAAACGTCTTTTTAAAGCACATTAAGAGAAACTGAAGTATAAAAAAAGAAGAATGAACTATCCATTCTTCTTTCAAATGAAAAGGTATCTATTTAAAACGGTACACCAAGTGCGCGTTACTCTTTAACCAATTTAACAAGCATATGAGCAAGGTGGCGTTGTTCCTCATCATTACCAACTTTCCATAGCTCTTGTAGTAAGTATTCTTCTGCGTTTTGTGGTTCCTCGTGTTTTGCTAGGTAATCCCCGATTTTTTTAGCTGCTAAAGCCAGCTGATCATCACTTAACCCTAGTTTCTCACCTTTTGAAACTTTATCTCCTAAGTACGTTTGGAATTCGGTAAAGCTAGCAAGAATTCTGTCTTTCTTTTCTTGGCTCATTTCGTTTAGCTTATTCTCTACCTTGTTTTCAACTGTTTTCGTATTATTGTTCATTTTCAACTCTCCTCCTAATAAAGTAATGTCGTTCTTATAAGTTAAGTCCCCCAATTATTGGTATGTAAACCTATTATTTCATTTAAATGTGCTAGATAAGTATTTAGTCATAATAGTTCAATCTTTTACCGAGCTGTTATGCAGCAATTCGCAGCTAAGTAGACTATCTCAAAAGGTACGGTCATATCTTATAGAAAGACAAGCTATGGAGTTGGAGGGATAACGTGACTATTCTAATTATTCACCTAGTGGTATTAGGAATCAGTCTTGCAGCACCATTAGGGCCGATTAAAGTAGAGATGATCAAGCGAGGAATTGCAGGTGGTTTTTGGCCTTCTTGGCTTATCGGCCTGGGAGGAGTTACGGGAGATTTCCTGTTTCTAGTCGTCATTTATTTAGGAGCTGAACATTTATTTCAACATCACTTGGTGGTTGTGTTTACATACTTGTTAGGCGGTTTTTTTCTCATTAAACTCGGAATAAGCAGCCTATCGAAACAGCATTCGTTCAAACAGGAAGACATGAAAACCACTTCGGCTCCGTGGTATAAAACGTTTTCTGTTGGCTTTTTAATTGCGTTATTGAATCCTTTAAATATTGTATTTTGGTTTGGTGTTTATGGCTCTACCTTACAGGAAATGACGCAGACGATGTCTCATTCTCTTTCTTTTCTCTACAGCTTATTTATTTTAGGAGGAATTATCCTTTGGAATCTGAACGTGGCTTTCACGGTACACTTCGGTCGAAATCTTTTGACAGATAAATTTTTGAAAAATATCTCGGTGGTTGCTGGGGGTGTTTTGATTTTGTATGGCGTGCGGTTTATCGTTCGGTTTGGTAAGGAAATGCTAGATTTTATTTAATGCAGTAGTGTTTTTTAAATATTCAAAACTAGGAATAGAGGAGTGATTATCTATTGCTTATTTTTATTATTACGCTACTAGCAACACTTCTCTTGCTAACTTTTCTGTGCGTATTTCTGTCTAAAAACCTTCGTAAAAAGTTAGCTAAAACAAATAAGCAATGTTGGCTGATTGCGCATGTTCTTGCGGTAATCATTTATTTTAGCGGGGTGTTTGGGCAGCTTTTAGTCACAATTTCAATGACCTTCTTTACTGAACAATCAGAGATCTATACGGGAATTTTATTCATTAGCTATTTTGACCATTACTTAACTATTCCTGGGGCATTAGCTTCTTTCTTCACGGGAATATGGTTAGCTCTACGTACACACTGGGGAGGACTAACAAAATATTATTGGGTTCTGATAAAATGGGTAGGAAATATGCTTGCAATATTCTTTGGAGCGTTAATTACTGGTAATGTAGTATATAATTTATTTCCAAAAATACTTTCTAGTGGATTACACCCTTTGCAAAATCCTCTCTATCTTCAAAGTCGGAGAATGCTGTTTTTGGGTATTGGAGTAAGCATGAGTCTTTTAACTTTTTTAGTTATTATTTCTTATCTAAAGCCCTGGGGGAAGAGAAAGAATACATAAAAACCCTTTTCTCATCACTGTAGAGTAGCATTTATGTATTAGAAATCAGAAAGATAACTGTTCATTAATATAATATTTTTATTATATAAACTTTTACTTTGATATACTATTTAGAATGTAGTAAAATTATTCTATTAACAAAGTCAAGCGTGCTTCAAAGCACATTGAGTGATCGACGTTTGGTTTTTGAGGTTTCGAACGCTTAGGCTCGGAGCCTTTTTGTTGTTTGAACGAACGATTGCAGCGCTTGCTTCGTTTAAGAATAGCTTCTTGGTTCTAAACAGTATATCTTACAGGCAGTGTTCCTGTAAGTAAAAAGGAGAAGACGATAAGCATGGAAAATGAGCTTTTCACTTTAGGCGTCGCGATTTCATCAACAGCTATTATTGCGTTATTAAAAATCATTCTTATTGACATTATCTTATCTGGAGATAATGCAGTCGTAATTGCGATGGCTACACGGAATTTACCAAAAGAGCTGCAAAACAAAGCGATTTTTTGGGGAACGTTTGGAGCGGTCGTTCTACGCATTGGGTTTGCGGCAGTTATCGTATACCTACTGAAAATTCCATTTGTGACAATCATCGGCGGCGTGTTGCTTCTGTGGATTGCGTACAAAGTACTGGTGGAAGAAGAAGATAGTTCAAATATTAAGTCTTATAACGGCTTAGGAAAAGCGATTCAAACAATTATTATCGCAGACGCAGTGATGAGTCTTGATAACGTAGTAGCGGTTGCTGGGGCTGCAAATGGTCATATTGGAATGGTTGCTCTTGGCGTATTGATTAGTATTCCAATTATGATTTTTGGTTCAAAAGCAATCGTGAAAGCAATGGACAAGTATCTGTGGATTGCATACGTTGGAGCTGGAATTTTAGCTTGGACGGCAGCTGAAATGATTTTAAAAGACAAAAGCGTTGGCGAGCTGTTTCACATTCATCACGGGATTGCGACCTATCTGATTCAAGCAGTCGTAGTTGTTCTCATTTTGTTTGCTGGCTACAGCAAGAACAAAAGAATTAAAGAGAAAAACGATAGGGTTAAACAATCAGCATAATACGCAAAAGGGAGCGAGTGGTATTCGCTCTCTTTTTTTAGTATCTGTATCTTTGATAGAATGTAGTACATGGATCAGGAGAGAAGCATCATACGTGAAGACGTAGGAGAAAGCAGAAAGTAGAAAATAATGGTCATAAACTCTTTCATATTGCGAAGTGCTGCGATTCTTTGTAAAGTTGTACTATAGGAGTGATGAACATGAGTGAACGATGGCTTTCAAAGCAGTTTATTCCCATCTATTTTACTGCGACAGTGCTTGTGTTTGTATTGTTCAAAGTATTAGGTTCTACGTGGCTGCAATCCTTCGTGATCAGCTTGCCATTTTTAATTGCAGGGATGGCTGCGGTTGGTGAAAACCGCGATCGTCGTAAAAACAGCAAATAGATTGCTAGAGCGAGAAGCTACGCTGTTCGGTATTTAACCAGCGTAGCTTCTACGTATATAAAAGAGTATGGGGTGAAGCGATGTGTATGATGTTGTCATTATTGGAGCAGGCGTAAGCGGGGTGTTTTTAGCGTACACGCTGGCAAGCCAAAGCCAAAACGTACTGCTTATTGATAAGGGAAAACAGCTCCATAAAAGGTCATGTCCTCTTGATGAAGGGAAGCTTTGCAGTTGTGACGTGTGTGGAAAATATTACGGTTTTGCAGGACTCGGAAAGTCAGAAGGAAAGTTTAACTACACCAATGATTTTGGCGGAGATTTAGAGCAAAAAGTAGGTCCAGAAGAAGCGCTTCGTCTCATGAAAGAAGTAGACAATGTGCTTTGTTCGTTCGGAGGGGATGAAGTAGAGCTGTATTCCACAGTGAATCCAGCACTTGTAAAGAATGCAAAAGTACATGGTCTCCAGCTTCTTTCAACGGAAGTCCGACACTTAGGAACAGCTCGTTCGACTGCTATTTTCCAGCGCATATACGACGTATTGAAGTCACGAATTGACATGTGGTTTGAAGTAGACGTCCAGCGCATTGAGAAACAAGAAAATGAGTTTAAAATTGTTTCAAATAAAGGGGATGTACAAGCACGTCGCGTCGTGGTCGCAACAGGTAGGTCAGGGAACGACTGGGCTGAAGAACAATTCTCAGCTCTCGGTGTGAAGAAAGGATTAACTCGCTTAGATTTAGGAATACGTGTTGAAATGCATGGTCGCCAGCTCAATCGTTTGTTAGAGCATACGTTTGAAACAAAGCTTGCCTCCCAACATGAAGGCGTCATTTCTTATACATATTGTATGAATCCAAAGGGGCGCATTATTAGAAAATATCAAGAGGGATTGGTCATGCCAGATGGTCAAAATTACCGAGAAGAAGGAAGCGGTACGGCAAATTTAAACTTCACTCTTTTTACACCTGCTTATTTTAATACGCTACAAGAAGCGAATACCTATGCGCAAAATGTGATTGGTGAACTAAACGCCGGTGGAGATCAGATTGTCGTTCAGCGTTTGTCCGACTTGCGACGTCAAAAAGCAACGTCCAAGGAAGACATGAGCGGTAATCGAATTCAGCCAACGCTTAGCGCTACCGCGGGGAATTTATTGAACTATGTTCCAACTAATTATATTTCTGCATTAGAAGCCTTTTTAAGAAAGCTCGAAGGATTGCTTGGAGAAAGCATTCACGAAGATACGCTTCTTTATGGAATGGACGGGAAGTTTTATTCGCCGGTTGTGGAAACGGATGAATACTTCGAAACCAATGTGAAAGGGCTATACGTTATTGGAGATAGTTCTGGCGTTACGCATTCGCTCTCTCAAGCAGCGGCGAGCGGGATGTATGTAGGTGAAGTGTTCAATGAAAAGATTTTGTAATGGTTTATTAAGAAGCTAGTATTCTAGTACGGTAAATCTAATATTTGACTATCATAAACAAACGCTCAAAATGCTTTGAGCGTTTGTAGGAAAGAAGTATACCGTTAATGTAAAATGAAAATAGAGATAAGACCGGCAATGAAAATGATGATAAATAGAAATAAGTTTGTATCTGTGAAGTCTTTTTTCTTGCTGTGGTTAGTTGGTGTCGATTTTTTCAATGATTATTGAACCTCTTTCTTAATTTTAATTTGTCCTTATGGATATTCTTACTTGCCAAAAGCTTGAAGCACAAAAACAATCACATAAAGGGGAATAGCAACAATCAATACTCCAGCCAAGAAATAGCATAAGCTTCGTATAAGAAACTTCATGACGTCATACAGAGAACCAGCAATGTCGTCAATGAACTTCAACATGTCTACCACCTGCTTTTGTTTTAGTGAAAACGGCATTTTAAAACGTAGATGCTGTCGTATTCTTTTAGCTCTTTTTCGTGAGCTTTTGGATCTTTTAAATAGTTTAGCTGAATGCTTGATATGGAATCTTCAGAAGAATAAGCCATGTAGCCTAGTGGCATTTCTCCATCAATTTTTTGTACGTCTTGATAGAAGCCTTCCCACGTGCCAGCTAAGTTCTCTTTTTCTTCAATGTTCCTTTTTTCTGTGAAGCTTAACCCGGCGCTGCCCGTTTGATTTCCAACCTTTAAGTTAAACATAGTAATTACTTCTTCTCCGTCTTCATCTTCCGGATAAATATCGCTAGAAGTGAAAATAATCAGTCCTTCTTTGTCCACTTCTGTAGATAACTCATTTAGCTTTTCTACAAATAGCCCCTTTTCATACTTTTCAACCCAAACGTCGACTTCTTTCTTCTTGCTACCAGAGTCATATTCAAAGACAAACGCTTGATTAGTATTAAGCAGCATATCCTCTCTTGCCGTTAGAGAATGCGTGACGTTTTTAATGGTTTCGTTTTTTAACGTTGGACCTTTGCTACTAGTGACTTGGTCAGAGCTGTTTGAAAAAAACATTGTCATGAAGCCTCCAACCGCTAATAGGGAAAGAACTAATAAAAAAGCAATTTTTCCTTTTGACATGGTTTGTCCCCTCCTTTTTGATCAATGTTGTTTCACTATATTTTTACTATTTTAACATTTATTTCATTATTTTTGAAGAGGTTATATATTTGCATAGTATTTTAGTTCATATTCCAATATTTCATAGTGCTCTAAAGCTATTGTGCATTGTCAGAAAGTTATGATAGTATAAGAATCAAGTGAAGGAAAAACTTCATTTATGAATAAATATGAAGTTTTGAGTGCGAAGGAGGATGGAATGAACCAGTCATACGTAGAAAAGATGAAAAATGACATTTATAAAACTTATGAACATCTGCATACATATCCAGAACCAAGCGGTGAGGAAAAAGAAACGTCAGCTTATATTCAAAAGAAGCTAGAGGATGCTGGATACAGCGTTCGCACATTCTCAGAACATTATGGCTTAACTGCTGAGCTTCAAGGTGCTTCTTCCGAAGTGGTAGCGTTCCGATCTGATTTAGATGCGGTCGTGCAATGGATGGACGGAGAGCTAAAAGCCAATCACTCGTGCGGGCACGATGCTCATAGCACCATGCTTTTGTACACGGCTCTTGCGCTCAAGAAAATGAACATCAAGTCGCAAAAAACAATTCGCTTTTTGTTTCAACCAGCAGAAGAAACGGGTGCGGGAGCGAAGCAAATGATTGACTCGGGATGCTTGCAAAACGTGACGGAGCTTTACGGTATGCATGTAAGACCTGAGTGGGAAGTAGAAGATAAAAAAGCATCTCCAGTGATTTTACACGGCTCAGCCTGTGCGGTTCATGGCATTATCCACGGTGTTCAAGCTCATGCGTCACGACCTGAGCTTGGCAAAAATGCGGTTGAAATCGCAGCAGACCTTGTACAGATGCTGAGGGGGATACGCTTAACAAAAACGAATGATTATTCAGTCAAAATGACGAAGCTCCAAGCTGGAGGAGACAGCACCAATGTCATTCCTGATGAAGGTGTGTTTGCGCTAGATTTGCGAGCCAATACAAACGAAGGGATGGATGAATTGAAATCGCGAGTGGAACACATCATCTCTCATTTGACTGTAATGTACGAAATAGCAATCGACTATCATTTTGAAGGGCGTACATACGCTGCGGTTCCAAACGTGGAGACCATTAAAAGAGCTACCCAAGCTATTCAAGCTGTCATCGGCAATGAAGGAGTCGCGTCAGCTTGCGAAACGAAGGGGGCTGAAGACTTTCACGTGTACACGAAAGAAACGGGCGTTGCTTCGACGATGGTAGGTCTTGGATGTGGATTAAAGCACGGCCTTCATCATCCTGACATGACGTTTAATAAAGAAGCACTCTTGACCGGAACAAACATTTATCTTAACCTTGCTCTTTTGGCATCCAAAGCAGAGGTGTAAGGAGAATGAGTGCACAGCGGTTTGAACACGTGGTAAAAGAAGCGTTTCCTCGTTTGTCATCTGGACAGAAGAAGGTTGCTCAGTATTTACTTGACTCTCTGCAAGAAGCGTCGTTTCAAACGGCGGCAGAAATTGGGCGTGCCTCGGGAGTCAGCGAAACAACGGTCATTCGCCTTTCGTATTCTCTTGGCTTTCAAAGCTTTTCCCAAATGCAAGATGCGATTCAGCAGCGCGTAATGGGACACGAAAAAACAGTTGAAAAAGAAGAGAATCAAAACGTTCTTAAGCGCGTATTAGAAAGTGAACTGAGCATCATTCGCCGCTTGGAAAACGAGGAAAACACTCAGAGAATTTGGGAGGTGGTAGACAGGCTGATTCATGCAGATCAAGTGCTCATTGCCGGCTACCGAACTTCATACGGGGCAGCACACTGGTTTTCAATGATGCTTTCGACGCTTCGTGAACGTGTGCGATTAATCAATCAGCCGGGAGATATTCAAGAAAGCCTTTGCGATTTAACGTCTGAGTCAGTGGTCATTGTTCTTTCGTTTCCACGCTATGCAAAAGAAGCGACAAAGCTTGCCGCTTACGCGAAAAAAGTTGGGGTGACGGTAATTGCCGTTACGGATCGTGTTTTATCACCGATTGGAGAGCTAGCTGACATTACGCTTTTAACAGAGACAAATGTACAGTCAGGATGCAACTCGATTGCTCCGGTCATTACGCTTTTAGACTTGGTGCTTACGGCATACCAAGAAAAAAATCCTGCTGGCGTTCAAAAGCGTCAGCAAAAGCTTGAAGGCTTATATACGCATCAAGATACATACATGGAATAAGCGAGGAGATAATATGGCGGATTTACGTATGGACGAGCTCATCATTCGGCGAGTGGAGCATCCCGAAGAGCTGCGAAAAGTAGGGGATTTAGAGCGAACAGTTTGGCAGGGAGAAGATCCTGTTCCAGTTGAAATGATGGTTGCAACGATTCGAAACGGGGGGCTGGTATTAGGTGCTTTTCATGAAGGCAAGCTCATTGGGTTTCAGTATTCATTTCCGGGCTTTGATGGCAAGCAACCTTACTTATGCTCTCATAGCTTGGGCATTTTAAAAGAATATCGTAGCTACGGTATTGGACAAAAACTGAAATGGGCGCAGCGCCAAGAAGCCAAGAAACTAGGCTATGAGCTGCTTGCGTGGACATATGACCCACTTGAAACGGCAAATGCTAACTTGAATTTACGAAAGCTTGGCGGGGTTGGAGCAGCTTATAAAGAAAACTATTACGGTGAACTAAACGACATTCTAAATACTGGAATACCGTCAGACCGCTTTGTGGTGCATTGGTGGATTCAAAGCGAGCGCGTACAGGAGCGAGAAGAAAAGAAGTACGAAGAGTGGGACGTTCACGAAGAAAATATTTTATTGAACTATGTGCTAAATAATCAAGAATTGCCAACCCCGGCAGCCATAAGCTCTGCGTTAATACATGACGTGTTATTCGTAGCGGTACCTGCTCGCTATCAAGAGGTAAAGGCAAAAAATCAAGACCTGGCGCTACAGTGGCGCTTAAAAACAAGAGAAGCATTTAGCAAAGCTCTAGACGGTGGCTATGAAGTCACGGATTTTGTGAAAACAAACGGAGATATTCATTACTACGTAGTGACAAAAAAATAAGGTAGGGGGAAACGAGATGGAGATTCAGCACATTATTTTGCGCCACGTGAAAATGGAACTTTTAGAACCGTTCACAACAAGCATTTTCACCGAAACGCATAAAGAGTTTATTCTAGTAGAAATTCTAGGGAAAAACGGCTTATCGGGGTGGGCAGAGTCTGTTGCTTCACCAGAGCCTTACTATAAAGAAGAAACGCTCAAAACAAATTGGCATATCATGGAGGATTATTTAATTCCGCTTTTGCTTCAACATCCTGTTTCCCATCCTAGCGAACTCCAAAAGTTGTTTGAACCGATTCGGGGTAACTCCATGGCGAAAGCAGCGCTTGAAGGTGCAATGTGGGACTTATATGCAAGAAGCAATAATCAGCCGCTTTGGAAAGCACTTGGGGGTACGAAAGAAACCATTGATGTTGGCGTTAGTTTAGGAATTAAAGATTCAGAGTATGAGCTGTTAAAAGCGGTGGAAAAAAACTGTGAAGAAGGATATAAGCGAATTAAGCTAAAGGTAAAGCCAGGCTGGGATCTCGATATTTTAAAAGCAGTTCGCACGCGCTTCCCGGATATTTCCTTGATGGCAGATGCGAACTCAGCGTATACCCTAGGTGACATTGATCACTTAAAAGCGTTTGATGAATTTAACCTCACGATGATTGAACAGCCGCTTGCTTATGACGATATCATTGACCATGCGAAGCTGCAGCGCGAGCTTCAAACGCCGCTCTGCTTAGATGAAAGCATTTATACGCTTGATGATGCAAGGCATGCTATTGAGTTAGGAAGCTGTAAAATTATTAATATTAAAATTGGCCGCGTCGGTGGACTCTATGAATCGAAGCAGATTCATGACCTTTGTAAAGAGCACGGCATACCTGTCTGGTGTGGGGGGATGCTAGAAGCTGGTGTAGGACGTGCTCATAACGTTGCAATTACGACGCTTGATAATTTTACGCTTCCTGGCGACACATCGGCGTCTTCACGCTACTTTTCAAGCGATATCACAGACCCTGCGATTACAGTTGAAAATGGAGTGATTACCGTACCAACCACACCGGGGATTGGTTTTGAACCAAATCGTCAGCGAATTGAAGAGCGTACGTACTACAGTAAGCTTTATAGACTTTAAGGGTTATAACTTTTAAGGGGGGAGGGAGCGCCAGTGAGTAGCGTTCCAGCAAAGAAGGTACAGGACAAGGGGTATAGTAGAGGAGATTATGTTCGATTTATTGTTCCATCCGTATTAGGAATTTTATTATTTATGATTCCGATACCGTTGGAAGAAGGAACGACCGTTTTCGTCGCATTTGTTGCAAACTGGCTTGGCGATGTATTTGCATCAACGATTCCAATGATTGCTGCTATTTTAATGGGAGTTACGTTTATTGGAACATGCGTTGCCAAGTGGGGAAAACCTAACTTTATCATGAACTCGCCGTTTTTAAAGAATTTGTTTGATGTCAGCATTCCGTTTTTTCTAGCGCGTACGCTTGGCTTTTTATTTGCGGCAATGGTTGTGTTAGGGGTAGGTCCTGCTTTTATTACTTCGGATGACACGGGAGGCTTTTTGTTAACAGGCCTGGTGCCAGTACTGCTAACCACGTTTTTACTTGCTGGCTTTTTCTTACCACTGCTTTTAGATTTTGGCTTACTTGACTTATGTGGAGTTTTATTTGCTAAGCTGATGCGTCCGCTCTTTAAGCTGCCAGGACGTTCTTCGATGGACTGTTTAGCATCTTGGATTGGAGACGGGACAATCGGTGTGTTTCTAACAAGCAAGCAGTATGAAGACGGGCATTATACGGAGCGAGAAGCAGCGGTTATTAGCACAACGTTCTCGGTTGTATCGATTACGTTTTCAATCGTTGTCATCACTGAAATTGGTCTTGCTCACATGTTCGTTCCATACTATTTAACAATTGTTGCCGTAGGGTTAGCGCTAGCGTTTATCATGCCGCGCATTCCACCATTATCACTGAAGAAAAACACGTATTTTAAAGAGATTGAGCGTGAAGATGAATCGTTTATTCCAAATGGTCAAACGCCGTTTCAATGGGGAACGGAAAAAGCAATCGAGCAAGCGCGCAAAAATGGAAGCGTGTCCACGTTCTTTAGAAACGGTACAAAAAACGTATTGGATATGTGGCTTGCTGTTATTCCAGTTGTTATGACAATCGGGACGATTTCGGTTATTGTGGCGGAATATACACCGTTTTTTGAGTGGATTGGAAAACCGTTCGTGCCGCTTTTAGGGTTGATGGGCGTACCGGAAGCAGCTGAAGCATCTGTGTCTATTTTAGTTGGCTTTGCAGATATGTTTTTACCAGCTATTCTAAGCAGTGGGATTGAAAGTGAAATGACGCGCTTTATCATCGCATGCTTATCAGTGACGCAGCTTGTGTACATGTCTGAGGTTGGAGGATTAATTCTAGGATCTAAGCTTCCGATTCGCTTTAAAGATCTTGTGCTCGTTTTTATCCTTCGCACAGTAATTGCTCTTCCGCTTATCGTGCTGATTGCACACTTCATATTCTAATTGCGACTAGCCTGCTTCTGGAAGCAGGCTAGCTTTTTTTTAGCTTGTTTTTGTCAAAAACTCTCTTATTAAACGATTAACTTCTTTTGGCTTTTCATGCTGAGGGGCATGTCCAACTCCGTCAAAGCGGTGAATGGTTACGTCGCGCACATATTCTTCAATGCCGTCTAAGTTGCTGTTTTCAAAAGCAGAATCCGCATTTCCCCATAGGATAAGCGTTGGCGATTCAAACATGGTATGAGGCAGGTTCAGCGGTTTTTTTACACTTTCTTCAAACGGATAGAATCCTGCTGCTCGGTAGTAGTGAAGCATGGACTTAAGCGCTTTTGGTTGCTGCCAAGCTTTCATATATTTTTCCGCGTCTTCGTTTGACAGGTAGCCTTTTTCTAGGCCCGGTGCAATTAAGAGCTGCTTTAGTTTCTCGCAGTCATTTGCTAAAAAATAATCATGGGAATCAGGCTGTTGAAATTTTTCCATATAGCTGCTTGCTTGGCGCTGTGCTGGGTTTTCAGAAAGCTCTCGTCTGAACGTATAAGGGTGAGGCGCATCAAACATAATTAAACGCTTCACATATTCTGGGTATGTGTATGCGAATGCCCAAGCAATTGCGCCACCCCAGTCGTGTGCTACAAGTGTACACGTCTTTTCACCGAATGCTTCAATTAATTGGCGGACATCTTCCATTAAAATTGGCATTTTGTAGGCTGAGACGTCTTCTGGTTTATCCGATAAGTTATAGCCTCTCATATCCACTGCTACAACCCGGTAATCCTTTGAGAACTCTTCTAATTGATGATGCCAGTTATACCAAAAATAAGGAAAGCCGTGCAGAAATAACATAAGCTCTCCTTCACCCTTTGTCACATAGTGCAGGTTTACGTCGTTTACATTTACATAATTAGATTGAAACAAATTCATCATCTCCCTCTTACAAGTAGTTCAACAGTGAGATATTTTACTCCTGGTTATTTATTTTAGCAATTAAATAGACATAGTCTTTAAATAATTAAGACTTCTAGAAGGTTATCGAATAAGAGATAAGTAGACAACGCTGGACCATTGACTCATTTTACTAGGACTTCATACGTATTTATGGAAAATACTATTCTTTTTTCTATAATAATCCTGCTATTTTAAAATCGGGAGGTCTGCTTCCTCCTAGACAATTGAAGATAGGGGAGAACGGTATGAGGCGTTTGTTCATGTTGATGATGGTTTTCTGGCTTGTTGTTCCGCTGGGTGCGCAGGCAGGAGGATTCGGAGGAAAAGATGATCCATCCGGCGTGCCTGGTCAATGGTACGTAGGAAATACACCTGCTTTTGTAGATCCCGCTAAACCTGTCGTTGTATTTGTTCATGGTTTTAACAGCTCTTCAAATACATGGTGGGAAGGAAATGATATGTACAACACGGCTTATCAAAATGGCTATCAAACTGCTTTTATCGATGTGCATCCGGATAAAAACATGTGGACAAACGGTCCGATTTTAAAACAGAAGTTTGAAGAAATCTATCGTCACTTTGGGAACAAAAAGCTCGTTGTGGTTGCGCATAGTAAAGGCGGCATTGATACGCAAAATGCACTTGTACACCAAGGAGCATATCCTTATGTATCCAATCTGATTACACTATCTAGTCCGCATCATGGATCTCAGCTTGCAGACCTAGCCTACAGCAGCTGGACAAGCTGGTTGACAGGTATTCTCGGCAGTCAAAACGACGCAACGTACTCTCTTCAAACAGGCTATATGAAGAATTACCGTACCCAAACGGATTCACATGCTAATCGCTTGAAAAACCCAATTTATACGTTTGGTGGCACGAGTTGGGGCAGCTTTGGTTCAGCGCTTTATTTTGGGGGCGTTTATTTGAACTCCTACGGCTCTAACGACGGAGCTGTAACGGTGACAAGTTCTCGTTTACCGTACGGTCGTGAAGTTCGCGTGGGTTCATGGGATCACTCAACTGTTAAATCTAGCGCTACCTTCAATTTGTTTAAACCATACTTAACGACGACACAAGCACTTTCCGCTTCAAAAGTCAGCTCATTAGAAACTACGCAGCATGAAGAAAGCAGCAACATTTACCGAGGTGGAGAATTTACAAGCTCTGCTGTACAAGAGTTTACGGTAGAAGAAAGCGCAACAAAGATTGAAGTAGACTGGCTTAGCGAGCAAAAAATGAATGACCTTGAGCTTGTTAGTCCAACTGGAAAGGTGTACAAAAACGCGATTCGCACCGTTGATGAAGGCGTATTTAAGGGCGCAAATCATCACATGTTCCAAGTAGCATCTCCTGAAGCAGGAAAATGGAAAGTACAAGCAAAGCATCAGAAAGCAACATACTTTTTAAATGTAAGTGTAAAAAGTAGCTTAAACGATGACATTGAACTTCAAAACGTAACTCCTTCTTCTGTCGACGTAGTTCATTCAGGTGACGTTGCAAAAGCAGACGCAACGCTACACATTAAGAAAAATGGCAAAGTGATAAAGAAGCAACACAAAGATATAAAGAAAAACCAGCAGTTTAACGCTTCCTTTGCTGAAGAAGGCGTCTACAATATCACTGCCGACATCAAAGGCAAAACAAAAGACGGAAAGCCGTTTGAGCGTACCATTGTGAAATCAATTTATGTAGATGCTAAAGGGAAGGTTTTTCAATAAGAAAAGAAGCCGGAGCACTTTTGTGCTCTGGCTTTTATGTGTCATTTTATGCTTCGTGTTTGTCTTGTCTATCGGGCAGAATCTTTTCAATAATAAATGAAATAAGAAGGTAGGATAAAGGACAGATTACGACGAGCAAATATATTTTGTCTTCAGGTAAGTGATAGAAAAGAAACACGTTTAACGTTCCAAAAAGCAAAGGAGGTAATAGTTCTTTTGTAAGCCTTCGAATCATTTGTCAGATCTCCTTATTGATAGAGTAAGTATTATTAGTTTAACTCTTTTTGGTATAATTGTATAATTTATGAAAAAATATCAAACTTTTATTTTTTAGTGCTAAAATACTATTATAACTATCAAGAAGGAGTGTATATAGTAGTGCGAAAGATTTACTTCATGATGTCTTTGCTGTTGCTTTGTTTTCTAGCTGCCTGTCAAGAGAGTAACAATACAGAGCAGGTTACTCAGTCAAAACAAGTGAGTGAAGAAGAAAAACAGCTAAAAACCAACAGCAGTGACAAAGAGGAAAGCGAAGATAACGATGAGAAAGAACAACACAAAAAAAATGAAGAGAAACAAGAAAAAATTCCTGAAACATCTCTACATAAAAAGGAGCTTCTAACAAGCAGTAGCCAGCCAAACGTATTAGAGAATTATCAAGTGGATTCCATAATAAACGGCTATGTTAATGGATTAGTAGAAGGCATTAACACTAACTCATTTTCAAAAGTAGAGCCGTATTTGCAACCTGGAAGTTCTTTATATGATCAACAAAAAGCACTCGTCTCAGATTTATATAGCAGCGGGATAAGAGAAGAAGTTGTTTCAGTTAGCGTTGATTCAACAAGCGGAAGTGGAGAAAACTATCACATTCAAACAACCGAGCGCATCAAGATTACTAAACCGGATGGTTCGACGCGAACAGCTGACTTTTCATGGAAGTATAGCGCGGTTTTAAAAAACGGCGAGCTAAAGCTAGCGGATATTAAAGAGGTAAAATCAAGCCAAACGGTTGCTTCCTCCGAAGCACCAATTGTCTCTAATAAAGAGGAGTCTCTAAGCGCATACAACGGAACGTGGGGAACAGGTGAAAATGATGGGTCTCCTTTTATTACCCTTGAAGCTGTTAAGGGGAATATCGCTTCTGTTTCCATTGAATCGTGTCAACCGCCTAACTGTTTGAGATTGACAGACGCTTTGAATGAAAACGCTGAGTTTATCAATGGAAAAACATCGTTTACTTATGACGAAGACGGTCAAGGCAATCAAGGGGCTGTTCACGTTACATTGCGAGGTGACAGCATTGTGTTAACCGTCCAAGAAACTTACCGTGCTTCCGATGCTTTTTGGTTTATACCCGAAGGAACGTTTACGCTTCATCATATTGAAGACATAACGGCTATTGTAGATCCGGAAAATAGCTGAAGCATAAAGAACCAACCTGTTACGACAGGTTGGTTTTTGCAGTAGAACCTAATTTCTTATGCGTATAAATGACCAAGAAGAAGTAACCAGCAATAAGAATGAAAATGACAATCTCAGGCCGGATGGCTAAGATAAAGCCGGCAGTGAGAGTAAGGAGTCCCCCAACTAAGCTGGATAAGCCGACTAGTTTGCTTGCTTTTTCTTTGTTTCGTATGCGGCGCTCGTTAAATCCAGGAAGCAGCCAGATTTGTTTTTTAATGCCGATGAAGTAGGATAGGATGAAGAGAACGAAGCTAATCAAAATCAGATTATAATTAATGAAAAACAAAATGAACACGCCCTTTTTACAACTAATGTATGGTGAAGTCAGTCGAAGTAGTACAAGGGAATAGAGGAAGTTCATATATGTTTTACCCAAAAGGTAATCCCACGTTGCTATAATAGAAACTAAGAATAAGAGAATAAAGGGGAGCGGTCGATGAAAAAAGTAATTCTTACGCTTTTTGGTTTAGCTATTGTCGCTGCAGGAGTGATGGTGTATACGCTTCAACATCACGAAGCAAAGGCTTATGCAAAGGAAATAAAGCCTCAGGTAGTTACGCATTTAAAAGAAGAGTTTCATGATGTTTCATCCGTCACTTTTACGGAAGAAAAGCTGTTATCTAAGAAAAGAGTCCATATAAGCGGTTACGTGAATAACAATAAAGCATTTGGCTTTTCCGTGACGGCATCGTATCCAGCAGGAGACATTGAAAGTGAGCTCGTGGTCGATCAAGCGCTTTTTGATCAGTTAAAATAAGAGAAACCATTCTTTTGGATAAAAAACATCTAAAACAATAGCGAATCATTCACAAAAGGCTTAAACTTTTTAAAAAGACGGCAAATGTCCGTGGACAAGCAGAGGAGAGGAGCATATACATATATAGCAATTATTTTTTTAAAGTGGTGAAAATAATGAATGACTATATATATCGATGGATTCAAATGAGAAGTAGTAGCGAAGGATGGCTTGCAGTTCAGCAAAAAGCCAGTAAAAGTCTCTCTCTTTTTTATACAAGTACGGGCGGACAAGCTTGGAAGGAAGTCACGCCAACATCTGCTCCGATTTTGACTGCTTTTGCTTTTACGAGCACAACGGCATACGCAATCAGCGAGAAAAGAAACAGTCCTTCTTCACTTATAGTATGGGGAACGATGAATCGAGGCAGGAACTGGAGTTCTGCTGTCATTGTGCTCCCTTTAAAAGCACAGGAACACATTCAAAAGGTTGTCATAGAGTTTCATAATGAGGCACATGGCTCGCTTTGCATCATGACCAGTGAACAAAAACATCTGTATAAAACTTTCGACCGCGGATTGACGTGGAATAAGGTTTCTTCTTTTTTAATAAATGGAATGGTAACGGGCCTGACGTTTGTCAATGACCAAGTTGGTTTTTTAACGGTAAAGGGGAACAAGCTGTATCGATCACTTTATCAAACAAATGACTTTGGAAAAACGTGGAGTCCAGCGCACTTTGTAAGCGTAGCGGCTCTTCTCTACCCATTAACAACTGACGCCACGGCGTACAAGCCTCTTTATGTGGATGGAAATATCTTTGTTCCGTTTAAGGTTACTGGTCCCGTTTTACACTCCCTTTTTTACTATTACTCTAACAATTTCGGTAAAACATGGCGTATGACGCCAGCAGTTCCGTACCGCGGGGGAGCTTTTTCATTTCCAACCTCAAAGAGCTGCTTAATTGCCAATGGAAGTAGTGGCGCTTTGTATGAGCAGCAAAGTCCACTTTATGTTGGGAAAATATATGCACAAAACGAAGCGTTAAAAAATATGCACTGCTTGCATTTTGTTGACCGAAGCACTGGATTTGGCTGTACGAAAGAAAAGCTTTATACGACTAAAGACGGCGGTAAAACATGGAGTTCCCTAAGCTTTAAACTTTTGTTTCATCAGTAATAAAGAAAGAAAGCCCATCGTAACCTGATAGGCTTTCTTCGTTATAGCAGGCATTCATATACATCTACTATGCTACGACATCTACAGATAGCAGAGTCGTTGATAAACACCATTTTCTTGTTCTCTAACCATATCTTTGTGCTTAGTTAGACTTTAGGTCTGAATACTCATTGGATGATAGGTAATTTAAGGTAATTTCCCTATTTACCTTTCAATCTTACATGTTAACCTAATTGTAAGTATATATCTGTAAAAAAATTTACTAAAAGCTAGGCGTACGTGTAAATCAACTACATCATCTTGTCAGGAGGAATACTCATGGATCAAGCACTATTACCAAACGGATCTGTTGTCTTGTTAAAAGGTGGAGACAAAAAGCTGGTCATTTATGGACGTAAGCAAATGTCTCTTGGAGAAGAGCAACAAATTTATGATTATATTGGCGTTCCGTATCCAGAAGGATTCATCAATGAGCAGTATACATACGTGTTTAATCACGCAGCGGTTGAGCAAGTAGTGTTTGAAGGGTATCGTGATGAAGATGAAGTCAAGTTTCAAGATGTACTACAGCAAGTACCAAAACAAAAGCCAGAATAATAGAGATAAGAGAAAAGCCTTCTTCACGGTGTGAAGAAGGCTTCTGTTGTTTTATAGACTAATTTCTTTCCCTTCTTTACGCATTTTTCCATACTCGGCAGTTGCCGTGAAAAGTACGTCTGAAGAAGAGTTAAGCGCTGTTTCACATGAGTCTTGTAAAACACCGATGATGAAGCCAACCGCAACGACTTGCATCGCTACATCATTTGGAATTCCGAATAAGCTACATGCTAGTGGAATTAATAGAAGCGAACCGCCTGCAACACCTGATGCTCCACATGCTGATATTGCAGCTACGATGCTAAGAATAAGTGCTGTACCAAAGTCTACTTCAATGCCAAGCGTGTTAACGGCTGCAAGCGTTAATACAGAAATTGTAACGGCTGCACCTGCCATGTTTATTGTTGCGCCTAGCGGAATGGATACTGAATACGTATCTTTATCTAAATCTAGCTTCTTGCATAGATTCATATTCACTGGGATATTGGCAGCAGAGCTACGTGTAAAGAATGCCGTAAGCCCGCTTTCTCTTAAGCATTGTAAAACAAGCGGATATGGATTTTTACGAATGTTAATAAAGACGATAATAGGATTCACAACAAGAGCAATAAAGAACATGCATCCTAATAAAACTAATAAAAGCTTTCCATAATCAAGCAATGCTGATAATCCATTTGTAACAAGGGCTTCAAATACAAGGCCCATAATACCAAGCGGTGCTAAGTTAATGACCCAGCGAACAATTGTAGAAATGGCATCTGAAAAGTTGCCAATCATATTCTTCGTTGTATCAGGTGCATGGCGAAGTGCAATACCAAGTACGATCGCCCACGCTAAAATACCGATATAGTTTGCGTTCATTAGTGCATTTATAGGGTTGTCCACGATATTGAACAATAGCTTTTGGAGTACTTCACTTAACCCACCTGGAGGCTCAAAACCTTCAGCACCGCTTTCTTTTAGTTTTAGCGTTACTGGAAAAATAAAGCTTGCAATGACGGCAACAAGTCCAGCTAAGAACGTGCCGATAAGGTATAAGCCAATAATAGGCTTCATATTTGTTTGCTGACCATTTCTGTGCTGTGCGATTGCGTACATAACTAAAAATAATACCAATACAGGTGCAACCGCTTTTAATGCACCAACAAATAGCGCACCAAAGATTGTAACGAATTCAGCGCCTTCAGGAACCATTAATGCTAGAATAACACCGACAATAATCCCGATTACAATGCGAGTAACTAGACTAATTTGATTCCATTTGTGTAATAAATTTTTCATCATATGTTCCTCCGATTAATGCTTTATATCCTACATATTGCTCATACGTAAAAGTAAGTTTATCATGAAAAATATTGCTTGTGAATGAGAAGAGAAAAAATCTTTATAATTTTTAGAAAGTTTTTTCTTTGTACAAATGTCCACTCCACTAAAACAACCGCTTGCATGATTATATGTTATAAAAGAGAAAAATGCTAGTGTAAAATTTTATAAAACACAGAAAATTATTTTTTTGAAATAAAGAAAAAGCACAAAATCAGGCGTGTACGCACCCTGTCTTTTGTGCTACGTTGTTTCTCGTAGAATCAGTGTGGCTTTATAAAGGTTACGACGAGGAAGCACTTCATTCTGATTTACGCGGAGAGCAAGCGCTTTTGCTACGTCATCTGCAATGCTTTGCAAAGGGTAATCAATCGTTGTGAGTAAAGGGATGCTCGCGCGTCCAATGGAGTGGTTGTCAAAGCCGATAATTGAGACATCACTCGGAATGTTGATGCTATGTTTTTGGGCACTATGAAGCAAACCCATGGCAACAAAATCACTTCCTGTCAACAGCCCATCTGGATAGCTTTCAGCTTGAAAGAGCTGATCTCCAAGCCTGAGTCCATCGTCAATCGTCATGATTTTATTTCTTTTCATATTGGTTGAGTAGGAGATTTCTGCATTTTTTAAAGCACGTTTAAATCCAGATAACCTTTTTTGTTGAAGCGGCGTTTGTTCATAATCCATACAAAGTAAAAGGCGTGTTCGACCTTGTTGGAGTAAATAGGTCGTTGCATCAAATATTGCTTGTTCTTCATCTACTGAAAAGACGTCAAATAGAACTCCAGGAGTTTGCTCATTACAAATGATGACAATTCTGTTGCCTACCAACTCTTTAATTTCTTGTTCAGATAACAAAGTATGTGTCACAACAAGAGCGTCCATTTCTTGCTGTGCGAGTTTGTTATAGACATAGCGCTCTTCTTTTGGTTGAAAACCACTTTGATAAATGACCGTTTCATAGCCAGACTTGCGACAGGCTTCTGATAGCGCACTGATTAACTGGCTAAAGTAGGGGTGGTTGACGGTAGGCACTAATAAGCCGATGAGCTGATTTTGCTTTTTGCGCAAGTGAACGCCTCTTGCATTTCGCTTGTAACCAATTTGCTCAATGGCTTTTTCTACTTTTTCTTTGCTTTCTTGTGAAACATGTGGGTGCTGATTTAACACACGCGAAACGGTAGATTTTGATAGACCGCTTATACGAGCAAGATCAAGAATTGTTGTCATAAAAAAACCTCCATTTAAGCGTTGACCTGGGAACGTTCCCAGCGTGTATGCTGAAAAAAAAGCAAAAGGAGAGGGAAACATGAATAAAAAAACATATCCTCACAGAAAAGAGACGCGCGCACTTATTTTTTTTGATTTTGATGAAACCTATTTTCCTCATGCGTGCACGGTTGAACAGCTTGGGATGTTGCAACAAATGGAGATGTATTTACACGACGTATGTCATCAGTATCACGTGAAGATTGGCTGGGTAACCGGTAGCAGCATGGCACATATTGAGTCAAAAATGCAGAAAGCGAACTTAACCTATTGGCCTCATTTTATTTCCAGTAATCTTGGCACAGAGCTATATATGATTGATGAAGAAGGAAATACAAATCGTTTATCAGAATGGGAAGCCAAAATTGAAGCTTCCGGATTTTCAAAGGAAGCTGTTCAGTCGCTTTTACATCAGCTTTGCACTGATTATCAGGTTGTTTTAACGCCTCAAACGCAGTTTGGTCAACAAGGATATAAAATGAACTATTACTATTATACAAAATCAGAGCAAGATACTCATTCAGCCTTGGGGATTATTAGGAAGTTAGCTGATAAATATGAAGTGGAAGTAAATATTAACCGATGTAATCCAAAAGCAGGGGACCCGGAAAATGCGTATGATGTCGATTTTATTCCAAAAGGAACCGGAAAAGCAGCAACCGTTCATTTCATGAAAGCGTATTATGACGTTTCCCATCATCAGACGCTTGCTTTTGGAGATAGCGGAAATGATATTGACATGTTAAAAGCAGTGAAGCACGGCTATTTGCTGTTTAATGCAACTGATGAGGCAAAAAGCCTTCATGCTCAACATACATCAGCTGCTTATGGAGAGGGTATTATGGAAGTATGTCAACAGATTTTTAGTTCGATAAAATAACAACAGCACCGGCTGCAGGTTCGCAGTCGGTGCTGTTGTTATTTTAAAAACTTTTTTACATACGGTGTAACCATTGGCTTAAAGTTTGTGTACAAATCTTTTGCCTGCTGGGCGCCGCCGGCAATCTTTGCATAATCCATATTGCCCTGATCGTCTTGAAAATAAGACATCCATTCAGCTACTTGAGATCGTCTTTGGGGACGTCTTCTTGCAAATCCAGAGAATGGGAAACCCGGTCTACGACGAGGTCTGTTTGAAAACATTTTTTTCACCTTCTTTTGCTTGTTATAACGTATTGTATGAAAACAAAGAGAAGAATGGAAAGGTTCCTGTCCTAAACTTTTTAAAATAAGTGAAAAGGTTTAAAAAATACTACAATAAGAGCGTCGACAAATCCATCAGCTTGTTAGACAAAACATGACGCTTTCTGGATGGAAAAGCGTTATTTCCCCAGGAATTGTTGCAAACGACCTCTTTATTTGTAGAGATTTTACGTACGAAAGTCCCGTTTTCTAGGCATAATTCCCTTTATAATAAAGGGTAGTGAATGCTGAAAGGAGCGGTTGAATGAAATGGACAAGCGGTGTTGTAGTAGGAGCGTTGGCGGCATGTAGCGCAGTTATGGTAGCAGGTGTTCAGCATTGGGAAACAAAGATAGAGAGGCAAGCGCAGGCGGCGGTGGTAGAAACAGCACAGCCTCACCAAAAGCAGTTTTCCGATGTATCAAGCTACACAAAGCATTTACCGCCATTTTTAGTTAGTGCGATTGAAGATACATTTATAAAAGGCAAGCCCATCTCGCTTGTGCTGGTAGCGAGTGAAGAGGACGAGTGGGCATCTTTCGTAAAGAAATCTTTAGAAGCTACATACGGGCAAGAGGTTTTTCACATCCAAATCTATTCGTACCATGATCAAACAACAAAAGAGCTCGTTCATTCTTCTTTTCAACAAGACTTACAAAAGCTAAAGCCGAGCCTTGTTTTGGCTGAGATTCCAATGGTTGAAGATCAGAAAGAAATGCCAATTGATGATGCGTTGCCTGAACTTCAAGCATTCATTTCCCAAGTGAAAGAATTAAAAACAGCACTTATCCTTCAACCGTCATCACCGTATGCCTCTCAATATGAATCATACGAAGAAGCGGTAGCAGCCGTCGGGGGAAAGGCAAAGGAAAATCACGTTTACTATCTTAATCACGCTCCGTTATGGCCTTATGAAATCGCTCCTTATGTCACAAAAGAAAGTGAGCTAACAGAGGAAGGAAAGAAGCTGTGGGGAAAACATTTAAGCAGCTGGTTTACAGGAAAATAAACGGGTAACAAAAAGCATGAATGTCTTCATTCATGCTTTTTGTTTGGAGAAAGAATCAGCTGTTCTTTGTTGATGGTTCCAGGAGGTTGTTCAAGCCACTGGTTTTTAATCATAATATCCACTCCAGCTTTTGCATAACGCCCAATTTCAAGCGACATTCTTTCATAGTTAAACGCAAGATCGCTCCGTTGGCTAGCTGCAGCTGCCGTTGCGTAATTCCCCGTACCTGTAGCGCTTAATAAGCTCATGTGAAACATCATCAGCTTTTCAGAGAACACAGGCGTTGTTGAATTTGTAATACAAAGATCTGGGCTCATTGGAGCAGGGATATGATCGTTCAAAAGGGTATCTGCAAATAGCTTAATATGCTTTTTAGAGATCTCGTTTCCTCTCATCATAAACTGTTTTACTTCTTTAGACGTAGCTGTTTGAGCAAAGCTTAAGCAAATTTTATAGCCAATTAAGTTTGTTTGGATATTTAAAAATAAGTGTGAAATCTCCACGGCATTTACAGGCCGATTTTTGCTAAACAAATGAAAGCCGCTTATGTATTTCTTACTGTCGATGTAATCGACTTCACTTGGCATGCAGATGTAAGGTGGACGTGTGAGAATTCCTTTTTCAAGTGCTAATTTCGTCGTCTTTTCATAAAGAGAGGCCGTTTTATGCAGAGCAGTTGAAAAATAATCAATTAAGTCATATCGTGTACTCATCGCTAATGATCCGCTGTAGCCAATCATTCCAGCCTTTGACATGTGGTTAAGATAGCTAAGACAAAATGTATCCGTATATAAGCGAGGTGCATTTACATTGACGTCTTGCTTGCCAAATCCATTTGGAATTGCAAACTTTTCTTGGTGAAATAACTTTTGCAAACTGCTTATGTGCTCAGAAGACATTGTTAGAGCCTCTTTTACAAGCACGTGAATATCTTTATCTTCAATATGAGTTAACATATAAGCTAAAATACATGTCGCCATGCTGTCATTTACATAAGCTGTCCATAAAGATGCAATTTCAGCTGACGTTAAGTTGGGTAAGTGTTTTTCCATTCCTATTCCTCCAGTATCATTAGTTTTTCTCAAAGAGCAAAAGATTATGAGAAGCATTTCATAAGAATATGCCCTGCAAGAAAGATCTGGTCTTATGAACGGTAGAGAAAGATGGATATTTATAGTAGGGTGAACAAGGCACGTAGAAGATTTTGTATTTAAGCAAATGGAGAACCAAGTATCTCTACTTGGTTCTTTAAGATAACTGAAGTTTTTGTTGAAGCTTGCTTGTCAGCTGTTGAACCTCTGCTTCTGTTTTGGGGAATTCTTGTTTTGTAACGCTAGCAAATGCTGCTTTATAGTGCTTGCGCATAAGTGAAAGGTCATCGAAAGTTAAATTTGTTTGTACAGTATTTGATAGCTCATTTAAAATAGGCTTTGCTTTTGTGAATGTCGGAATGGTAGCCACTTGTTTTACAATAGCTTTAGCAACTAGTATCTGACGATCATGAGCAGAGAGTACATCTTGTTCATGAACAGGCTGAAGATAAGCTAGCGTCTCTTCACCGTTTAACCTTACTTCACCTGCTGGAAATGTGCGTTCATCGTGCGTGAAGAGAGTTGGATTATTCACAATGATACCATCAAGCTTATCAACAATTGTTTTCAGGTTTTTTTGATTAATCATGACATAGTAGTCAATGGGAACACCAAGCGTTTGCTCCGCATTGTTCACCAGCTGCTCGGTAGATTGTGTGCGCTCTTTTAGGATAGAAGCTGTTGGAATGTTCGTCATATGAACATCTGAATCATCTTTGTTAACGGTCATATGAACAAATGAGATATGCTCTTGGTTTTCCGTAATAAGAAGTGCAGAAAGAGGCTTTCCTTCCTTTAATGCTTCTTCTGACATTTGTTCCTTATGAGATAGAGGTACGTATGCAGCGTTCATAGCAGCTTTAACCGTTTCATATCCAAACATGCTTGTTCCAACAAATCCAATTAATAAAAGCAAAACAAGGCCACCAATCCATTCTTTTTTTGCTTTACTACTCATTGTGTCACCTTTTCTTTTTACAGTTTCGTTTTTATTATTTCCACGGAGGGTATAACCTTAAACAAGAATAGAATGTTGAAGCGAAAGGAAGGTGGTTGCACAAAAAAAAGATAGCCATAATCTGCTATCTTTTCCGATACTCTTTTGCATATTGTTTTAATGTATTTAATAATAATTGCTGCTGTTTTTCATTTGTAAATGCTTCAATTCCGTATAAAAATTCATGATTCGCTTTTTCTTTCCAAACAGCTAAACCAGTAATTGTAAGGCTCTCATCCAATAAAGAAAAATTAACAGTAAGCTCAATAGGCTTTTGAAATACTGGAAGATCTAGTGGAGTAATTAGCTTCATTCCTCTTGGAGATAAATCAATAACGGCAAGTGGACCAGGTTTGCTTTCGATCTCTTTTCCATCGAATTTTTTAATAAAAAACGTGCCAACAATAGGTTGTGTAAATGTAAAACGAAAAGGCTCTTCACGCTTATATTGCATAAAACAGCTCGCTCCTTTTAAGTAGGGAATAAATGGAGAAAAATGCATCCTTCAGCTGATGTATTCCTTGCTTTCTTCACATATAGTAAGAGAGAGGAGAGGCTTCTTTTGCTACTATTTCTCACTCCACTATATCGGTCAGTTACATTAAATCTATAGAAAAAGAAAAGGTGTTGTCAATATTTTATGAAATTTATGCATTCTTTTGTATCAAAATATACAGAAATGTTATGACTGAAACGAATAGGTGACAGTGTAAATAAAATAGTAGACAATAAGCATAGTAGGGTAGAGGGAGTGACAGAGGTTGAAGAAAGTAAAACAACGCAAAGAAAAGCGAATACTGTTTGACAAAAGTCAATTAGCACCGCTTAAAGTTGATTTGGAGACTAAAAGGCTGCTAGCTGAAGTTGGGCTACCGCGAGATGTTGCTCCATTGTTTGAATTCATGTCCTCTAAAAATCAGCTATGCACTTTGTGTGAGACGCTTCATTTATCTGCTCGCTATCAGCTTTATTGGTTTTTAGGGATGACAAAGCTAGGCGATCCTATCTGTTTACATGGTGACAATGGTAACATTGTACTTTTAGATGTTTCAAATGATGACTGTGAGCGTCTAATCAACTCATCGCTTGTACAGTTTTTGCAGTTTGTTGAACTATTTTACGACTATATCCAGCCTTTCGTATTACGAGATGAACGTCCTGAAGTGGATGGTCATGTTCCGAACGTATTAATTCGGGAAATGCACGAGCGGTTTGAAGAAATTGATAAAGAAGCGATGAAACCGCATAGCTTTTGGAAATCCGAATTGGATTCGCTTTCAAAATAAACCTCGCCTTGCGGCGAGGCTTTTTCTATGTCCGGTTCATGCTAACGGTAAACTTGTAGCGATCTGCTCTGTAAGCGGATCTTACAACTTCTAATGGCGTTCCATCTTCTAAAAATGTATAGCGCTTAATAAGAAGGATAGGAGCGCCTTTTGCTACCTGCAGGTGCTCTGTTTCATTTTCTGTTGCCACGATTGCTTCTAGGGTTTGAGTGGCATGTCCAATCTTAAGTTCACTTTGTTGTTCTACATGATTATAAAGCGACTGTTGGATAATAGCTTCCGTGACGCCTTTAATTAGATTGGCGGACATATAGACCGTTTCGATGGCCATAGGAATTTGATCTGCCAGTCGAATGCGTCTAATTTCATAGATGGGGTGGTGCACTGGAATCGAAAGCTGAGATGCAATTTTTGCTGGAGCCGGAACAATTTCAAAATGAAGCAAGCGGCTACTTGGCATGTAGCCTCTTGCTTTCATATCTTCTGTAAAGCTCGTTAAGCCAACGAGCTGTTGCTCAATTTTTTGTTCTGAGACAAACGTTCCTCTTCCTTTTTCACGGTATAAAAGGCCTTCGTTTACAAGGTTTGTAATTGCTTGTCTTACTGTCATACGGCTGATTTGAAACTGTGTTGCATACTCTCGTTCGGATGGAATCGCATCGTGGGGCTTAAGGTCGCCACTTTCGACTTGAGCGCGGATTCCATCTTCAATCTGTGTGTAAATCGGCAGAGGTGAATTTTTGTCAATCATGTGCAATTCCTCCTTTACATCGATCATACTACAATCTGTTATAAGTTTGTACGAGATAATGCTTTCTCATCAGCAATAATTGTAACATTTTGATGATTTTTTAAGATGGAAGCAGGGAATTCTTCCGTTATTTTTCCTTCAAGTAAATGATAAATAGCATCTGCTTTATCTTCTCCCGATACTAATAATAAAATTTCATTGCTGTTCATAATTGATGAAATGCCCATAGTCATAGCATGAGTCGGTACTTCATCAATAGACGAGAAGTAGCGAGCGTTTGCTTCGCGCGTAGAAGAAGCAAGGGTCACCACATGAGTTTTAGATGAAAAAGGCGTACCAGGTTCGTTAAACCCAATGTGTCCGTTATGACCGATTCCTAAGATTTGTAGGTCGATACCGCCATGTTGTTCAATCAGCGTTTCGTAACGCTCGCATTCTGCTTGTGCATTCTCTGCAGTACCGTTAGGAATAAACGTTTGAGTAAGATCTACGTCTAAATGGTCTAGGAGAGTCTCGACCATGTAATAACGATAGCTGTTTGGGTTATCAGCAGCAAGGCCTACATACTCATCTAAATTAAAAGTGTGTACCTGCGCATAAGAAGTTCCATTTGTTTGGTGATCTTGAATCAACTCTTCATACAAACCTTTAGGTGTCCCACCAGTTGCTAAACCGAGATTAATTGAAGGATTAGCTTTTACTTTATTAATAATAATAGTAGCTGCCATTTTGCTCATTTCTTTGTAGTCTTTTACTGAGATGATGTTCATGATTGTTCCTCCTGTTTATATGCAATATGACCGCGACACACGGTTAGCTGTACGTCGAAATGCTTGTTCATGACAACGCAATCGCCATCTTTTCCTACTTTAAGACTTCCTTTACGATCGAAAACGCCAATTTGCTTAGCCGGATTAACAGAAGCCATCTGAATGATTTCCGGTATGCTACAGCCCGTAAACTCCATCATGTTTTTCATTGCTTCATTCATTTTTAAAATGCTTCCTGCAAGAGTTCCATCTGCCAATGTAGCCATCGTTTCGTTAACCTGAACTGACTGACCTCCAAGATCATAAATCCCGCTTTTTAACCATTTGGCACGTAATGAATCTGTGATTAAAATCAAGCGCTCGCTGGAAATTTGCTCATAAGCAAGCTTTACCATCTCTTTACGCGAATGAATGCCATCTACGATAAGCTCGGTGTATAACTCTTTACGTAAATAAGAAGCACCTAAAACGCCTGGCTCACGGTGATGAATACCACGCATGCCGTTGTAGAGGTGAGTGACGTGCGACGCTCCTGCTTGAATCGCTGCATCTACTTCTTCATACGTAGCGTCGGAATGTCCAATTGAAGCCACTACGTTTGTTTCTTTTAAATGCTTCACAAGATCTGTGCCTCCGGACTCTTCAGGAGCAAGCGTCACAAGTCGAATGTGGTTTTGAGCTAATTCTTGCCAGCGTTTAAACTGCTCGACGCTTGGCTGTTGAATGTGATGAAGAGGCTGAGCGCCTGCTCGTTTTGCCGAAATGAAAGGACCTTCTAAGTGAATGCCTATCGCTTCTGCTTGAGCGTCATTTTGGTTATTTGTAACAAAATCACCACATACTATGAGAGCGTCGTTAATGGCTTCCACTGATTGCGTCATTGTAGTGGGAAGGAAGCTTGTTGTTCCTTCTTTTGGAAGAGTAGCAGCCATTGTTTGCAGCGCTTGTTCTGCAGCATCCATAGCATCTGCATTTGCAGCGCCGTGAATGTGTATATCAATCGCCCCTGGAACAACGATGAAATCAGGGGAATACTCAATAACTTGGTCGTCTGAACTTCTTTGATAATCGTGAATACTACCTAACTCTGTTATTGAGCCGTTTTCTATTTTAAGGTATCCGTTTGGATAGACGATTGTTTCGCCGTAAACCGTTACGTTGTATATGACCAGCGGTTTGTTCATAACATAGGTCTCTCCTTTGCTTTTATCAAATTTATATGATTAGTGTAGCGCGTTTAGGGTAAGTTGTCTAGACCAGTTGTAAAAATTTATGCTGTAAGTGTTTTCTTTATTTATAAATAAGCAATGTAAGCGCATAATTGGTATAGACAACTAGAACACCTCGTGGTAGGATGTTAGTAAATATAGAGATAAGGGGATGAAGAAATGTTTCAATTTTTACAACGCATTGGGAAGTCGCTTATGCTACCCATTGCCGTCTTGCCTGCTGCGGCATTATTGCTGCGATTAGGTCAACCTGATTTATTAGATATTCCATTTATGGCGCAAGCGGGAGATGCAATCTTTGCTAACTTAGCCCTTTTGTTTGCTCTTGGTATTGCAGTAGGGTTATCAAAAGACGGAAGTGGAGCAGCTGCTCTTGCAGGTGTTATTGGTTATTTTGTTTTAACAAAAGGTGCTGTCGCACTTGATGAGACCATCGATATGGGGGTACTCGGTGGGATTGTAGCCGGTACCGTAGCGGGACTTCTATACAATCGTTTTTCAGATATAAAATTGCCGGAATGGCTAGGCTTTTTTGCAGGTAAACGCTTTGTACCAATTGTTACGTCCGTTGTCATGCTTGCTATCGCCGGTTTGTTTGGCGTGATTTGGCCTCCGATTCAAGATCAAATTAATAACATCGGTGAATGGCTAACCGGTGCTGGTGCTCTTGGTGCAGGTATTTTTGGCTTTTTAAACCGTTTGCTAATTCCACTAGGGCTACACCATATTTTGAACAGTTTAGTATGGTTTGTATTCGGAGAATTTAACGGAGCGACAGGTGATTTAAACCGTTTCTTTAAAGGAGACCCAACAGCTGGAACGTTTATGACAGGTTTCTTTCCAGTAATGATGTTTGGTCTTCCAGCAGCAGCTCTTGCGATGGTAGCGGCTGCTAAAAAAGAAAAGCGAAAGCTCGTATCAGGAATGCTTATTGGACTAGCATTTACGTCATTTTTAACAGGAATTACAGAACCGATTGAGTTTTTATTTATGTTTATTGCTCCTGTTTTATATGTAGTACATGCTTTGCTAACGGGAATTTCAATGGGACTTGCTGTTATGCTTGATATTCATCATGGCTTTGGTTTTTCAGCGGGGGCCATTGATTATTTCTTAAACTTTGGGATTGCGCAAAAGCCGCTTTTACTTGGAGGAATTGGCCTCATTTATGCAGCCATTTACTTTGTGTTATTTTATTGGCTGATTAAAGCGCTTAATTTAAAAACACCTGGTCGTGAAGATGATGAAATCGATGGTGAAGAAGCGGTGGTATTATCAGAAGATAAATATGTGAACATGGCTGCGCACTTTATTGAAGGTTTAGGTGGAAAAGAAAATCTTGTTGAAATTGATAACTGTGCAACACGCTTGCGCCTACAGGTAAAAGATTCAGGTGCAGTTAACGAAGGACAGCTTAAGAAGAACGGTGCTCGCGGTGTGATGAAGGTTGCAAAAACGAGTGTTCAAGTCATTGTTGGAACGGAAGTCGAATTTGTAGCGAATGCGATGAAGCAACTTGTTCGAGGTGAAAAAGTAACGGCAAGTACATCGGTGAAAACTGAGCAAAAGCCAAACGAAGGTATACTTGAAGAATTCAGCTTACCGTTTGAAGGACTTGTTATGCCGCTTGAAAAAGTACCTGACCAAGTGTTTTCTGCTAAGCTTATGGGCGATGGGTTTGCGATTGAACCTGTTAATGATACGCTTTATTCACCAATTTCAGGTGAAGTCATGAGTATTTTCCCAACGAAGCACGCGTTTGGTTTGAAAACGGATACTGGGCTGGAACTACTAATCCATGTTGGAATCGATACGGTTGAGCTAAAAGGTGAAGGATTTACAACACTCGTGAACGAAGGCGAACGTATTGAGCCTGGCACACCGTTATTACAAATCAATCTCGATTATCTGAAGAAGAATGCGACGTCACTTGTTACACCTGTTGTGTTTACTAATTTACCGGAAGGAAAAGAAGTAGAGATTAAAAAGACAGGTTATCAGAAACAAGGTACGAAAGGCGTTATCAAACTATTATAATGAAAGAAGCTGGGACATAAGCCTTTCAGCTAATGATCAATCCGAACTAGTGAGAGTTAATTACTCTTTTGTAGTTCGGATTTTTTATTGATTGTGAAATCACTGTTAGAGAGTTAGGAGAATGGAGCGTAAGACACGCAGCTTCTGCGAAGCGAGAAGGACTAGATGGGAGTCTCTGCAGCGAAATAAAAAGACTGGTTACTATAGCCTAAGTTCTTTAGAAAAGGCATAATTCGTTTTTGAGAAAAAACATTTCGCTTTGTTTCAGCTTCTTTAGTATAAGCGATAAAAAGAGCTATGATATACTACAAGAAGTAAGTACAGATAAGGGAGAAATTGTATGAACGAAACGTCAGTTACAAACATTATTCTTATGCAAACAGAAAAGTTAGCTCGTCAGTACGGCTATGATTTCTTATATGAACCGCAGGGAGATAAAACGCTTTGTCAAATTATTCAACGAGATGAAGATGGCTCAATTTTAGGAACGCCGCTTAGCTTTCATATCGACATGAACGAGGAAAAAGGAACTGGTCAAATTAGCTATTATCATGAGCAAGGTGAATTCAAAAAGCAAGATGTGAGTGTATTTGAAGAAAACAGTTTAGTTAACGTATTTCTATTTATTCAACAGCGACTTCAAATTAATTCGTAAGAGAGCTGGGCATAAGTAATTCAGTCAATAATAAACCTGAACGGTTGAGAGTTCGTCACTTTTAATCGTTCAGGTTTTTTGTTGGTTGGAAAAAATCAGTTTGGCAATAGAATAAAAAGCGAGTGGTCTTAGTGCAATGGAACGAACGCGTTCATCTTCTTTGAAATTTGTTTTGTTATGTCTCGTTCGCTTTTTATTGTGAAAAAAGGCTCGTTTTCCTTTCTTTTAACATGATGCCAAATCAATGTTCATATACATATCATCGTTGAGCTTTTGGAAGATCGAAAAAAATGAAGCAAAAAGGAGGAGAAGGGATAGCCTTCTATCGAACTATAAAAACATCTACTTCGTTAGGGTTTTGTATATTCATATTTTTGGTAAAAAGTGATGAAAATGGTTTTAAACTAGTTATGTAGGGTACTAGAAAATGAGTCTTTGTATCTGTTGATGGGTCTCTTTTTATCAGCTAAACGAACTAAAAATTGTCTTTTTTTGTCGAACGACTAGAAATACTGGTAATGATTCCTTATCATGTACAAGGGACCAAACAAACAATTATTTACAGGAGGGTGTAAAACACATGAGCGATGAAAACAAAACAAGACAAGAAACTGCTGCTTCCTTAGAAACAGCTCCAGCTCCGAAAAAAGCACCGACAAAACTGATTATCGGATTGGTAATTTTATTCGTGCTTATCGGCGCAGCAGTTACGTTTGGCTATGTATTCATGAAATCACCAAAGCAATTATATTTAATATCTGAAGTGAATACATACAACAAAATGACAGAAGAAATTGAAACGAAATATGGCGAAAGCTTAGCATTCCAGGAAAAAGCACTAGAGCAACCATCAAGCTCAGCTGCTTCTATCAGCGGTGATTTTTCAATGAACTCACTTGCTGCTGATCCATCTTATCAAATGATTCAAGATATGATTAGCAAGTCGACGATTAATGTGAAAACAGAACAAGATCCTAAAAAACAAGAAACATACGGCTCATTAACGCTTGATATCGGGAACACAAAAGCACTTGATGTAGAGGGTTACCAAACAAAAGAACAAATTGGTTTTAAAGCACCGATTTTAGCAAATCAATTTTTCTACTTAAATCTTGATGAGTATGGTCAAGTTATGCGTATGTTTGACCCATCGTATACAGGTCCAGATAAGTTAGAACTAAATCAAATTAAGTTAGAAGATTTAGAGCTGACGGAGAAAGAAAAGAAAGCAATTGCAACAAAATACGGAAAGTTCTTCTATGATAACTTAGATGAAGACTACTTCACAAAGGAAAAGAACGCGGAGTATAAACAAGGCGATGAAACGTTAAAATTCACGCGTCTAACTCTTGAAATGAATCAAGAACAAACTGAAAAATTTGTTCAAAAGCTAGTAGCTGAAATGGCAAAAGACGATGAGCTACAAACAATCATTGCAAAGCGCGTTGCAACGATTGCTGAATCATCTGCTGCAACAGACCCAGAGATGGCTGAACTAACAGATGAAAAAGAAGTGAAGAAGCAACTAAAAGAAGGCTTGGATGAATTTAAAACAGATGTGAAAGACCTTAAGTTCCCTAAGGGCTTCAAATCAACAGTTTACATCAACGATGATGAAGTAATTGTGGATCGTAACGTAGAGTTTGCTGCAACTTCAGCTGATGACGAAGACAACGTAGGAAATGTAAAAGTGGCTACAAAAGATGTAGAGTATGGGGATAACAAGCGTGCTCAACAGCTAGCTCTTACAATTGGAAATGACAACAATGATAGCAAAGTAGCACTTGATGTAACAAACGATATTACAGCTGACGGAGATAAGAGCTCTGAAAAGTTAGTTGCTAGCATTGACGCTTCTGATTCAACAACAGAAGACCTAAACTTAAAGTTCACAATGGATTCAGTTGTGAATGGTAAAACGGATGCAAAACAAACGGCAGATCGCAAATTCACGCTTGACTTGGGCGACCAAGCTCCTGGCTACACATTCAGCGGTGATCTTAAGCAAGATCAAAACATCGATGCTTCAAAAGGAAAGTCAGATTACAAGTTTGATATTAACTTAAAAGTTGGTATGCCGACAGATTCAGCTGATATCAACTTAAAGATCAACTCAAATTCTGAACTAAAAGACGCGGCGGATATTCCAGCGGTTGATTCTAAGAACGGTAAAAACGTAAAAGATATTACGCCAGTTGATTTAATGAAGATTCAAGAAGAGTTCTACACAAACTTACAAGGGTTAATGATGGATCTTGATATTTCTTAATCTTAACGGTTAATAGTTCTTACAAAAGCGGATGACGTGTAGCATGTCATCCGCTTTGTTAAATTTATCCGATTTGCAGTAGGTCTGAATCTACTTGTACAACCATATAGTAAACTATCATATCTAGTTACAATTCTAATGTAATCATGCAGGGAGAGAAGAGCAGGTGAAGATATTCTTTTATTTATGCTCATTCACATGGAAGTCGATGCTAAAAAACTGGAAGTCTTTTAGCCTGCTTCTACTTGCTCCTGTTCTATTTTTAATAGGAGCAGGAGTCATATTAACAGAAACAATGAAGGATGAAGCACGGATACAAAAGTTTCCGGTGGCAATTGTTGATGAAGATGATACGCTTCAAACAGAATACGTCATCAAACAGTTAACGGAAAGTGAACAGCTAAGCTCACTTATCAATCCTGTGTATCCAACAAAAGCAGAAGCACAACAAATGCTGTCCAAAAACGATATTGCAGCGCTTGTTGTGTTACCAGATGGATTTAGTCATTCAATTGCAACGGGAGAAAACATGCCTCTTGTTGTAGTGGGGAATAAAAACAAGCCGCTTCAAGCTCAGCTGTTTCGCTATGTGATGGATAGCGCAGCTGACTATACATCAGCTGCTCAAAGCGGAATTAATACAATTGATCACTTTCTACAAGAAGAAGGAGCCAGCACGGCAGAGAGACAAGCTGAATTTCGTCGTAGCCTTCTTTCGTTTGGGCTTCATGTTCTTGATCGAGGAAGCGTGTTTGAAGAACGAATAGCAACATCTTTGTTTCAGCAAGATATGAAGCAGTATTATATTCTATCATTCTTTTTATTACTGCTTATGATTTGGACCTACAGCAGCATGCTTTTTGTAAAGGGACTTCATTCACATGCAGTGCTTAAGCGCATGCAGACTCACGGAGTATCCTCACTACACGTTCACCTCGCCCAGTTTAGCTGTATGTTCTTACTCGTTTTCGTTTTATCGCTAGGATTATACGCAGTAGGAATAGAGAAGCTTGGCTTGTCACTATCGTACACGTGGGGTCAACTGGTTGGCAGCGTTGCCGCTAGTGCATTCGCTTTTTTAGCAACGTTTGCGCTCTTACAAGCTATCTTTACGAGTGAAAAGATGTATCAGCTAGTAGGCATTCTTTTGCTTGCTGCAGCCTCTCTTGTAGGCGGGCATATTTTACCTAGCGTTTATTTACCAGAGTGGTTGCTACCCCTTCAGGCCTGGTCGGTTAACGCTTGGTCGCTGCAAATGATGTTTGGTTTATTCGGAGGTTATGAGTCGGTAGACTGGTCGGAATCCATGACTTGGCTTGTGGTTTACGGGCTCACTGCTTTTAGTTTGTCTCTCCTCTGGACGGCACTGTTTCAAAAAAGGAGAGTGAGCCTATGAATCTCATGATGGAAAAGCTAAAGGGGATTATCCGAAAGCCATTTTTACTTATACTTCTTCTGGTGGTGCCTGCTGCAGGTGCTTATGTAGGCCAAATGTTTCTTCAAAACGTTGAGAACGATGTGAAAATTCCAGTTGCCATTGCAGATGAAGATCAAAGTGAGTTTTCCAAACAAGTAATTCAGCGGGTTGCTACGAATGAGAGAATCAAATTGACAGCTACAACGGCGGATGAAGGAGAGAAACAGCTGCTTCGAAACGAAGTTGATAGTTTATTTATCATTCGAGAAGGCTTTATGGACAATATTAAAAAAGAAGATTATGAAGAAACGATTGAGCTGGTGAAAATGCCAGCATCAGTTGCTACGAGCGTTGTAGAAGAAGTGATTGCCAGTGAGGTAACGCGCTTATCAAGTAACAGTAAAGCAGCTATTCAAGTAGAACGCCTGTATGAACGCTATCGTTGGAAAAAGCCCGCGACTCTATGGGAAGATGCGTATCGCTATACGGACGAGCAGTGGAAGCCGGAACCGTTAATGACCATTCAATATGTGACTGATGGACAAGAAGGTGCACAACCAGATCAAAAACAACAGATTATAAATCGCTCTGTTCCGCTGTGGGGCTTTTTGACACTTATTGTTTCGCTTATGGCAATGGAATGGGTTCTAAAGGAAAAAGGGCCTATTTTTAAGCGAATGAAGACCGTTCCAAAAGGTGTTATGTCTTATGTAAATCAATCGGTAGCAGCATACGGGTTTATTTTGATTATCCAAACAATCCTGAGCTTTTTCTTCTTTTTGAAAATCGGAGCGGTGACAGATAGCAGAGTGCTGTTGCTAATGCTCCTATATCTCTGCTTTTGCTTAGCTTTTAGCTTTTGGTTAGCTACGGAATCGCGTCATATCGGTCGCTACTACATCGCAGGATTGTTACTTGCCATGATGTTCAGTATTATCGGGGGAGTATTTTTTCCAATCAGTGACATAGCGGAGCAGCTAAGCACAATTGCTACATGGCTTCCTCAGCATCTATTGGTTACGCAGCAGCTTGTACTTGCTAAAGAGCTTTGGATGCAGCTTGGAACAATACTAGTCATCACCATTTTATTGTGGTTAAAAGCAGTGTGGAATGTGAGGTCGATTACATGATTTCAATTGAAAAAGTAAGTAAGCGTTACGGAAGAAAAAAATCATTAAATAAAGTATCTTTGCATGTGAAAAAAGGTGAGGTGCTTGGGCTATTAGGACCAAACGGTGCTGGTAAGTCTACGCTTTTATCTATTTTAGCAACGCTTACTAAGCCTTCTAGCGGCGAAGTGGTCATCAACGGTCAGCGATTAAAAAAAGCTAAAAAGCACATTCGTAATCAAATTGGCTACGTCCCGCAAGATATTGCGCTGTGGGAAGAGCTAACGGTAAAAGAAAACATGCGACTGTGGAGCAAAATGACGGGGCGATCGGTATCAGATGATGAGCTCAAAACGCTTTGTAAGTCCGTACAGCTAGAGGGGAAATGGAGCGAAAAAGTTCAAAGCCTATCAGGGGGAATGAAGCGAAAGCTCAATATTGCTGTTGCGCTCATTCATAAACCGGCGATTTTACTTATGGACGAGCCGACGGTTGGAATTGATTTGCAGTCGAAAATGGAGATTGGCAGATACATTCAAAAGCTTACGAGAGAAGGAAAAACAGTCATTTATATTACGCATGACTTAAATGAAATTCTCGGTTTATGTCACCGGTTTGCTGTGTTAAAAGAAGGAGAAATACAGTTTATCGGTACGATGGAAGAAGCGAGAAGCGCAACAAGACAAAACAGTGACGAAGCGGTTATCTATCAGCTCCTTCATCCAGCGGTGCAGCGCGGTTATTAGAACCACTACCTAATAAAAAAGAGAAATGAAGAGTAAAAGTGTCTAAGTGAAAAACTTAGGCACTTTTTTTACAGAACCTTCTAAAATTGTGTCGAAATTAAGATTGTGAAATTGTGAACAAACTTTAACAAAATGGTGAACTGTATGGTCAACTATAAAAGAAGTTTTTATACTAAGGGCTACAATCTGCTAAGAGAAGGGAGAATTCTCTTCATACATAAAGGAGGAAATGTTTGTGTTTGAGTATGATCCGGTCTTGTATAGTCGAATCTTAACCGGTTTAACACTAGCTGTGCATACGATTTTCTCAACATTAGGAGTCGGAGTTCCGCTCTTGATTGCACTTGCTGAATGGATAGGAATTAAACGAAACGATGAGCACTACCACTTACTTGCTAGAAGATGGGCACGCGGATATATCATCACGGTAGCTGTTGGTGTTGTGACAGGTACAGCAATTGCGCTGCAGCTAAGTTTACTATGGCCAAACTTTATGCAGGTAGCTGGTCAAACGATTAGCTTTCCGCTTTTTTTAGAAACATTTGCTTTCTTCTTTGAAGCTATTTTCCTCGGAATTTATTTATATACGTGGGATCGCTTCAAAAACAAAATGTACCACTTGCTGCTGCTAATTCCAGCTGCGCTTGGTGCAACGGCATCAGGTTTCTTTATTACAACGGTAAACTCATTTATGAACGCACCGCTTGGCTTCACGTATGAAAACGGCGTGTTGTCAAATATTAACCCGATCGCAGCGATGTTTAACCCGGCGACGCCGACAAAAGTGTCGCACGTTTTATCATCCGCGTATTTAACGTCTGCGTTTGTGCTTGCAGCTATTGCAGCTTTTGCGATTTTACGAGGACGAGATCACGTTTATCATAAAAAAGCGCTGCATTTATCAATGGTCGTGGCGTTTGTATTTGCCATTGTAACGGCACTTGTTGGAGATTTATCAGGTAAATATTTAGCAAACTACCAGCCTGAAAAACTCGCAGCAGCTGAATGGCATTTTGAAACAATGGAAGAAGCTTCATTAATTCTAGGTGGTATTTTAACCGAAGATAACGAAGTGAAGTACGCGCTTGAAATTCCGTATGCGCTCAGTATTTTAGCACACGGAACTCCAGGAGCTGAAGTTATTGGGCTTGAAGAATATCCTGAAGAAGATTGGCCTCCACTTGTTGTTCACTATATGTTCGACTTGATGGTTGCAATTGGAATGGGACTTGCGCTTATTTCATTTATTTACATTGTAATGAAAAAGAAAAAATCATGGAATCCGCTTAACAAACCGCTTCTTAGCTTAATTGTAGCCGGTGGACCGCTAGCGATGCTTGCGATTGAAGCAGGATGGTTCTTTACAGAAGAAGGCCGTCAGCCTTGGATCATTCGAGGCGTTATGCGCACAGCAGAAGGAGCGACAACGTCTCAGCACGTTGATATTATGCTTTATTTGTTCGCTGCTTTATACGTTATTTTAATTGTATCGGCTGTGACGGTTCTGATTCGTACCTTTAGAGCAAATCCTGTTGAAAAAGAATTAAAAAAACGCGGGATTGAATAGGGAGGACTACTATGAGCTATGAAGTAATTGGTATCACCGTACTATGGACATTTTTATATGGCTATTTAATCGTTGCTTCCATTGACTTTGGAGCAGGTTTCTTTAACTACTATGCGTCGGTGACGGGAAAAGGACATGTTGTACAAAAAGTCATCAACCGTTACTTGTCTCCAGTATGGGAAGTGACTAACGTATTCTTAATTTTCTTCTATGTTGGACTCGTTGGTTTTTTCCCGTCGCTTGCGTATTATTACGGAACGGCATTGTTGGTTCCTGGAAGCATCGCCATCATCTTAATTGCGCTTCGTGGTTCTTACTATGCGTTTCATCATTATGGAAACAAAGGGCGCTTAGGCTACCAGCTTTTATACGGAGCAACGGGACTTTTGATTCCTGCTTCGCTTTCCATCGTCTTGACAATTTCAGAGGGTGGTTATATTAAGCTAAACGGTACAAGTGTCTCGCTTGACTACGGGGCGCTGTTCACCAGCTTTTATTCATGGGCTGTTGTGCTTCTTGCAGTAGTGAGCGTTCTGTATATTTCCGCTTGTTTTTTAACCTTTTACGCGCACAAAGCAGGAGATGAAGGGGCGTTTCGTATCTTGCGTAAATATGCATTGTTTTGGAGCACACCTACGATTTTGGCTAGCTTCCTTGTATTTTGGTCCATGTCAGATCATAACAGCGAACACTTTGCGAAAATGTTAGATGTATCGTGGTTATTTGCTTTGTCATTCTTGTTCTTTGTGGGAGCTGTTTATTTTATTTGGAAGAAAAAGCGTCTCGGTTTATCGTTTATCTTTGTTATGCTGCAGTTTGCCACAGCGTTTTACGGATACGGAGCGGCGCATTTGCCGTATTTACTCTATCCGCACGTAACAATCTATGATAGCTTCACAAACGATACAATGGCCATCACGCTTATCATTTCCTTTGTTGCAGGGCTTTGCTTACTCGTTCCATCATTATACTTATTGATGCGACTGTTTCTATTTGATAACGAGTATGTGCAGGGTAAGAAGTGAAGGAGGGACGGAATGTGAATACGTTTTTAATTATGATAGCACCTGTTTTGCTTGTGGTTGGTGCAATTGTATTTTTGTTCATCTGGGGGGCAAAAGGAAAAAGCCCTTATCAGTAAGTACTGCTAACTAAATGTAAGGAGACCGATTGTGTATGGAGCTGCTGAGAAAACGAGCATTTGCACATAAAAGAATGATGGTTCCGCTCATCCTATCATCGGTGTTAAACGGTGTGATGTTAGTTGGCCAAGCGTATTTCTTTGTGTACATCGTCGACCAAATCTTCTTGAAGGACGCGTCGTTTCAAGACGTGCTTCCTTCTTTTGTTTATTTACTAATTGTCTTAATTGCTCGTGTGCTGTTTATCTACCTATCAAGAAAACTAGGAATTAAGCTGGGTGAAAAAGTGAAGGGGGAAATCCGAGAAGAGCTTTTGGAAAAATACGCAAACAACCCTCTGCAAGCGTCGTTGAGCGGCCAAACAGGTAAAAAAGCGAGCATAGCGATGGATGCGATTGATGAAGTGGATAATTACTTTAGTTTCTATATTCCACAGGTCATCCAAACGAGCATTTTGCCGTTGATTATCTTGCTTGCCGTGTTTACGCAGCATTGGTTTTCAGGGTTACTCATGATGATAACCGCACCATTTTTCCCGATTTATATGATTGTAATCGGGTTAAAAACGCAAAAAAAAGCGGATGTTCAAATGGAAAAAATGACGGCTTTTTCAGGTCATTTCCTCGATGTCTTGCAAGGATTAACAACGCTGAAACTCATGCGAAAAGCAAAGTTACAAAAAGACAAGATGAAAGAGAAGAGTTTTGAATTTCGTGATGCGACAATGGATGTTTTAAAAACGGCATTTTCATCCTCGCTGGCACTTGAATTTATTGCGATGCTAAGCGTTGGTCTCATTGCTTTTGAGCTTGGGTTACGTCTTGTGGTATTTGAAAACATTACGTTTTTCGCATCGTTCTTTATCTTAATTCTAGCACCGGATTTTTATCTATCGCTTCGAGATTTAGGTAGTGCATTTCACGCTGGAAGAGGTAGCATCGGAGCAACGAATAAAATCAAAGAAGAGCTTGCTGCTTCCGCACGCGGAGTAAAGTGGGGGAATAATAAATTAAAACAAGATCAGCCTGCTCCTATCTTGCTGAATGATGTTCATTTTTCGTATCAAGAAGGAACATTTTCATTAAGAGACGTTTCGTTAACCATTAAACCGTTTGAAAAAGTAGCGATTATCGGCCCGAACGGATCGGGAAAAACAACGCTACTTCGATTGATTTCAGGCTTAATTGATCCAACACAAGGACAAGTAATCATTAACGGAAAACAGCGAGCTGACATTAGTGAAAGCAGTTGGTTTGAAGCCATCAGCTATATTTCTCAGCATCCTTATTTGTTTTCTGGAACGATTAAAGAAAATATCTGCCTTGGTACACAAACGCCAGTGACGGAAGCAGAACTTATAAAAGCAGCCGAAAAAGCGGGGCTCCTACCTCTTATTCAGTCAATGGAAGCGGGCTTTGATACGTTGATAGGTGAAGGGGGAAGAGGTTTATCTGGCGGTGAGAAACAGCGCCTTGCGTTGGCTAGAGCCTTTATTAAACAACCTTCTATTATTGTATTTGATGAACCAACAACCGGTCTGGATTTAGTAACCGAACAAATTCTACAATCTTCGATTAAAGAACTAAGTGAACGAGCAACCATGATTACCGTTGCTCACCGACTTTATACGATTCGAAATGCAGATCAAATCGTTTATTTGCAAGAGGGAAAAGTGATTGATTCAGGAACGCATCATGAATTAATGACGCGCGTTGCCAGCTACCGTCACATGATGCAAGCACAGCAAGGAGAGAGTGTTAGATGAGAAACTTACTGACCATCAGCACAATTGTACTGAAAGAAAAAAAGGATATTGTATATACGACGATATTCGGTGTATTAGCAGGGATTATCGGCATCTCTTTATTCGGTGCAAGCGGGTATGTTATCTCCAAAGCAGCCCTTATTCCACCGCTGTATACGTTAACGGTTATGCTTGCGCTTTTAAAGTTGTTTGGCATTGCAAAAGCTGTGACCAAATATGCGGAGCGCTATTATTCACACCGAGCAACTTTTACAATTCTCGGAAATCTGCGCGTGCGCTTTTTTGAAAAATTAGAACCGCTCATGCCAAGCGTACTTCATCAATATCGGAGCGGAGATTTATTGGCACGAATTGTGGGAGACGTAGAAAATTTACAAAACTTTTTCCTGCGCGTATTTTACCCGCCAGTTGTTTTTTTCTTTGTATTCATTAGCACGATTTTCTTTACATCATTTTACTCCGTTTGGATTAGCCTGACTCTTGCTGCGGGAATGCTCCTAACAGGACTTGTTGTACCAGTGCTTGCAGCGTGGAGGCAGCAGCGCTTAAAAGCCTCTACTCAAGAGTTAAGAAGTGAGCTATCGGCAGAAACAGCGGAGTTTTTATACGGATTTAGAGATTTAAAAGTTCACCAAAAAGTAAAGGAAAAGCAAGAAAGGCTCACGGGATTATCTACGCGTTATTTGCGCGCTCAAGCACGAAAGCAAGAAGCAGAAAACGCAAGCCAATCGTGGAGCTTAGTCATTTCCATGTTTGTGTGCTGGGCTGTAACCTTAGTAGGTGTTTATGACGTCACGCGAGGGGAACTGGACGGGTTATTTTTAGCGATGCTTATTATGATCGGTCTGAATGTATTTGAGTATGCCGTTCCAATGTCTGCATTTCCGACTCACTTTGAAGATAGCCGCCGCTCTTCGGCGCAGCTGTTTTCCGTGACGGGCAACGTGAAAGAAGTAGAGAAGCCCAGTTCATCAGTTCTTCAAGATGAACCGATGGACATAGAGGTGAGAAATCTATCATTTGCTTATGGAAATCGCAACGTACTGAATGATGTTTCTGCTACGTTTCCAGCTCGCTCAAAAACAGCAATTGTGGGACCGAGTGGTTGTGGCAAATCTACTTTATTTCAGCTACTCGTCAAGCTGTACGAGCCTACCTCAGGCACCATAGCTATTAATCAAGAGTGCTTAGCGAATGTTGAACAAGAGGATTTGTGGAACTATACGAATGTCGTGATGCAGGAAAACCACTTTTTTTACGGAACGGTTCGTGAAAACCTCCTGCTCGCAAATGATGACGCGTCTGATATTGAGTTACAAGCAGCGTTACAAGCAGTGGAGCTACATGCGTATGAGCTTGATGATCGTATATTAGAAAAAGGTGAAAATCTATCTGGAGGCGAGCGTCAAAAGTTAGCAATGGCTAGAGCCTTTTTGAAAAAAGGTCGAATTTGGCTATTGGATGAGCCATTCTCATCAATGGATTTGCTAACGGAACAAAAAGTGGTTGGTGAACTAACACAAAAAGCAAAGGACGCAACGCTTATCTTCATTAGTCACCGTCTTGCTGGTTTAGAACATATGGATCAAATTATGGTTATGGATGAAGGAAAAGTAGTTGAAGTTGGGTCATTCTCTGAGCTGATGAGTAAGAAAGGTTACTTTTATCAGTTAAAGCAAGTCGAAAAAAGTATTTTATTTTCATGATAAAAGCGTGTCAGGTTAGCTGATGCGCTTTTTGTTATGTTCGTCTTTACATATGGTTCATATTTCCTTAATGCTTTTATGATAGCCTAACGGTAACAGCATGAGGAGGGGATATGAAATGATGTTATTTCAGCGAGTAGCGATGCTTTTACTTGTAGGCATCTTATTGTTTACTACGTATCACCATGCTTTTCAAACGCATTTTACAGCCTCATCTAATGATTTAATCCACGTACAGCTTTTAGGTATAAACGATCTTCACGGTCAGTTAGATCAATACCAGCAGCTCCAAGGCAAGAAAGTAGGAGGAGCTGAATATCTCGCTTCTCATTTACAAGCATACCAAGAAAAAAACCCGAACACGCTTCTCGTTCACATCGGTGATATGGTCGGTGGGAGTCCTCCTATTTCTTCGTTATTTAATGATGAACCAACAATTGAATTCTTGAATTTGCTAAACGTTAATATTGGTACTCCAGGCAACCATGAATTTGATCGTGGAGTAGCAGAAATGAAACGCTTAATTCATGGTGGATATCATGAAAAAACCGGGCGCTTTAAAGGAGCGACGGCAAAGTACATTTCGTCCAACGTTTTAGATAAAAAAACCGGAAAAACTGTGTTTCCCCCATATATCATTAAGAAAATAAATGGAATCAAGATTGGCTTTATTGGAGTTGTCACGACGGATACAAACGATTTTGTACTGTCAAATAGCCGCCAAGAAGTCGTAATTACAGATGAAGTAAATGCCATTAATAAAAGTGCACAGCAACTGAAAGAGCAGGGGGTACGTTCCATTGTAGTTCTAGCACATATTGCAGTAAACTCAGATCAAAACGGTGGTAATCCAAAGGAAGATTTAGCTGAAATGGCATATAAAGTAGATGATGAAGTAGACGTCATGTTTGGAGCTCACAATCACCAGTATGCTAATACCATTGTTGATGATAAACTTCTCGTTCAGGCTTACTCCTATGGAAAAGCTTTTTCACAAGTTGAGCTGGGGATTGATAAGCGTACTGAAGAGATTACCTACAAACAAGCGGAAATTGTACCTGTAGAACATAAATCTGTAAAGCCAGACCCAAAGGTAATGACGCTTTTACAAACGTATAAGGATCAGCTTGGTACGCATGCAGGTAAAACTATCGGAACGCTTCCTTATAAGCTGACACGTAAAAAAAATGAGAGGGCTGAGTCGCCTCTTGCTCAGCTTGTGGCAGAAGCAAGCAGAAAAGAAATGCAGGCGGATATCGCACTTGTCCATCATGGAGGAATTCGAGCAAGCCTTCCTAAGGGAGACGTGACGAAAAAAGAGTTGTATACGGCTTTTCCCTTTGAGCATCACCTGGTCAAAATTGAGCTAACAGGTAAGGAGCTATATGAAGTATTAGAGCAGCAGTGGAGTGAAAAATATGATGCAGCTTTACAAACAGCTGGCATTACAGTGGAATGGAATGAATTAGCGCCGTTTGGTGAGCGGATTGAAGAAATTAAAGCAGAAAGCGGTGAGCCGATTGAACTGACTCAAACGTATACGATTGCTTTATCAAACTACTTACAAGAAGGTGGAGATGGCTTTTCAAAATTCAAAAGTACAAAAGTGTTACAGAAAGGTCCCCTTGTAGTAGACGCTGTAGCTACGCATTTTGAAGAGGTTAATTTAAAGAGCTTTACGAATCAATAAAAACAATATAAAAAGAGGATTGGTGCTAAACCCAACATGTAGCATGCTTTTACTGATGAAAAGAAATAATCTACGGGGACATATCATAAATTGAAAAGGTGGAGAAAGTCAAGGTGAAAGGAGTAAGAGATGAGCACCTTATATGAACCCCTTTGTTTGTCGATTCCAAGAAATTTTTTAGGTGGGGAAGAAAAGAAATTTAAAAGCAATGTAGGAGAGTTGTATTATATTGTAAGAGGAGAAGGCAAGCCTCTATTGCTCATACATAGCGTAAGCTTAGGGGCATCAAATGCTACTTGGAGAGAAAATATAGATGTATTGGCTAAGCATTTTAAAGTATATGCATTAGAGCTACCCGGTTTTGGACGCTCAGAAAAGTTGCCTATCGTCTATAAGCCAACCGTGTTCATACAGGCAATTGCTGAATTTATACAGCAAGTTATTCAAAAGCCAGCCTATGTGTTAAGCCGGGACTTACCTGCTGCGTATTGTTTATACGTGGCTTACTATTATCCAAAGTTAATTCGAAAGATTGCTCTTATTACGCCTTCTGGAATAGGGAGTAATGATACCGAACCGTGTGAATCCAGTCTAACAACGTTTAATACGTTTACACAGCCTTTTGTAGGAAATGGTGTCTACAATGCTTTTTCTTCTAAAGAAAGTATTGAATATCAGTTGAAAACATTGTTTTACACAAAGCCAGAGCTTGTCACTGAAGAAGTATTAGAAGATTTTTACCGAGCATCTCACCAGTGTCCAAATGCTAACTATGCTCCTGCTTCATTCGTAGCTGGTTTTGCTAATATTAATATTCAAGCGATTTTTCCGTTTATTACTCAATCAGTTCTTATTTTATGGGGACAAAAAGCACGCTTTAATCCCATTAGCAATTTGCAAAAGTTTGTTCAGCTAAATCCGAGCGTAAAGGTATCAATTTTTAAAGACAGCGGGTTGCTTTTACAAGAGGAAGAAAAAGATAAGTTTAATCAAACGATTGTTAATTATTTCAGGCAATAATCGTTAAATAGAAAAAAGGGTTTAAATCAGTTTATTTTCATGATTTAAACCCTTTTCTATTAGTCAAAGCTCTATTTACTTAATGCTTTCTTACATTTCAACCTCTGTAGTTTCCGGTTGTGCTGTTTCACTTTCTTCCCGAGCTAATTGACGAACTTCTACTTCTTTCATTTGATGTCCATCCATTTCTTTTGCTGTGAATTCATACCCGTATAAAGTTAAGGATTCATTTTCTTGAATATCAATGTTTTGAACAAGCATCCAGCCACCAAGCGTATCGATATCTTCATGTTCAAGTTCAATGTCTAACAGCTGATTTACTTCATCAAGCAGTACTTTTGAATTGAAGATAAAGTGTTGTTCACTAACCTTTTGAACATATGGCTTTTCATCTGTATCAAACTCATCGCGGATTTCGCCAACAATCTCCTCTAAGATATCTTCAACCGTTACAATCCCAGCCGTACCGCCGTATTCATCAATTAGCACTGCCATATGAGTACGCTGTTTCTGCATGGATAGTAGTAAATCATGAATTGGGACCGATTCAATGACTTGAATAATTGGTTTCATATATGCTTTGACAGGCTGATTGCGCACAGCATCATTTAAAACCACATCGTTTAGAATTTCTTTGATGTTCACAAGTCCGATAATATTATCTTTATCTCCATCAATGGTAATCGGATAACGAGTATAGCGATCTTCTACGGCTACTTTTAAAAATTCTTCAATCGTATCGTCTTCAGAAACAACGGCCATTTCGGTTCGTGGTACCATGATTTCACGAGCAACACGATTGTCAAATTCAAAAATGTTGTTTACATATTTGTATTCAGATTGATTAATTTCGCCACCTTTGTAGCTTTCTGACAAGATGATGCGAAGCTCTTCTTCACTGTGTGCTAGCTCGTGCTCTGAGGCTGGTTTTAACCCGAATAAGCCTGTTAATAAGCGAGCTGAGCCGTTAAGTAACCAAATAAAAGGAAACATGACCTTATAAAAGGCAATTAACGGTGGTGCAAATAGAAGCGTCACCGTTTCAGCTTTTTGAATTGCTGCCGTTTTCGGTGCTAATTCTCCGACAACGACGTGGAAAAACGTAACTGACGCAAAAGCAATTACAAACGAAAGCACGTGTGAAACGGAAGACGGTACCCCAAGGTCAGCAAACACAGGGTTCAGAATGCGCTCAACCGTTGGTTCACCCAGCCACCCTAACCCGAGTGCTGTAATGGTAATACCGAGCTGACATGCTGATAAGTACTCATCTAAGTGAGTTGTTACGGTTTTTACTGCAGCCGCTCCTTTTCGACCTTCTGCTACGAGCTGATCGACACGAGAGCTACGAAGTTTTACAATCGCAAACTCTGTCGCAACAAAATAAGCAGTTAAAGCAATTAAAAAGGCAACTAAAATTAAATTAATGGTTATCAATGAACATACTTACTCTGCAAGAGCAAAGTAAGTAAACACCTCCTGTAAATAATCAAAATTACGCCGAGAGCATGATAAACGAGTACGTGAGAATGTTTTTGACAAACATTGCCCAACACACCTTTTTCACCTGCGCTCTTCATGACGTTGTTTGTGCGTAAGCTCGTCGTTATGAAGGAGGACTTGTTTTCTATAGGGGATGTATTTTCTAATTGTTGCTTACTGTTTCTAAAGAAACGTCCTCTTTGTTTCAAAGCTTCAACAAGACGAAAATGTACGAGTAATTCTTCTGTGTAATAATTCATCGTGCGCTTTGTTATAAATGCCATCTCTGCAAGTTTGCTAACTTTATGCATCGCAACCCCATCAGAAAACCACCTCCTTTCAAGTAGTAATAGAAATAAATAGTATAGTCGCTCAAAAATTGATTTAAAAAATAGTATACTATAAAACTATGTTTGATGACAAAAAAACAATTTAATGAGTAAAAGGTTAAGAAGGAAGTGGATTTCCTAAAAAAGTAAATGATTCTTTTCTTTTTATAGATGCTCGGTTATCATGAAAGCATTGATTACATAGGAGGGGTAAGAATGGAGTTTAAGAGAATTCACCATGTAGCAATTATTGCAAGTGACTATGAGCAATCGAAAGTTTTTTATGTAGAAAAGCTAGGAGCACGTATTTTAGAAGAGACATATAGAGAGCATCGTGACTCGTATAAGCTAGACTTAGAGCTAGCGCCAGGAGTGCAAATTGAGTTGTTTTCGTTTCCAAATCCTCCGTCTCGTCCATCACAACCAGAGGCCTGTGGTCTTCGACATTTGGCGTTTGCCGTTGAAGATGTTCAAGCAGCAAAAATAGAGTTAGAGAGCAGAGGCATTGAAGTAGAAGTGATTCGAGTGGATGAATTAACTGGAAGATTATTTACGTTTTTTGCAGATCCAGACGGCCTTCCACTTGAGCTGTACGAAGAGAAGGGGAATTAAAAAAGGAGCGGATACCGCTCCTTTTTTAGTGCATTAGTTTGATATCAGTGAGAGGCCAATATTTCACGTTGACTTCACCCACAATGTCCGAGACAGGTGTTAATCCGAAGTGTCGGCCATCACGGCTTATTCGACGGTTGTCTCCAAGTACAAGTACGAAACCGTGAGGAATGGTGCCGTCATTTACGAGTTCTTCGGTAGAGAAGTTTTCGGTGAAGCGTTCGTATGTTGGGATATGCTGTAGGTATTTATGTAAGTGGGGTTCACTTACTTCTTGGTTATTAATATAGAGCTGGTCATCAATGTATTCAATCTTTTCGCCTGCAACACCGATTATTCGTTTAACGAGATACTCGTCCTGGTCATGGGGAGAGTGAAGAACGACGAGATCGAAGCGTTGATAGTTGCTTAGTTTATTAATAATAATGCGGTTGCCTTCTTGAAGCGTAGGATTCATAGAGTCTCCTTTAACGGTATAAGGCTGAAAGAAATACTGTTGCACAATAAGAGAAAAGAGAAGCGTTCCGAGAATGATAGAGCAATAGATTATGATTTCTCGTTTTATGCGAGTTTTTCTCAATATAAGAGCACCTTCTTTGTTAAGTAAATCGTTTGGTTAAATGATATTAGAAGAATAAAGAACAGAATTGATTGTACCATTGTTGGCTAAAGATTTCCATTTGTATATGGGGTTATTTATATTTTCATAGAAGGAAAGAACGCACGCGACGAGTTGTGATTTCCCCTGCGGCTTATTCGCTTTCCGCAGGGCTCGGTCTGAGCGTTCTCGTAAACTGCGGGGTCTCAGAGCGCTCGCTAGTCCTGCAGGAGTCTCACATCCTCCGTTCCACTCACGGGCTTTTGGAATAGAACACGAGCAGTCTCTATGTGTTGTTTGGGTGTGGAAGAGGGAAAGAACGCACGCAATGAGTCGTGGTTTCCACTTCGGCGTGTTCGCTTTCCGCAGGGCTCGGTCTAAGCCTCCTCGTAAACTGCGGGGTCTCAGAGCGCTCGCTAGTCCTGCAGGAGTCTCACATCCTCCGTTCCACTCACGGGCTTTTGGAATAGAACACGAGCAGTCTCTATGTGTTGTTTGGGTGTGGAAGAGGGAAAGAACGCACTGAATGAGTCGTGATTTCCACTTCGGCGTGTTCGCTTTCCGCAGGGCTCGGTCTAAGCCTCCTCGTAAACTGCGGGGTCTCAGAGCGCTCGCTAGTCCTGCAGGAGTCACGCATTTCCCGTTTCACTCACAGGCTACTGACATAGCTGATACATCCTTTAGTTAATGAATGATCATAAGGGGGAAGAAAAGCCAAAAACCCCTGCCTTCCCGTAGTGCTGGGAAGGCAGGGGGGTGTATACTTATATATTAAGCTGATGGTTCCCCTTGCGTTGATAGAGGCTTTTCTGGATCAGCTTGTGGTTCTGAGTGAGCGGCTATTTGCGTTTCTAGTTCTGCAATTCGTTTTGTTTGTTGCTTGTTTTTGCTTTTAAGCTGAGTTATTTTAACAAAACTTAGCGAAGCAGCGACGACACCACCGAATACAGCAGATGTTAAAATAATTAAAATAAGTGGCCAGTCTTGTGAGCCGAAGACGTAGTTAAATTGAACTGGCTCATTGTTAATGACAGCTAAGATAGCAATAATAAGAGCGAAAATAAGACCTAAAATGAAAAAGCTTTGTCCTTTCATTAGGTGCACATCCTTTCTGAAGATAGATAAAGGAGCAAAATTAAATTTTATACTGCCTTTACATATACTTAACCTATATTATTCAACTATAAACATTTTTTATTATCATTAAGTTTTAATAAAACACAAATTGCAAAAAAAAAACACCCATCCTTTGTTTGGTTTAGGATGGGTGTTTTTCTGTTAGCTGATTAGAATGCTTGTAAGCTGTTTTCTTCTAACCATTGTTTACGCTCTGCTGCATCTTCAAATAATGAGTCTGCATCTGTAAATTGTGAAGCAATCACATATTCAATTGTTGTTAATGGTGCTAGAAGTAGACGCCAGTTTAATACTAGCTCACCGTTTTCCATCGTTGCATATGTATCTTGCAGTTCCTTCCACGCTACAGAGTCAGGTGCATCTGCTGCTTGCTTTTTCACTGCTTTTAATGCTTCGTTGAATTTTTCACCTGCTCGTCCTTGGTACCATTCTGTTAAAAGGCTTTGAATTCCTTCGTTTGTTTCTTGTTCAGACCAAGATGATGGCACTGTTGCGATAAATTTAGCGCGGAACGTCATCTCAGGTTGCTCAACATCATCACGAACAATGTTTAAGCGATACTGACGGCCTAAATATGAAAATTTGTCATCGTTTTCAAAAGATGCCGTTTTTGCTTTAGGTGCAGCTGTAGGTTTGTTCTCAGCTTTTTTTGCAGCCGGTTTTTTTGTTTCAGTTGGTTGGTTACCACCGTTGAGTTGTTTTAAAATCCAAGTCGCTTTACGAGAAATAACAGAGCGAACGTTGTGCTCGTTTAGGCCTCGTGGGATAATTACGGTTACCCCTTCATTGTCACAAATTTGGACCGTAATATCGGTTTTATTTGGAACGACTTTAATTTTGTAGTCAATTGTTTGATTGCCAATTTGATACGTATACATATAGTTTTTCGTGCTCCTTTCTACAAATCTTCATTTTATAAGCAAAGGTAGAGTTTGGTCAAATGAAAGAATAATCAGAAAAAAAGGCTGAGAGCTTAATTAATGACTTACATCACGTTTTTTATTAGTTTTTACTTAAAGAAAAGAAAATATTCTTGCTTTACTACGCATAGATTAAAAAGAGTGACAAAACTGAAAAAAAGAAAAATTTAAAAAATAATCTTGCTAAACAGGAGATATTTGGTATAATGAAATCTAATTTAAAAAGTTATCACGAGTGGACGAGAGATCTGGCTCTACGACTCCACAGCAACCTACCAATGTAAGGTGCTCCTACCAGCAAAGCATTAGCTTTGGGTGATAAGACGGGTGAAAGCTCATTTTGCATCTAAAGCAAAATGAGCTTTTTTAATTTTAGTAGAAGGAGAGATACGGATGACACAAACAATTATAAAGAATCATGAAGAAGTACTAAACGATGTTTTAAAGCAAGTGAGGGAAATTAATGATTTTACCTGTAGAAAGCTTGAGACGTTTTACGAAATTGTCGTGAAGAGCGAGAAAGATACGTACGCTATTGGAATTGATTGCAAAGTAGTGGAGAGCTACACAGAAGAAGACTTAAAAGAAGCTTGCATAGCAAAATTGAAGCGAGTTGGATGGCTAAAAGGTACATACGCTTAAAGCTGTATTCATATCAATTGCAGTCATGTCTACAATCATGGTAAGATGCTTATCTTCTTTCTTTTCGTTTTTCGTTGAAAAGGGAGGGTATTTGTCGAAATTTTTACACAAAATAACCGTTACAACTTGGTTGAAATTGTGGTAAGGTATAAAACAAGAATATTCGAACAATTTAAAAAGGAGGTTTAGCATGGAGCTGTTGATTGAACATGGAAATGATGAAGGTAGCGAACAATTTATTGATCGCGTACTGGACTTCTTAGAGGACGATGAATAAAAGCGTAGGAGCTCGTTTCTACGCTTTTTCTTATGTACTGAAGGAATAAGTCGCCAAAGAAAAAAGAGCTTATATCGAGCGAGAAACGCGATATAAGCTCTTTCGTTATTTTCTGAACCAAAACGTCCCGCCTTGAACCTTACAGTTAGTTTCCACGTTGCTATTTGTGCATTTTACAATAAAAGGTCGCTCGCCGACTTTATATAACGTATCGTTTACAATGCCTTGGTTTGCTTGGGAAAAAATGAATGTTACATCATTTGTATATAGCTTTAGGCAGGTAGCTTGAAGCGATGGGTCGTTGTAACTCTCCCCCATGTTAGCATCCAATAAGTGAGCCCACTTCCTAGCAGTGGCCTTGACATCGTGTACAGCGCAGTATATAGCATCCATATGAAGGTAGCCTAATGGATGAGCAAATGCAGATTGCAGGGATTTTATGCGCTCTTGATCGCTTTGCTCCCACTCGATAAAAAAGGGCAAAGGAAGAGAGGTTGGGTTAGGATCTTTTAGAAAGCCCATTTTCCACTTCAAGAGCTCTCCATTTTTTGTTTTACGAGAAGCATCAATAATCGTATCCATGTGAAACCCTTTTTCATAAAGCTGTTGTTGAAGCATGTGTAGATTTGAGGTGCGAAATGCCAAGTGTCCAAATTGTCCTGTAGAAGTTTGTTCTTGGTGTAAGCGATGAATCAGTGGAGTATTGGTGGCACCAGGTGGTGTATTTAGTGAATGAAAACTTAACCATTCAATGTAAGAAAGTTGAAAGTAAGCGAGGGTATTATATGTTCCCCAGCTTTCGTGCTGCCCTCCTTCAATTACTTGTATGCCATGTGCTTTCATATCACGCTGAGCTTGATGAGGGTCTGGGGAGAAATGAACGAGATGATCAAAGTAAATATCCATCAAAAAACCTCCTTTGTGCTATGACGTTAGTATAAATCTTTTATGAACAAAGGCCAAAGAAGTTCTTCCATTTTCAGCGTATAAAAGTTATATAAAAAACATATTTTTTAATTTATGTAAAAATATTGTTATTAAGGTAATTAAAAGTGGAGGTTTCGTCTCAAAAAGCTATTTGGACGTTTGTTCACCCTCTCTCTTCTATGTCTATCAGCATGCAGTAACCAACAAGAGCAATTAACGGAGGAATTTAATGAATATAAAAAATCAGAAAAATTAAACGTGCTTCTGTAAACAACGCCGCAACCTAGTGAAAGCGTATTGCTAGCTTTTTACGAAACAGCCAATCACACATTTGGCGTTATTGAATTTGACGGTCACGCCAATCTGAAATTCGAAAAGGGAATGGAAGATAGTATAATTAATACATTGGAAGGAAAGCAAGGTAACTACATAGGAGTAATGCGCTCCTTAGAAAAAGTACCTCATGTAAAAAAAGTGAACTTATACGGAGACAAAGGCGAACTACTTGATTCTCTTGAATTAGCAAAAGATGAATCGCTCAATTCTTTTCAATTGAAGAAGCATTGGATAGTAAGTATATGGTGAAAATATTCGATAAGAACAAAGAGGTCGTATACACTGAAGCAGTTACGTTTTAAAAAGCAGTGTCGAAATGAAAGATTGGCGCTGGTTTTAGTTTTGCTTATATGTTCTTAAAAAGAAAAGACTTTAGCCAATAAGACTAAAGTCTTTTCTTTTTAAGAGCTAGGCGTTATTTCATTGGGTGAATAATCCAGTGTAATATGACGCTGAAGCAGAAGGAGCGCACTAAATGTTAATATCGCTCCAATTAAAAATGGATACATGCTGTTTAGTTCAAAAGCGAAAGCTCCCATCAGAGGCCCGAAAATCCTTCCTAAGCTATCCATTGATGAATTAATACCTGAAGCTGACCCGTAGCCAATATTCGTTTTAAGGGTAATCAGAGCGAGTACACAAGGGCGAATAAGGGCATTACCAGCCGTAAAGATGCAAAGAAAAACCGTTGCGTTAAATAAATTGGATGAAAATAAAATGGACGCAAATCCGACAGCTGAGACAATTAACCCAACAGCAATTAATTTTTTTTCATTTCCTTGCTTAAAGCGCTGTAAAACGCCGCCTTGAATAACAGCTTGCGTAAGTCCACTCGCCATAAACATCCAGCCGATCATTGTAGGGGTTACATCAATTCGTTCAATTTGAAAAAATTGAAAAGTTGCTTCAAGGCCAGCAAGCGTAAACGTTCCAAAAAAGGAGAGTAAATATAAATACTTCATTGCGCCTTTAAAATCCGTATTGAAATCTTGCAGCGTAGTTTTCTTTTCCTGAGAAATCTTTTCTCGCTGCAGTGATTCTGGCAGTGCGAAAAAAGCAAAGGTTGTCATAATCAGTGCTAATATCCCCGAAATGGTAAACGGGAAAAATAAGCTAACGGACGATAGCAATCCACCTAACGCCGGTCCAAAAATAAAGCCAAGCCCAATCGTCATTCCTAAAAGCCCCATTGCTTTTGTACGATTTTCTTCCGTAGTAATATCAGAAGCGTAAGCAAATGCACATGGAATAACCGCTCCGGCAAATAAACCTCCAAGAATACGTGATATGTACATCAGAACGAGTGAGTCATTAGCAAATGAAAAAATAAAGAAACTAGCGCTAAATCCAACTAAGCCCGTCAGAAGAACGGGTCTTCTACCTTTTCGGTCAGATAGACTCCCCCAAAATGGAGCGGTTAGAAAAGATGCGATGGAATAGCTTGCCATTAAAAGTCCAAGGTTAACCGAGCTAGCTCCAGTTGTGCGAATGACTTCTGGCACAATCGGAATAATGATGCCGAATCCGACAAAGATCATAAATAGGACAAACATAAGCGTGCCAAGCTGTTTTTTCATGTGAAGCTCCTTTCAATGAAGACGTTTTCTGTATATTCAGTATACCAAATAACGAAAGAGATGCCACTTAAATCCAATGGATCTCAAAATAAAAAAGCGATGCATAAGCACCGCTTTTAATGTGGTAAAAACACAAGTTGATATAAGAATAAGACAGCAAATACATAAACAAGTGGATGAACCTCTTTTGCTTTACCTTTTACAATCTTCATTAGTGGATGTGAGATAAATCCTAGCGCAATTCCAGTTGCAATGCTTGATGTCAGAGGCATTGTTAAGATGACAAGAAAAGCAGGAAATGCTTCATCAAACTCACTCCAGTTAATCTTTGCAATAGAGCCCATCATTAAGCTACCTACAATGATTAAAGCCGGAGACGTAATCGCTGCAATACCTGAAACGGCGCTTACAAGCGGACTGAAGAATGCAGCAACAATGAATAAAAGAGCTACGGTTACGCCAGTTAAACCTGTACGTCCACCTGCAGCAACACCAGCTGAAGATTCAATGAAAGCAGTTGTTGGGCTTGTTCCAAACATTGCACCAATTGATGTACCGAAAGAATCTGCAAGAAGAGCTTGACGTGCTTTTGGCATATGGTTATCTTTCATTAATCCTGCTTGCTGTGCTACACCAATCATTGTACCTGTCGTATCAAAAATGGTTACTAGTAAGAAAGAAAATACAACAGCATACAAACCATGCTGAATAACGTCACCAAACGCAGTTAGCGGGTTTGTAATTAAAAGTCCTTCTGGTAGAGAAGGGGCAGATACAAATCCTTGGTCAAAAGAAAGTTGACCTGTGAAAAGGGCGATAACGGCTGTAATGAGCATACCGAAAAACAACGCGCCGTTGATATTCATTGCATATAACGCAATCGTAATAGCCAATCCAACTAAAGTAAGTACAACGCCAGGAGATTGAAGATCTCCTAAGCCAACAAGATTGGATTCGTTTGCGACAATAATACCTGCTGAACGAAGGCCGACAAAGGCGATGAAAAGACCAATACCAGCTGTAATTCCATGCTTTAAGTTTCCTGGAATGGCTTCAATTAATTTCTCACGAAACGGCGTGAGCGACAAAATAACGAAAATAAGACCTGCGACAAACACGGCCGCAAAAGCAATTCTATAATCGATGTTACCGTGTGAACCGACAACAGAGTATGCAAAATATGCGTTTAATCCCATACCTGGCGCAATTGCAATTGGATAATTAGCGGCAAGTGCCATCCACAGTGTACCAATCACAGCTGAAATGATGGTTGCCATAAATACTTGATCAAATGGTACACCTGCATCTGATAAAATTACAGGATTTACAACCACGATATAAACCATTGTTAAAAATGTAGTAATTCCAGCTAAAACCTCTGTTTTAGCATTCGTGTTAGCTTCTCGTAACTTAAACATAAGTACCTCCAAAAATAACGAACATTAAAAGCAACATGATATATAATATTCGTTTTTAGAGATAAATGCAAGACATTTAATTAAAAAAGAATATTATTTTACATAGGATTTCATAGGATGAATCTTTTCTAGTATGCATCATTAGTTTGTACCATTAATAGCAAATTCATTGAAGAAAATTAAACAACAATTGGAAATTTAACTTTAATGGTTAATCGTTGGTTTTGATAAAGGTAATCTAAGTAACCGTTATATTGCTGAACTAGTTCATGAATGACAAATGTACCAAGACCTTCGTGGCTACCTAGCTTGGTGGTTTGATTAAACTGTTTAAAGAGTTGGTCCTGAAGTTCATTAGAGAGTGATGGGGTTGAATTGGTCACTTCCAGTATGTAAATACCACTTTTTACAAATGATGTGATTTTAATCTGCTTTTTATCAGTACAGACAGCTGCATCAAAGGCGTTTTCTAGAAGATTGATTAGCAAGTTCATTTGATCAAGCTTTGAAATAGGAAGTTGTGACAGTGGGTAATCAAGCTGAAATACTAGCTCGATGTTATGTTGAACTGCCTGCTGCTTCCATTGATATAGAACTGAAGCGATATGTCCGCTTTCCCCTTTCATGTATGTATTTGTGTTATACAGTGCGTCGACATAGTGTTTAATATACTCATTAGCTTTTTCATATTGGTTGCTATCGATAAGATAGGATACAGCGCTTATATGTTTCATAAAATCATGTCGCTCTCCTCGTATTTGTTGAAACGAGTCGTTCGTCTTTGAAAGCTCAGAGCTTGCTGCCATTTCACGCTTATTCGTCAGGTATATTTGTTTATGGAGTTTCGCCGTTTCGAAATAGTAAATTAATAAAACAGCTAACAGCAGCAGCGACACAATAGAGGAATCAGAAATCCATATACCGCTTACTATACAAATTGACAAAGTAAATGCTACCAATGAAATAGAAATCTCAAACGTAACTTGTTTTATATAGATATACACGCTGGTCCAAACTACTGTCCATATAAATGCAAGAGCGATAGCAGGTAGGGGCTTGCTAAGCAAAATAACAGTGGAGCATAGAGTAGTTATCGATAAGAGGTACTTCATAAAAAAGCTCCTTTAGAAAAAATTCCGCTGTAAACGATCTAAATTGCTTTTAGTGATTAGGGCGGTTTGGTTCGTTTGTTGAAATGAAATTGAATAAGAGTGCTTCGTATAGAGAGAAAAATTTTTTACATATTGAACATTAATAATAAAAGCACGATGTGAACGCATGAAATGAGACTTGTTGAGCTCTTTTTCTAAATCATTTAGCGATAGATAAGTAGAATAGTCTCCTGTTGTTGTAAAAATTGTAGTTGATCTTCCCGTTCGTTCAGCAAAAATAATATCTTTTTTATCAATGATTTGCATTTCATTTTTTTGTTTTAAGACAAGCTTATCCTTCCTACCTTGAGGTTCGTTAATTTGTAAAAATCGATTAATGCCTTTAAATAATCGCTCTTTCGAGTAAGGTTTCATGATGTAGTCTAAAACGTTCAATTCAAAAGCGTGTACCGCAAAGCCTGTATGGCCCGTAACAAAAATGACTTTAATATTTAGCGCGTAGCTATTTATAAAATCGGCTAATTCATATCCTGAAAGCAAAGGCATTTCAATATCTGTAATGAGCAAGTCAATTTCGTCTTTTTTAATTTCTTCGTACGCTTCTTCAGCATCACTTGTTGCAAAAATAATTTCAAGATTATCTGCGTTTTTTAACGATAATTTTAACTTTTCTAAATCGTACTTTTCATCATCTACTAATCCAACCTTCATATCAGACCCTCACATGCATTAAAAGTTTCTTCATTATTTTACCATGTCTGAGAAGTGAAAAGGTACGCTTCGTGACAGGAAATGACCTTTTAATGACAGGTTCGGTGTTTTGTTCCATATTCTTTTGTAAAATGAAACCAATCAACAGAACGGAAAGGGGTATAAAGGTGATTGAACTGAAGGGTGTATCTAAACTTTTTGTTGAAAAAAAAGAAAAAATTCAAGCGGTTCAAAGTGTAAACGTCAAGATAAAAAAAGGAGAGGTTGTGGGCCTTTTAGGTGAAAATGGAGCGGGGAAAACGACGCTTTTGCGAATGATTTCAACCGTTATGGAACCATCTGAAGGTAGCATTTTCATTGAAGGTATTAACATTCATAGAGATCCTAACAAAGTAAAAAAAAGAATGGGTGTATTGTTCGGAGGGGAAACGGGATTGTACGACCGCTTGACGGCAAGGGAAAACTTATCTTATTTTGCAAAGTTTTATGGAATGAGTAAACATGAAACAAAAGTAAGGATTGAAGAGTTAGCGAAGCGATTCGGCATGCGCGACTATTTGGATCGAAAAGTAGGAGGATTTTCAAAAGGAATGCGTCAAAAGGTAGCAATTGCAAGGACGCTTCTACATAATCCAGACGTTATCTTGTTTGACGAACCAACGACCGGTCTTGATATTACGGCTGCTAATATGTTTCGTGAGCTGGTGCGAAGTTTGAAAAAAGAAGGAAGGACTATTATCTTTTCCAGTCACATAATGGAGGAAGTTGAACAGCTCTGTGAATCTGTCATTATGATACACAAAGGAAAAATGGTATATCACGGGACAAATGAATCTCTATATGAAGAAGAAGAAAGCAGAGATTTAAACTATATCTTTATGTCTCGTATTATAAGGGGGGCTTAACATGATTTGGCATGTATATATAAAAGAATTACTGGATTCGTTACGCGATAAGAAAACCATTTATCTCAGTGTATTGATTCCAATGGTCATGAATATAGGAATGTTACATTTTGTAGACTCGTATGGTTCAGGTAAAGAAGATAAATCAATTACAGTGGCCATTGGTGAACAAGCTGACGGGCATGTTACTAGTTGGTTAAAGCAGGATAAAAGTATTGAAGTTATGAAAGTTGAAAATCCAGTACAAGCGGTTGAAGAAGGAGAAGCTTCTATTGCAATAAGGGCCAGTCAAAATTTCTCTGAGCAAATGACAAACTTAAATTCTCCCGAAATTACGTTATACAGTGATCTTACAAGTGGGAAAGGAGATGCTGCGAATGCCTATGTAAGTGCACTATTAGAACAGCAGCAAAAAGGCTTAGTAAATGAACAGCTACTGGAATTAGAGGTGGATAAACGAACGCTCTCGCCGTTTGTAATCAAAGCAAAAAATGTAAATGGTGAAGATAGTTCACTTGGAATGGTTTCTATGTTTGCTCCTCTTCTTATTATTATGACGATTATAGCAGGATGTCTCCCTTCAGCAAATGATATGTTTGCTGGTGAAAAAGAAAAAAATACGATGGAAGCTTTATTAATGACACCAGTAAAAAAAATTCATCTAATTATAGGAAAGTGGCTAGCTATTTCAACACTTGGCATGGTAAGTGGTATTCTGTCTTTAGTGACATTTATCGTATTTATTCAATATTTTACGAAAAATTTGGGAAATGCATTAGATCTGTCCAGTCATTTGGGGATATTTAGCCTTTCATTATTTCTTGGCATTGTATTATTTTCCTTACTAGTAGGCATGATACTATCTATTTTCAGCCTATTAGCAAATACGGTTAAGGAAGCGCAAAACTATGCTTCACCTGTTCTTATGCTTGCATTCATTCCATACTTTCTATTGGTGGGTACATCCATTAACGAATTTACTAACATTGATTTTCTTATACCGGTTTATAACGTATATGCGCTTATTAAACAGCTACTATACGGTGTATTCGACATAACAAGTATAGGGCTTGTCACGATTAGTATTGGAGTAGTAATTGCCTGTTTGTTTGCGGTTGCGAATATTTTATTTTCAAAGAGTAAATGGGTGCTTGGTAAATCTTAATAAAGTCTAGGACATAAGTGTTTCAGTCAATGATATATGGGAACTGTTAGAGGTGAAATCCAAGCAATTCAGTTTTTTATTCAGAAAACAAAATTAAAAAAGAATGCAATGGAGCGTAAGACACTCGACTCCTGCGGGAATTAGAGGAAAGGCTGAGACCCCGCAGCGAAGCGAGGAGGCTCAGGTTCCTCCCCGCGGAAAGCGAGTGGCTGTAGCGCAATGAAATGCACTTACTCTTACACCTAACTTGTTTAGAAACTTCATGCTTCATCTTTCTAAAGGAATCATTTCGTGATGTCTTATTCTCTATTTTGTTGAATTCCCACTTTCTTTGCCGAATCCCTTCTAGTTTTGTCACGAATGAAGGGAATCTTTGTTTCGTAGCGAAGTTGCTAGTATAACAAGAAGATGGAGGGATTACGATGGCAATAAAAACGCTTGACGTGGCCAAACAGTTAGGAATTCATCCGAGTACGGTTTTAAAATGGGCAAAGCTTGCAGAAATTGATATTCAACGAAATGATGCTGGACACTGGGAGTTTACGGAAGAAAATGTTATAAAGCTTGAGGAGTTTAAGAATAATCGGAATCGACAAGCGATCGTGAAAGTAGTTGATGCAAGCGATGATCGTATTGAGCAGCTTCAAAAGCAAATGGATGAACTTTACGATAAGTGGTCAGCTCATGAAGAAGTAGCAGCTTCAATAGCAGCTGATGATACGGACAATCAAAAGCTACAAGATGTAGAAGCTCAGGTAGCTGTACTGCAAGAAACGCTTAAAGCCTATCAGTCCGTGAAGAATAAAGTAGTGGAAGAGCCTAATCAAGAAATGCAGCGTCAAATTGACCAGCTATTAATGCGCTTGATTGAAAATGAAAAAAGAACTGAAGAAAAGGCAGGAGAAGTGGTAACGTTTCAGCTTCTTGAGCACCGAAAAGAGATTGATCAGTTAACGAAAAAGATGACAAAGCTCCAAGCAAAAGTAGAGGAGTTGGAAACACGCTTAAAAGACAGTCAGTTTGCAGCTGCGAAAAAGCCTCCCAAATGGCGAACGTTTTTAACAGGATTATTCACGTATTAGACATGCTTACGCTTATTGCAAGCATGTTTTTTTATGGCTTTTTTTCTGAAAAAAGAAAATACTATGTTTTAAGAAGTTTTATCTTGACGATATGCATGTTTATTTGATAAAACTATTTTAGTTAACTAAGTGAAATAAATATTTTATTAACTTTTTAATCATATAACAATAAAGAAAGGAGCGTGCGTAGTGAAAGAACGTCATGAGCTTCTCCATGAAATGGAGTTGTTGTTCCGCAGCGTATTTCGTCAGCTTCGACAAGAAATTAACAGCGTATTTGATTCGGAGTTATCAACTAATGCCTTTATGATTCTTCGCATGTTAAGAAATGGAGGTCCTCAAAAATCAACCGATATTTCAAAGCACCTACAGGTATCAGCTAGTCACATTACAGCTTTGACGGATTTGCTTTTATCTAAAGGGTACGTGGAACGAAAGAAGTCAGAGGCGGATCGAAGAATTGTTGAAATTGTCATTACTGAAAAAGGGCATGCTATATTTGAGGAAATTGAAGCAAAAAAAAGAGCGTACTTTTTTGAGCGGTTTAACGATTTTACAAATGAGGAAATTCAAATTATGAACACATTATTTCAAAAAATTGATCGTTCTTCGGAACGACAGTCAAACTAAGAGATACGTATGCCATAAAAATGATTCACTAGGTGAATTATTTGGTTGCCGAAAGGAGTAGACATATGGAACATTTAGAACATCGAAAAAAAGTAGCCATTATGATTGCAATTATGTCAGCAATGCTGTTTACAGCCGTAAACCAAACGATTGTAGGTACTGCATTGCCACGTATTATTGCTGAGCTACAGGGAATTGAATATTATAGCTGGGTATTTACAAGCTTTATGTTAGCTTCCAGTATTACAGCTATTCTAGTAGGGAAACTTTCAGATATTTACGGGCGTAAGCCGTTTATTTTAACAGGGATCGGTATTTTCATTATCGGTTCACTATGTGCAGGGTTTTCAAACACGATGATTCAATTAATTATCTTCCGCGCTGTTCAAGGTCTTGGTGGAGGTTTAATTATGTCGACTGCATTTACAGCAGTTGGAGATTTATTTACGCCGCGTGAGCGCGGTCGTTGGCAAGGGTTACTAAGCTCAGTATTTGGTTTAGCCAGCGTATTTGGTCCAACGCTTGGAGGTTGGATTGTTGATAATGCAAACTGGCACTGGGTTTTCTGGGTATTCTTACCGTTTGGTATCGTTGCATTTGTTTTAATTTGGATGCTGTTTCCAAGTGTTGAAAAACGAGAAGGTGAAAAGGTCGACTATGCCGGTTCACTATTCTTAACAACAACAATTGTACCGCTACTATTAGCGTTCTCATGGGCTGGTTCTAAGTATGATTGGGTGTCAACACCAATCATTAGCTTATTTATTGGAACAATTGTTTCACTAGCTGTTTTCATTATGGTTGAACGAAAAGCAAAAAGTCCGGTATTACCGCTGCACTTATTCCGTAACAATATCTTTACGCTATCAAACGTTGTTGGATTTATCTTAGGTGCTGGAATGTTTGGAGCAGCGATGTACATTCCGTTCTTCATTCAAGGTGTTATTGGTCGTTCTGCAACGGCGTCTGGGTTAATTATGATGCCAATGACGCTTGCAATGGTACTTGCAAGTACGCTCGGCGGACAGTATATTACGAAAACAGGTAAGTATAAAGGGTTAGCAATCATTGGTTTAGCCATCATGTCAGCTGGAATGTTCTCACTTTCAGCAATGAATCAAGATTCAACGTCAACAAATGTAATCATTAACAATATTCTAGTTGGTTTAGGATTAGGAATGAGCTTCCCAGTGTTTACGCTAATTATTCAAAATGCTGTTGAACAGCGCTATCTAGGTGTAGCAACAGCATCTAGTCAATTGTTCCGTCAGCTTGGTGGTACCGTTGGAGTTGCGATTATGGGAACAATGATGAACTCACGTATGTCTAGTCACATGACAGAAGAAGTAAGCGGAGCATCTGTACCTCCTGAATTAGCTTCCAAGCTTCAGGGGTTAGATCCACAGGTACTAATGGACCCTGCGCGTTTAGCAGAAATTCAAAAGCAGGTACCGGCATCTATGCAACAAGCATTTGATGGCTTTGTATCTATTCTTCGTGAAACATTAAGCTATTCACTAACAGGTGTTTATCTAACTGCTGGTTTTATTGTTGTGACGGGTGTAGTTCTAACGTTCTTTATTAAAGCTATTCCGCTTCGAATGAGTCAGCGCACAGATGAAAAAGAAAACGAAGGACATGAAAATAAAGCAGGATAACCGAAGAGGAAGCTTCATAGCTTCCTTTTTTTCTGTACATAATAGTCGTTGAAGCAAGATAGTTGGTGTCTTAATTAATCAGTCGTATAATAAACATAAATACTTAAGAGGAGGTCTTCTCGTTGACACAATCTAACCATCAATTAGCCACGTTTGCTGGAGGCTGCTTTTGGTGCATGGTAAAGCCGTTTGACGAACAGCCAGGCATTCTGAAAGTCGTATCGGGCTACACTGGAGGCCATACTGAAAATCCAACGTATAAAGAAGTATGTTCAGAAACAACAGGGCACTATGAAGCGGTTCAAATTACGTTTGATCCCCAAGTGTTTTCATATGAAAAATTATTGGAGCTTTACTGGCCTCAAATTGATCCAACCGATCCAGGAGGGCAATTTGCTGACCGCGGAGACTCTTATCGTACGGCTATCTTTTATCATAACGATGAGCAAAAGCAGCTAGCCGAAGCTTCAAAGCAACAGCTAGAAAAGAGCGGCCGTTTTTCAAGCCCTATCGTAACTCAAATTTTACCTGCAAAGCCGTTTTATGAAGCGGAAGAGTATCATCAAGATTACTACAAAAAGAATAAATTTCGCTATTCAATGTACCGTCGAGGTTCCGGACGCGATCGGTTTATTAAAGAGAACTGGAAAGATACCGGTCGAGATGAAGAGTTGAAAAAACGCTTGACGCCAATTCAATACGAGGTAACACAAAACGATGCAACCGAACCTCCATTTCGAAATGAATTCTGGAATCATACAGAAGAAGGAATCTATGTAGACATTGTTTCTGGAGAACCACTCTTTAGCTCACGAGATAAATATGACGCGGGGTGCGGATGGCCTTCCTTTACCAAGCCTATTAACAAGGAAGAAGTAAAGGAAAATATGGATGTTAGTCATAATATGGTTCGTACGGAAGTGCGGAGCAAAGCTGCAAATTCACATTTAGGCCATGTTTTTGAAGATGGTCCGACAGAAGCTGGAGGGTTACGCTACTGCATCAACTCAGCGGCTCTTCGATTTGTCCCTAAAGATAAGCTAGAAGAAGAGGGATACGGTGAGTATGTAGCGCTATTTAACTAATAAAAAGAGTGGGTCACGATGAAGGTGACTCACTCTTTTTTTGAGGTTCTTGCCGTGGTTCAGGTGTTCGTTTGCTTCCTTTTATTTTCGAACGAATAATGCTGAAAATAAATAGAAAAGGAATATAAAGATAAATAACGTATGTTCCTACTTGGGAAACGGTGTTATTTAAAATATCAATGTTTTTTCGATTGTCAAAGAAAATTGAAAAAGCTAATAGCATTATCATAAATGCTAATAAATAAATAGTAGATTTTCCGCGAAACGTCCGTCTCATCCCTCGAACGCTGCACCATAAGGTTGTACAAATTGCTGGTAAAACAACAAGAAGCCATAACGAAATTACGATGTATTCAAATCGTTGGATAAAGGGAATCTCGATTATTTTAGCCATTGTAAGCGTCGGCCAAATCGTTTTTAATAGCTGTCCTTGACTAAAATAAACAAATGTTACAATCGTTAAAAATGTATAGAGAATCGTTGTAAATAAAAGACCAGCTTGCCCCCACTTGTGACTAGAGGGCCCATTTTTAATATAGGGATAAAAAAATAAAATCGATTCAAACCCCAAGTAGCTAAATGTCATTGTTTTAAAAGAAGTAAACAACTCACCAAAGCTATGATCTAAAATCGGTAAGATATTGTTTACTTCACCTAACGACAGTGGATAAAATAATGAAAAAAATAAAGGTAATGGAAGAATCACCCCAAAGAATGCAATACCTGTAATGACGCGAAAACCACCTGAAATAATGTAATAAATCAGGGGAAGATAGATCAGTGAAATACTCCAAGTGGTTAGCTGCGGGAACATCCAGACCTGTAAAACTTCAATATATGTTCGATAAATTGTGATTGCAAAAGAGAAAAAGTATAGGCATAAAATGATATTAAAGAGATTGCCAATCCATTTTCCGAAATACAGGCGGTGGATTTCGATGACATCCGTATTTTCACGTTTTAGTACATAAAAGCACATCCAAAACAGAATAGAAACGGCTAAGCCAGAGGCAATGACTGAAATCCAAGCGTCATGTCCGGCACCTTTCACGATGTATCTTTGAAACCCTAGCAGTCCAACCCCTACTTGAACAGAATGAATTAAAAAGAACAGAAAGGACGGAGAGACTTGAAATTGTTCTTTCACGTTGTTTTCCACTTTGTTCCCTCCTATTGACTGATACCTGTTTGAACTAAATTTACATGCGCTTTTACATGGATATCCATATCTGAATAGTTTTCTCTAAAGCGTTGGCTGTTAAAGTTGCGCGTACGGCTGCGAACGTAATCTGTAAAGCAAATTGGGTCAACGCCTAATTTTTGAAGCTTTTTAATTAGATTATTGCTATCCTTCTCTAAGTTTGAGGTTAACTTTTCTTCAAGCATATTGATATTAGAGGGTGTTGTTAAACTGAGCCACTGTGGAAACTCTTTTACAAGGCCATCAATGTGTAAATGTACAACAATGGTAGGGTTCTGGCGGTTCCCTTTTAATGTATACTTTGTTTTAGTTCGGAGATTTTCCAAAATGACTTCTCCTGAATGTCCCTCGTGTTTGATATTCATTGTATAGCGACCGTGTTTTGTCCCATCCAAGAGTAGCTTCAGTAAAAAGGTCTCTTTCATATCAATTGAAGAAATGTATTTTTCATTTTTAAACAATGCAATTCCTTCTAATTTGATTGCATCTTTTTCTTGGGATAACAGCGGTAAAAAAGGATCGCGATCGTCGCTGAAAAAGCTAAATAAGAATGTTTGTAAGTTAGTTCGTGGCAGGTTTTCAGTTTCAATATTCTGGTCAATTAGATTTGAGATAAACTGATAATCCTTAATTTTCTTTCGCGTAACAGAGCTTAACATTTCATGTGCCTCACCATCTGTGATGGCTACTTTAATAGTACGTCCTAAGTCGGGATTTCGAGCGAGCGTATTGACTAAATCTCGCATTCCATGTTTGGCATAGTCTTCACCAATTATGACGCTACGTAGCTGACCAAATGCCAAAGGAAGTGAAGACTTTATGTTTAAGTGAAGAGGGATATCAAAAGAACTATCACCTTTGGCTGCAATGATGCTTGGTTCCTCCGTTGGTCCATATTTAAAAATAGGGTATAAAACGGTTCCTCGAATCTTGTCTTTGTCCTCATCGTAATCGTATCCAATTGCATTCACTACTTGGATTTCATCAATTATTTCTCGGTCGGCACAGCTGATTAGAAAGAGGCTACAACAAGCTATGACTATTAATTTTTTCATTGTTGTATATCCTCCTTGGTTACTCTCGGTCTAGATTTTGTTTCTTTTTTGATTTTTCAGGATTGTAGCGGAACCAGCTTAAAGGTCTTAAGTATCCAGGGCGCTTTGCCGTTTTGCTATATGGAAGTCTAAGGAACGTATCACGTTGGCTTTTTGTCCGAAATGGATAGACGGGAACCAAATAAGGCATACCAAGGGATTGTAAACGAAGTAAATGAACAATTAGGTAACAAAAGCCAAAGATAATACCGACAAGTCCATACAAGGCTGCAAACAGTACAAAAGGGAAGCGCAAAAGTCGAATCGTATTAGACATTTTAAAAATTGGGGTTGTAAACGATGCGAGCGCAGTTAAAGAAACAATGATGAGCAAGACGTTACTCGTTAAAGCAGCTTCAACGGTTGCTTGCCCAATAACAATTCCCCCAACAATCCCAAGCGTTTGACCAACCTTAGAAGGTAGTCTTGCTCCCGCTTCTCTAAGCAGTTCGATAGTAATTTCTAAAAATAACACTTCTACCACAGGGGGGAAAGGGACATTCGTTCGTGAAAAAATAATCGGTCCCAGTAAATCCTTTGGCAACATTTCGTAATGATAGGTAACAACTGCAACATATAGCGGCGTTGCAAAGATAGAAAAGAATACGCCAAACATTCGAATTAAGCGAAAGAATGAGCCTAGCACCCACGGTAAATAATAGTCTTCAGGTGAAATAAAAAAATCAAGCAGCGTGGATGGTCCCGTCACTGCGTAAGGAGAACCGCTTGAGAAAAAGGCAACTTGGCCATTTAGCAAGGTAAACAATACGCGGTCTACTCGCTCGGTTGTTAGAAACAAAGGAAAGGGCGTATTCGAATTATCTGAAATGAGCTGTTCGAGCATGGTGCTGTCAAAGATCACGTCAAAGTCAAGAGATTCTAAACGCTGTGTCATGGTATCCACGTGCTGGGGATTCGTTACGTTTTCTAGGTAAACAATTACTACCCGTGTTTTGGACTTTTGCCCGACCGTAATCTCTTTGAACACTAAATGCTCAGAAATCAACGTTTTTCGCATGAGATATAAATTAACATCAAGATCTTCTACAAATCCGAGCTTTGGACCTACGACGCTAAATTCATTTTCAGTTTCATTCTCTGTGCGAAATCCCGTATCAAAACTTTGAACCTTAATTAAAGCAACTTCTCTGTCGTTTGTATGAAGCTGAAACATAACGTATCCTCGAAGCATTTTTTCCAAAATTTCTTGAGTATCTTTAGTGATAGAGATATCTTCAATCGGTAATACGTTTTCGACTTCGTTGACGTTTGTTAACGTAAAGTCAATGAGCTGAATAGGCTTTATAATTTTATCTTCAACGCTTTGCATCTGGACGAGCTGTTTAAAGTACGTAATGACGTATTTCTTATGCTGAGCTCCAATAGCGAGCGTTGTAAAATCACTGGATTTACTAAATTGCTCAATAATTTCATTTAGCGTTTTCTGTGGTTGTTGATCAGCATTTCTCTTTTTAAATAAACTCTTGAACATAAGTATGCTCCTTATCATCAGTCCTCATCTGTTATTGGTAGTTTGTTCATGTATTTCCTTTTTATGCGATGAAACTTTTCTTCTGAAGGATTAGTGCATTTGTAGGGTTTATGGGCTTGTAAACAGGTATTTACGCGATTTTAACGAATCTTTACATTGCCATAAAAGTGCATTTACAAAAAATTGTTAGATTTAAGCATGTAGAAAAAAGAGCGATACGAAGGGAGCACGATGAAATGAAAAAGAAATTATTAGGGGCAACGCTTGCTGGTGCTGTAGCACTCGGTTCTTTTGGATTAGGAAATGCATTAATGGAAACTGAAGCGAAGGGGCCAAAAGAGCAGGAGAAAAAACCAAAAAACGTTATTATGATGGTAACGGACGGAACAAGCTCAAGCACAACAACATTAGCAAGATGGTATAAAGGTGCACCTCTACATATGGATCAGTTAATGGCTGGAGGGGTTCGCGCTTATTCAGCTGAATCAGCAATTACGGATTCAGCACCAGCAGGAACAGCATTGGCTACTGGTAATAAATCTAACTCTGGATATGTAGGAGTGCTTCCTTCACTTGTTACAACACCTGGTGTTGAACAAATAAAAGAAGAAGACAAGTACCGCCCAGTAGCAAATGTTCTAGAAGGAGCAAAGCTATCTGGAAAAGCAACAGGAATTGTAGCAACTTCTGAAATTCAACACGCAACGCCAGCTGGTTTTTCAGCCCATCATCACGATCGTAATAACTTTGATGTACTAGGTGAGCAGCAAGTGTACCAAGGCATAGACGTTGTACTCGGTGGTGGTAAGCAATCACTTGTCACAGGAGAAGGTAGTAAAAATCGTAAAGACGGTGAAAACTTAGTTGAAGTAATTGACGAAAAGGGCTATGATTTTGTAGAAAATCGCGATGAGTTATTAAAATCAAAATCAGATAAAATTTGGGGTTCATTCTCAGATTCAGCGCTTGCTTACGAAATGGACCGTAAACAAACAAAGCCTCAAGAGCCGACAATTTCAGAAATGACGGATAAAGCACTTACTACGCTTTCAAAGGACAAGGATGGATTTTTCTTATTCGTTGAAGGCAGTAAGCCAGACTGGGCGGCACATGCAAACGATCCTGTTGGAATGGTAAGCGACGTGTTAGCTTTTGATAACGCAGTAGGAAAAGCAGTCGAGTTTGCGAAAAAAGATAAAAATACAATGGTTATTGTTGTATCAGATCACGGTAATAGCGGTATTTCAATCGGAAGTAAAAATACAGATAAAAACTATGATACAACGCCTGTTTCAGCGTACATTGACCCGTTGAAAAAAGCGAAAATGACGTTAGAAGGCGCAATGGGCTCTCTAAATAAAGACTTATCAAACAAAGAAGAAGTGGCTGCTTTATACGGTCTAGACAACTTAACGGATGATGAAAAGAAACAGTTAGATGCAGCGAAAGATAAAAATGCAATTGGAGTAACATTATCTAAACTGCTGGCAAATCGTGCAAACCTAGGCTTTACGACAGGTGGTCATACGGGTGAAGACATGTTCTTGTATTCATACGGAGTAGATCGTCCTGTGGGGCATTACGATAATACTGATCTTGCTAAGCATATGGCAAAAGCAATGAATTTCGACTTAGATAAACTAACAGATGAGCTGTTTATTGAAGCTACAAAAGCATTTAAAGGTGCTAACGTAACAGTAAATAAACAAGATCCACAAAACCCTGTATTAGTTGTAAAATCAAACAAGCGTACGGTAGAGTTTCCTGTTAACAAAAATATTGCGATTGTGGATGGGAAAGAAATTGAAATGAATAGCGTGGTCGTGCAAGATAAAAACGGTCGCTTCTTCGTATCAAAACAAGCAGAAGATATTGTGAAAAAAGGGAAATAAGCGTTTGAAATATATAGCTCACCGGAAGTGAATTCTTCTGGTGGGCTTATTTGTTTTTGTTTCATCTCTTGTTAATGGTTAAAAAGACCTATATAAAAATACAGTTTTTAGGCATTCCTTTATGCATAAGTGGAAGAAGTGTAGTATGATAGACTTGGTGTATGAATTGATTAGTTCATTTCTCATATATATGTTGTTACGGTTATATGCTACACTTTTGATATCCAAATACTTACTAAATTTGAGAGAAACTAGCGAGGTTTTTCTCCTTAGCATAAATGTTCATTTTTGTTTTTAATTTAACGGAATAGATAATGTAAAAGGATTAGAAAGAATGTTAGAAGGAGCGACGTTTGTGAAAGTATTAATTGCAGATGATAATATAGATTCAATTGAAATCTTAGAATATTTTATTTCTCAGGTACCTGGCTTTGATGTCATTGGCTCTTGCAGGGATGGTGAAGAGTTAATTCAGCAAGTAATGGTACAAAGTCCAGAGCTTATTTTGGTAGATATTAATATGCCGAGCATGAGCGGATTAGAAGCTGTGAAAGAATGTTTGAAGATTAAACCAGATTTACGCTTTATCTTTATAACAGGGTATGATCAGTTTGCGGTTGAAGCTTTCGAATTATCTGCTCTTGACTATATTGTTAAACCGATTGAAAAGCAACGGTTATATGTAGCATTAGAGCGCGCTAAAAAAACGCTTGCTAAACAAGAAAAAGACAATTCAACTAAATCAAGAGCAAAGCGATTACCTGTTAAATTTAACGGATCTACTTACTATATACCAATTAACGAGATTGTTTTTATTGAAAAATCAGGAAAGAAATGTTTAATATTCACACAGTTGAGAACATATGAAACATATGAAAACATCAGTGATATTTATATGTATTTAGATCCAAACGTTTTTAGCCAAACGCATCGATCTTATATTGTTAATCTGGAAAAGGTCTCTCATATTACTCCTAGAAATGAAACGTACCTAGTCTACTTTTTGAATTTTGATGAATATGCTCATATCTCGAAATTGAAAATTCAAGAAGTGCAAAAGCAGCTCCATGATCTAATGGTCAATTAACAGTTGAATTAAATACACTTGCACGTAACAGCAGGCGAGCCTTTGAAACGGTTCGTCTGTTTTTACGTCTTGCTTATGAGAGAGGAGAGAATGACTCTGGAAGGTAATTACAATTTATTTACCGTTTTCCTGGCAATAGTAGTAGGCATTTTATCTGCCTATACAGCCTTAGATTTAATTGAGAGAAGCAGTAGCTCACCGCGTCCTCAAAAAAAATGGGTATTGATGTCAGCTTTGTCCTTTGGGTTAGGTGTGTGGGCGGTACAAGTTATTGGCTTACTCTCTTACTATACGCCTATCACGTTTCAAATTAATATGTGGATGTTGATTGCTTCATTATTAGTAGCCTTTCTAGGAAGCTTATTATCCTCTTGGTTATACATGATAAAAAAAATGTCCATCATTTCAGGTATATTAATCGGCATAACACTTTTGATGACGCACTATATACTTCTTTTTTCATTAAAAAGCAACATAGCACTTCAAGTTCAACCATGGGCCAGCTTGCTCAGTGCCACTATTTCATTTGTGCTAGGTGCGTATATTGTTCATGCTTGGTTTTATGTGAAAACGTTGGAACAAAACCAAATGATGAAGGTAATGAGCTCAATCGTTACGGGCTGTGGACTTGCAGCTATGCATTACATTCACTTAGCGGGTTATTCATTAAAGGAAGGTACGTTTATTATTAGGCGATGGGGGCAGTTTTTGCCATACCAAGAACCGTTTGCCGGGTTGGTGGCAAGTGTTACCCTTACAATTCTTATTTTATTTTTGTTAATTGCAGCTTATAAAAAACATGCTGAGTCGCACACAAATATGATAAAAGAAGCATCGTACCGTTCACTATTTAACTATAATCCAGATATCGTATGCTCTATTAGTGTTAATGGATTTATTAACGTAATGAACACAAAGGGAAAAGACGTCACTGGGTATGCTATGCATGAAATGGAACACTTACCTTTTCTGATGCTTTTTCCACCTGATGATGCAGAGCGAATTCAACACTTTTTTCAACAATCGCTCGATGGAACGTCTGTTCATTATGACGCAACGTTGATTAAGCAAAATGGAGAAAATATTTATGTAGAAGTTACTCAAATGCCCATTATCGTAAACGGTGAAAGCCACGGTATATATGTGATTTTAAAAGATATTACAGAAAGAAAAGTCGCTCAAGAAGCATTGTGTACTTTACAAAGTGAATTAGCATTAACAATGAACCAGCATGATGGGGTCATTTTTAAGCTAAAAAAAGTAAATGGTAAGTTTCTATATACCATGTCTGAAGGAAAATTGAAAAAGGGATTCGGCTTGGATACTGATGAGATGGTAGGCAAAGCAATAGACATGTTTTTAGAGGGAAAACAGCTACAAGAAAAGCATAACCTATATGAAAAAGTATGGAATGGCCAGGCACTATCATATGAAGGATTTTTCAGAGGGATCCCGTATTATGAAACACTCACACCCGTTATAAAGGGCGATCAAGTTGTTGAAATAATTGGTAACATGATTGATATTACCAATTTGCATCGTGCACAAGTACAGCTTGAAAGAAGTGAAGCTATGTATAGATCCGTGCTTTCCACTATGACAGAAGGAGTTGTGTTTCATAATTGTGAGGGAGATATTGTTGCGGCGAATGAACATGCAGCAAGTATCTTAGGGATGAGTTATGATGAATTTTATCAAATAAACACAATGAATTTAGCATGGAGAATGATTCACCCAAATGGTGAAATCTTTCAAAAAGAGGATATTCCATCTGTACGATGTTTAAAAACTGGAAAGGCAGTTGAAAACGTTGTAATGGGAATATGGGTGACACCGCATAAGCTTATTTGGCTTTCAATTAATGCGCAGCGTTTGTCTGAAAATGAATACCATGAGGGCGTTGTAGTAACATTTAAAGATATTACTAAGCAGCGACAGCAAGAAGTAGAACTGTTGCAAATAAATAAGCGGTTAACAATTGCAAAAGAAGAAGCAGAAAAAGCTAACCAAACTAAAACCGAATTTTTGTCAAAAGTGAGTCATGAGCTAAGAACACCCCTCAATAGTATTATGGGCTATACGCAAATTTTAGGTGATCAGGAATTGCCTCCTATACAAACAGGGCATGTTCAAAAAATTATGAGGGCAAGTCAGCATTTGTTAAATTTAATTAATGAAACAATGGACCTGTCTAAAATTGAAGGTGGGCACGTTTCATTAAATATGGAGTCTCTATCTGTTCAGCAGGTGTTAGAAGAAGCTTATAAAACAATGCATCCTATTGCCTTAGAGCATAATATGAACCTGACGCTTTTACAACAGCAGCCAGATGTATACGTGTATGGAGATAATCTGCGCTTACAGCAAATCCTGCTTAATTTGCTCACTAACGCAGTTCGCTATTCTAAGCCTTATGGGAGTATTAAATTGGCTTTCAAGTCTGATGAGCATGTTGTAACGATTTATGTAGAAGATGAAGGCATCGGCATTTCATCATCAGAAATTCAAGATATTTTCAAACCTTTTTATCGCTCCAAATCTGTTATGATTGACGGAACAGGTATCGGCTTATCACTAGTTAAACAACTGGTGCTAATTATGGACGGAACATATGGAGTAGAAAGTGTAGAAGGAATAGGTAGTACGTTTTGGGTTCAATTTCCCGTTGTAAAAGCTTCTGACAAGAGCCCTTCAATAAAAGAGAAGTCAGTGTTACAAAGCATAGCTTCCATAGAGAAGGCTAGCGTGCTGTATATCGAAGATTACGATGAGAATATTGAACTCATGCAGTCAGTACTAGCTCCTTATAACAACGTTGAGCTATTTATTGCAAAAAATGGACGTCAAGGAATTGAAGCTATCCAAACGATACATCCAAAGGTAATTTTACTTGATATGAACTTACCAGATATATCAGGTGAAGAAGTAGTAAAAGCAATCAAAAGCCAAGATCAGTTAAAAGACATACCTGTGATCGCAGTTACCGCTAATGCCCTACAGGGTGATGTTGAAAAAGCAGTAAGTATGGGGATTGAAGAGTATATTACCAAACCTATTCATATTGAGACATTTTTACACAAGTTAGCACGTATACTGAATGTAAAGAAATAAATAACTGTTTTTCATTGACAAGTTGGAAAAAGTTACGTATTATGATAATAACTTAATACACTTACTTCATCTAAGGAGTAAAGGGGAGTAGCGTCAGGGAAACCTGAAACAAAGTCGTCATTCCATGGATTGTATCCATCGGCTTTGTTGGCATAACGAATTTATTTATGCTTAGCAAGACCTTTGCCATATTTGGCAAAGGTCTTTTTGTGTTTTCTTTGCCGAATTAGGGAAAAAGATTAGTAAGAGAGAGAAAAGAGAGGAGAATGTTTATGGATGCATCATTGTTATTAGAATATGGGTGGGTGCTGCTTGTTCTCATCGCCTTAGAAGGAATTTTAGCTGCTGATAATGCGCTTGTAATGGCGATTATGGTAAAGCACTTACCGGAAGAGCAGCGTAAAAAAGCATTGTTTTACGGGTTAGCGGGAGCATTTATTTTCCGCTTTGGTTCACTATTTGCGATCTCATTCTTAGTAGATGTTTGGCAAGTGCAGGCAATCGGAGCAGTGTACTTATTGTTTATTGCAATAAATCATCTCGTAAAACGCTATTTGAAAAAGTCAAAACATGATGAAACAGTTACAAAGGAAAAAAAGGGTTCAGGTTTTTGGATGACTGTTTTAAAAGTAGAGTTAGCAGACATTGCGTTTGCAGTTGATTCAATTCTTGCAGCGGTTGCTCTAGCCGTCACGCTTCCTAATACGCCACTACCTAAAATTGGTGGATTAGATGGTGGACAGTTCGCCGTTATTTTTGCAGGTGGATTAATTGGATTAATCATTATGCGTTTTGCAGCAACGTGGTTTGTGAAATTATTAAATCAACGACCAGGCTTAGAAACAGCTGCTTTCTTAATTGTTGGTTGGGTAGGGGTCAAATTAGCAGTCTATACGCTTGCTCACCCTGAATTAGCAATTATTGATGAGCATTTCCCAGAATCAAAAGGATGGAAGCTTTTCTTCTGGATCGTACTGATTGCAATTGCTGTTGGCGGTTGGTTCTTATCCAAGGGTAAAAACCAGAGTGAAATTGAAGGTTCAGATGATGCACAGGATGCGTTGAAAAAAGTAGATCATCAATAATAAAATAGGCTGAGACATAAGTGTTTCAGGTCATAATCAATCCGAACTATTGGGAGTTAACGACTCTTTTATAGTTCGGATTTTTTTCTAATTAGGAAATTCATTTTAGACGATTAGTGAAGTGCAGCGTAAGACACATAACTTCCGGGGAAAACAGAGGAAAGACTGAGGCCTCTCGTAGCGAAGAGGCTCAGAATCCTTCCCATGGAAAGCGAATTTTTGGAGCGCAATGGAACGAACTGGTCATAAAAACCTGATTACTTTAGAAAAGTGATAATTGGTCTTTTGGAAAAAAACATTGCGTTTTGTTTCAGTTTTTTTGCATTAGAAAAGCAGGTGCCTAAAACACCTGCTTTTAGCCATATTATGAAGTTGTTAAAATTATTTGTGTTGCCCGCTTAAATGAGCTTGAGCTTGTTGTACTAGACGTTTTGTAATTTCGCCACCAACTGATCCGTTGCTACGAGCAACCGTATCAGAACCTAACGTTACTCCAAATTCTTGAGCAATTTCTGCTTTGTATTGATCTAAAAATTGTCCAACGCCAGGAACTAACAATTTATTTGATTTAGCCATGGTTTCATTCTCTCCTTTTGTTAAAGTTCAACGAATAATCATCGTTGTAATCGTAGTATGTACTCTTGGTTTATTAGCATACTGGTAATGGTTTGAAGGAGATTAAAAAAAGCCCAACTTCAGAAGAAGTTAGGCTTTTTGTTTTATTTTACAACTGCATATTGGTCAACTGATTGAGCAAATGACTTTTGTAGAGATTTTACTTGCTCTACGTATGCATCAGATACTTGTTGAAGCTCTTCACGCGTTTTCTTTTGCTCTTCTAGTAGCTGTGTAATAACTTGGTGGTATTGCTCTTGAGCTTGTTTCACCATTGTATAACCAGTTTTGCTTTGGTTTACAGATAATGATTGTAGCTTGCTTAATGCTTCACTCATACGATTTGTCCACTCTTCGTATGAGTCTGCCACTGCATTGCCTGCAGTTCTGCGTAAGTTTTCAACTGTTCTTTGCTGAAGATTTTCAAGCTCAGCCTTCCATTGCTTATCAACTTCTTGAAGTTGTTCAACGGCTTTTGACACAAACTCTTGTTGTTGCTCTAAAGTTTTTAACGTCCATAGCTCAACTTGTTTATTTCCTTCAGCGATGTTTTCTAGTCCTTTTGTCCATTGATCCCACATTGCATCGATTACTGTTTCATACTTTACTGTTGCCATAATCAAATTCCTCCTCGGTTGATTGGCTTGCGAACAGAATAGATTTATGAAACGTTAGAGATGTTTGTCGTAGATGTAAGGCTTAACATTTCAGCTAGCTCGCGAAATAGCCGTTATTTTTATATAAGGAAACGTAGCGTCAAACTACGTGACTCCTTTTGTACATGTAAAATTACTTTTGATTCTCATCTTTTTTTGTACTTGAGCTGAATGGGAAAAACATGTCAGTATACATAGAAAAGAATGAATCCAGCATATTTTGATATTGCTCTAATGATGAAGCCCACATCGTTAAGTATTGCTCGCCAGCTTCCGTTAACGAATAGATACGTCGAGCTGGCCCTTCAGCAGATGTATCCCACTGTGAAGTAATGAGATTATCTTTTTCAAGCTGTCTTAAGGTACGATATACGTTCCCTTGATCGACTGATGTAAAGCCGAAACTCATCAGCTGCTGAATTAGCTTATAACCATGTAAATTCCAACCCCGAAGGCTCAGTAATAAAAAAGGAACCATAAAGTTTTTTGGTGCACCACTAATGGATTTTTCAAGATTAGCGGAGTTTGAAGCAGAGGCGTTATCTTCTTTACTTGTACTCAAGTTAATCACCCCTTTTTGGTAATTTGTCTCTATATGTGTAATTTACACCTAGGTGAGATAAAAGTCAATCATTCCCTTGGTTTTTTTTAGAAAACGACAAAAAAACCAAGAGTTTCGACAATTTCTGTCAAAACTTTTCAAAAATCATCAAAGATTGGGAATTGTTTATCATATCAAACAACTCTATAATAGTATACGTAAGATATTTTTAACACTTTTACATTTTGTTGGCGCAAGTAGAAAACAAATCAAACAATAGTAAGCGTTCTTATTGATGATAATGATTGCGTTTACTTCGTGCTTCCTAATATGTACACAGGCGTTTTCGCCATGAACATATTGAAAGCCATCACTTTTAATTACGTGGAAAGGAGATGGAAAATTGGAACAGCAAAAGATGTTAGATCCGTTTCAAGCATGGAAAGACGTATATGACAAAACTGAATCTTACTGGGGAAAAGTGATTGGAGACAACATGAACAGAGAAGAGTTCTCTCAAATGATGGGAAACGTTCTGAACATGAACCTTCAGTATCAACAAGCTATTAACGAAGTAACAGGGCGCTATTTCCAACAAGTAAACATTCCAACAAAAGAAGACGTAGCAAACGTAGCTACACTTGTCATTAACGTAGAAGAAAAAGTAGAGGCGTTAGAAGATCGTTTCGATGATCTTGAAGACAAGCAAGATAGCCCAGCTTTCAAGCGTGAAGTAACTAAGCTGAAGTCAGATGTGAAGTCATTAGACAAAAAGCTAGATAAGGTATTATCACTGCTTGAAGAGCAGCAAGACACGCAAACTGTGCTTCAAGAGTTAATTCAAGAACAAATTAAAGAGCAAGGTGAACAGCTAAAAGCAGAGCTTTTAGACCAAGTAAAAGCAGAGAAACAAAGTGAGCAACAGGCTCAAAAGTAAGACAAGGGGACAAGTAAACACATCATACTACTGTTTATGTAGAACAATTACAATTGATGAGACCAGGGGGAATTTTTGATGACAGAATTACAAGGTAAAGTAGCAATCGTAACAGGTGGATCTAAAGGAATTGGAGCGGCTATTACACGTGAATTAGCATCACAAGGTGTTAAGGTAGCTGTAAACTATAACAGTAGTAAAGAATCTGCAGAAGCTATTGTCAATGAAATTAGAGAAAATGGCGGTTCAGCAATTGCTATTCAAGCAGACGTATCATATGCAGATCAAGCTAAACACCTTGTTGAAGAAACAAAAGCAGCGTTTGGCCAGCTTGATATCTTAGTAAATAACGCTGGTATTACGCGCGACCGTTCTTTCAAAAAGCTTGGAGAAGAAGATTGGAAGAAAGTAATCGATGTTAATTTACATAGTGTGTATAACACAACTTCTGCTGCTTTAGGTGACTTAGTAGAAGCAGAAGCAGGCCGCATCATCAACATTTCATCTATTATCGGTCAAGCAGGTGGATTTGGACAAACAAACTACGCAGCTGCAAAAGCTGGTATGGTAGGCTTTACAAAGTCGCTGGCACTTGAGTTAGCAAAAACAAACGTAACGGTTAACGCTATTTGCCCTGGCTTTATTGAAACTGAAATGGTAATGGCAATTCCAGAAGAAGTACGTGCTAATATCGTTGCGAAAATTCCAAAGCGCCGCTTTGGTCAAGTAAACGAAATTGCACGTGGCGTTGTGTACTTAGTTAAAGACGGAGCTTATATTACAGGTCAACAACTAAACATTAACGGTGGCTTATACATGTAATTGTTATTTCATATAAAAGTAGCCCTGACGTTTTGTCGGGGCTGTGCTTTTTCGTTCATGATTAAAAAGAAAGGTGGATGTTTTCATGGCAACTCCATATATCCAAGAATGGGAAAAGTTAATCAAATCAATGCCTAGCGAATATAAAAGCTCAGCTCGACGCTTTAAGCGTGCTTATGAAATTGTCACAACGGAAGCAGAGCCAGAAGTAGGGTTAACGCCAAAGGAAGTAATTTGGAAAAAGAATAAAGCGAAGCTGTATCGTTACACCCCAACTCAAGAAAGATTGCACAAAACGCCAATTTTACTTGTATATGCTCTTATTAATAAGCCATATATTCTTGACTTAACACCTGGCAATAGCCTAGTGGAATATTTATTAGAGCGTGGCTTTGATGTGTATCTGTTAGACTGGGGTACACCTGGCGTAGAAGATAGCGGCATGAAATTGGATGACTATATTATGGATTACATTCCGCGCGCTGCAAAAAAAGTGCTGCGCCATTCAAAAGCACCTAATTTATCTGTGTTAGGTTATTGTATGGGCGGTACGATGACAGCAGCGTTTGCAGCATTACATGATGAATTACCAATTAAAAACTTGATCTTTATGACAAGCCCGTTTGATTTTTCAGACACTGGTTTATACGGCGCATTTCTAGATGAACGCTACTTTAACTTAGATAAAGCTGTTGACACGCTAGGTAATATTCCACCTGAAATGATTGATTTTGGTAATAAAATGCTAAAACCAATTACGAATTTCTATGGTCCTTACGTCACGCTAGTTGACCGTTCAGAAAACCAGCGTTTTGTTGAAAGCTGGAAGCTTATGCAAAAGTGGGTAGCAGATGGCATTCCATTTCCTGGCGAAGCATATCGTCAATGGATTCGAGATTTTTATCAGCAAAATAAGCTCATTAAAGGCGAGTTAGAAATTCGTGGACAAAAGGTTGATCTAAAGAATATTAAAGCTAATATTCTTAATATCGCTGCAAGCCGAGACCACATTGCAATGCCGCATCAAGTGGCTGCGCTAATGGATGCTGTTTCGAGCAAAGATAAAGAATACAAGCTTCTTCAAACAGGACACGTTTCGGTTGTATTTGGTCCAAAAGCAGTAAAAGAAACATATCCAACAATCGGTGATTGGCTACAGAAGCGTTCAAAATAAGCGTTTTTTAATAAGCAAAATATAATCAAAATAAAAGCTGTACGTGTGGTGGTTTTCTTGCACGTGCAGCTTTTATTATTAGTGCGAAACAGAACTTTATATACTGAAATTTCCGTTTGGTAATGACAACGGTCGTTTGTTCTTTTATACTAAATAAAGCTATCTCTTCTTTTAATAAAAAAGAAAATCATACATAAGGAAGAAATATTTAAAAATAAGGGAAAGCTATTATGTATTATAAAAAAAGGAATGTCTATCATGCGTCGAAATTGGAAACACCGAATGAGGCAAATGTCCTCAGCACAAATTATTGTCAGCTTTTATTTGACGGCAGTGACGGTTGGTTTTTTACTTTTAAGCATTCCAGCAGCACTAAAGCCAGGCATGGAATTAGATTTAATTAACCGTTTATTTATTGCCGTTAGCGCTGTAAGCGTAACAGGCCTCACACCTGTTTCAACAGCCGAGACGTTTAGCACATTTGGATATTTTGTTTTAGCATTTATTTTTCAAATAGGTGGAATTGGTGTTATGACACTGAGTACATTTATTTGGCTTCTAATCGGAAAGAAAATTGGTTTGAAAGAACGTCAATTGATTATGATGGACCATAATCAATCCAAGCTATCTGGACTCGTTAATTTAATGAGAAATGTACTACTGCTTATTTTTGCCATTGAAGCAATTGGAGCCTTAGTATTAACGATTCACTTTCATCAATATTATTTAGATTGGAAAGAAGCATTTTTACATGGCTTTTTTGCATCTGTAAGCGCAACAACAAACGCTGGATTTGATATAACAGGAGCGTCTTTTGTTCCTTATGCTAACGACTATTTTGTTCAAGTCGTAACGGTACTCTTAATTACGCTAGGCGCAATTGGATTTCCGGTTCTAATTGAAGTAAAGCACTTTTTCTTAAAAAGGAAAGAAAAGCGTAAGTTTCAATTTTCTCTTTTTGCCAAATTAACGTCTATTATGTTCTTAGCGTTATTAGCTGTTGGCACTTTGTTAATTTTACTTTTAGAACACAATGCATTTATGGAAGGTAAGTCTTGGCATGAAGCATTCTTCTATGCCTTCTTTCAATCAGCAGCAACCAGAAGTGGTGGAGTAGCCACGATGGATGTTAGTGAATTTACGTTACCGACGCTGCTAATTATGAGTGCCATGATGTTTATTGGAGCATCTCCAAGCTCCGTTGGTGGAGGAATTCGGACGACTACGTTTGCTCTAAACATTTTATTTTTATTTTATTATGCAAGAGGAAGTAAAACAATTAAGATTTTTAGACGAGAAATTCATGAAGATGACATTACTAAATCTGTAGCTGTTTCTATGTTCGCTATTATTATCTGTTCCATCTCTGTTATTATTTTAACAATCACAGAGCCATTTTCTTTAACAGAAATTATTTTTGAAGTATGTTCAGCATTTGGAACGACGGGATTATCAATGGGAATTACTAGTGGTTTATCAGATATAGGAAAAATACTTATTATTATTCTAATGTTTATCGGTCGGATTGGAATGCTTGTATTTATTCTAATGCTTCGTCGTCCAAAAACAGAACCGGATTATCATTATCCAAAAGAACGCATTATTATTGGGTAATTTATTGTGCGTTTTAACAGGTTTTACTGCTCATAAGATCTATGCACTTGCACAAGCTAGTATAGAGCAAATGCTTATAATCTTATGAGGAGGTTATTACAATGGCAAAACGCAAAGTAGCGCATAATCCAGCACAAAAAAATAATCAAACGCCAAAAGAAAGCTTACCTGATACAGAATTTTCAGCTGAATATGGCAAAGAAGACACATATAAAGCAGCAAATCGTAATTCAAAGCATGGAAAGCAAGGACAAAGCAAATGACGAAAAAAGATCATAGACACCTTGCCCATTCCAAAGAAAAGCAAACACAGCTTTTACAAGAGGAGTTTGGACCTGAAATGGGTGATCCAAACGCAGCTAAGCTCTTAGAGATGGCTGAAATTGCAAAAGCTGAAGAGAAACATAAGAAAAAGCCAAAAAAGAACTGTTAAAAAAAAAGACCTCGATATGCATATCGAGGTCTTTTTTTAATTAGCTTACTACTGGTAAATCAAAGGCTTCAACGGGGGCGGTAAACAACTTCGTTTCGTTTGCCTTTTGGTCATAGTAGAACAAAACTAACGACTGCTTTTCTACAACTTTTCCAGTGTTTTTGTAGTATGCGTAGTCAAATGGAAGAAGCTCAAGAACGGTATGCTTGTAAAGTTCCTTTTCCGTTAGGTTTTCATGAACAAAATCATCGCCTAATACGGTCGGGTTTGCAAGCATTTGCTGATAGTAATGAGAGCGAACTTGCTTATCTAACTTATCATCCCACCAAGGCTTACGAGGTTTATGTTTTTGATTAAATAAATAGTCAATCTTCATAAAGCCTTCAATGATTGCTTCATTCTCAAAGTTTTCCGTTTCAATATATTGTTTTAAGCGTTTAAATAAATCTTCAAGTTGATGTCCAATACGTGCCCAGCCCATCTCATCCCAAAATGTACCAAAGTTTTGGAAGAAATCAAATGGCGTTTCGTAACAATTCTCCACAAGAAACTCAATTGTTTCATCCATACGGTGATCATTCCAGAATTTCTCTAAGATATCCTCAACGTGCTTAATACGAACAACATCAGAAAACGGCAGAACGTTATTACTTAAGATTTCATATGGCGACTGATCCATAAACTGATAGTTGTAGCGCTGTGCACTAAGGCGTAAACCTGTCCCGCGAAGCATCTTTAAGAACCCGAGCTGAAGCTCTTCTGGACGCAGAGCAAATACGTCATTAAATGTATTTTTAAACGAATGGTAGTCTTCATCAGGAAGGCCTGCAATTAAGTCTAAGTGCTGATCAATCTTACCGCCATCTTTAACCATGGTCACAGTACGAGTAAGCTTTGTGAAGTTTTGCTTACGCTTTACAAGCTCGTTTACAGCATCGTTTGTTGACTGAACACCAATTTCAAAGCGGAACAGTCCAGCTGGTGCATGGTCATTTAAAAACTGAATAACTTCTGGACGCATGATGTCCGCTGTAATCTCAAATTGAAACACCGTACCAGGTTTATGCTCATCAATTAAGAACTGAAACATTTCCATAGCATAGCTTCGGCTGATGTTGAACGTGCGGTCCACAAATTTGATGGTCTTAGCACCGTTATCCATTAGATAGCGAATGTCTTCTTTGATTTTCTCACGGTCAAAGTAGCGCACGCCTACTTCAATAGAAGATAAGCAGAACTGACAGCTAAACGGACAGCCACGGCTTGTTTCAATATAAACAACACGCTTAGATAAAGAACTACGATCTTCTTCAAAGCGGAACGGTGAAGGCATTTCGCGAAGATCAATTTTGTTGCGCTGGGGATTCACTACGTGTTTTCCATCTTGTCTAAACGCAACGCCGCTTACGTTCTCAAACTGACGGTTTCCATGAAGCTCATCTAAAAGTTGCTTGAACGTTTCTTCTCCTTCACCAATTACAATGAAATCAGCTTCCGGGATGCGATCTAACCAGTAGGGAATATCATATGTTACTTCCGGTCCACCGAAAATGATTGTTAGGTTTGGGTTGATTTTCTTTAACATTTGTGCGACTGTAATCGTTTCTTCAATGTTCCAAATATAGCAGCTGAATCCAATGATATCAGGATTGCGCTTATATAAATCCGTCACGATATTCATCGCTGGATCTTTAATCGTATATTCAGCCATCTCAACGTGATAGTCAGGTTCTGCGTAGGCTTTTAAACATCGAAGGGCCAAAGATGTGTGAATGTATTTGGCATTCAATGTACTGACAACAATGTTCATGTAAAAAGGCTCCTTTATTTAACATAATCTTAAACCAATTCACTATTGTAGCACATTTAACAGGTAAAGTATAAAAGTGATAAGAAATCCTCTTTAGAAAATTAGCTTTTCTAGTATCTGTTTATTTATTTAAATGAGGGAATGTATTATACTTACTCTATTGTAAAGAGGTTTACACAAATATAATGGAATTGTAAAAAATGTTGGGGGTACGAATGATGAGCAGGCGATATGCTGACGATAGCTTAGCTTTACATACAGATTTGTATGAGCTAAATATGGCCAATACATATTGGAAAGATGGAATTCATAAACGCAGGTCTGTATTTGAAGCTTCGTTTCGTCGAATGCCTTTTGATAATGGCTACGCAGTCTTTGCAGGACTAGAACGAATGATTGACTTTATCGCGAATTTTCGATTTTCAGAAAGTGATCTCGACTATTTATCCAGTGAGTTGCACTATGAAGATGAGTTTATTGATTATTTAAAAGGAATTCGTTTTACGGGTAACGTAAAATCCGTCGTAGAAGGTGAAATGATTTTTGCGAATGAACCTATTCTGCAAGTGGATGCACCGTTAGGAGAAGCACAGCTTATTGAAACACCACTGTTAAACATTTTAAATTTTCACCCGTTAATTGCAACTAAGGCTTCTCGTATTCGCTTAGCAGCTGGAGAAGATGCGGTGTATGAGCAAAGTGATAATCGCTTAATGGAATTTGGGGCAAGGAGAGCTCATGAGCTTGATGCAGCGTTATATGGAGCGAGAGCAGCTTATATTGGAGGATTTGATGCAACAAGCAACGTGCGAGCAGGAAAAGTGTTTGGCATTCCCATCTCTGGAACTCATGCTCATGCGCTTGTACAAGTGTACCGTGATGAATACACTGCATTTAAAAAGTATGCTGAATCTCATCAGAACTGCATTTTCCTTGTTGATACGTACAATACGCTCAAGTCAGGAATTCCAAATGCAATTCGCGTTGCTCAAGAGATGGGGGATCGCATTAATTTTGTAGGTATTCGTTTAGATAGTGGAAAGCTTCCGTATTTATCTCAGGAAGCACGACGAATGCTAGATGAGGCAGGCTTTCCGAATGCGCGTATCTTTGCTTCAAATGATTTAGACGAACATAGCATCATGGACTTAAAAGCGCAAGGAGCAAAAATTGACGGTTGGGGTATTGGCACAAAGCTGATTACTTCATATGACCAGCCTGCGCTTGGGGCAGTGTATAAGCTTGTATCAATTGAAGGCGAAAATGGGGAGCTTGTCGATACCATTAAGCTGTCAGATAATCCTGAAAAGGTATCAACGCCTGGATTAAAGGACGTATATCGTATTGTTAATCAAGTAAATGGGAAATGGGAAGGCGATTATATCGCCATGCAGAATGAGCAGCCAAATGATGAGCATCACTTAAAAATGTTTCACCCTGTTTATACCCATGTAAGCAAGTTTGTTACAGATTTTCATGCGCGTAACATTCATCAGCAAATCTTTAAATCAGGGAAACTAGTATATAAACAGCCGTCAGTGGAAGAGATGAGAGCGTATTGCTTACAAAACCTTAATCATTTATGGGATGATTATAAAATGATTGCCAAATCCAATGAAGAAGTGCTGCGACCAACTGAATATCCTGTAGATCTTAGCACAAATTGTTGGAACAACAAGATGGATAAAATCAATGAAGCGCGTTCTAGAGCGTCTCAGCTATTAACTCATGTATAACAATTAGACAATTAAAGATAGGGAGAGGACCATATGACGAAGCAACAATACATCATTGATGAGATGAAAGTAAAGTCAGCTATCGACCCAAAGGAAGAGATTCGTAGAAGCGTCGATTTTTTAAAGCAGTATATGAAGAAACACTCTTTTTTACGTTCATTTGTGCTGGGCATTTCAGGAGGACAAGATTCCACGTTAACAGGTAAGCTTGCCCAAATGGCTGTAGAAGAATTAAATAAAGAATCGGGGAAAGATACTTATCAATTTATTGCAGTGCGTCTACCGTACGGTGTACAAGCGGATGAGCAAGACTGTCAAGACGCGCTAGCTTTTATTCAACCAAGTCGTTCGGTTGCTGTTAATATTAAGCCTGCTGTGGATGCAATGATTGCAGCAGTCGAGGAAGCAACAGGTGAAGCTGTTTCTGACTTTAATAAAGGGAACGTAAAAGCGCGTGAACGTATGATTGCACAGTATACGATTGCTGGCATGCATCAAGGAGTTGTACTTGGTACCGACCATTCTGCAGAGGCAGTAACTGGATTCTTTACGAAATTTGGAGATGGTGGGGCAGATTTAGTGCCGATTTTCCGTCTTAATAAGCGCCAAGGCAAACAACTGTTAAAAGAATTAGGCTGTCCTGAGCATTTATATTTAAAGCAGCCGACAGCTGATTTAGAAGAAAATCGCCCGCAGCTGCCAGATGAAGAAGCATTAGGAGTTACATATAATCAAATAGATGATTATTTAGAAGGTAAAGAAGTTGGAGAAGAAGCAAGTATGAAAATTGAGAATCATTTCTTTAAAACGGCTCATAAACGCAGACTTCCAATTTCTGTATTTGATGATTTTTGGAAATAAGTATTAAAAAGTCCGCTGTGTGTACAGGTATACGCATAGCGGACTTTTTTAGGAAGATTTTCATTTCTTTTTTAAAGGTGAAAAAAGAAATTTGTAGAATAATAGTGTATTAGTGACTAATGTGCCTATCAATGACTATGCACATATCTACCTAGGAATCGTTAAATGGTGAAAGAAAGCAGGAATTTGTCGAAATAGATTTGTTCTTTGATAGGAAGAAAGAGTTTAGAAAGGAGGATGTGGCATGGCTCCACATCGGCAGCTACCGATACAAGACCAACAAGAAGAAGTAAAACAGTTGCGTGCCATTTTTAATACAGTTTCAGATGCAATTATTGTATTTGACGAGAGTTTTTATGTTCAGCATGTCAATAAAGCAGCCAGTCAGTTATTTGAAAAGAATTATGATGAACTGATTGCATGTCAATTGAAAGACTTTCTTATGTTGTTTCCGTATGACGTTATTAATGATTATTACCCAACGCTCGTAGAAAATCAGAAGTTTACTTATGAAGGTACGATGAGTTTGCAAAATGGCATCGTAAAATATGTAGAGTTTACGTGTGAACAGCGAAGCGAAGCTTCTGGTAGTACGATTTGTACTTTTCGTGACATTACAGCACAAAAAATGGTGGAGAACGAGCGCTTTTTGAGTCAGCATATGTTTATGGATGTATTCAACGAAGCGGTTGATGGAATTGTTATTTTCGATCGAGCAGGACAGCTGATTGACGTCAATCCATCGTTTTGTGACCGGCTGAATTTTTCAAAAGAATACTTATTAACAAAAACGTTAACAGAATTAGTTGAGCCAGCCTATCACTATAAGCTAAAAAAGTTATGGCGCCTTCTTCAGCAACAGGGCAAAGCGAGCGGAGAACTTCCAATTAAACTTGAAAATGGAGACGTAACTTTTTTTGAATTCACGACAACCGCAAATATTTATAGCCGTTACTATATGTCCATTATGCGTGACGTAACGGAGAAAAGAAGAATGGAGCAGCAATTGTTGCGAAGTGAGAAAAACTTTCGAGCCATTTTTGAAGATGCAATTGAGGCTATTTTAATTTGGCGTCATGACGGGGTAATTGTAAATGCCAACGCCGCTTCTTCCAGAACATTTGAGCTACCGTTAGAACAGCTAATCGGCACAAATCTTCAAACGTTTATTAATAAGAAAGATCGTCATGTATGGAAGCTATATTATCAATTTATTGAGCAGGAAGAGATTCGTGAAGAACTTACTTTTTATATGCCAAACGGGGAAGAAAAAGAGCTTGAGTTCACAGGAAAGAAAGGTATTATTGAAGGCTATAATTTGACCATTTTTCGCAATATCAGCGAGCGAACTAAAATGGAACAAGAGCTTCGAAATAACGAACAGAAATTCCGAAAAATTTTTGATGGTTCAATGGATGGCTTAATCTTATGGGATGGCGAACAGAAAATCATTGATGTTAATGAACCTGCTTGTGAAATTTTAGAAAAAACGAAGGAAGAGATTTGTTCGCAAACGATGGAAATGTTTTTATCATCCTCTAATTTTGATTTAGTTATTGAGCATAAGGCTATGATTGAGATAAAAGGAGAAGGAGAAGGAGATATTCAGTATAAGACAGCTAACGGTAAAGTAAAACAAATCGAATTTTCAACGAAAAAAGGTATCTTACCAGGCTTATACATGACCATTATTCGCGATGTAACGGAGAAGAAGCAGATGGAGGAGCAAATTCGGAAATCGGATACGCTTCAAGTGGTAGGACAGCTGGCAGCTGGCATTGCGCATGAAATAAGAAATCCAATGACCGCATTAAAAGGGTTCATTCAGCTGCTTGAAGATAGCATGAAAGAAGATCATTCGCTTTATTTTGATATTATTACGTCTGAGCTGCAGAGGATTGAATCAATTATTACAGAGTTTTTAGTATTGGCTAAGCCACAGGCAATTAAATTTGAAGAGAAATCACTAGCCGTTATCGTACAGGAGACGATTGATTTGTTAAACGCTCAAGCTTTACTTGAAAATGTTCAATTTGAAACAGACTTTGATCCATCATTGTCAAAGGTTTATTGTGAGCCTCATCAGCTAAAACAAGTTTTTATTAATGTAATTAAAAATGCAATTGAAGTAATGAAAGGCGGAGGAGTAATCTCTATAGAAGTCAAGCATCATAGCAATCGCTATATGAGAGTATCGATTCGAGATGAAGGAGAAGGCATGCCTGCAGAGCGAATTCGTAAGCTAGGAGAACCGTTTTATACCACAAAAGAAAAAGGAACTGGACTGGGACTAATGGTGTCTTATAAGATAGTAGAAGAACATAAAGGATATATTGAAGTAGAAAGTGAGTTGGGGATAGGTACAACATTTCACGTGATGTTACCCGTTTCCCAAGTACAATAGAGAGGAGAAAACGATGAAGTATTATGGAAGCATTCCGTTGTTTGACAATGAACATGTGTACGTCACATGTTCTGATAAAGGGATTTCCGGTTTATTCTTTTCTTTTGATGAGTTGATGTTACAAACAAAGGGAACGGTCACTTTATTAGAAGACCATGAATATATTAAAGAAGCGACAAAGCAGCTACATGAGTATGTAGTTCAAGCGCGGCAAAGATTTGATCTTCCGTTAGAAATAGTAGGAACGGACTTTCAGCAAAAGGTATGGACTGCACTTAAAGACATATCATATGGAGAAGTTATTTCTTATAAACAGTTAGCAAGCATGATTGGACAGCCAAAAGCTGTTCGTGCGGTAGGACAAGCGAATCGTAGAAATCGCCTACCTATCTTTTTACCTTGTCATCGTGTTATTGGCGTTTCAAAAGATTTAACTGGTTATGCAGGGACACAGGTGCATTTAAAAGAGAAACTTTTAATGTTAGAAGGAATACAAGTAGCAAATGGAAAGGTTGTGTTAGCGTAGCACTAGCTAGGTTTCATCATCATTCTCTAGCTTCCATCCTTCCCCTTGTACAAATACACCATCTACGGACGTGAACGTTTCGTCTTGATGATCTTGCTGAATGGTTTGATTTGTAACATCTAAAAGCTGAAATTGTTCCTTTCGTGCGCGCTGCTTTCGCTTTTTACAGGTTGAGTCAGGATGTTCTTGTTTGGTCATAGCTACCCCTCCCATACAGATTTCGCTTAACATGATAAAACTAACTATAATATATGTAGGTAGATGATAAATTACTGTTACATTTATGTTACAAAAAGAGAGAATCTCATCATAAGTTGAGATTCTCTCTTTTTAATTTAATACAAGTTTGATTGTATCGGCAGAAGGTGAATGAATAATGCCATGTTCTGTAATGATGGCCGTAATTAATTCACTTGGGGTAACGTCAAATGCCGGGTTGTAAACAGAAATATTGTCTGGAGCCACTTGTACATCACCAATATGCGTGATTTCTTTTGCCGAGCGTTCTTCAATTGGAATTTCAGCTCCTGATGCGATTGATAAATCAAACGTGGATTTTGGAGCTGCTACATAAAAAGGAATATTAAATGCTTTTGCTAATAGCGCAAGCCCATATGTCCCGATTTTATTAGCAGTGTCACCGTTAGCTGCAATACGATCAGCTCCGACAATAATAGCATTAATACCTTTTGTTTTAATGGTATGTGCAGCCATGCTGTCTGTGATAAGCGTCACGTCTACGCCTGATTTTTGAAGTTCCCATGCCGTTAAACGTGACCCTTGGAGAACAGGGCGTGTTTCGCACGCAAATACTTTCAGTGGAATATCACGTTCTTTTGAAATATGAAAAGGTGCTAAAGCAGTTCCGTAATACGCTGTGGCAATCGACCCAGCATTACAAATTGTCATAATACGATTGTTTTTATCAAACAGTGATAATGCATAATCACCTATGCGGTAGCAGGTAGCTTCATCTTCCGCTTGAATTTGAATCGCTTCATGGATAACAAGTGTTTTAGCTTCATTTACAGAAATGGCTTTATTGATGCTGTTTACTACGCGGTCTAACGCCCAAAATAAGTTGACGGCTGTTGGACGAGAGCTCGCCAAAAACTCCTTATCGGCCTGCAGGTTGTTTTTAAACTCTTCAATCGTCTGTACCTCATATTTTTGGACCGAAAGTGCTAGGCCGAACGCTGCAGTAATGCCAATTGCAGGTGCACCTCGTACTTTTAGCGTAACGATAGCATCCCATACATCTTGTAGGGTATGAAGCTCGATATATTCAACTGTGTTTGGTAATAGCTGCTGGTCAAGCAGTGAAATAAACGTTTCCTTCCATTCAACTGAACGAGGGAGTGTAAGAGTGTGTGTCATGTTGTGCTCCTTTCATTCTTCAATCAAATTCTCAAAATCATGTGCACTAATTTCTGTTTGATGAGTCAATAAATAGCGTCCTAAGCGGATAGCTGCTTTTTGAACATTTAAGCGATTGTCGTCAGGCAATGAATCGATATCCGCTACGTGTGCTAATCCAATTGTACGTCGAATTAACTCGCATCCTGCGTAGCCAACCGCATCCGTCCAGGTTTGTTGTAAAATATAGTCGGAATAGTTTGGATTTTTAGTAAATGGTTCCACCTCAGATTCAGCCCAAAGTCTTTGCCAGGTTGTTTGGAAAACATCCCACGTTTTAGCGATATGATCAAAAAGTAGACTGCGATTTTGTGAAGGACGAGACAAAGCATTAAGCAGCAAGTTGGCCACAAATTGTCCTAAGTCAAAGCCAAATGGGCCATAGAATGCAAACTCAGGGTCAATTACTTTTGTTTCGTATTCACTGGCAAAAATGCTACCCGTGTGCAGATCGCCGTGTACAAGCGTTTGGCTACTTGTTAAAAACTTTTGTTTAAGCTTAGCGACTTCAAGCTTGGTTTCTTCATCTGCCCATAAGTCTTCTACCTCGCTTCTAAGCGTTTCTTCAAATTCATTTGTATCATAATCAAAAAACGGATCTGTAAACACTAAGTCTTCGGTAATATTGCATAAATCGGGATTGATATATTGAGCAACCAGCTCTTTTTTCTCCTGAGGCTTAATTGCAAAATCAGACGTCTTAAACGCGATATGAGCCAAAAACTTACCGACATGTTCTGAAAGAAGTGGATAGGCTTCTCCTTGGATTAATCCTGTACGAGAAATTGTAAGGTGAGACAGGTCTTCCATAACCGTGACAGCTAACGTTTCATCATGGTAGTAAACCTCTGGAACGAGTTCGGGTGTTAAGCTGCCAAACTGTTTGAGCGCATTGCTTTCAATCGTTGCGCGCTTGAGTGATAAAGGCCAGCTTTCTCCTACAACTTTCGCATAAGGAAGAGCTTGTTTTACAATGACAGACTTATTGGTTTGGTCGTTTACAATATGAAAAACGAGATTTAAATTGCCGTCACCAATTTCACGAGCCGTAAGAGCTTCGCTTTCGGAAAATAACTTCAGTTGTTTTACAAGTTTAATTGCTGTCATTTCATTTAGTGGCTCATATGTATAAGTTGTTATTGTCATTTTTATCTACCTCCATAAAAAATAAAAGTATAACCGGAGGCTTTTAAAACATATAAAAGCCTCTTTCGGTGAGTGAAAGAGGCTTGATGATCATTCAAACCTCTTATCTGCCAGAAAAATTTCTCTTTCTGTTGGAATTAGCACCGTGCCTTCATAAAACAACGAATTGTTTTATAGCGCTAAAAAAGCTGCGCTCCATTTTACAATGGTATTACGGTCGGTTGCTGGGCGTCATAGGGCCAAATCCCTCAGCCAACTCTTGATAAGAGTAAAGATATTATTTAATTTTGATTTATTTGACTTATTAGTAACTTCTGGAGAACATCTTATCATGTGAATTTTTGGATGTCAACAGCGAAATTTAATAAAATTCTGTACGACGATCTGTAAAGACCGGAATTTGTTCTCGGATTGTTTTTACGGTTGATAAGTCAATAGCTGCTGTTAGTATTTCTTCGCTCTCGCCTGCTTCTGCAATAATTTCTCCCCAAGGGTCAATGATTAACGAGTGACCAGCAAACGTGTTAGCGGGGTCATCTCCAGAGCGGTTGCAAGCAACCACGTAGCATTGGTTTTCAATGGCTCTGCTCACTAGAAGCGCTTTCCAATGAGCAAGTCTTGGCTTTGGCCATTGGGCAACGACAAAAAGGAGTTCTGCACCTGCGCTTGTATGAACGCGAATCCATTCTGGAAAGCGAATATCGTAGCAAATAACACCTGCGCATAGTGAGTTTTCGAGGGTAAAGATGTTTTTGTGTTCACCTGGCTGTAAAAATAAGTGCTCATTCATCAATTTGAATAAATGTAGTTTGTTATATTGAGCGACCTCCTCACCTTCACGATTAAAGACATACATTGTATTCGTAACACCATCTTTTGTTTTTTTAGCAATTGATCCAGCAATGATATTTATGCTGTGCGTTTTTGCGAAAGCGGAGAAAAAGCTAGTCGCTTGCTTTCCTTCAGAGTCCGCGATAGCGTCGAGGTTCTGTAAATCATAAGCTGTATCAAAAAGTTCTGGCAATATAAGAATATCTGGAGATTCAAGCAGTGCTTCTTTCATTTTTTTTTCAGCATGCTCGTAATTTTCTTTAGGATTTCCAAATGCAAGATTAAGCTGTAAACAGGCTACCTTTAAACTCATTAAGCTTCACCATCCCGATTTATTTTATAAAAATGACTTTACAAGTTGACTATTACAATATATTATTTGTGACTAGAATTTCAAGAATTTTTTGAGAAGGTGTTCACATGAAGCAATTTGAACAATCAGAACTATTAAAAAGTTTACCGAAACAATTTTTTGCATCCCTTGTTAGTAAAGTTTCAAAGGTGATAAAAGAAGGACATGACGTGATTAACTTAGGGCAAGGAAATCCAGATCAGCCAACGCCTCCTCATATCGTCAAGGCCCTTCAAGATGCGAGTGAAAATCCAAACTACCACAAGTACTCACCGTTTCGGGGGCAAGCTTTTCTGAAAAAAGCGGCAGCAACGTTTTACGAAAGAGAATATGGTGTTCAGCTGGATCCCGAAAAAGAAGTAGCTATTTTGTTTGGAGGAAAAGCCGGATTAGTAGAAATTCCTCAGTGCTTACTTAATCCTGGAGATACAGTTTTAGTGCCTGACCCAGGCTACCCAGATTATTGGTCAGGAGTGGAGCTAGCACGAGCGAAAATGGAAGTCATGCCTTTAAAAAAAGAGAATAGCTTTCTGCCAGTTTACGAGGAAATAAGCGAAGAAGTGAAGCAAAAAGCCAAGCTAATGTTTTTAAACTATCCAAATAACCCGACCGGCGCAGTAGCTACGGCACCGTTTTTTGAAAAAACAGTTGAATTTGCTCGTCAGTATGATACGTGCATTGTGCATGATTTTGCGTATGGTGCAATTGGATTTGATGGCGAAAAGCCCATTAGTTTTCTGCAAACTCCAGGCGCCAAAGAAGTTGGCATTGAAATTTATACGCTATCAAAAACGTATAATATGGCAGGGTGGCGAATCGGCTTTGCCGTTGGAAACGAAAGCGTAATTGAAGCGATTAATCTTTTACAAGATCACTTATTTGTAAGTGTATTTAGCGGCATTCAGCAAGCAGCCGCGGTCGCTTTGCTAGATTCACAGAACTGCGTAGATGAATTAGTAGAACGCTACGAATCTCGTCGTGAGATTCTTATTCATGGACTGCGTGAAATTGGATGGGACGTTGAAGCTCCACCAGGATCATTTTTTGCATGGTTGCCTGTGCCAAAAGGTTATACATCAGAAGAATTTTCCGATTTGTTACTGGAAAAAGCTCACGTCGTTGTTGCTCCTGGAATTGGGTTTGGCGAATACGGAGAAGGCTATGTGCGCGTAGGTTTATTAACCGATGAAGAACGGTTGAAAGAAGCGGTTGATCGAATTGCTAAGTTAAATTTATTCAAAAAATACGTTGACAATTCTTTTTGAGTTGGCTTAATATGTAAGAAGTTGTTGATTCATGAACATATATTTTTGAAGAATACGATCAGTGTGAAAATCGATTATACAATATAAATAGCAATTTTCTTATTAAGAGTAGGTGGAGGGACTAGCCCTGTGAAGCCCGGCAACCGACTTAACGTTTCGTTAAGCACGGTGCTAAATCTTGCAGCAGTAGCTGAGAGATAAGAAGAGAGCAAAAAAGCCTCTTCTTTCTCACAAGAAGAGGCTTTTTTATTTCGTAACGATGGGAAATTTACAGCAAGGGAGTTTGAAGCAAATGAGTGAAATCGTTGCAAGTTATTTATTACATGATGAAAAAGGAAACTTTGAAAAAAAAGCAGAAGGCATTGCTCTAGGCTTAACGGTAGGTTCTTGGACAAACCTACCTCAGCTTGAGCAGGAGCAGCTTAGAAAGCATAAAGGACGCGTAGTTGAAATTACCCCACTTGAAGATTGCGATCGCGTAAACAACTATTTAGAGCAAACGACAAAGCAAGCGATTGTGAAAATTGGCTATCCTCTTGCTAATTATACAAATGATTTGCCTGCTATTTTAGTTACTGTTTTCGGAAAACTATCATTAGATGGAAAAGTTAAATTATTAGACTTGGAGTTTTCTAGGGAAGCATTATCTGCTTTTCCTGGCCCACGCTTCGGAATTGAAGGCATTCGAGAGAAGTTAAAAGTGTACGATCGTCCTCTTGTTATGAGTATTTTTAAAGGTGTAATTGGGCGTGATATAGATTATTTAACCGAGCAGCTTCGTGCACAAGCGCTTGGAGGTGTGGATCTTGTAAAGGATGATGAAATTCTATTTGACAATGAACTGACACCGTTCGAACAGCGAATTACAGAAGGAAAAAAAGTGCTTGATGAAGTATATAAAGAAACGGGTCATCGTACGTTATATGCTGTAAATTTGACGGGGCGTACATTTGATTTAAAAGAGAAAGCTAGAAAAGCAGCTCAGTTAGGAGCTGATGCTCTATTATTTAACGTGTTTGCATATGGACTGGATGTACTCCAAGCTCTTCGGGAAGATGATGAAATTAATTTGCCAATCATGGCTCACCCAGCAGTAAGCGGTGCATTAACACCATCTGAATTCCATGGATTCTCAAATTCTCTTTTACTAGGAAAACTACTTCGTCTGGTTGGAGCAGATTTTTCATTATTTCCATCACCGTATGGCAGCGTTGCTATGCCTTTTGAAGATACAGCTGGAATTACGTATGAGGTAACTAGACCTCTATATACGTATAAGCAAACATTCCCGGTTCCATCAGCAGGTATTCATCCAGGAATGGTACCTCAGCTTATCTCGGATTTTGGTGTGGACAGCATTATTAATGCAGGTGGAGGCGTACACGGTCATCCGGATGGAGCAATCGGTGGAGGAAAAGCATTTCGTGCAGCAGTCGACGCTGCGCTTGCTGGTCAGACTTTAGAAGAAACAAATGATGAAGCGCTGCAAAAAGCACTTGATTTATGGGGAACAGTGAAAGTAAAGGGGTGATTGAGATGAAGATTTTCTGTGACTTTGACGGTACAATCACAAACAGCGATAACATCATTTCCATTATGAAACAATTTGCTCCCAGCGAATGGGAGACCATTAAAGACGATGTGTTAGCTGAGCGCGTATCAGTTCAAGAAGGAGTAGGGAAGATGTTTTCATTACTACCTACTTCTTTACAAGAAGAGATTGTGTCATACATTTTATCAAGTTCTGAGATTCGATCAGGGTTTGAAGAGTTTGTTCGTTATACAAAAGAGAAGCAGATTCCGCTTTATATTGTCAGTGGAGGAATTGATTTTTTTGTTGAGCCAATGTTAGAAGGCAAAGTAGAACAAGAAAAGCTTTATTGCAACGGCTCAGATTTTTCAGGGCAAACAATTCAAATTACGTGGCCTCATACATGTGATGAACATTGCCAAAATGGCTGTGGCTGCTGCAAGCCGTCAATTATACGAAGCTTGGCAACAGACGAAGATTTTATCATTGTAATTGGAGATTCCATTACAGATTTACAGGCAGCAAAAATGGCTGATTGTGTATTGGCACGTGATTTTCTACTTCATAAATGCAAAGAGTTAAATTTACCGCATCGTCCGTTTGAAACATTCCACGATGTCATTGAGCATATTAACGAATTATCGGAGGTGGAAGTATGAGTATTTTAGCACAGCAGCGCTTGCAAGAAATTGGAGATGTAAAAGAGGAACTTGCAGAACGAGATTGGTTTTTTGGAACGAGTGGGAACTTATCAATTAAGGTCAGTGACGAGCCAACAACTTTCTTCGTATCAGCGAGTGGAAAAGATAAGCGAAAGCGTACAAGTGAAGACTTTTTACTTGTAGACAGCCGTGGAAACGCAGCGGAAGAAACGCATCTAAAACCTTCCGCTGAGACGCTTTTACATGTTAAAGTTTATAACCATACAAACGCTGGATGTAGCCTGCATGTACACACAATTGATAACAACGTCATTTCTGAACTATATGGTGACGAAGGGAAAGTAACGTTCAAGGGACAGGAAATTATTAAAGCACTTGGTATTTGGGAAGAAGATGCAGAGATTACTGTTCCGATTATTCCGAATTATGCAGACATTCCGACGTTAGCTGAAGTCTTTGCTGAATATGTAACGGCTGATCAAGGAGCTGTTTTAATTCGTAACCACGGTATTACCGTATGGGGAAAAAATGCATTTGAAGCGAAAAAAGCGCTAGAAGCATACGAGTTTTTATTTAGTTATCACGTGAAAATTCTTTCACTAAAGAAATATAACCAACCAACACTTACTTAAGGGGGAGTTACATATGGCAAACATTCGTTTACATGAAACAGACGCACGTATTGAAAATCAAGAAGAGGTAGCAAGCTTTTTAGCTAGCAATGAAGTCATTTATGAAAATTGGGATATTACAAAGCTACCTGAAAACTTACGTGAAAAATTTAGTTTAACAGACGAAGAAAAAGAAGAAATCTTAGCTTCGTTTGATGCAGAGATTAAGGATATTTCTTCAAGACGAGGCTATCAAGCACAAGATGTGATTTCGTTGTCGGATACCACGCCTAACTTAGAAGAGCTATTAAAGAACTTCCAGCGTGAACACCATCACACAGACGATGAAGTTCGTTTTATTGTTAGTGGACATGGCATTTTCGTTATCCAAGGAAAAGACGGTTCATTCTTTGATGTTGAATTAGAGCCAGGGGACTTAATTTCTGTTCCGGAGAACGTGCGCCATTACTTTACATTAATGGAAGATCGCAAAGTAGTAGCAGTTCGTATTTTTGTTACAACAGAAGGCTGGGTGCCAATCTACGAATAAATTGAAGTTGTAGACAAGGAAAAATAGCAGGATGTGTGCGTAGGTAACGCAAAAGATGCCGCTTCTCTTCTTGATGAAGCGGCATTTTTTTAAGCAATAAAAAGCTTTAAGTGAGCGCTGGCTCTTCATTGCGCTAGGAAAAATTCTTACTATTTTTATGAGACTAGTAAGGGATGGAGGAAGAAGATGAAACGTGCAAAGAAATGGTATAGTCCATTTATTTTCTTACTATTTGTTCTGTTCATCATGGTTGGATGTACGAACGAACAGCCTGATATAAACGCGACAAGTAAGCCACAAGTCAAAGAACAAAAAAGCACAGAGGCAAATTTTACAGCTAAAAATGTGAGTAAAGATACAAAAGTCGCGCTTATTGCCGAGTTTACAACGGGCACACACGCAGCTCAGTATATTAGCGGTGCGACAGCAGCTGCTAAAGAACAAGGTATTCAGCTTACGGTTTCAGATGCCAACAATGATCAGTCAAAGATGGCAGCTTATTTAGATACAGCAATCAATCAAAATGTGGACGGGATTATTATTAAGCACGGGCGCTCTGAAACGCTAGAACCTGGTGTAAAGCGTGCAGTTGCAAAAGGAATTCCTGTTGTTGCATTTGATGTTGAGCTAGATGTCGATGGTGTGACAACCATCGACCAAGATGACTATATGTTGGCACTTCAAGGCTTAAAGCAAATGATGCAGGATATTAATGGCGAAGGAAAGATTGTGTACATTTTCGTTGGTGGTTTTGCACCAATGGAAAAGCGAAATACCATTTATGAAGCTATGCTAGAACGCTATCCCGACGTAAAAGAAGTTGCGCGATTTGGAAATGCTACATCGAATACATCGCTAGATACGCAAACAAAAATGGCGGCTATCTTGAAAAAGTATCCAAATAAAGGTGATATTACAGCAGTGTGGGCACCATGGGACGAATTCGCCAAAGGAGCTACGCGTGCAATTAAAGAAGCAGGTCGAGATGAAATTAAAGTTTATGGCGTTGATTTATCGGATGAAGACTTACAAATGATGCAAGAGGAAAATAGCCCATGGAAAGCATCAGCAGCGGTAAATCCAGCAGCCATTGGTACAAAGCAAGTGGAGTTTGTTCTGCAAAGAATTTCTGGCCAAGACGTACCAAGGTATTACTCGTTTAACCCAACGCTTATTACTCAGGATGATTTACCTGATGCGCCTATTAACATGGACCAAGTGGGTGAATTTGTAGAAGCTTGGAATCAAAAAGAGTAGGGGAGAAGACAGATGACGATTGAACAATTAGAAATGAAGCATATCGCAAAGTCATTTGAATCATTTCAAGCGCTTCAAGATGTAGGTTTTACCGTGAAAAAAGGCGAAATCCATGCTTTATTAGGAGCAAACGGTGCAGGGAAAAGTACGCTAATGAAAATATTATCTGGAGCATACTCAGAATATAGTGGGAACATTTACAAAAATGGTCAATCTGTTACGCTTCGTTCTCCGAAAGATGCGAAAAATTTAGGGATTGCCATTGTTCATCAAGAAGTCGATGTCGCACTTGTCCCCTCCCTAACGGTGGCGGAGAATATTGCGCTGGACCGTCAAACAAGTAAAGGTAGCACTGCAATCGTTAAGTGGAAGCAGCATGCGACTGAAGCGAAAAGTGCTCTTGCTACGCTGGGTTCAACGTTAAACGTTAAAAAAAATGTATCGGAATTAACGCTAGCAGAAAAGCAGCAAGTATTACTTGCTCGTGCCATCTTACAAGATGCAGAATATATTATCTTGGATGAACCCACAGCACCGCTAAGTCAACATGAAACAAAGCGCTTGTTTGAAGTTGTGGAGAACTTAAAGCAAAAAGGGGTGGGCATTATTTATATTTCCCATCGTCTTCAAGAAGTTAGTGATTTGTGCGACACGTACACCGTGCTAAAAGATGGAAAGCATATTGTGACAAAAGCAATTGGACAATCAACAATTCAAGAAATGATTACATTTATGCTAGGAAAACAAATAGCACAAGAGTCGGTACGTGAAGAAGTAGCAGTTGGAGATGAACTGCTTCGTGTAGAACAATTGTCTCTACCAAGTGTACTACAAGGTATTTCGTTTCATGTTAAAGAAGGAGAAGTTGTTGGTATTGCAGGGCTTGTCGGCGCAGGGAAAACAGAATTATGTCGCAGCTTATTTGGTCTGGAGAACAAAACAACCGGACATTTATCAATGCGCAACCATCCACTTTTAGTAAATCGCTCTCCGCGCTACTATATTAAAAATAAGCTTTCTCTCATACCAGAAGAAAGACGAAAAGAAGGTATTTTAGTAAATGAACCCATTATGCTTAACTTGTCACTTCCTAGCTTAAAAAATTTTACGAAGTGGACGTTTGTACAAAAGCAAAAACAAAGAGAAGCCACTCAGACTGTAGCCACGAATATTGGAGTTAAAGCCGCGTCTGTTATGCAAGAAGTAAAAACGCTAAGCGGTGGTAATCAGCAAAAAGTAGCCATTGGTAAATGGCTTTTAAAAGAGACCGACGTGTATATATTTGATGAGCCCACAAAAGGCATTGATATCGGATCTAAACAAGAAATTTTCTCCATAATGAATGAATTAACCAAACAACAAAAAGGCATTTTATACGCAACTTGTGAATTTGATGAATTACTCAACATAGCTGATCGAATCTACGTTATGTATAACGGGACAATTGTAAAAGAACTATCGAAAGCCGAAGCAACGTATGAACAATTATTTTATTACGCGTCTGGAGGAACGGTATGAGTGCAGAGTTAGTGAATGAACAAGTAAAAACAAAAAAACAAACAGGACAGTGGATGGAGTTTGTCACAAAATACGGTACAGTAGTAGCTATTTTACTAGTCACCATCTTCTTTTCAATTGCTTCACCCAATTTCTTAACTCCAGGAAACATCAGCGATATTTTACGCTCAATTTCAATTGTAACGCTTATCGCATTAGGCGTGACAATTTCATTGACTGTCAATGGCCTTGATTTATCGGTTGGCTCGACGGCTGGTTTAGCAACTATTCTATCAGCATCTATGCTTGTCTTGCATCGGCAAGAGTTGCTAGTAGCATTGTTAATTCCAATTTTAGCTTCCCTACTTGTGGGGCTTGTGAATGCATTTTTTGTGGTGAAAGTTAAAATTCCTGATATTTTAGCCACGCTGTCAATGATGTTTATTGTACAGGGAATCTTGTTAACCTATACGAAAGGATCGGCTATTTATACGAATATGCCTTTAGAAGGTGGGGAGCGTGCACCTGGAATCTTTATTCCTTCCTTTTTAGCACTAGGACAAGGGCATGTTCTGGGAGTTCCTGTGCCAGTGATTATTATGCTCCTAGCTGTCCTCGTTGTCCATATTTTCTTTACATATACAAAATATGGACGATTCTTTTATGTAACGGGTGGAAATATGGAAGCAGCAAGGCTTTCAGGAATTCCAGTCAATCGCTACCGTATGTATGCTTATGTGTTATCGAGCTTACTAGCAGGGATTGGGGGAGTTGTTTTAGCAGCAAGAATTGGGGTGGGAGAAGTGAATGCAGGGGCTCCTTTTCTAATGGATGCTGTTGCTGCAGCATATATCGGTTTCTCCGTATTTGGGGCAGGTAAACCGAATATTATTGGCACGCTGCTTGGGTCTATTTTAATTGGCGTCCTCTTAAATGGTTTAACGATGTTAAATGTTCCGTACTATACACAAGACATTATTAAAGGGACGGTTCTTGCAGCTGCTTTAGCTCTTACATACTACCGTTCAAAGAAATAATTACGCAAGATTGCACGAGGTGACTTTGTCATCTTCGTGCAATTTTTTTGTTTAAAATCGGGCAAAGTAAGGGAAATATGCAAATAAAAAGGGGGCTATAAAATGAAGCGAATTGTTGTGATTGGAGGCGTAGCGGCTGGTATGAGTGCAGCATCTCAGCTACGTCGCTTAGACAAAGAAGCCGAAATTATTGTATTTGAAAAAGGCCGGGATGTTTCATATAGTGCATGCGGTATGCCGTATTATTTATCAGGTGTTGTGAAAAAGCAAGAAAGTCTTATCGCTCGAACAGTTGATGAGTTTAAAGAGCGTGACATCACGGTTCATCTTCAACATGAAGTAAAAGAAGTGAATCACATAAAGAAATATGTTGTTGTACATAATCATCAAACAAATGAGTCACAAGAAGTGTCGTACGATGAGCTCATTATTGCAACGGGAGCTTCAGCAGTAAGGCCACCCTTTATGGTTGATGCTCAAAATATATTTTCATTAAAGACGTTAGAAGACAGTACGAATATTCATCGTTATTTAAAAGAGGAAAATGTACAAAAAGTTGTGATTATCGGCGGTGGATATATTGGAATGGAACTAGTAGAAACCATGCATTTATTAGGAAAGCAAGTGTCTGTTATTGAGCGTGGAGATCATATACTGTCCATGTTTGACAAAGAAATCGCTACACCAATACAAGACGAGCTAAAAAAGGATATTGCTTTTCATGTGAATGAAGAAGTGGAAGAGTTAATTGCAGATCATGAAAAGATAACGGCGGTTCGTACCAATAAAAATACGCATGAAGTAGACCTTGTTATTGTAAATGTGGGAGTGAAACCAAATACATCTTTCTTAGAGAGAAATGGCATTCGAATGCTAGAAAATGGTGCAATTCTCATTAATGACAAAATGGAAACCAACGTTCCGCACCTATATGCAGCGGGTGATTGTGCAAGCAGCTATCATCTTGTGTTGAAAAAACCGGTTCATTTTTCACTTGGTACAATTGCTAATAAGCAAGGACGAATTTTAGGCGCAAACCTAGGAGGAGAAAATAAACGGTTCCCAGGTGTCATTGGTACAAGCATTTTAAAAGTTATGGATTTAGAAGTTGCTAAAACTGGAATTACTGAAAAAGAGGCAAAAGCAGAAAACCTTGAATATAAAGCGGTTACGGTAGACGCTTATAATCACACACCGTACTATCCAGATGCAACAAAAATGTTAATTAAACTCGTTTACGAAAAAGACACACATATTATACTAGGAGCACAAATTATGGGTGATTCAGAAGCAGCTAAGCGAATTGATGTGTTTGCAACAGCCATCACAGCAGGATTAACAACTGAGCAGCTAACCTTGCTGGATCTTAGCTATGCTCCACCTTTTGCTACCGTTTGGGATGCGGTTCAAATTGCTTCTCAAAAAGCCACATAATGACAAACCGACGTGGATCTATCACGTCGGTTTATCATTTAAAGGAGACATTGCAAAATTTGTAGATGCGCTGTCATATCTGCATGTTTTGTCGAAGAGGAATTTTTTTCTAAAAACAAAAGCTTGGAAAATCAACATTGGTAACGCTTTCTTTTTTAGTGTAAAAAAAACTTTATAAGAAAAATGTCTATTATTGCGACTCTATTTACATATTTAGTAGAATTTGTAATAATGCGTTATAGGCTAATTTTCTTTTAATAGGAGAGGATCTTGTGTTTGGTTTAAAAAAGCAAAGTAAATCAGAAGCGTTATTTATACAAATTGTGAGGAAAAGACAAAAAATGGTGGAGATTGGTGAAAAAACAGGTTTATCAAGTGAAGAAACCATTACCTGTAGCCAAGAGTTAGATCAACTTTTGACGCTTTACCAAAAACAACTGTTGCGTGAGGAAGAAGATCGGACAAGCATTACAGAAACAATCGGTCGCTTTTTATCTTTTTCAAAATCGTAAAAAAGGGCAGCAAAGATGTGCTCTAATCTGCCCTGTATCTACTAGTACCTTAAAAGAAGTTAATAAGAAAAACCATAAATAGCAGGCCGATGATGAAAGAATATGTTGCAAATCGTTCATTTCCATCTCCATGGCTTTCCGGTATTAGCTCTTTGTAAATGATAAACAGCATTGCTCCAGCTGCGAATGCTAATCCGTACGACACAAGAGACTCGACAAAATTAGTGAGATAAAAACCAAGTAGCGACGTAATAATTTCTACAGATCCTGTTAATGTTGCAATTAAAAATGCTTTCAACTTACTGATATTTTGCTGTACTAAAAACAGAGCAACCAATAACCCTTCCGGCGCATTTTGTAATCCGATGGCTAAAGCAATCAGGTTTCCAGTGTTTTCTGTATCCGATGCATAGCTTACACCAACTGATAGTCCTTCCGGCAAGTTATGTAGCGTGATTGCTGCAATAATCAATAAAGCTTTTTCGTCAAACTGAATCCCTGTTTTAGAATGCTCTAAATCAATATGAGGTATGTTTTGTTCTAAAATTGTAAGCGTCATGACCCCCAGTAAAAGCCCAATTGCTAACGAATAAAAGTTCCCGCTTGCAAGGGATTCAGGAATTAAGCTCATTGTTGAAGCAGCCATCATAATGCCGGCTGTAAACGCCAGCAGCACATCTTTCCAGCGATGCGTTACTGCCTGATTCATAAATAAAATCGGCACAGCACCAAGCCCTGTGGATAGTGCAGAAAGAATACTGCCTATAAGTACATCTGTCATAACAATCTCCTTTTTCTTCTATCGTTCCACGTAATTACTACACTCATTATAATCTTCTTTATCTTTTCGTGAAAGTAGAACTTCTCTTATATGTTCATATGAAAAAAGCTTGAAGGCCATCGCTTCAAGCTTTTTTGATTGCAGTTATTTCGAAAAGTAAAGGGAATGCACTTGTTTTGCAATCTCTTCAATTTTGTTTGACACTTGAGGAATTCCATAACCAACAAACAGCGGAGAGGTTGCAAAGCGAGGGATAACTTTACATGCGCTTCGCCCATCATCCAGCTGATAAAAGAACAGGTTGTAGCTCGTACAGCTACGGTGGAAATGATTAAGCAAATAATGAGTAGCAGCTTGAACATAATCGGCTACTTCTTTATTATGTTTTTGAATATTCGATGTTACGATATTAAATTCAAAAAATCCCATTCGTGGCTTTATAGATAAGTTAAACTCAATATCTTTGTTTTGTTGAATTGAAATGCCTTCAAAATGCGCATTTGTAATATTTGAGCTTGTATCAAATGTTTTCAACCCGATAATTTGCATATGCGGATGGCGAAGAGAACCACCTGACATGGGCCCATGATTTTTAAAGAATAAAACGGACTCATATTTTTTGCTCTGGATCATCTGTAGCCAGCGAGTCGTCACAAATGAAAACAGTTTATACAAATGCTCTTTTGGATATTCTGATAGTTCTGATTGACATTGATCTGTTTCGATAATGACAGTTTGATAAGCATCTTGGAGAACGGGATACTTGTTTTCTAACCATATAATTGAATCTTCTCTTTCAATAATGCCGGTTAGAGAGTCCACATCACAGAATGGACAAGGATTTTGACGATTTACAATGGTTTCTGGTTTTTGTGAACCAATTGCTGAATTAAAAAATAAATGAGATGGTTTCATAAGCTTCACCTTTTTAATCTAATTATATCTATTGTAGTAGAACAATTAGCAGAAATCTACTGTTTAGCTTGCTTCGTTGACTTTTTAACCAAATTTTAGTATTATCTTGATATCGAGATAAATTAAAAAAGGAACTGATAAAAATGGATTCAACAGTAAATCGAGAAGAATTAGATCAATCTTTAAAATTATTCATTGTTCTATCAAGAGCGAATCGTTCCGTTATGGAGCATGTTCATAAGTTTATTCAACAACATGGTATGAACCCAACTGAATTCGCTGTATTAGAGCTTTTATATCATAAAGGAAAACAGCCTCTTCAACAAATTGGTGGCAAAATCTTATTGGCAAGCGGTAGCATCACGTATGTTATTGACAAACTAGAGAAAAAGAGCTTTTTAGAGCGTGTAGCTTGTCCAAACGATCGTCGCGTAACGTATGCGCAAATTACGGAATCAGGAAAAGAAATGATTGAAAGCATGTTTCCTGACCATGAAATGCGTATTCATAGCCTTTTATCGGTGCTCACAAGTGAAGAGCAAGAAGTAGCCATTTCGCTATTAAAGAAAATTGGACACTATGCAGATGAGTATACACCGTCTGAATAAAGCAAAAAAAGCATCGGTTTGATGCTTTTTTTGTATGGGGAAACAGTGATTGATGATTGTTTAGAGGAGATTAAGCAATCATCACGAAGTACATAAATGAGCTTATAAAAAGAGAGGGGAAAAAGAAGTGACATTTGATCAATATACATACGAAAGACCAGATTTAAATCAGCTGAAAAAAGAGTTTAAACAAAGTATTACTATTTTAAAAGAAGCTAAAAGTATTGAAAAGCAGTACGAAGCTATCGAAGAACTAAATGAGTTGCGAACAGATTATAGTACGATGAGCAACTTGTGCTATATTCGCCACTCTATTGATACAAACAATGAGTTTTATCAAAGAGAGCAGGATTATTTTGATGAAATTAATCCTCTGTATGAAGAGCTTATGCATGAATACTATGAAGCACTTGTTTCATCAAGTTTTCGTGAAGAGTTAGAGGTTGCACTAGGAACGCAGTTATTTGCGTTAGCTGAAAGCCAATTAAAGACATTCCATCCATCTATTATTGAAGATTTACAGCAAGAAAATAAGCTTTCTTCTCAGTATACGAAGCTTATAGCCTCCGCTAAAATTATGTTTGACGGCGAAGAGCGCACTCTTGCCCAGCTGGAGCCTTTCATGCAGTCACCAAACAGGGAAATACGAAAAAATGCTGCTGCTTCACGCTTTCAATTTTTTAAAGATCATGAAGGTGAATTTGATCGTATTTACGATGAGCTAGTTCAGGTACGAACAAAAATAGCTAAGAAACTGGGATATAAGAATTTTGTAGAGCTTGGATATGCACGTATGACTCGTACAGATTATAATGCAGAGATGGTTCAAGCGTTTCGAGCGCAAGTCTTAACAGAGATTGTACCATTAGCAGAAGAACTTAGAAAGAGACAAGCGAATCGTATTGGTGTTGACGAATTACTTTATTACGATGAGTCGTTTGAGTTTCAAACAGGCAATGCAATCCCAAAAGGAGATGCAAACTGGATTATTGAGAAAGGTAAAGAGATGTATAGTGAGCTTTCAGCAGAAACAGACGAGTTCTTTGGTTTTATGATGGATAATAACCTTATGGATTTAGTTGCCAAGAAAGGTAAAGCAGGTGGGGGCTACTGTACGTTTTTAGAACGTTATAAAGCGCCGTTTATTTTTTCGAATTTTAACGGCACGTCAGGTGATATTGATGTATTAACTCACGAAGCAGGACATGCTTTTCAAGTATATCAAAGCAGAAATATTGGAGTAATGGAATATTACTGGCCAACTTATGAATCAGCAGAAATTCATTCTATGAGCATGGAGTATTTTACGTGGCCATGGATGGAAGGTTTCTTTAAAGAAGACACACCAAAGTATAAGTTCACGCATTTAAGCTCAGGGCTGCTTTTTTTACCTTACGGTGTAGCAGTTGACGAGTTTCAACATATTGTTTATGAAAATCCAACGCTTACGCCAGAAGAGCGAAAAAACGAGTGGAGAAAGTTAGAACATAAATACATGCCTTCTAAAAATTATGATGGCGAAACATACCTTGAAAACGGTGGATTCTGGCAAAAGCAATCTCATATTTACAACGATCCATTTTATTATATTGATTACACGCTGGCCCAAATTTGTGCATTTCAATTTTGGAAAAAAGACAATGAAAATCATGAACAAGCATGGAGAGACTATTTGCATTTATGTAAGCTTGGTGGAAGCAAGTCGTTTACTTCGCTTGTGAAAGAAGCCAATTTACTTTCGCCTTTTGAAGACGGCTGCGTAAAGTCGGTTATTGGTGATATTAAAGCCTATTTAAATAGTATAGATGATCAATCATTGTAAGGAAAGCGAGCTGAACAGGCTCGCTTTTGCTACTTTGTAAAGGAAATGAATGAGAAATATAAAGAAATGAGCGTAGTGTAAAGAGTTTGTTAGAAGACTGTAAAAACGCTCTTTTTTCCTTTTTTTTGAACTATAATCATCTCAGGAGCCATGTTGAAGCACGTACATAGTGGCTCAATTGATTTGAAAGGGGACAGGTACGATGAGTAAAAGTTTCTTAGTCAAATTATTTGGAGCATTTGCAGCAATTACGCTTATGACAGCATGTAGTGCAGAAGAGGGAGAAGACACAACAGATCAAGAGCAAACGGAAGATGCGGAAGAAACAACTGGAGAACCAGCAGAAACACCGGTTGAGGAAGAAGCTGTAGAAGAAGGTACAGAAGAGCAAGGTGCAACAGAAGAGGCAGAGGAACCAGCTGAGGAAGATGAAACAGAAGAATCAACAGACGATCAAGAGGATAATCAATAAAATAGAAAGAAAGCGACTCCAATGGGGAGTCGCTTTTTCATTATTTTAGTTTAGAAGTAACGCTGATTTTTTGCTGGTCATTAGCATCAATGAAGACTTCGTTTATTTCTTCATCTGTTAATAAAAGGTCAGTTATTTGGTCCTCAACGTGCTCCTGTATAGCGCGACGCAGTGGACGAGCACCAAATGCCGGGTGGTAGCCAAGAGATGCTAGCGCTTCTTTGGCTTTATCTGTAACCTGTAGAGCAATGTTTTGTTCTTTAAGCGTTTCTTCTAATTCATGAAGCATAAGCTCAACAATTTTTACTAAGTGTTCTTGTTCAAGGTGATTAAATTCAATAATCGCATCGAAACGATTTAAGAATTCTGGTTTAAAGTAAGCAGAGAGGGAATCTAAAACAGAAGCATGTCTAAGTGCTTCATTCTCTGCTTCAAAGCCCACTGTAATTTTCTTTTCTCCTACACCTGCGTTACTTGTCATAATGATTACCGTATCTTTAAAGCTTACGGTACGGCCTTGACTATCAGTTAAGCGTCCGTCCTCTAAGATTTGGAGGAACATATGCTGAACGTCAGGATGCGCTTTTTCAATTTCATCAAGTAAAATAATAGAGTAAGGGTTACGACGAACTTTTTCAGTTAATTGGCCGGCTTCGTCATGACCTACATAACCTGGAGGTGCACCAATCAGTTTAGATACCGCGTGCTTTTCCATATACTCACTCATATCAAGACGAATCATCGCATCTTTTGTTCCAAACATTTCTTCTGCTAGAGTTTTTGTAAGCTCTGTCTTACCAACCCCTGTTGGACCAACAAATAAGAAAGATCCAATAGGACGGTGTTTCGCTTTGAGCCCAGCACGAGAGCGACGAATTGCTTTTGCAACTTTTTCTACTGCTTCGCTTTGCCCAATGACTTTGTCAGAAAGGTTTGCTGACAGGTTGTTCATTTTATGAGCTTCATTTTCTTGGAGTTTTCCAACTGGAATACCCGTTTTCTTTTCAATGATTGCTTGAATATGTTCAACTGTAACTTCAGCTTTTTCTTGCTCTTGGTTTAGCTGTTTTTCAAGCTTGGCTTCTTCATCACGAAGTTTGGCAGCAGCTTCATATTTTTCTTCTTTTAAAGCTGTTTCTTTTGCCACAGCAATTTCTTTTAGTCGCTTATCAATATCATCTTTGTTTGTAATACCTGCTTTTAAGTTCATTTTTGAGCCAGCTTCATCTAATAAATCAATGGCTTTATCAGGTAAGAATCGGTCTTGGATATAGCGATGTGATAAATTTACACAAGCTTTAATGGCATCTTCAGTAAAGTTAACGCTGTGATACGCTTCATATTTGTTTTGAATGCCTTTTAAAATTTGAACGGCTTCATCTACAGATGGTTCATGGACCATTACAGGTTGGAAACGACGCTCAAGAGCCGCATCTTTTTCAATAGCGCGGTATTCTTTCAGCGTTGTGGCACCTACAACCTGAAGTTCACCTCTGGCCAATGCTGGTTTTAAGATGTTGCTTGCATCCATTGAACCTTCAGCAGAACCAGCTCCAACAAGCAAGTGAATTTCGTCAATGAATACAATGACGTTTTTGCGCTGCTGTAGTTCAGTAATTAGCTGTTTCATGCGCTCTTCAAACTGACCACGAATACCCGTGTTTGCTACAAGAGCAGCGACGTCTAGTAAGTATACGTCTTTATTCATGAGTTTTGAAGGAACATCGCCTTCTGCAATTTTTAATGCTAAGCCTTCGACAACAGCGGTTTTACCTACACCAGGCTCACCAATTAAAACAGGGTTGTTTTTGTTACGGCGGTTTAAGATTTCAATGACGCGTTCAATTTCTTCGTCACGTCCAATAACAGGGTCAATTAAACCAGCTTTTGCAATTTGTGTTAGGTTTCGACCAAATTCATCTAAAAATCCACCACCGTTTCCTCCTTGTTGAGGAGTAGGCTGCTTAGCTGATTGATTCATGGCTTGTTCGTTTGCTAACTGATTGAATAAATCATCAATATTCATAAAATGGCCACCTCCAAATCCAGACGGCATCTTATTTTGTTTCATTAATGATTGATAACATGTATGGCATAAACGATATTGTGATTTTTGTTGGTTAGCTTGTACGTTTAAATAAATTGTTGCTTCACGTTGTTGACAGTTTTGACACATCATTTAAAAGACCTCCTTAGAATAATTAAATGAATGTAATCATTGATCAATTAGTCAATTTGACTTTGACTATATTTGACCTTTGTGAGCTTATTATACTTTGACCTTTTTTGACTTTCAAGTGTTTTGCTTATACTTTTGTTTTGGAAGTTATTTCTTATTTCAAGTAGAATATTTTGTGTTTGGCTTGTTATCTTTTATATAAGGATTCAGGTAGAACGCACACAATAGGGAGTGGTTTCCGCTTCGAATTTTCCCTTTTCACAGGGTCTCAGAGTATTCGCTAGTCCCACAGGAATCGCACCTGCCTCCTTGATTATTATGTTCCAGCGGTATTTTAAGCTGCTTCGCTCATCTCCTAGAGTCTTACATCTTCTGTTTCAATCACCGATTCCTTTAATAGTTATAAATAAGAAGTATAAGTAATGTACCCGATTAGAATTGGGCAAAACATAGAAAAGAGAGTGGAATTTATTGACGAGGTTGTTTTTTTGACGAGAAGCGATTGACAGTAGTAGGAATAACCCATATACTTCAACTATGTTTAGTGCATAAAAGCATAAAAGCGTTTAAGTGAAAAAGAGATTGAGGGGAACAAGTTAATGAAAAAAGAGATAACATTTGGACAGTCGATTGGGATTGTCGTTGTTTTATTAGGACTTATTTTTGCATCATTATTTTTATTAGGTTTAGCACCACATGTTCCATTACTTATTAGTATTGTGGCGCTTTGTATCATTGGGGCACTTATGGGTGTGAAATGGAAAACTTTTGAACATGGCATTGTAGAAGGAATTAAAGTAGGGATTAAGCCCATTTTAATTCTTATGCTTGTTGGTGTATTAATTGCCGCTTGGATGGTAGGGGGAACAATTCCAACTATTTTATCGTATGGATTCAATTGGATTTCACCGCAGTATTTTTTAATTAGTGCGCTTTTAATTACGATCTTGGTATCCAGCTTTACTGGAAGTACGTTTACAACGATTAGCACGGTTGGAGTGGCTTTATTTGGTATAGGGACGGCAATTGGAGTAAACCCAGGTCTTGCCGCAGGAATTATTGTTTCCGGAGCAGTATTTGGTGACAAGATGTCTCCGTTATCGGATACGACCAACTTTGCTTCCGGGATTGTGGGAGTACCGTTAACGACTCATATTCGTCACATGTTATGGACGACGTTACCAAGTATCATTGTAACGGCTGGGATTGCATTGGTCATTGGCATCAGCACACATCGAACGGGAGTAAACTATGGGGATATTGAAGCTGTACAAAATGCGTTAGGTGATACGTTTAACCTTAATCTCCTAACACTTTTATCACCGCTTGTTGTATTGATTTTATCTATTAAGCGATTTGATGTGCTTCCTACTTTGGTAATTGGAGTTATTATTGCCGTAATAACAGGGGTATTATTACAGCCGACTGTTACATTAGGAAGCATGCTTGGCGCTCTGCAAAGCGGTGGTCAAATTGATTCCGGCAACGAAATTGTAAATGCTATCGTCACAAAAGGCGGACTGGACTCAATGATGTTTTCAGTGTCCCTTGTCATTATTGCCCTAGCTCTTGGTGGGTTGATGCGTGAGCTTGGCGTTGTTCAAGCTTTAATCGAAGGATTAGCTAAGCAAGTGCGAAGAAGCGGCGATGTAGTGCTGTCAACGATTCTTTCATCTATTGGCGTTAACGTTATAACTGGAGAGCAATATTTATCGATTTTATTACCTGGGCAAACATTCAAGCCGCTTTACGTAAAGTGGAACTTAAAGGAGAAAAATTTGTCTCGTACATTAGAAGATGGAGGAACGGTTATTAACCCATTAATTCCATGGGGAGTAAGCGGAGCTTTTATTTCACAAACCCTTGGTATTCCTGTGGTGGAGTATTTACCTTTTGCGTTTTTCTGTCTACTATGTCCAATATTCGCTGTAATTTTGGGTTATACAGGTCTCGGTATTGCTAAACAAAAATAATTTATGAAGTCAAAAGCCTCGCGTTCTTAAGCATTACTTAAAAACGCAAGGCTTTTTGTTATACTAATTATGTTTACTTGTTGCTGTTAAAGGTAATGAGAGTAGAAGCCTTAATCTTTTTCTTCCAAAAAAGAGAAAGTAGTAATACAATAAACCATAACGTTTAGTTAGAAGGTAATTTGTGAAGGATTCCACAAAAATCCTTTTTAGCAAACATTTAAAAAGGGTAAGGCAAAAAGAAACGGTTCATCATAAAAAGAGATAAAAGTTATTAATTGAGGAGAGGATTCTGTTTGAAAAAGTGGGGGTTCATTGTACTGCTTACCATCGCTGTACTTGGCGTGACCGCTGTTTTTTATCGAGCGGAAAGCGGCGATGTAAACAAAGAAAAAGTGCATTTATTTTCACCTTATGCTAGTAATGTTGATATATATCAAATCACTTATCCAAGCGATGGGTTACAAGTTAAAGGATTTCTATTACAGCCTAAAGACATTGTGGATAAAAAATATCCGCTGCTAGTTTATAATCGTGGTGGAAACCGTGAACATGGTATGATTCGAGATAAAACCTTGCGCTACTTATCATCATGGGCTGATAAAGGTTATGTTGTGGTTACGACACAATATCGTGGAAATGGCGGAAGTGAAGGGGTCGAAACATACGGTGGAGACGATATCCATGACGTCCTTAACCTTATTAAATGGGGAGAGCAGCTGCCTTATGTAAACCCTGAACAAAAAGTAGCGCTTGGCTATTCACGTGGTGGAATGATGACGTATTTAACAATGAAAAACGGCATATCTTTTGACGCCGTGGTTGTTCAATCTGGAATTACGGATATGTTTCAGTTTTATGATCAAAGGGGCTCTGAAATGAAGCAAGTGTTAAGAGATATTGTTGGAGATCCTAAGATGTATCCTGAACGATATAAAAGCCGATCGGTTGTCTATTGGAGTGATAAAGTAAATTCACCGCTTCTTATTTTACAAGGAGATCATGACAAAAAGGTACACCATACCCAGGCAGAAAAGTTAGTAGCGCAGCTTGAAGAACAAAATAAAGAGTATAAATACGTCTTATACAAAGGTGGAAATCATCCACTAAGCAACTATTATAATGAGTATAATGCAGAGATTGATAAATGGTTTCAACAGCATTTAGTTGAATAAAAGTGGAAAACATATTCGTCCGTTTTTCGTACATCCTAGAAAGGAACACTACAGAAAAGGATGATGAAACGATGACACAATCAAAAAGACAGCAAGAGCGTCAATGGAATGTGCGTAAACAGTCGCAAAATCCATCTCATGGAAAAGTAAAGTCATTTGAAGAATTAGCAGAAGAGATTACGCCAAAAAATAAAAATAAATAATAAAACCCCCTCGATTCGAGGGGGTTTTTTGGGTTGTTTAAATTAAGGGTTAGTAGACCACATGCCGGCAGATTTGATGAAGATACGAGGATGTAGCTTCAGCTGCGCTACCATGATTTCTGCTAAATCTTCAGGCTGCATTACTTTTTCAGGGTTACCGTCTGTAAGGTTTTCTTTATATGCAAGCTCTGTAGCAACCGTACTTGGTGTTAAAGCAGTTACACGAATATTATGCTTGCGTACTTCAAGAGCAAGAGACTCTGTTAGACCTAATAAGCCAAACTTTGAAGCACTGTATGCACTTGTGACAGGAGCGCCTTTTTGTCCAGCAGTAGAAGAGATATTAATGATGTCTCCACCATTTTTCTCAATCATTTGTGGTAAAACGGCTCTTGTAACGTAATAGACACCCATTAAGTTGATATCAATAATTTGCTTCCATTCTTCAGGAGATAATTCTAAAAAGCCTCCAAATTTTCCGATACCCGCATTGTTAATTAAAATGTCTGCTTTACCTAGTTGGTTATGTAAGTAATCAACCGCCTTATTTACTTCTTCAATTGAAGATACGTCGGCTGTAGCATAAGCCACCTTCACACCAAGTGCTTCCACTTCTTGGGCAACGGCTTTTAAATCAGCTTCTGTACGTGCTAGTAAACCCAGGTTAACTCCTTCTTTTGCTAAATCAAGCGCTGTTGCTCGGCCGATACCTTTACCTGCACCAGTAATGATGGCTACTTTTCCTTGTAATGATTGTCCCATCTTCCATCACTCCTTCTGAATTAAATTATCCCTATTGCTAAAAATAAGCTGCAAATCATGTTAAATGAGCAGCTGAATAAATTAGCAATTTACCTAATCCTACAAAATACAGAGAAGCATTGTCAAAGCTCTTGCTCTATAAAGCGGTTAAAAATACCAAGATAGCTGAATAAATTTCCTGCATAAACAGAAACTATAAGGACTTGAAGAGCAATGCTGTGCCGTTTGAAAAATGGAGGATGAAGTATGCGAATAAAAAAACTATCAGAATTAAAAAGTCGATCTAAAAAGTCTAAAGAAAATGAATCACAACCAACAGCTGAATCTTCATCTTCCAATACTGAACTGTTAGAAAGCGTAAAAGATAATTTAGATGCGGTGAAAACAGAGCTTGGAGATAGTGCAGATGTGGTTTGTCGGGAATTTGCCATTTCAGTTGAAGAAAAATTTCGATTAGGCCTTATTTACATCGACGGATTGGCGAATGAAGATAGTGTACAAGAGTTTACGATGGAATCCATTATGCACAATCATACGAAACAGCTTGTTCATGATGACGGTGCTGTGAATATGTTTGAGCTCATTAAAAATTACAGCTTAGCAATCGGAGAAATTAAAGAAGTCACTCTTTTAGATGACGTTATCCTACATGTTTTATCAGGTGATACAGCTTTATTCATAGAAGGTTATCAAACGTGTATCATTGCTAGTACAAGAGGATGGGGAGAACGAGCCATTTCAGAACCACAGGCTCAAACCGTGGTACGTGGACCAAGAGATAGCTTTACTGAAACGCTGCGTACCAATACGGCACTGGTAAGAAGGCGAATTAAATCCCCTAATTTACGAATGGAGTCTCAGCAAATCGGTAAAGTAACGCAAACAGACGTAGCAATTATGTATGTAAAAGGAATTGCGGATCAGCAAGTAATTGAAGAAGTAAGGTCCCGACTTTCTAAAATTGATATTGACGGTATATTGGAGAGTGGGTACATTGAAGAACTAATTCAAGATGAAGGTTATACTCCGTTTCCAACTATCTACAATACAGAAAGACCAGATTCAGTATCTGCAGGTTTGTTAGAAGGTCGCATAGCAATCTTTGTAGACGGAACGCCGTTTGTTTTATTAGTTCCGGCTCTATTTATTCAATTCTTTCAAGCTGCTGAAGATTACTATCAGCGCGCAGACATTAGTACGCTCATTCGTATTATCCGATACGTTGCCTTTTTCTTAGCTTTATTAACCCCATCTGCTTATGTTGCGCTTACCACCTTTCACCAAGAAATGCTTCCGTTTGGTTTGCTTATTAGCATCGCAGCTCAGCGTGAAGGTGTCCCTTTTCCGGCTGTAATTGAAGCGTTGATTATGGAAGTGGTTTTTGAAATTTTACGCGAGGCAGGAATTCGATTGCCAAGAGCCGTAGGTTCTGCTATTTCCATTGTAGGTGCACTCGTATTAGGAGAAGCTGCCGTGCAGGCGGGACTGGTGTCACCCGCGATGGTTATTGTCGTATCGATTACAGCCATCAGTAACTTTGTTTCACCAGCTTACGATATGGCGATTGCTGTAAGGATGCTCCGCTTTGCTTTAATGCTTTTAGCAGCAACGTTTGGCTTGTTTGGTATTATTTTAGGCCTTATTTTAATGATTCTACACCTATGCAGTTTACGGTCATTTGGCATTCCATATATGACGCCAATGGCTCCGTTTGTCAGTCGAGATCAAAAAGATGCACTCATTCGTCGTTCGCTAAAGAAAATGAATACGAGACCAAAGCTCATTAGTGAACAAAATGTTGTACGTGAACGGTCAAATGATGAGAACTAGCTTTTATAAAGGTGGATGAAGCATGAAACGAATAGTACTTGTATTATGCATCTGTCTACTCCCATTATCAGGCTGTTGGAGTAGTCGAGAGCTAAATGAATTGGCCATCACCGTAGCGGTAGGTATTGACGAAGTAAAAGATGGAATTGAGTTAACCGTTCAAATTATTAACCCGGGTGACATTCAAGCCCAAACGCCGACGAATGGTCCCTCCGTTACTACGTATTCGGTTAAAGCAGATTCTGTCATGGAAGCTCTGAGGAAAATGACAATTGAATCACCTAGAAAAATATACTTATCTCATTTGCGGATGCTGGTTCTTAGCGAAGGAATTGCAAAACACGGAATTGCTGAAGTGTTAGATTTTTTCGCACGAGATCATGAAGTGCGAACCGATTATTTTGTCGTAGTAGCAAAAAATTCACGCGCTTCATCCGTTTTAAATGTGTTGACAACTATCGAAAAAATTCCAGCCAATTATATGTTTGCCGCACTGGATACGTCACAAAAAGTTTGGGCGCCTACGCGAGGTGTAAAGCTGAATGAGCTGATTAGCAACTTAACGAGCCAAGGCAAACATCCTGTGTTAACCGCTGTTCTTGTAAAAGGAAACCGTAAAAAAGGCGGGGATATGGCAAATGTCCAGCGAGTTAATCAAGACACAATTCTAAACTTTAGAGGCCTGGGCATTTTTAAGGGAGATGAACTGGTCGGCTGGTTTAATGAAAGTGAAAGTAAAGGATACAACTATGTCACTGGAAACGTAAAAAGTACCGTCGTTGTTATTCCATGTGAAAAAAAAGAAAAATCTCATGACATTATTGGAGTGGAGATGCTTCGAACAAGTACCGATATTAAAAGTCGTATGAAAGATGGAAAGCCTGTAATTGAGGTGAATTTAAAGGGGGAAGCAAACGTTGCTGACGTAGAGTGTCAAGTTAACCTGCAAGATCCTGCTATGATTACTAAACTAGAAAAAAAAGCTGAACATGATGTGCGAGATAAAATGCACAGAGCAATTAAAAAAGCACAAAACGATTATCAAAGTGACATCTTTGGTTTTGGAGAGGTCTTTTACAGGCAAAATGTAAAGGACTGGAATAAAATGAGAGATAACTGGGATGAGATTTTTTCCGAAGATTTAGAAGTGAACTTAAAAGTAGATGTACAAATACGTCGACTTGGCACGCTGAATAACTCATACATGAAAGAAATGCAGAATTAGTGGAGCATGGAAAATTTACTGCTATTTTTAGGCGTATTCAGTTTTTTAGCATATAAGGCGATTCTTCCACTTTATCAACAAAAACGAATAAAAGAAATAGTGATATATGGAATATTTTCTGCTGTAGGGATGGTAATGTGGGTAGCGGTTATTTTCCGAATAACAATTCCAACTCCGCTGTATGCTCTTGAGTTTTGGATGCAGTCCATCATTGATGCTTTCTCTTCATTTTATTAGGTGTAGGTGTCCAGTATGAACCAAAAAGAAGTAATAAGTGGGAAACAGTTTTTTACATTAATCTACGTATTCTCCATTGGCAGTGCAGTTTTAGTTGTACCTACTGTATTATTAGCTGTGGCAAGAAACACCGCTTGGGTTTGTGCAATTATTGGAACGGGAAGTGGGCTCTTATTTGCAGGGCTTCTACTAGGGTTAATCAAAAAATACCCTCAATCGACGTTGGTTGATATAGCGAAGAAGTCTTGTGGCAAATATGTCGGAGGAATAATTAGCGTGTTGTATTTGCTGGTGATGCTACTAGAGGGTTCTTTTTTGCTAAGAGATATTAGTAACTTTATGACTACTCAGATTGTGCCTGAAACGTACTCAAGCTGGATTCATATTCTCATCATGATAGCAGTTATGTATGCTGCTTATTTGGGGATAGAAGTGGTTGGAAGAACCTCGGAAATTTTCTTGCCGTGGGTGTTAGTTCCATTCGTTTTGTTAATTATATTAAATATTCCACAAATGAAAATTGAACACATGTTGCCACTTTTTTATTTGAAAGCAGACGAAATATATATAGGAAGCTTGTACTTTTTATCCAATCCTTTTTTGGAACTAATTCTTATTTTAATGGTTACTCCTCATGTTCAAAAGTATGAACATGTTAAGAAAGGATTACTTTACGGCGTAGTTGCTTCAGGTTTTACAATTATTATTGTGACGTTGTCTTGTATTTTAGTTTTAGGTGCAAATATTGCTTCTATGTATTTATACCCAACTTACCTGTTAGGAAAAATGATTTCTATTGGTCAAACCATTCAGCATATTGAAGTATTGGTAGCGATAATTTGGATGTTATCAATTTTCTTTAAAATTACCATTGTATTTTATGCCCTGAGAAAAGGCTTGGGCCAGCTTCTCAATTTAAACAATACCAATTTTTTAAATTATCCTATTGGACTGATTTTGTCAGCAGCTGCTTACTACATTATTCCAAACACTACTTATTTTGGCTACTTTGTACAGAATTATTGGCCGTACTATCTGTTTATATTAAGCGTATTGATTCCATGTATATTTTTAGTTATTGGCATTTTCAAGCGAAGGTCGGTCACAACACAGTGAGTAAAGGAGAGGAAAGGAATGCATCCACGCTTAGTAATAAGCAATTTTCAATTGTTCTCAATGATGCTTCTGTTCTTATTCGGCAGTGCAACCATTGTGAGTATTGGACAGGAAGCGCGTCAATCTGCATGGATTGCCGTTTTAGTAGGGATGTTGATATACTTGCCTTTCTTTGCTCTTGTTACACTTTTATATAAAAAACATCCGGAAGCAACGTTTCCGACAATCTTAAAAATTGCTTTTGGAAAACATCTTGGAAGAATCATTTGCATGTTATATGTGCTATATTTCATTTACATTGGTGCCCGTGTTCTAAGAGACTTTTGTGAGCTATTACTGTTAACATCCATGAATCACACGCCGCTAGTAATTGTTGGGGCGATTATGATGGCAGTGATTGCTTATGCATGCTTTTTAGAAGTTGAGCCTATTGCAAGAGCGAGTGTCTTATTATTAGTTGTTTTTATTAGTTTTATTGTATTAGGGTTCTTGTTACTTTTCTTTTCTGATGTTATGAATCCAGATCGCATGCAACCCATTTTAGGGGAAGGGATCGACTCAATTTTTAAAGCCGTGTTTCCTCTTATCTTGACGTTTCCATTTGGAGAAATGGTTGTTTTCTTAATGTTTAATCAGTTTGTAAAGGGAGAACGGTCTCTTAGGAAAATGGGAACACGTGCTGTAGTTATAGGTGGGGTTATGCTTAGTATGCTAAGTTTGATCAGCTTAACTACGCTAGGTCAACACTTGGTAGGATCATCGACGATTCCCCTTATTGTAACTGTACAGCAAGTAAATATTGGAGATATTATTCAACGAATGGATATGCTAGCTATTAGCGTTCTCATCATTGGTGGATTTGCTAAAGTAACGATTTTCGCATATGCAGCGATTGTAGGAGTAAAAGAGATTTATCAAACGAATAGTCACAAGCTGTTGATTTTTTTAATTGCAATTTCAATCCTCACGACGACAGTTTTTATGTCCGATAACTCGATCAAGCATTTAGATATAGGGTTGAAAGTGGTACCTGTTTGGATTCACATTCCCATGCAGTTTGTAATTCCAATTGTGACGCTGCTAATTCTCCAGTTGAAAAGTAGGGAGAAAAATAGAAGTACATAGCAATTTTAAGAGGAGTATGGTATAGTTAAGAACGAAAATTGAAAGAAGAAATGCCGTGCTCTATGTGCGGGAGAGGTTCGTAAACTCCCTCTATAAAAAACTAAGATCATCAGTGAGATGACAAATGGCGCCGTTTTAGGGGCTTTTTTCCTGTTTCTTTGTTTATAAGAAAGGGATTCTTAGTTAAGGGAGATTGCAAACACAGCAATCTCTTTTTTATATGATCTAAATAACGGAATGTTTTCTTCTTTGACTTTATATAGGAAAAGGAGACGAAAAAATGAAAAACGAAAAAGCAATTGTTGTATTTAGCGGTGGACAAGATAGTACGACTTGTTTATTTTGGGCGTTAAAAAACTTTAAAGAAGTGGAAACCGTTACGTTCGGCTACGGTCAGCGTCATAGTAAAGAGATTGAAGTTGCAGAAGCCATTGCAAAAGATCTTGGTGTGAAGCACACAATTTTAGATATGTCGCTGTTAAATCAGTTAGCGCCTAACGCACTGACAAGAGATGATATTGATATTAGCCAGGAGGAAGGGGAGCTACCAACAACGTTTGTAGACGGACGCAACCTTCTCTTTTTGTCTTTTGCCGCTGTACTAGCTAAAAATAGCGGTGCACGTCATTTGGTAACAGGCGTATGCGAAACAGATTTTTCAGGGTATCCAGACTGCAGAGATGTATTCGTTAAATCCCTCAACGTAACGCTGAATTTATCAATGGATTTTGAATTTGTTATTCACACACCGTTAATGTGGATTGATAAAGCAGAGACATGGGGACTAGCGGATGAACTAGGTGCGCTTGATTATGTACGTGAACATACATTAACTTGCTATAACGGTATTATTGCAGACGGGTGCGGAGAGTGTCCTGCATGTAAACTTCGCAAGAGAGGTCTAGAACAATACCTTGAAACGAAACGAGGAGGGGAACAGTAATGCTTCAGCAAATTTACCCACAGGTAGTACATCCTTATTCGTACGAATTAAATAAAGACATGAACTTCGCCGCTGCGCATTTTGTTCCTCATGAGTCAGCGGGAAAATGTCAGCAGGTTCATGGCCATACGTATTTTGTGAATCTAACAATTGCAGGTGATGAATTAGATTCATCAGGCTTTTTAGTTAATTTTGCTACGTTGAAAAAGATTGTGTCTGGTCAGTTCGACCATACGCTTTTAAATGATCATAAGCATTTATTTAATGAAGAGGATGCGAATGATTTCCCAACATCTGAAGTGATTGCTCGAAAAATCTATGAACTTGTACAAGCTCATTTAGATGCGCTTGAAAATAAACCAGTATGTGTGCAAGTATTTGTTCGTGAAACTCCTACAAGCTACGTTGTATATCGTCCAAAGAAGGTGAAACGAGATGAATAATAAGGTTCCTGTACTCGAAATATTTGGTCCTACGATTCAAGGAGAAGGAATGGTTGTGGGGCGAAAAACCATGTTTGTGCGCACAGCTGGCTGTGATTATTCATGCAGCTGGTGTGATTCCGCATTTACTTGGGATGGGTCAGCCAAAAATGACATTCGTCAATTGACGGATGAAGAAGTCTGGCATGAGCTGCAAGCTCTAGGAGGAGACCGTTTTGATCATGTAACCATTTCAGGAGGAAATCCAGCGCTGTTAAAATCTTTAGATAAACTGGTGGACCGCTTGCATAACAATGGAAAGCAAGTGGCGCTTGAGACTCAAGGAAGTCGCTTTCAAGAGTGGTTTTATAAAATTGATGATTTAACCATTTCACCTAAGCCACCAAGTTCAGGAATGAAGACCAATTACGAAGTGTTGGACGATATTATTGAGCGTTTGCAAAACAAAGGACGAAGTCAACATATTAGCATTAAAGTGGTTGTGTTTGATGAAATAGATTTGAATTACGCAAAGCAGATTCATCAGCGTTATGCATCAGTTCCTTTCTTTGTCCAAGTAGGAAACGATGATTTGACGACAACGGATGATGATGCATTAACCCGCAAATTATTAGAGAAATATGAGTGGTTAATTGATCTTGTTGTAGCTGCACCGGATATGAATAATGTGCGTGTATTGCCACAGGTTCATGCACTTGTATGGGGAAATAAAAGAGGCGTGTAAGCGTTCTTTAAAAAATTTACAAATAAAATACAAAAACAGATATGTACAAAATGAAAAAACGCTGTTAGAATGACAATCGTAGAAAGAGAGGAAACACAAATGAGTGGTCGTAAAGAAGAGGAATTAGAAGGTGTAACGCTTTTAGGCAATCAGGGAACAAAATACTTATTTGAGTATTCACCAGAAATTTTAGAGGTGTTTGATAACAAGCATCCAAATCGAGATTATTTCGTTAAGTTTAATTGTCCAGAATTTACAAGCTTATGTCCGCAAACGGGTCAGCCCGATTTTGCTACAATTTATATTAGCTATATACCTGATGAAAAAATGGTTGAAAGTAAATCCTTAAAGCTTTATTTGTTTAGTTTCCGAAACCATGGTGATTTCCATGAAGATTGTATGAATATCATTATGAATGATTTAATCAAACTGATGAATCCACGTTATATTGAAGTATGGGGGAAATTTACGCCACGCGGTGGAATTTCCATTGATCCATATACAAACTATGGTCGCCCAGGTACAAAATATGAAGAAATGGCTTCTTATCGATTAATGAATCACGACTTATACCCAGAAACAATTGATAATCGTTAATGAAAGCAGGTTGTCTTAACAACCTGTTTTCCAATGTAAACAACAACAAGGTGAGAAGGTGAAAGAATGTCACAAAGATCAGCATTAGTACTAGGAGCAAGCGGCCTTATTGGTCAAGAACTTTTACAGTTGCTTTTGGATAATCGCTTATATAGCCATGTGACAGTACTTGTTCGAAAGGCATTGCCAATTGAACATGAAAAGCTACGTCAGCTCGAAATTGATTTTGCAGAGCTTGAAAAGTATGAAAAAGATTTTGCAGTTGATGATGTCTATTGTTGTTTAGGCACAACGATGAAAAAAGCAAAGACGAAATCGAAGTTTATTAAAGTGGACTATGAATTTCCACTAAAAGCAGCAAAATGTGCCGAAGCAAATCGCTGTCAAAATTTTTTAACCGTTACAGCAATTGGTGCTGATCTGCGCTCCCCTTTCTTTTACAGTAAGGTAAAAGGTCAAGTGGAAGAAGATATTGCGAGCCTATATATTCGTTCGACGCATTTCTTCCGTCCATCATTACTGTTAGGCAAACGCGACGAGTTTCGTTTAGTTGAAAAAGTAGGGGAATACACTCTTAAGTCTTGCTCATTTTGCCTAATTGGTAAATGGAAGAAATATCGACCAATTAAAGCTTACAATGTTGCAAAAGCAATGATGAAAGCGGCTATGGAAGATAAAGCAGGTGTTCATATCCACGAAAGCCAAGATATTTTCACTGGAGAATGTTATTACTCATTTACAAATGGTAAAAAAGTGATTGCAAAGTAAAAGTCTCGAATTTAGAGGCTTTTTTCTTTTTTTTAGAGGTAGCTATTTTTCTTTCCTTAAGGAAACTTTTTTAGTTTCGTGCATATAATGAAGTAAAAGCATGAGGAGGAAGGAAATGAAATCGGCTAAAAAAGCGCAACAGTATGCGTATATGTTGTACAAACTCGGTATTTTAAGTAAAGAGCAAAAGGAAAAGATTTGTAACAAATAACCACCTAGTACTTTGTACTAGGTGGTTATTTGTTACATCGCATGATTGATAATGGTATAATTTTTATGGTTTACAACCGTTCGCTGTTCTAAGTCTAGGTCACGATAGTTAGTCATATAAGTCAAGTCAACAATTACAGAGTTCTCATTTACTTTTTCTACAATACCTTTTAACCCATTTTTAAATTCAATTATGTTTCCTACTTCTGCAATTTTCATCGTAATCGCTCCTTTATCAGAATGTTTTTAGAAAATTTTCAAAAGTAAATCTAGTTAACGCTTTCTATTTTCTTTTTCTCAATTTTGCCTTAAATTGGTTAATTAGTAAAGGTTTTTTTAAAAAAATGTAAAAAAAGATGGTTTTTTAAGTAAATCCTTCGACAAAAGTAGGGTAATTCGATATAGTACTGACATATAGGATTATTTAGTGATTAAAACATTAGAAATAGAAGGTGTCAATTATTATGAGAAATACAGGATTAGTATTAGAAGGTGGCGGTATGAGAGGCCTTTATACAACAGGGGTTCTTGATTACTTTATGGAACAAGACTTATATTTACCTTATGTGATTGGCGTTTCGGCCGGAGCCTGTCATGCAACTTCCTATTTATCGCGACAAGTAGGAAGAAGTCGTCGAGCTAATCTAGATTATATAGATGATCCGCGCTACTTGTCACTACGAAATTATTTTAAGACGCGTGAGATGTTTGGAATGGATTTTGTATTTGACGAGATTCCAACTAGCTTAATTCCATTTGATTTTGATGCTTTTCATAAGCGAACTGAACAGCTTGTAGTAGGGACAACAGACTGCGTAACAGGAAAACCTGTTTATTTTAACAATCATGAGAACGATTTGCTGACCATCATTCGCGCATCAAGCTCGCTTCCATTTGTGTCAAAGGTAGTGGAATATGGTGGCAAGCAGCTGTTAGACGGAGGAATTAGTGACCCAATTCCGATAAAAAAAGCAGAGAGTGACGGATTTAAGAAAAACATCGTGGTGTTAACGCGAAATAAAGGATATCAAAAGAAAAAATCCAGTTCATTCTGGTTTACAAAGCGCTATTATCGTAGGTATCCTGGTTTAGTTGATGCATTAGAGAACCGCTATAAGCTTTATAATGATACGCTTGCTTATATTGACGAGCAGGAGGAAGCAGGAAATATATTTGTGATTCGTCCACAGAAGCCATTGGTAGTCGGAAGAATGGAGAAAAATCGATCAAAGTTAGACGTTTTGTATAAGCAGGGATATGAAGAAGCTGCAGAACAGTATGATAAACTAAAAGAGTGGTTAAAGGACTTTTCGTAGAAAGGAGTACATATAAATGAACCAAGAGGAAGCAATGAAGCAGCTAGATGCTCTCCGTGACGGGGAGATTCAAGAGCTGCACGTGCGTAAAGAGGATTTTTTAGGATTTCAGCCTTTGCTTGTAAGAAGAGAAGATTTCAAGCATTTTCGCGGAGTAGCTGGTCGAGGTGGGCACTTTACGTATTATTATACTGAAACGCCTCGCAGTTAAGTTGAAACGCTAGCTTTCTTGAGCAGACGCTTATATAATGAAGGTAATATGTAGCTATAGGAGGGATTACATGGACGATTTTCGAAAAAGTACAGCACCATTTTATTTTGCAGATTATATATGGAAAGATAAAAATGGACAAATGACATATGGGATGCTGTTAACAAACCGGCCAGCTGACGACCGGGAATACGACCTCCATTCATTATTAGAAGAAGCGTTTGTTGAGCATAAAAAGGTTTCATTAACAACGGTTTATGATAATAGTGAACAGCTACTGTCAGGCTATGTCCTAGATTTATCAGAAGATCAATCTGCGTTTACGTTTATGGATGATACAGGTGCTAAGCTCGTAATTGATTTCTATGATGTTGTAGAAATAGAGCTTGAGGATTAAAGAAGATGAAGCGTGTAAAATTGCGCTTCATCTTTTTTGTTTTGAAAGAAGGAAGAACGCATACAGTGAGGTGTGACTTCCACTCCGAGTAACCCCTTTTCCGACAAGGCTCGGTTTAACCCTTCTCTTAAACTGCAGGGTCTCAGAGCACTCGCTAATCTCATAGGAGTCTCATATCCTCACAATGTCTGGGGAAAGATATAGCTTAGAGTTCTTTTAAACTAATTGCTTCTGTTACTAAATGTAGTTATAGAATAGTTAGATGTGCACCTATTTCTAGAATTGAAATGATTTTGAAGTGAGTCAAAAGTCTGAAAAGGGAAATATAAACAAGGTAATACCTACCTCTTCGCACAAAATAATTCCTTCATTATGACAAATAAATAGGATTATTGTCATAATCGTGTTTGATTCGTAACGTTATTAATCAAACTAAAAGAAATGTAAAGGAATCGTTCGGTGAAAGAGGTACTACGCTATGTTAGAGTAGTACCATACGAATTTTCAGGAGGTATTGCCGCATGAAAAAGAGTTATGTTAAGCCTTTATTCATGATGCTAACTGCTATGTTTGCTCTTGGAAGCATTCAGTCAGTCGCAGTAGCAGAAACGAAATATAAAGTCATCAAGGGAGATACCCTTGGACAGTTAAGTAAACAATATGGTGTAACCATTAAAGATATAATGGACGAAAATAATCGTACAGATGATTGGATTTATGAGGGAGAGACCCTTCGTATTCCAGAAAAGCCAAATGGTCAAGATATTGATGAGCTAATTTTAGATGCAAAGGTACCTGAAGAAGAAGCCGTTCAAGCAGCCGAGACGGAAGAATCGAATCAGCCTGCTGAAGCAGAAGAAGTTAAGACAGAACCACAGCCTGCTCCTGAAGCAATGTCTATTTCTCAAGGAGAGAAAGATTTATTGGCGCGCTTAGTAGAAGCGGAAGCAAAAGGTGAATCGTATGAAGGGAAATTAGGTGTAGCTATCGTTGTCCTAAATCGCGTAGAATCACAGCAATTTCCAAACAGTGTTAACGGAGTAATTATGGAAGTAGTAGGGACGAGCTATGCGTTTTCTCCTGTTCAAAATGGCTCAATTAATAAGCCAGCATCCGATGAAGCGCATCGTGCAGTAGAAGAGGCACTGATGAGAAAAGATCGCTTAAATGATTCCATTTACTTTTATAATCCTAACACAGCCACAGATGATTGGATTCGTTCTCGTCAAGTTGTAAAAACAATTGGAAATCATGTATTTGCAAAATAAAGAAAAGCCGTCGATGACGGCTTTTTAATTTTTAATAAAAATTTCATTTTCAGTGGAACCTTTTGATCCTGTGACCACGAGCCCGATATCTGTGTCAGCTTCTAGGTTTTGTACAATAGTAAAAGGAACGTTATGTTTGTTTGCTATTTGAATATATTTTGATAAAAAAGAGTAGGCAATAGTTCCATTTAAAAAGACTTGTCCATTTTGCACGTTAGTGATGGTTCTTTCAGCTTCTTTATAAACGGTTGGCTTCATTACCTGTCCCTTCGTTAAAGCAATTTCAATTCGTTCACGTAAAGCAGTGAGAAAATACTTACGCTCAGCTTGCTTTGTTTCTTGCGTACCATATAGTCCTCTTTCTAAATATTCTTCGATGTTTTCACTCATGATTGTCACTCCTTCTTATATATCATTTACCCATGTTTCAATAAAATATGTAGTTTCATATAAAAATATCATCTTTTAGAACATACTTAAAGAAATCCGATAAAAAGGGTTGCTATTTTGAAAAAATTAGTGTTTAATGAACATAGAGCGAAAAGGAAATGATTTCATAAAGTTAAGATTGTAAGCGATTTCAGTTCGGTTTGTATAAAGTTGTTTGGGGAGATGACTTTGTACAATAGTACGTTTTGAGGTTTATAAAGGGGAGAATAAGCCTTAAACTCACGGTCAAAAAAGGGTTTTTTATTATAAAAATGCAATCATTTTATCCTTTTCATAAAAAGGGCGATGGACGTAAAATTCATCGCTTTTTTTATATTCTTTTTTGCTGAGCTGTATACCAGCCACGCACTAAATATGTTAGTAGTATTGCCCGCAGTAATAGACATATGTATCTATTTTAATAAATGAAAATGAAGCACGCCCACAAGGCGTGCTTCATTACAGGGAAGACTAACTATTTCTAACATTGTACACTTATATTTTCAAATCTAGGGAAGTTAATTCTAAACATAACGTTTAAACTTGTCAAGGGGTTATCAGTGTAAACGTCGAAAAACCTGCTTACTCAGCTAAACGGAGTAAGGAAACATAGAAATACTGCGGAGCATGATTTGTTGGCGAAAAGAAGTGAGCGGCTGTTCACTTCTTTTGTCTGTTTTAAAGGAAAAAAGAATAAAAAAGCGAATATCATACATGACGTCAAAAAAAGTCGAATAAGGGGGAACTTCTGTGAAACACATAGTTGGTTTTTTCAACGGGGTTATGCAAAGGTATTTACCAGATCCATTTTTATTTGTTATTATTTTAACATTTGCAGTGTTTGGGTTTGGGCTTATTTTTACAGATAGTACGCCAATAAACCTAGTACAGTATTGGGGAGAAGGTTTCTGGGGGTTATTGGCTTTTTCTATGCAAATGATTCTTGTATTAGTAACAGGACACGTATTGGCAAGCAGTCCTCTATGTAAAAAAGGCTTAACGCGCCTTGCTAGTTTGCCTTCGACTCCAGGACAAGCAGTGGTGCTTGTATCGGTTATCTCTCTGCTAGCAAGCTTCATAAACTGGGGGTTTGGACTGGTTGTAGGTGCGTTGTTTTCAAAGGAATTAGCGAAACAAGTGAAGTATGTCGACTATCGTTTATTAATTGCCAGTGCATACAGCGGCTTTGTTATTTGGCATGGAGGGCTTTCAGGTTCTGTTCCTTTAACAATTGCGACACCAGGTCATTTTGCGGAAGATATAATCGGGCTTATTCCAACAAGTCAAACCATTTTTTCCACGTTTAACTTAGTAATTGTAGCGGCGTTGTTTGTGGCTGTACCACTTGTGAATAGATTAATGATGCCACCGAAGGAAGACGCATTCGTAGTAGATCCTGAGCTGTTAAAAGACTTTCAAGCAGCTGCGGCTGAAACTGAGAATATGACACCGGCAGAACGCTTAGAAAATAGCCGAATTATTTCATGGGCAATTGGTGCTGTAGGAATCGTTTTTTTAAGCTATTACTTCGTAGAAAAAGGACTTTTATTAAATTTAGATATTGTTAATTTTCTGTTCTTATTTTTAGGAATCCTGTTTCATGGTACACCTCGCAACTTTTTGAAAGCGGTAACAGAAGCGGTGAAAGGAACAAGTGGCATCATTATTCAGTTTCCATTTTATGCAGGGTTGATGGGCATCATGGTATCGTCAGGGTTAGCAGCTGTGATTTCAGAAGCCTTTGTTTCAATTTCAACTGAAACAACGTTTGCGATGTTTGTTTTTTGGAGTGCTGGAATTGTTAACTTTTTTGTGCCGTCAGGAGGCGGGCAGTGGGCAGTTCAGGCTCCGGTAGTTTTAGACGCAGCTCAAGCGTTAGATGTACCAACGGCTAAAGCTGCGATGGCAGTAGCTTGGGGAGATGCTTGGACGAATATGATTCAGCCATTTTGGGCGCTGCCTGCTCTTGCAATTGCTGGGTTAAAAGCAAAAGATATCATGGGATATTGCGTCATGATTTTATTAATAAGCGGCGTCATCATTTCACTAGGATTACTTCTTTTCTAATGTATGGATTAGTAAAAGATGCTATCCATAAGCGAACGGAAAATGCTGATACTATAAATGCAGTAGGCATTACTGTAGAAAACGTAAAATTTCTCTTGCAACCGCCGCGGATTTTGCTATAATATCCACGGTGGCTTTTTTAGACACTGGGTGGGTGAGGGATATTGAGAAAAGAAGGAAGAAAATTTGAAAGCGTTATTAGAAAAAGTGTTTCAATTGAAACATCATGACACAACGTTTGGAAAAGAAAGCGTTGCGGGCGTTATTTCCTTTTTATCAATTGTATATATCATTGCGATTAATTCAACCATTTTATCAGATGCAGGTATTCCGCTAGAAGCAGGAATCTTTGCTACAGTTGCTGTATCGGTTATTGGTTGTTTAATGATGGCGTTTTGGGCAAATGCCCCGCTTATTTTAGTTCCCGGTATGGGAATTAACGCGTTATTTACGTATACAATGGTACAATCAATGGGATTAACGTGGCAAGAGGGACTAGCTGCTGTATTTATATCAGGCGTCTTGTTCACTGTACTTGCATTTTCAAGGCTATCTATAAAGCTTGTGGCTGCGATACCGCACTCTTTAAAAGAAGCGATTACCGTTGGAGTCGGGTTATTCTTAACATTTATTGGACTTCAAAAGGGTGGATTGGTTATTCCAAGTGATACAACGTTTGTTGCATTAGGGAATCTATCAGATCCGTTTGTGCTTAGTACGTTGTTGACATTGATGATTACAATTGTGTTATTTATTCGAAATATACGCGGAAACTTTTTGCTCAGCATGATTGCTGGAACGCTTATTGCAATGTTATTTGGTGTTCAAAATCAATCGAACGGTAGCACCTCTACAAGCTTTCAAGAATTTTTTACAGGCTTGGGTGCGTTTTCGTTTACAGCACTTGGACAAATTACGTTTTGGGCTGCAGTGTTCTCATTAACAATGGTACTTGTATTTGAAAACATTGGATTAATTCATGGCCAATTAGGCATGATGGACCAACAGGAAAAGTTTTCAAAAGCTTTTCAGGCAAACGCTGTTTCTGCTTCTTTAGCAGGTCTCCTTGGCACAAGCCCAACTGTTGCATCAGTTGAAGGAGCATCAGGTATTGCAGCGGGTGGAAGAACAGGGCTTACGTCTTTAATCACAGGCGTTTTATTTTTAAGTTCACTGTTTTTTATTCCCTTTATTAAGCTAATTCCAGATAGTGCTATTGCACCGATTTTGATTGTTATTGGTGGCTTGATGATTCAGAATATCAAGAACATCAATCTTCAAGATTTATCAGAAGGTTTCCCAGCGTTTTTAATTATCGCTCTAATTCCGCTAACGTACAGCATTGCTGACGGGATTGCTTTTGGTTTTATTGCATATCCGCTTTTAAAGCTTGCGATTGGCAAAATGCGTGAAGTATCCGCGTTTATGTACGTGATTGCGTTGTTATTTTTCTTAAACTTTGTTTTACACTATATTGCATAAAGTTAAGCAGCTGGTTTGCCAGCTGCTTTTTTTATTTAAGTACATGATTCTAAATCCCTAAAAAAAAGAATAAAGTAGTGCATAAGTATGGTCAGGGGGGATGAGAATGGGAATTAAGTTAATTAAAATTTCAGTGGTTTATTTTGCAGTGGGAATTTTATTGGGATACTACATGTCAATTTCACATAACTATGAGCTAACTCCTGTACATGTTCATATCAATTTGCTTGGCTGGACATCTTTAACGCTAGCCGGAATTTTATATTATTTGTTTCCAAGCTTTTCAAATCATAAGTTAGCAAAAATGCATGCGTGGCTGCATAACTTAGGCCTTCCTATTATGATGATAGGGTTGTTTTTAATGACGGTTCTTAATAGGGAGAGCATAACGCCTGTTATAGCAGTAGGAGCTACTTTAACAACGGTTGGAATTTTACTGTTTGTTTATCATGTGTTAGCACATTTAAAGTCAGAATAGAGGCATAATATATCGGCAATTAAAGGGAAAGAGATAAAGGAAAACGGAGTTATTTTATCGAATAACTAATAGTAAAATAACATAAGAAAAGCGTTTTTGATTTATTAAAAGCAAACTAGGCCTAATAAAAGGGGGAGCTCAGCCGTAAGAAGTCTAGTTACTTATTGCGCCTAAAGAGTGGGGTATAAGTTTCTTACTGCGGAAATACTATGAATGAACAGCAGCAGTTTGTACGTGTGAGGGAGTTAGCAAATGAGATTATTCGTTTTAAGCTTCAAGATCGTGCGGTCTATAATGAAGTTGAGCTGCGCAATAGCGTTGAGTTATTAGCTCGTTCCATTGTAGATCTGGCAAATGTTCATTTAAAAGAAGATGCTGACCCAGAAACATCTCTTAAAGCAACAGTGTGTAAGGTAAAGATGGTATATAACCATATGAATCAAAAGGCAAAACAGCAAGGTCTTGAAGGAGCATATCAAGAAATTCAGGATTTAAAATCGTATGCAGAAAATGAATATGAACAGAAGAATCTTTTAGGATAGCGATTCAACTAACTCCTTCCTTTGTACAAAAAGAAAGGAGAGGGGTAATTTGTCATCTTTAACAATGCCAGAAACCATTGTAGCGTCATTATTAGCGCTATTTGTAATGGGCATTTCCATTCTGTTCTTTATGACGCTTATCTTAACAATCGTTAGAAGAGAGCGGATTCAAGCTCTTGTAAAAGCAGGTAAGACAGATAATGGTGCTCAACACAGCCTGGGAGAATACCTCCGTGCAGTGTGGAAGAGACATTAAAAAAGTGCGAGGCAGCCGCTTCGCACTTTTTATTATTTAATAGAAACGCTATTGTTTTTTGCTAACACGATTTCCGCTGCTTCACTTACAGACGAAACAACAGTAGAAGCGTGTTTTTTTACTTCTTCAGGAGCTGTGGCCATCGCAAAGCTATTAGGTGTTAGTTGAAACATTGGAATATCATTAAAAGAATCTCCCACACATGCTACTTCTTCAGGCAGTAAACCTAAATGATCTAGTAAGATTTGAATGGCATTTCCTTTGCTGATGTGCTTGGGCATAATATCTAAGCAATTCTTTGCAGAAATGTAGGCATCAATGTGCTCTTTAAACTGTTCGGTTAAATCGGCTTGAAGAGCTACCATTTCTGAGTGGTCTCCAAGGATTGTAATCTTTGATGGCGAGAGGGTAGATCCGAATGAATTCAGCATATCACCTTGTTCTTCAATTGGGAAAAACATATGTTTTTCAATTTCATTAATAACGTCGTTTTTCGTTTCTACATAGTTAGTATCGTTTGAACACACCAAGACAACATGATTAGGGTTTAATGTCTTTTTGTATAGGCTGGACGCTAAAGCACTTTCAAATACTTTCGCGTGTAGTGAGAGGTTATCTCTTGTCCAAACGAACGCACCATTTTGACTAATTCGATGAAAGTTATTTCGAATATCAGATGAAATTTTTAGAATTTCACTATCCATTCGTCCTGATGCTAAGCAAACATCAATATTGCTTTCTTGAAGCTTTACTAATGCTTCGATATTATGTGTTTCAACATATTTTTCTTGATGAAGCAGCGTACCGTCAAGGTCGCTGACAAATAGTTTGATCAACTTAAAAAAGCTCCTTTCAATGAACCGGTCATATTTTTACCCATAAGTAGTTAGACATACCTGTTTATTGTAACAAGAAAACGCTTATATTTCATACAAAAAGGCTTCCGATTTAAGGAAGCCTTTTTATCATGCTACTTGTGTATTAATGTTTTGATTAGTATAGGTACGTATCTGTTTAATATACCAACCACCTACGAATAAAGTAAGCACTGTACCAATCCCCATTGATAAACCATAATCTAACCCTAAACCTTCTGGTGCATAAAAGATATAGCAGCAAACTACCGCGGTCATAAACATAGCTGGAATTCCACAAATCCAATGGTTTTTAGCGTGTTGAAGCAAGTAAATGGTAGCCGTCCAAAGCATGACAGTAGCAACTACTTGATTGGTCCAGCCAACGTATCTCCAAAGAAATGAATAATCAATTGTTGATAAATAAAAAGCTGGAACCGCAACGGATAATGTATAAATAAACGTTGCTTTTTTACTGCCTTTTGCGTCTTTGTTTTTCTTACTAACAAGGTCCTCTAGAATCATACGAGATGAACGTAGCGCCGTATCACCAGTTGTAATTGGTAAAATGATAACACCTAAAATCGCAAGAATACCTCCTAATGTTCCAAGCCACGATGTTGAAATTTCATTTACTACAGCAGACGGTCCACCAGCAGCAAGTGCTTCCTGAAGGCCACCCGTTCCGTTAAAGAATGTCATTGCAGCCGCAGCCCAGATTAAGGTAATAACTCCTTCGCCAATCATCGCTCCAAAAAACACTTTACGTCCATCTTTTTCATTCTTTAGGGTACGAGCAACAATTGGGCTTTGTGTGCAGTGAAAGCCTGAAATAGCACCACATGAAATGGTTACCATTAATAGAGGCCAAATTGGCAGCTCTTGTGGATGAAGGTTTTCTAATGTTAAATTTGGTACAGATTCTTTTGAAATGAAAATAAGTGCAAATGCAATTGAGATAGCCATGAAAATTAATACTGCACCGAATAAAGGATAAATTCTTCCGATAATTTTATTAACAGGTAGAACCGTCGCTAAAATAAAGTAAGCAAAAATAATAATCAGCGATATGATAAAAGGTAACGATGTAACGCTTGTAATCAACTGAGCTGGACCAGCTGTGAATGCTGCAGCCACTAAAATCATAAGCACAAGAGAAATGACATTGATGATTTTTCTCATGTTTGTTCCAAGATATTTACCAACTAGAGCTGGGTACTGTGCTCCTCCATGACGAAGAGATAGCATGCCAGAAAAGTAATCATGGACCGCTCCTGCAAAGATACAGCCGATGACAATCCAGATGAACGCTACTGGTCCATATAATGCGCCCATAACGGCTCCAAATATGGGACCAAGACCTGCAATATTTAAGAGCTGGATTAATGAACCTTTCCACCATTTCATTGGTACATAGTCTAATGAATCAAACTTTTCATATGCTGGTGTTTGTTTGTTTGGATCTATAACGAAAATTCGCTCAACCACTTTTGAGTAAATGGCATATCCCCCAATCAAAAGGGCAATAGAAGCGAAAAAAGTAACCATGTGAACATCCTCCTAAAAAGAAAAAGTTTTAATTGTTTGAAAATTTAATATTCTTATCCTAACAAATGTCAGAGAAGGTGACAAGGTATTTTTTCAGAAAAATTAATTTTTTTAGTTTTTTTAATGTTTGGAATAGGAAAAAGCTACCGTTACATAGCGGTAGCTTTTTCTTTGTTTGTTATAGTACGTTAAAATATTTAGCTTCTGGATGAGCAAACACAAGCGCCGTAACAGAAGCTTCAGGCTCCATCATAAAGCCATCAGTGAGCTCAATGCCCACATCTTCAGGCTGAATCAATTTAAACAGCTTTGCTTGGTCTTCTAAGTCTGGACATGCTGGGTAGCCAAAAGAGAATCGCTGTCCTTGATACTTAGCAGAAAATCTTTCTGCCATAGTAAAGTCCGGAGAGTCAGGGAAGCCCCAGCGGTCTCGAATTTGTTGGTGAACACGTTCTGCTAACCCTTCTGCTAGTTCAAGTGCCAGCGCTTGGAAAACGTGACTCTTTAGAAACTCACCATTTTCTTTAAACTGGGCAGCACGTTCGCGGATTCCTGTACCGGCTGTAACTGAGAAGAAGCAGACGTAATCCATTTCTTTTTCAACAGGCTTAGCAAAATCAGATAAGCACAGGAATTGTCCTTTCTCTTGACGTGGGAACGTGAAGCGCTCAATTTCTGTTTTTTGGTCAGCAGGGTCATAAATCACTAAATCATTCCCATCAGATTGTGCAGGGAAGAATTGATAAATAACAGCCGGCTTAATTAAGTTTTCTTTTAGAGCTAATTCCAGCAGTTCATCTACGGTTTCTTTTAACTGAACGGCTCGTTCATCTTTTTCAGCAAGCAATTTATTAACTTTACCTTTAAGTCCTAAATGATGGCCTAAAAGCATTTGCCAGTTAATGTAAGGTAAAACTTGAGCTAAGTCGTAATGCTTCACAACGTGACGTTTTAAGTCGGATGGTCTAAACACCGGAGCATCCGTTGATACAGCAGACCTTTGTAACACAGCTGTTGCAGTTGTGCTTTCTTGTTGTTTTCGTTCTTTAAACAATACTTTCTTTTCTTGACGAACTTTCAAATCTTCAAGAAGCTGAGTAATCTCTTCTTTGTTCTGCAGCTTATTGGCAAGAGAAAGGCCATCCATTGCGTCTTTAGCATATAGAACAGCACCTTCATATTCAGGCGCAATTTTAAAATCAGTAAACTTACGAGACAAAGCAGCGCCTCCTACCATAATAGGCACGTTGATCTTAGACTGAGTAAGATCTTGTGCTGTTAATACCATCTGCTGAGCAGATTTCACTAACAGGCCAGATAACCCAATAATATCAGGCTTTTCTTTTTGTACAGCTTCAATAAGCTGTTGAGGAGTTACTTTGATGCCCAAATCGACCACTTTAAAGCCGTTGTTGCTTAAAATAATGTCGACTAAGTTTTTACCGATATCGTGAACATCGCCTTTAACCGTGGCTAAAATCACTTTCCCTTTACCAGAATCGTTTTCTGATGCTTCCATATGCGGTTCTAAAAAGGCAACGGATGCTTTCATAACTTCCGCACTTTGGAGAACTTCGGCGACGATTAGCTGGTTATCATTAAATAAGCGCCCAACTTCTGCCATTCCATTCATTAATGGACCGTTAATAATATCCAATGGGTCATTATATTTGGTAAGCGCTTCTTGGAGGTCTGGTAGCAGTCCTTCTTTTGTTCCTTCTACAATATACATAGCTAAACGTTCTTCAAGGTTTAAATTTGATACTTCGATTTTTGATTCTTTCTTTTTATCACGATAAAAGTCTGTAAACATGCTTAGCGTCTCATCATTAGTCGTAAACAGGAGCGCATCTGCTAACTTAATTTCTGCTTCAGGAATAGACGCATAGCGCTCTAACTTTTCTGTGTTAACAATGGCATAGTCAAGGCCAGCTTGCGTACAGTGATAAAGGTATACAGCATTTAGCACTTCACGTCCAACAGGCGGCAAGCCAAACGATACGTTACTCACACCGAGAATGGTTTGACAGTCAGGCAATGCTTCTTTTATCATTTTAATTCCTTTTACCGTTTCTTCTGCAGAGCCAATATACTGTTCATCACCTGTACCAACAGGGAAAACAAGAGGATCGAAAATAATATCTTTAGGGTTGAATCCGTGTTTTTGAACTAGTAAATCGTGTGAGCGCTTTGCGATTTCAAGCTTTCGTTCAGCGGTAACTGCCATACCTTCTTCATCAATTGTACCCACGACAAGAGCAGCACCAAATTTTTTCACAAGTGGTAAAATGGCATCAAATCGCTCTTCACCATCTTCTAAGTTAATGGAATTAATAATTGCTTTCCCTTGTGAGTAGGTGAGAGCACGCTCAATTACGGCTTCATCGGTTGAATCGATAACAAGAGGCACTTTGACTTTCTTTACCACCTCTTGGATAAATAGCTCCATATCTTCAATTTCATCGCGATCTGGATCGGCTAAGCAGATATCAATCACGTGTGCACCATTTTTTACTTGAGCACGCGCGATTTCAGAAGCTTCTTCAATCTTTCCTTCTGCAATGAGACGTTTAAATTTACGTGAGCCAATAACGTTTGTACGTTCACCTACAAATAAAGGGCGCATCGAGTCGTCATAAATTAATGACTCAATTCCAGAAACTGCGTGGTTATGCTCAGTTCGGTCTAATGGACGAGGAGCGACGTCTTTCACCGCATCAGCTAACGCTTTAATGTGAGCAGGCGTAGTACCACAACAACCACCAACAAAATTTAGCCAACCTTTATCCGCAAAGCTTTTAATTTTTTGAGCAAGAAGTTCAGGTGATTCATGATAGTTACCTTCTTCATCTGGAAGACCAGCGTTTGGGTAGCAGCTAACAGCAGATGTTGCTAATTCAGATAAAGAGCGAATATGATCAGTCATAAATTCAGGACCTGTAGCACAGTTTAAGCCAACAGATAGGGGCTTGATATGCTCTAAAGATAGATAGAAAGATTCAATATCTTGGCCTGCCAGCGTTGTTCCCATTGGTTCGATTGTTCCTGAAATCATAATAGGCAGCTCTTTGTTTGCTGCTTCAAATGCAGCTGTAATTCCTAAGAAAGCTGCTTTTACGTTTAGCATATCCTGACATGTTTCCACAAGAAGGAGGTCAACGCCACCGTCTAGCAATCCACGAACCTGCTCTTCGTACGACTCAACGAGTTCTTGAAAAGTAATTCCACCCGTTACGGAAAGTGTTTTCGTTGTTGGGCCAATAGCTCCAGCTACAAACCTTGGCCATTCAGGCGTTGAAAACTTATCCCTTGCTGCAACGGCTAGTTTTACCGCTTCGATGTTTAGTTCGTAGGCAAGGTGGCCTAAATCGTACTCATCTAACACAATAGAAGTAGAACCAAACGTATTGGTCTCAATAATATCAGCACCTGCAGCGAAATATTCTTCATGAATACGCTGAATAACGTGAGGAGCTGTTCGTGTTAAATATTCATTACAACCATCGTATTCTTCGCCACCGAAATCATCAGCTGTTAAATTGGCGTCTTGAATCATTGTTCCCATTGCACCATCAATGACTAATATTCGCTTCTGTAATTGTTCTTGAATTAGTGAGGTCATTTAGTTCTTCCTTTCTGTCGTTACAAGTTGTTTATCGTTAATATAACGAGTTAAAATCTCAGTCATTTCGTAGCGCATAAATGGTGTAATCAAATAGATACCGTTAAATAATTCATATGCAGTATCGATTAAGTTTTTTGCGATTGCTAATCCTTCAATTTCACCTTTAATTCGATCTTCTCCAGTAGCATCCATGCGTGCTAAAATATCTTCCGACAATTTGATTCCCGGTACTTCATGATGAATAAAGCGAGCATTACGAGCACTTGTGAGAGGCATGATGCCGATATAAATTGGAGCATCTAAGTGCTTTGTTGCTTCGTAAACTTCTTCAATTTGTTTTGTTGAGTAAAGCGGCTGCGTAATAAAATAATGAGCACCGCATGAAATTTTCTTTTCAAGTCTGACAACTGCACGATCTAAATGTCGGACGTTTGGGTTAAATGCCGCTGCAATTGAAAAATTAGTTTTTTGTCCAAGCGGCTTTCCTGAATAAGATAACCCTTCATTAAATTGGGCAATTAAGCTAATTAAATCGAATGAAGAGACGTCATAAACGGACGTAGCTCCTGGGAAATCTCCAATCTTTGATGGATCTCCTGTAATGGCTAATACTTGATTAATGCCAAGCGTATGAAGCCCCATTAAGTGAGATTGAAGTCCAATTAAGTTACGATCACGACAAGTAATATGAACAAGTGGTCGAGCATCCGTTTGTTGCTGCATAAGGGATGCCATTGCTAAGTTGCTGACTCGAGGTGATGCAAGAGAATTATCTGCAAGTGTAACCGCATCAACACCAGCCTTATGAAGAGCTTTTGCACCCTCTAGAAATTTTGTTGGTCCAAGCTGCTTGGGTGGATCAAGCTCAACGATAATTGAGCGTCGCTCTTTCACAAGATCATGCAGGTGTGGTTCTTTTGTTTGCTCTTGCTCTTTGATTTCTACAAGTGGTCTAATCTTTACTGTTTTTTGCGTAATAGGCTTTTCATGCTTTAATGCTTGTGACATCGCTTGAACATGAGCCGGCGTAGTGCCGCAACAACCACCCACTAAACGAACGCCTTGATTGCGAAAAGCTTTTGCACTTTCAACGAAATAATCTTCGTTTGTAGCATACTCTACTTTTCCTTCTACGTAAGCTGGTAAGCTTGCGTTTGGATAAGCTGATAAGAAAGCACGATTTAAAAGCGGCACTTCTTCAAGGGATTGAATCATATGGGAAGGACCTAATCGACAGTTCAGGCCCACAACATCTGCACCTAAAGATTCTAATTCTTGAAATGCATCATAAAGGGATGCACCGTTTTGTAATACACCAATATCATGAAGTGAAACATGTGTAATAATCGGTTTTGATGTTTCTTTTCTAGCCAAAGATAATACGGTTTTTAACTCTTCAAAATCGTAGTATGTTTCAAATAACAATCCATCAACGCCTTCATTTAACAACCAAAAAAGCTGTTCGCGTATACTTCTCTTTACTTCTTCTGTTGAGATGGCGTTTTTTTGAAATGAGCGAATACCTCCTAATGTACCGACCACGTATGCGTCTTTCTTCGCAGCTTGCTTGGCAATCTGAACAGCTGCAACGTTAATATCTTTGACAGCGTCTTCTAAACCATATCGTGCAAGCTTTTGATAGTTAGCAGCATATGTGTTGGTTTGAATGACATCTGCACCCGCTTCTACATATGCACGATGAATGCGATGAATTTCTTCTTTCTTTGTGATGTTTAACTCTTCAAAGCAACTATCAATTCCATGTGAATACAGAAGGGTACCAGTTGCACCATCTCCTATTAAAATGCGTGATTGTAAATCTTCAAGTAACCCCATTTGAAAACCTCCTTAAACGTTCTATTTCATCTGTTATCAGTTGTATTCAAATAAAAAATGAATAAACAAGAAAAAGCCTTCTGTAAGAAGAAGGCTTGACTGCTTCTTCTTATCTTCCAAGCGATTTGCTTGCTGGATTTAGCACCATGTCATTTCGACTGGTTGCTGAGGTTTCAAAGGGCCAGTCCCTCCACCTCTCGTGATAAGAATCCATATATGAGTACTATTTTAGTTCATCATAATTAGTACAGAGTTGTATTTGTTCAAAAAACGAACGATAAAGATGAAATTTAATCTTATTATCTAATTTATCTGATTTTTTTATATTATACAAGACAATTTCGAAAATTTCATTAATAAATCATAAAAATCCCCACTTCAACTTGTAAGAAGTGGGGAAGGATACATTGAATTAATTTGTTAAGGTCTCCATGTTAAAAAAGAAGCTAGTATTAATCAACAGGTCGTCCTTTAGAAGCTTCTAAAATTTGGAACCACTGCATGCGGTTCATTTCTAAATCCAACGCGTCAATTGCAGCGTCAATTCGATTCATCTTTCCAGAGCCCACAATCGGCATAATAGTAGCTGGATGAGCCAGTAGCCAAGCATAGGCAACTTGATCTAATGATTTTGCACCAATTTCTTCGCCGATTTCGATTAGCTTGTTTCGTACGCGAATAGAGCGCTCATCTTCAGCGGTGAAGATGGATCCACCGCCTAGTGGTGACCAAGCCATCGGTGCTATCTTATGTTGCTGACATTGTTCAATTGTGCCTTCTTCAAAATGATTTAAATAAGTAGGCGAGATTTCAATTTGATTCGTAATGAGTGGAAAAGGTAAAAATGACTGGAGTAAGTCAAACTGTGAACGTTTAAAGTTGGATACTCCAAAGTAACGAACTTTTCCTTCTTCTTTAAGCTGGATAAACGCATCCGCAACTTCTTGTGGATTCATAAAAGGATCTGGACGGTGGATGAGTAAAACATCTACATAATCCGTATTTAAATTTTTGAGCGACTGATTGGCGCTGTTAATAATATGTTGTTTGCTTGTATCATAAAAATTAATTTTACGCTCTGGATATTTATCAGACGTTAGTTTAATGCCACATTTTGTAACAAGCTGCATGGATTCACGTAAAGAAGGTTTTTGCGCTAACGCTTGCCCAAATAAACCTTCACAGCTGTAGTCACCATAAATATCTGCGTGATCAAATGTAGTGATACCTTTCTCTAAGCATTGTTCAATGAGAGTTTGCGTATCGCTTGTTGATAAATTCCAATCGGCTAAACGCCATAACCCATGAATAATTCTTGAGAATTTTAAGTCTTCGGCTAATTGTACGTACTGCATATATTCACCCTTTTCAAAATGACTAGATAGTAAATTCGCTTTGATTATAACAGATAGATAAAGCGATTACATCTTTAAAGACTCGTCTTTTTTACTTTGTCCTCTCATATAGTTTAGTACAAGCTACTTTTCTGCGCGATAAAATCCGTTGGTATAAACAATAAAAGTGGTGGATTCAAAGAAAATGAGGTGGAGGACTTGACGAAATGGAAGCTGACGCTGCAAGTAGCTGCTACCTATATTGGCACTGTAGTAGGAGCAGGCTTTGCAACAGGGAAAGAAATTGTGCAATTTTTTACTCAATATGGCTCAATCGGTTTATTTGGGATTTTAATTAGTGGGCTGTTCTTTATTTGGTTAGGAGCAAAAATGATGCTCATTGCACAATCAATTGATGCAACGTCTTATCAAGCATTAAATACGCATTTATTCGGTTCGTTTATGGGGAAACTTATCAATGGCTTTACCGTTATTATTCTATTTGGAGTCACATCGGTTATGCTAGCAAGTACGGGAGCGATTGGAGCTGAGCAGCTTGGGCTTTGGCCTCAAGTAGGAATGCTCCTGACAATTGGGCTAGCATACATATCCGTTTCAAAAGGAATAAATGGTCTACTGCTTGTTAATTCGCTTGTAGTGCCCATGATGCTTGCTTTTTCAATCTTAATCTTTATTCCACACTTCCCACACTTTTCATTTTTACAAGTATCAACGGCTCATTTTCAAGGGGAGTGGAACTGGCTGATTAGCCCTTTTTTGTATGTAGCCCTTAATTTAGCACTAGCACAAGCTGTTCTTGTTCCTTTGGGGAGTGAAGTCAAAGATCGAAAAGTCATTAAAAACGGTGCAGTTTTAGGTGGTATCGGATTAACTTTTATGATGGTGGCTACGCATTTAGCTCTTTCGAACTTGCCATATGCATACCACTTGGATATTCCAATGAGTGAAGTCGTAAAACATATTGGTGTCTTCGTTAATTGGCTCTTTTTACTAGTAGTTTTTGGTGAGATTTTTACCACACTAATTGGAAATGTATTTGGAATTGCTAGACAAATCCAATCCATATTGCCAATTTCAAATCAGCGAGCATTTGTCTTTATCTTTGCGCTGTGTTTTCTCGTTGCACAGGTTGGATATGGAGAATTGTTGAAGGTTCTTTATCCAATATTTGGTTATATTGGATTAGGGCTTTTGGTTATGCTTTGTATTAAAAAAGAAAAAAGGTGACTCTGCAGGTAAATGAAAATGTGTTAAAAAGTGTGACAACTCTTGAAGCCTCTGTTATAATAAGGACAAATTCGACAGATAGTGTCGACATAAATATCCTTCGGGGTCGGGTGTAAGTCCCAACCGGCGGTGATAAGGCAATGCCTTTAAGCCCGTGACCCGTTTTCGAATTTTTCGATAACGGTGGATCTAGTTAAAATCTAGAGCCGACAGTAAAAGTCTGGATGGGAGAAGGATCAGGAGCACAGTGGATGTGTAGCGATTACATAAGCGTAATGGCTTTTTTAGAAAACCGTTATATCCAACTGCTTATTTAGCATGTCGCAAAGTGAGATGGCTATTAGTGCTATCTTATTTGTGGATGCTTTGTATACACTGATTCTAAAACAACCCCCTTGGACATTTGTTGAAGGGGGCTTTTTGCGTACATTGTATGGGGAAAGAAGGTGAAAGAATGTTTACAGGAATTATTGAAGAAATTGGTCAAGTGAAACAAATTAACAAAGGAAAAGAAGCAATTGTATTAACTATTGACGCAGGTGTTGTCTTACAGGACGTTTCGCTGGGAGACAGTATTGCAGTCAATGGTGTATGTCTGACAGTAACGTCATTCTCAGCTAATCGATTTACAGTTGATGTGATGCCAGAAACGATTAAAGCGAGTACGCTGCACTTGTTGACAGTGGGATCAAAGGTTAACTTAGAGCGAGCGATGAGTGCAAATGGACGGTTTGGTGGTCATTTTGTGAGCGGTCATGTTGATGGTATTGGCACAATTGTGAGTAAAGAGCGCAGAGGCAATGCGGTATATTACGAAATTAAGGTAGACCCTAGTCTTCGTCACTATATGATGTTAAAAGGCTCTGTTACTGTTGATGGGACAAGCTTAACGATATTTAACGTTACGGATCATTCTTTTACAATCTCTTTAATTCCACATACTGCTAAAGAAACGATTATTGGAAGAAAAGAACGAGGAGATGTTGTGAACATTGAATGTGATATGTTAGCAAAATATATTAAAGAAATGATGATGAAGCCTTCATCTGCTCCTGCACCGAAACCTTCCAGTATGCAAAGTTTACTTGAAAAGCATGGCTTTACAAATTAAAAGAGAGGTGAGAAACGTGTTTCATACAGTAGAAGAAGCAATTGATGATTTGAAAAAAGGTAAAGTTGTCATCGTATGTGACGATGAAGATCGAGAAAACGAAGGAGATTTTATTTCACTAGCTGAAACAGCGACTCCCGAAGTTGTTAACTTCATGGCAACGCATGGTCGAGGCTTGATTTGTACACCAATCACGGAAGAAGTAGCTGCTAAACTAGAGCTTAATCCTATGGTAACAACAAATACAGATATGCACGGTACCGCTTTTACTGTCAGTGTTGATCATGTATCAACGACAACAGGAATTAGTGCTCATGAGCGTTCTGCAACCATTCAAGCGTTAATTGATGATACAGCTAAGGCTGCAGATTTTCGTAGACCAGGTCACGTTTTTCCTTTAATTGCGAAAAAAGGAGGAGTGTTACGACGTGCAGGTCATACAGAAGCTGCCGTTGACTTGGCGCTTCTTGCTGGAGGTAAGCCAGCAGGTGTTATTTGTGAAATCATGAAAGAAGATGGCACTATGGCACGCGTAGCGGATCTTGCCGTTATTGCAGAGCAATTTGACTTAAAGATGATTACGATTAAAGATCTCATTGCATATCGTCGAAAGCATGATGAGCTTGTAAAACGCGAGGTGGCAATTCAATTACCAACTGCTTTTGGTAACTTTAAAGCAATTGGATATACAAATAAAATTGATAATAAAGAACATGTAGCTATTGTTAAAGGTGACATTAACCCTGAAGAACCTGTTCTTGTTCGCGTTCATTCTGAATGTTTAACTGGCGATATTTTTGGGTCAAAGCGATGCGATTGTGGACCTCAGCTTCATGCCGCACTGTCAAAAATTGAAGAAGAACAATCAGGAATTCTTCTGTATATGCGTCAAGAAGGAAGAGGAATTGGATTAATAAATAAATTAAAAGCATATGAACTGCAAGAGCAAGGATATGACACGGTTGAAGCTAATGAAAAACTAGGGTTTGCTGATGATCTTCGTGAATACGGAATCGGTGCGCAAATCTTAAAGGATTTAGGTGTGAAAAAGATGAGGCTTTTAACCAATAATCCGCGTAAAATTACCGGTTTAAAAGGTTATGACCTTGAGGTAGTTGAACGTCTTCCAATTGAAATGCCAAAGGAAGCAGAAAATGAGAAGTATTTAAATACAAAAGCCAAGAAACTTGGTCACTTACTACATTTTTAATTGTTTACACATAAAAACATAAAAAACCTAGGAGGAATAGAAAATGAGTCATGTATTTGAGGGGAATTTAGTTGGTACTGGATTAAAAGTTGCAATTGTAGTGGGGCGTTTTAATGAATTTATTACAAGCCGATTGTTAGGTGGAGCACAAGACGCGCTAAAACGTCATGGAGTAGCAGAAGAAGATGTGGATATTGCTTGGGTACCTGGCGCATATGAAATTCCACTAATTGCAAAAAAATTCGCAGAATCTAAAAAATATGATGCGGTAATTACGTTAGGAACAGTTATTCGCGGTGCAACACCACACTTTGATTATGTTTGTAACGAAGTGGCAAAAGGCGTTGCTTCACAAAGTTTACAAACGGGTGTACCAATTATCTTTGGTGTGCTAACGACAGAAACAATTGAACAAGCGATTGAACGTGCAGGAACAAAAGCTGGTAACAAAGGGTGGGAAGCAGCGGCTTCTGCTATCGAAATGGCGAATTTGTCTCGTTTGATTGAAGGGTAATAAAAGCGCTTGTTGCAGTCTAGAACTGTAACAAGCGTTTTTTTAACTATTTACAAATGTATAATTTACAGGAAAAGTTTTACCCTATATAGTAACTAGTTTACGTTAAGGGAGACTTTCATGCCTCATTATATACCGTTTTTAGTTTTGATTATCGCAAGTGTCCTGATCTTTGTGTTTACTCTATGGAATACAAAGGATAAAAAACTATTCATCTTGTTGTTCTTTATGATTGGTTTAGCGTACGTGTTGGAGTACTTTATTCTTGTACTATTTAAAAGCTATCAATATAATCCAAATTTTGTACATGAAACAGACCTTGATAATATTTTAGGGTCGTTGGTATCACAAGCCTTTGCATTTCCCGTTATCGCTGTTTTAATAGGAGCATACCAGCTCAAGTTTCGATATATTGTACTTATATCTTTTATCTTTATGGGAATTGAAGAGTTATTTCTCTCTTTAGGTGTTTATAAGCATTATTGGTGGAAAACGATTTACACAGGCATTTTTATGACAATTGGGTTTGTCATTGCAAAAACATGGTACGCGTGGCTGTCTAACCGATTTGAACGATGGATTCATATAGTAACCTTATTCTTTAGCTTATTAGCGATTAATACGACGCTCATGCTACTTTTAATCGCCATGTTTAAAACTCACTCTATACATGTGGGTTGGTTTAAATCTGAAACACGAGATGTACTTAGTTTTAACACGCTTTATGTATGGATTTTAACGGCTCTATATTCTTGGGGAGTTTTGAAGCGTTCTGTTATCATGCTCATCTGCTTTTTGCTTACTTTTCGAATAATTGATGTCGTTTTACTATACACAGGTATACTTATATTACCTGAATGGAATTCGTTATGGTTCTTTGTTCTATTAGATATAGTGGTTATTTTATTTACAGCTAAATATAACCAATTTATTATCCATGCATGTTATGGAACTGATTCAAAAAAATTCATTGCGTTTATAAGAAATAAGAACTAAGATAGTACGTACAATAAATTATTTTGAAGTTAGTATAAAAAAATGTAAGCTTTTGCTTATTAAACATTTAATGAAGGAAAAAATTTACTTTTTGTAAAGGAGGCTCTTTCGTTAAGCTATAAATGTCAAATGAAACAAAACAAAAGATTTGACGTTCTTTTGCCTGTTTTCGTACAATAAAACAACGTGTAATTGAAGTCAAGTAGGGGAGTGAAGGATTCGTGAGAGAGTCCTTTTTTGTAAAAAAGGTACTGAATAACAATGTTTTAATTGCTACACACAATGCATATAAAGAGGTTGTTCTAATTGGCAAAGGCATCGGTTTTAATAAAAAGAAAAGCGATGAAATAGATGCGGATGCTGTAGAAAAGATGTTTTTACTTAAAAGCGAAGAAGAGCAGGAACAATATAAGCAGCTTTTGTTACAAGTTGACGAAAATGTAATTGAGATGATGAATGATATTATTACGCATATTCAAGCTCGTGTATCTAAACCTTTAAATGAGCACATTCACATTGGACTGACAGATCATATTGCATTTGCTGTAAAGCGTTTTCAACAAGGCCTTGATTTGAAAAATCCTTTTTTAATTGAAACAAAAGCTCTTTATCCAAAAGAATTTGAAATTGCTGAAGAAGTTGTAGCAATGATTTATGAAAAAGTTGGAGTAAAGTTGCCAATAGGAGAAGTAGGATTTATTGCATTGCATATTCACAGCGCGTTAACAGAAAAAAACATCTTAGAAGTAAATCAAGATTCGCAGCTTATTCAAACGATTATTAACGTCATTGAAGAGTCGTTAAATCTAGACGTCAACAAAGAATCTGTTCATTATATGAGGCTAATTCGCCACTTGCATTTTGCAATTGATAGGGTGAAGACAGGTGAAGTCATCGAAGAACCAAAAAAAATTGCTTTACTATTGAAAGAGGAATATCCTCTATGTTACAATGTCTCATGGAAAGTGATTAAAATTATGCAACAAGCTCTACACTTACCAGTTTATGAAGCAGAAGCCGTTTATTTAACGATGCATCTGCAGCGACTTATGACAAAATCTGATTTATAAAATCATTTCATACGTGTTACTGATACGATCAGGCATGAGTGAGAAATGAAACGCATGAACAGGGATAGGTTTATCCTTTTGTTAGTGTTTCAATTTTCACCATGCCTTTTTTGTTGTAAGAAAGCGTAATCATGAACAAACTAATGAAATACTCAGTTGTTTTCAAGCAGCATCTTTTAGTTGAAAAGAAAGCGTTTGAACTGAATGTGTATCAAAACATTATCTTGTTGCACAATACAAATATAAAAAGGGGGTAAAACGCCATGTTTAAAAAGCTTTTTGGCGTCTTACAAAAAGTCGGAAAAGCACTTATGCTACCGGTTGCGATTTTACCGGCAGCAGGTATCTTACTTGGATTTGGTACTGCTTTTCAAAATGAAACATTACTTGAAAGATTACCGGCTTTAAATGCTGACTGGTTCCAGATGATTGCTCATGTTATGTCCAACGCTGGAGACATTATTTTTGGTAACTTACCTTTACTATTTGCTGTAGGGGTAGCAATTGGATTAGCTGGAGGGGAAGGCGTAGCCGGACTTGCAGCGATTGTTGGTTATTTAATTATGAACGTAACAATGGGTACAGTAAAAGGGCTGGATGGTTTAAAGCCAGTTGAATTTGCTAAGTTGTTAGAAGATCCGGCATATGCAAGTGTGTTAGGAATTCCAACGTTACAAACAGGTGTGTTTGGTGGTATTATAATTGGGGTGCTAGCAGCTGCTATGTACAACCGTTTCTTTAACATCGAACTGCCTCCATATTTAGGTTTCTTTGCTGGTAAGCGCTTTGTACCAATTGCAACAGCGGTATCATCAATTGTCATTGGTTTAATCATGGTAGCAGTATGGCCAATCATTCAAAATGCACTGAATGCATTCTCAAACAATATGATTGATGCGAACTTAACGCTATCAGCATTTATCTTCGGGGTTATTGAACGTTCACTAATTCCGTTTGGCTTACACCATATTTTCTATTCACCATTCTGGTATGAGTTTGGCTCTTATGTCAACCAAGCTGGTGAAGTATTCCGTGGAGACCAACGTATCTTCATGGCACAATTAGCAGATGGTGCTGAATTAACAGCAGGTACATTCCAAGTTGGTAAATATCCGTTCATGATGTTCGGTTTACCAGCAGCAGCGCTTGCTATTTATCACGAAGCTCGTCCTGAAAATAAGAAGTATGTAGCTGGTATCATGGGTTCGGCAGCATTAACATCATTCTTAACAGGTATTACAGAACCACTTGAGTTCTCATTCTTATTCGTAGCGCCAATTTTGTTTGCAATTCACGCAGTGTTTGCAGGTCTATCGTTTATGATCATGGAAATTTTAAATGTTAAAATTGGTATGACATTCTCCGGTGGGGTTATTGACTACATCCTATTCGGTGTGTTACAAAATAGAACAGATTGGTGGTTAGTAATCCCAGTTGGTCTTGTTCTAGCAGTTATTTACTACTTTGGTTTCCGTTTTGCGATTCGTAAGTTTAATTTAAACACACCAGGTCGTGAAGAAAAAGCGGACGATGCAGATGGTGATAAAGTTGAAGCGGGCGAATTACCACGCAATATCCTAGAAGCATTAGGTGGTCAACCAAATATTACGCACTTAGATGCATGTATTACTCGTTTACGTGTATCAGTTGACGATGTTAAGAGCGTTGATAAAGAGCGTTTGAAAAAACTAGGAGCTTCTGGTGTCCTAGAAGTAGGTAACAATATTCAAGCAATCTTTGGTCCTAAGTCTGATACGTTAAAGAGTCAGATTAAAGACATTATGGATGGAAAAACGCCTGTTGCACCAAAAGAACAGCCAAAAGCTGTAGAAGAAGCACCGAAAGCTGCGGTAAGCACAAACGGTGGAGACATTGTTTCACCAATTGAAGGAGAATTAGTTCCGCTATCAGAGGTACCGGACCAAGTATTCTCACAAAAATTAATGGGTGATGGTTTTGCGATTATTCCGAAAACGGGCACAGTAGTTGCGCCAGTGGATGGAAAGGTAGTAAACTTATTCCCGACGAAGCATGCTTTAGGAATTGAATCAACGACTGGGCAAGAAATTCTAATTCACTTTGGAATTGACACGGTTAACTTAAAAGGTGAAGGGTTTGATGCACTTGTTGCTCAAGGTGACGAAGTGAAGCAAGGCCAACCATTATTACAAGTTGACTTAGATTTTGTAAAATCAAATGCACCATCTACGATTACACCTGTCATCTTTACAAACTTACAAGCAGATGAGAAGGTAGAAATCTTAAAGCAAGGCGAAGTTTCACTGCAAGAACAAAATATTATTACTATTTCAAAGTAAAAAGGAGATTGATTTAACATGGCACAAAAAACATTTACAGTAACAGCAGACTCAGGAATTCACGCACGTCCAGCAACAACTTTAGTACAAGCAGCTAGCAAATTCGATTCTGATATCAACTTAGAGTTCAACGGTAAAACTGTAAACCTAAAATCAATCATGGGCGTTATGTCTTTAGGTATCCAAAAAGGAGCTACAATCACAATTTCTGCTGAAGGTTCAGACGAAGCTGATGCACTTGCAGCTCTTGAAGATACAATGAAAAAAGAAGGATTAGGCGAATAATGACAGTGGAAATTCAAGGCATTGCCGCTTCTAGCGGCATTGCTATTGCTAAAGCATTTCGTCTAGAAAATCCAGAATTAACCGTTGAAAAGAAATCCGTTTCAGACGTTGAAGCTGAAGTAGCTCGCTTAGAAGCAGCGCTTGCAACATCTCGATCAGAGCTTGAAGCGATTAAAGAACATGCGCGTAAAGAGCTTGGCGAAGATAAAGCTGAAATCTTTGCAGCACATTTATTAGTGTTAAGCGATCCGGAATTAATCAATCCGATTAAAGATAAAATTACAGGTGAAAGCGTGAATGCTGAAGTCGCACTAGACGAAGTTGCAGCGATGTTCATCAACATGTTTGAGTCAATGGACAATGAGTACATGAAAGAGCGTGCAGCAGATATTCGTGACGTAACAAAACGTGTACTAGCACATCTTTTAGGTGTAAACGTTTCAAACCCAAGCATGATTTCTGAGGAAGTTGTTATTATTGCAGAAGATTTAACGCCATCTGATACGGCTCAGTTAAATCGTAAATTTGTAAAAGGGTTTACAACTGACATTGGAGGCCGTACGTCTCACTCTGCAATCATGGCACGTTCAATGGAAATTCCAGCTGTTGTTGGAACAAAAACAGTTATGGAAGACATTGAAAACGGTACACTTGTAATCGTTGATGGTCTTGATGGAAACGTTATTGTTAACCCATCAGAAGAAACGGTTAAAGCGTATGAGAAAAAGGCAGAAGAATATGCAGCACAAAAAGCTGAGTGGGCAAAGCTTGTAAATGAAAAAACAGTTTCAGCTGATAACCACCACGTAGAACTTGCTGCTAATATTGGAACGCCTGAAGATGTTAAAGGTGTATTAGAAAACGGTGGTGAAGGCGTTGGTCTTTACCGTACGGAGTTCTTATACATGGGGCGTGAAGAGCTTCCAACAGAGGAAGAACAATTCACATCATACAAAACGGTATTAGAGCGTATGGAAGGCAAGCCTGTTGTTGTTCGTACTTTAGATATCGGTGGAGATAAAGAGCTTCCTTATCTGAACCTACCTAAAGAAATGAACCCATTCCTAGGTTTCCGTGCAATCCGTCTATGCTTAGAAATGCAAGATATGTTCCGCACGCAGCTTCGTGCGTTATTACGTGCTAGCGTATATGGAAACTTAAAAATCATGTTCCCAATGATTGCAACAGTTGACGAGTTCCGCCAAGCAAAAGCAATTCTATTAGAAGAAAAAGCAAAGCTTGAAGCAGAGGGCGTTAGCGTTTCTGATAGCATTGAAGTAGGTATGATGGTTGAAATTCCTTCTTCAGCAGTTATCGCAGATTTATTTGCAAAAGAAGTAGACTTCTTCTCAATTGGAACAAATGATTTAATTCAATACACGCTTGCTGCTGACCGCATGAATGAGCGCGTATCTTACTTATATCAACCTTATAACCCAGCAATCTTACGCTTAGTAAACATGGTTATTAAAGCGGCTCATAAAGAAGGCAAGTGGGTTGGTATGTGTGGAGAAATGGCTGGAGATGAAATCGCAATTCCAATTCTTTTAGGCTTAGGCTTAGATGAGTTCTCAATGAGCGCAACATCTATTTTAAAAGCACGTTCTCAAATCCGTCAGTTATCAAAAGCGGATATTGAACCACACTTAGATGAGATTTTATCAATGTCTTCTACTGAAGAAGTAATTGAATTTGTAAAATCAAAATTCCATATCTAAAAAAAAGATGCTCTAGTCACTAGAGCATCTTTTTTTAGATTAACAATGAATAACCAGGGGGGAAATACCTCAATGCTTCCTTCTCAAAAACAAATCATAACTTCTTCAACAGTATTAGGTGGTCAGAGTAAGTTTGTTCCATTACGCCACAGACACTCCTTCATTCCACTGTTTCTCTAAAAGTATCTTACAAACTAACAAAAATATCCGAGGAATCGACAGTTTTTAACGCGCGATGCCTCGGATAAATCATTGAGTGAAATACTTATGTTCCTTCTTTTTCTCAGAAGAGGAGTGGTAAGAAGATATTTGCAAACACAATCGTTAAAAGCGCTGCTACAATCATTCCTAAGCTGGAGAATGTACCTTCAATCTTACCAAACTCGAATGCACGAGCCGTGCCTGTACCGTGAGACGCAACTCCTAAAAGTAAGCCTTTAGCTAGTGAAGAATGAAGGGCAAGGTGTTTGATAAGGGTAGGCGCAATAAACGTTCCAATAATGCCTGACAGCACAACGAATAAAATTGTAATATTCGGATCTCCTCCAAGCGTTTCTGATACGTTAATAGCAATAGGAATAGTCACAGAACGTGGAATAATACTTTGAACAAGCGTAGCTTGCATATGAAAGAGGCCTGCTAAAACCATGGAAGATATCATTGCTACAAGAGTTCCAGTTGCTACGCTTACCGCAATTTCTATACGATGCTTTTTTAGAAGATGAAAATACTTATACATCGGCACAGCAAATGCTACCGTAGCGGGACCGAGCATGTAGCTAATAAAATCTGCTCCTTGCTTATACTGATCGTATGAACCATGTGAGAGTAATAAAAATAGGATGAGCAAGCAGGGAGCTAGTAAAATAGGCGAAACCAAAATGGTTTTATATTTCTTATAAAGCCATTTCGAAAGCGTGTAGACAACGAGCGTAAGTGGAAATGCTAAAGCTGTTAACCAAGTCATTCGTTTGACACCTCCTTGCGTTTAGAAATAGATTCAGCCATCATTCCAGTAAGCGCCATAACTACAATGGTACTTATCGTAATAATAATTAAAATTTGAAGTCCAAATGATTTAAGTACATCTCCATAATTCATTAGACCGACAACAGCTGGAATAAAGAAAAGTAATAGTTCACCGACAAGCAAATTACCTGCGCGCTCTACCCAATTTAATTTAATGATTTTTAAATGAAGCAACAGAAACAGCAATCCAAATCCAACAATGCTTCCTGGAATCGGAAGGTTTAACCATTGAGAAATCTGTTGACCAACAAAAAAGATTAATATGAAAAAAAGAACTTGAACAAATAATGTTAAAACCTTCACTATGATGTTCCTCCTTTAGCTTGTTCATAATAATAGAGCCGCCTAATTGGCGACTCTATTGAGGGGAAAAAGAAAGTATTTTTGGCTTATACCGATGAGGTATAAATTGAGAAGATGAATGCTACAAACATATCTTACCTAAATTTAGCTATAACGTGAAATATATAATAACTATAATTACTATGCCTTTTAACTATAGTTAAAGAGCATGAGAAAGCTAATATATGTCTAAACAAGGTGTATGGATGAGAGCGAGGAAATGCATATAAATAAAAAACTGATCTCATTTGATGTCGAGATCAGTTTTTTAAAAGCTGCATAGATTTTTTGAAATACTGGTGAATTTAAAAAATTGGCGACCTTTAATGATGCTATTCGTATTTAGGCCATTTGATTAATCTTTCTAACAGAATAGATATTAGGATACCCATTAATAATCCGTTGCTGATTAGTGGACGAATATAAAAGGGAATGCTTTTAAAAACTTGAGGTGACAAGTTCATCAACGATATCCCTATTAAAGCTGGAAGAGCAATTCGATAGATGGCTTTTGAATTAAATGTATATCCCTGTATACTTCGCAATGCCGTTCCAAAGAGTTGTAAATACGCTACGAATAATACAGCGTTTCCCACTGTTACCGGTAGAGTAGCAAAAAAAGAGCTTAAAGGAGGAATTAGTCCAAGTAAAGCAAAGAACCCTCCGCTGATGATAAATGGCCTCTTACTTAAAAGTTTTGTACTCTCTAAAAAACCAATAGTAGATGTAAAGGGTGCATAAGGAACAAGACCTACCACAGCACCTAGACAAGTAAAGAACCCAGTAATGGTAAAGGAAGAACGATATTGTTTGCTTTGTGCCTTTACTCCATGTAACTTTTCAGATGCTTTGAGTGATGCAATAGTATTAGTGGCGTTCATTATACCAGCTAAACAAGCAGTAATAACTATACCTATCTGTAGCTGAGGCTTTCCCCATGGAAAAAACGAAAAGTGGAATGTTGAAGAGTTAATAGAATAGCTGCTGGGAAATAACCATACATACAATACCCAGCCTACAATCATTCCTATTAAAATTGCAAAGTTACTGATAATTCCTTTTCCTTTAATACTAATGGAGCTTACTAGTATAACCAGTCCTATAGAGAAGAGACTTACAGGTATGTCAAGTGTCCCGTTTGGTTTTAATTCTAGCATTCCTTTAAAAAAGATTAAAATAAGCTGAATAGCTAGTAAAAATAAATATACGTTCATCACCATTGGTGTAAAGATTTTTTGAAGAAGCGGCACAAGATTCAGTGTCCCTATTAATATCGTTATTAAGCCAGCAAGAACAATTCCTAATGCAAGACTACCTCCAAGTTCTGTATATGTCATACCCACTGAAGGAGCAGAAGCACATAAGCTTAAGATAAGTCCCCACCACATACCTGAATGACCTTCTAATAAAGGATATCGGTGACCAATCAATCCTTGTACTATACAAGCAACCCCTGTGAAAAAGAATGAACAGCGGATAGTCATAATTATTTGATCAGAACTTAATTGAAACGCATCTCCAATTGATATTGGAACGACAACTGTATTCGCAAAAATAAAGAAAAACCATTGAACAGAAGCCAATATAGTTGTTGATGAAGATAATTTATTCACGCTTTCTCCTTCTTTCTATCGAACGAATAGGTCATTATCTACTTTATTGTAATTCTTAATTCTATTAATAATTTTAAAAAAAGAGTTACACACTAAGGAGCTTATTTTTTCGATTTTTAGCTTCTATTCGCTCTATAAAACTTAAAAAAACTTAATATAACTTATTATACATTAATTTGTATTGATTAAAAACTTATTATTACTTATAATGATTACTATCATCTACTAACAGATAAGTTTCCTTATCAAATAAAATAATAGGGTTAAAGTTATCTGAATAGTTAGTTTGTATAGAATTTTTTAATTTTTAAATCTTTTTTGATCTTAAGAAAGGGTGGATGCAAGAGTGGAGAAACAAGGCAAAGAATTTTCACGCAGGCGTTTTATTAGTCATGCTTCAAAAATTGGAGGAGCTTCAGCTGTTTTAGGGGTGTCTGGGGCGATGGGACTTTTTATGGACGGTAGCGGCGAATATGTAGAAGCTAAAAAGCCGGATAAAGAAAAGCCGCAGAAGAGTCCCAAAAAAGGTGATACCTTCATGCTATTAAATGTTCGCTTAGAAAGCGGATATGAGTACGAAAATGGATACATAGTAGCGACTCGTTCTGTCATACGTAACTTAGAAATAACAAAAGGAACGATATCAAAAATATTAGATCTTAAAGAATCCTATCGAAAAGACTTAGATTGTTATGATGCCAAAGGTCTTCTTTTACTTCCAGGGTTTAAAGATATGCATATTCACTTGGATAAAACTTTTTATGGAGGGCCATGGCGAGGAGCAGTACGCAGAAAAAATATTTTTGACATTATTGAAGCCGAAAAAACACTGCTTTTAGAGTTGCTGCCAACTGCTCAAGAAAGAGCAGAAAAGCTGATTGAACTGATTGCGGGCTTTGGCTCTACCTATGTTAGAAGTCACTGCAACGTAGACCCAACTGTAGGCCTTCGCAACCTTGAAGAGTTGCAAAAAGCTTTAGCGAATTATTCAGATAAAATTTCACATGAAATCGTTGCTTTTCCACAGCATGGACTTCTTCTTTCAGAATCTGAGTCGCTGATGCGTGAAGCAATGAAGTTAGGCGCTACTCATGTTGGAGGCCTAGATCCTACGCTAGTTGATGGAAATATGGAAAAATCTTTGCAGACAATGGTGCAGATTGCCGTTGATAGCAATGCAGGGATTGACATCCATCTGCATGAAGGTGGAGAAACAGGTATAAAATCAGTAAATCGCCTTGCGGATTTAACGGAAGAAGCAGGGCTTCAAGGAAAAGTAACAATTAGCCATGCTTTTTCACTTGCTTCACTAAGTGAAAGTCAAGCTCACGAAATGGCGAGTCGTTTAGCTTCTTTAGGAATTTCTATTGCTTCAACCATTCCAATCGGAAAAAACACTATGCCTATTCCAATCCTACAGCAACGAAATGTAAACGTAATGCTTGGGAATGACAGCATTATGGACCCATGGTCTTCTCTTGGAATTGGAGACACACTTGAGAAAGTGCATCTTGCCGCTGGTTTATATGGGTGGTCTTATGAAGAGCAGTTATCTCAAGCACTTTCACTTGCAACGGGAGGTATTACACCGTTGAATAAAGAAGGAAAGCAAGTTTGGCCGAAAGTAGGAGATGAAGCTTCAGTAGTGCTTGTTCCTGCAAGCTGTTCAGCAGAGGCTGTAGCACGCTTGCCGAAGCGCGCCGCTGTTCTTCATAAAGGTGTACTATCATCTGGTGAGCTTAGTTATAAAAAGAAATAGAATTGCGCTACGCGTGAGGGAGGGATAATATGCTTCAAAATATCGGAATGCCAGGTTTAGTTATTATTCTAGTTATTGCTCTTATTGTTTTTGGACCTTCAAAACTTCCTGAAATAGGAAAGGCTTTTGGATCAACTCTGCGTGAGTTTAAAAAATCTGCTCGAGATTTAGTAGGGGAAGACAACGAGAAAAAAGAGAAAGAAGTAAAGTAAAACAAAATGAAAGGAAGGTGTAGACGTATTGTCTTACACTTTCTTTTTTTACGGAGTGAGAGGAACATGCTTGAAAAACAAAACATGAGTTTAATTCAACACCTTGAAGAATTAAGAAAGAGAATTATTATTACTGTCATCTTTTTTATCATTTTTGTACTTGGAGCTTTTTTGTATGTTCAAGATATTTATCATCTTTTGGTAAGCGATTTACCTTTTAAGCTTGCTTTGTTAGGACCAACAGATATATTAATGGTTTATCTAACCATCGCTACAGTTGTGGCAATCACAGCTACGCTTCCATTTGCAGCTTACCAGCTATGGCTTTTTGTAAAGCCAGCATTAACAAAGAAAGAAAGAAAAATTGCTTTGGCGTATATACCCGCCTTATGCCTTTTGTTTTTGGGAGGAATTAGCTTCGGGTATTTTATTCTATCTCCCATGGTATTGACATTTTTAATGTCATTATCAGATGAAATGTTTGCGACTTTTTTTACTACGGAGAAATACTTCCGATTTTTGCTTCATATGACATTACCCTTTGGTTTCTTATTTGAATTGCCAGCCGTTATCATGTTTTTGACTAGCATAGGAGTTATTAACCCTCATCGCTTGCAAAAGTTTAGAAAATACGCTTATTTTTTATTGATTGTTGTGTCGATTATTATAACACCACCAGACTTTCTATCTGACATTCTTGTAACAATTCCACTTTTGCTTTTATATGAAGCAAGCATTACATTGTCTAAAATTATATATCGAAAAAAATTGAAAGTAGAAGAAGCGGACGATCACTCTGCACAGCTAGATTAAGGGTGAATTGTCACGCTTTATCCTTCTGTTGTAACAAGTTCAAGTAAAATATATAATTGGACTCATGAGGTGAAGTTATGTTACAAGATGAGCGATTAGAGGCTATTCTTTTGTATTTAGAAAAGCATGAACGAATTACGATAGAAACGATATGTGAAATAAATGCTGTATCGAAAGATACAGCACGCAGGTATTTGATTAAGCTAGAAGAGTTGGGGAAAGTGGTAAGAATAAGAGGAGGAGCTAAAAAACGATCCTACTCTAATGAACTATATGATTACAAAGAAAGGCTAAGTATGTCTTCAACGATTAAAGACAAAATCGGTGAATATGCGGCGTCTTTACTGAATGATGGAGAGAGCTTGATACTGGATGCTTCTACCACTGTACAGTTTGCTGCTAAACATATGAAAACCCATAGCCATACTATAATTACCAATTCGATAAATGTGGTAAACGAATTAGTGGGAAAAGAAAAGATTAAAGTAAATATATTGGGAGGAACCTTAAACTCTCAGCATCAAGCTATCTACGGATCAAAAGCTATTAAAGGTATTCAAGAATATAAGGTAGATAAGTGCATAATTGGTACTTGTGGAATTTCTGAAGAAGGCTTATCAACTTCAATAGAAGAAGAAGGACTTCTTCTTAAAGAAATGATTAGACGCTCTCAGCAAACGATTTTGCTAGCAGATTCAAGTAAATTTAATAAACTATTTTTTCAAAAAGTTTGTGAACTAGAATTAATTGACGTACTGATTACTAATGAAGATCTTCCACTAAATTTACAAAAAGAATTAAACAAATATTCAGTTGAAGTTATTAATGTGAATCAACATTTATAAGCTCTTATGTACCTGTTAATCTAAAAAAATCACTCTTTAAGAGTGATTTTTTTAGGTTAAGGATAAAGGTACCCCACTTTTTGAAATACAGTTTTCGCTATTCTAAATTAGCATGTTTACCGTACATTTTGTGCGTATCTAAGTCTTTCTTTTCCATAAACCTTAGAATAAGCGCATCGTAAAAAAGCAAGAGCGTTTGTTCAAATAGAGATCCCATCGGCTGAACAGTTTGATAGTCACTATTTGTTTGGTCTTTTTTTGCTCCAGGGAGCTTGATGGTAAAGTCAGCTAACATTCCAAGCGTTGATTCGGGAGAAATAGTTACAACGCTGACTTTGCCTCCAATTTCTTTTGCCTTTTCCGCGACTGGAATAAGCGTTTTTGTTTCACCAGAACCAGACCCTAAAATGAGCAGGTCATCTTTAGTAAATGTTGACGTAATGGTTTCACCGATAACATAAGCATCAATGCCCATGTGCATCATTCTCATGGCAAATGATTTTCCCATTAGACCTGAACGGCCGGAACCCGTCACGAAAACGCGCTTTGCTTCAATGATAGAATTAACAAGCTGCTCCGCTTCATTATCTGAAATGTGAACGGTAGTCTGCGTCAACTCGTCTACAATTTGACGTAAATGGCTGTTAATATTCACGGTTCGTGCCTCAGTTTGAAATAAGTTCTTTCATTTTAGCAGCTGTCGCTTTCTTATCATCTTGCCCTGTAATACCACCGCCGACAATAACGAGATCTGGTTGAACTTTCACGACCTCTGGTAACGTTTCTAATTTAATACCACCAGCAATTGCCGTCTTTGCATTTTTTACAACGCTCTTAATCGTTACTAAGTCTTCAAAGGAATTTTGCCCCACGGCTTGTAAATCGTAGCCAGTGTGAACACAAATATAATCAACGCCAAGCTCATCTAGTTCTTGAGCACGACTTTTAATATCTTTAATGCCAATCATATCGACAAGAATTTTTTTGTTTTGTTTTTTCGCTTCTTCCACGGCGCCTTTAATTGACATATCTTCAGCAACACCTAGAATTGTCACAATGTCAGCGCCAGCTTTTGATGCTTGCTGTACTTCGTAACCAGCAGCGTCCATAATTTTAAGATCAGCTAATACTTTTAAATTTGGAAATGCTTCTTTAACTTCTTTCACAGCGCGTAAACCCTCATTAATGACAACAGGTGTCCCGATTTCTACGATATCAATATGATCTTGGACTTCTTTAATAACTTCTTTTGCTTCAGGGATGTTTACCAAGTCTAATGCTAATTGTAATTCCATGCTTTCTCCACTCCTTAGAAATTCTATCTATTCACCGTTGTGTAACAAAGCAACAGGTGTAAAGGTAGTGTACCTGGTTTTATTTGTTGTTAAAAGTACGCACTTTTTACACAAATACTATGGAATTTGATAGTATACGGAAGTATACTTTTGGTGGCAACAATTATGTAACCGCTTTATTTAATTAAAAAAATAGAGATGATACCTAATGCATCATCTCTAACAAATTAGTTTATGACGTTTATTTATTGACTGCTGCACTGTTTTGTTGATTCACTAGTACAGTGTCCCGGTAGTTTTCTCCCCAGCTGTACATAGCTGTCAATATTGGCATCAGGCTTTGACCATGCTCAGTTAACGAATATTCAACCTTTGGAGGAACGACAGGGTATACCTCTCGATGGACGATTACATCGTCTTCTAGCTCTCGCAGCTGATTTGCCAGCATACGAGGGGTGATATCAGGAATTAAGGCTTTTAATTCACCAAACCGCTTTGTCCCTTCATGACCTAAGTGCCATAAAATGAGCATTTTCCACTTTCCGCCGATGATAGCAAGCGTTAATTCTTTTTCACAATTAAATTCTTTATTCAGCTGGCTCAATTGGTTCACCTCGTTTTTGATCCATTACGTAGTACCTTTTATTATACTTCTTGTATTTCTATTTTTTCAAAAATTTAGCTTACGGAACATGAGGTTATACGGTTTGTTTAATATGATCGATAAAAGCTTGAGTTGCGTATGAAATATAGCGATCTTGTTTTGTAATAAGAGCTAGTTCCCAAGGAATTCCGTTTTCTAATTCAATAACTTTAAGCTGTTCCAAATCAATTTTCTCACACAAAGAATACGGGAACAGCGCAATTCCTAAGTTAGCAGCAACCATCTCGCTAATAAAATCCCACTGTGAGCTTTTATAACCAATGGTAGGCTCAAAGCCGCTTTTTAAACATTCATTATAAACCATTTCATGCATAGTAAAGTCTTCGTGAAATGAAATAAAGGTTTCGTTTTTTAATTCTTGTAATGAAATGCTTTTATGGCGAGCAAGTGAGTGGTTTTTATGAACAATGAGCTGCAAAGTTTCTTTTGCTAAAGGGGTAAAAGAAAACATGTCCTCGTTTACTGGGAGTAGCACAACTCCCACGTCCACGTCCCCTTGTTCTACGATTTTCTCCATCTTTTTTGCTCCATACTCAATCATTTGAATTTGGACGTCAGGGTATTGCTCTCGAAATGATTTAATAATAGGTGGAAAGAACAATGTGCCAATAATAGGGGGGATGCCAATTTTTATGGTTCCTCGCTTTAAGTGCATTAAGTCATACAAAGAGTTTGATAAGTCACGTAGAGAAGCAATAATACTTTCAGCCTGTTCATACACAATTGTTCCGGCATCGGTTAATTCTACTTTTTTAAAGGAACGATCTAACAATGGGGTTCCAAGTTCTTCTTCTAAAGATTTCACCATCTTACTTAGTGAAGGTTGTGAGATATGTAAAGCTTCTGAAGCACGCGTGAAATTTTTATGCTTAGCAACCTCAGTAAAATAATGTAGATGACGTACATCCATGAAAGCATTCACTCCAATTAAAATTTGTTTTTAGGCTATGGAATATTGTAGCATCATATGCAGAAATTTTTAATGAGTAAAGTGGAAAATTCTCAGAAAAATTACTGCATATATATATTTACACCTTCTTTATTTTAGAGATATAATAAATGAATTGAAGGAACATATTTACTCTTTGAAATGAATTGGTAAGGTGGTTAGTAAGGTTGAGTAAAGCAGAAGGAATGAAAGATGTCGTTTATATAAATGGAAATGTAAATGAGAAGTGCTTTGTCACGCATGGCATTACGTTTAAAGAGTTCTATCAGTCATTACGTAGTCCTCTCACGAACCTTTTGTTATTAAAACATCAATTTGAAGATAGCGATTACCATTATTCTACTCATATGGACTATCTTGAAGAGGAACAGGTTTCTTTATTAGTCGACGACGATGTATCGGATTACGGTGATTTTTGTTGGATAGATGTAGATGATGTGTCTTCACTTGATTTATTGGAGCCACAAGATGTTGCTTCTCTCTTATATTTAGGGCATATGAAACAACCGTTACATTCACCCTTTATGAATAAATTAAGCAACCAGTTTGTTTATTTAGCTGGCGAAGATGGTTACTATAATAAAACGTATTACCGAGATATATATGATATCAAGCATATGATAAGCCGCGTTATTCCTTTGAAAGCATCTTCTTTGAAGCAAAAAGGTTTTGGGTTTCGACGAAAAAAATCTGAATATCCTGCTTTACCACTTGTATTAGCTAATACGCTTTTAATGTTGACGCAAGACGGATTGCTTTTTGATTTTGAACAGCAAGCTCAGTCACGTAAAGATTTGCATATTCCAGTCTATACAATTGGTCGATTCACGGATATGGAGGATATGTACAACGAGCGTTTTAATAATCAAGAAGAGAGTAAATTAAGGGCTTATTTGATTTTTAATAAAAAAGAAGCAGAATGGACGCTAGAAGAGGTACAGTAAAAGAGCATCGTAGAGGTGCTCTTTTTTGGGTTGAAATATTTGAGCAACCTCCAAATTTTATGATACTATTAAAAAGATTCAGATAGTTAATAGAAGGTGGGCGGTGTCAAAGTGGAATTACATTTAAAAGAGAAAACAGCCTTAGTTTTTGCAGCGAGTCAAGGTCTTGGTAAAGCGATCGCAACACAGCTTGCTAAAGAAGGTGCGAACGTTGTAATTGCGAGTCGTTCTGAAGACAAGCTTCAAAGCGTAGTAGATGAATTAAAGAAAATAGAATTACATAATGTGCAATACATCAAAGCGGACGTAGCGAGTTTACAGGATATTGAACAAGCCGTTCGGTTTACAAAAGAAACGTTCGGCACAATTGATATTTTAGTAAACAATGCGGGCGGACCTAAGGCAGGAAGCTTTTTAGAAATGACCGATGAAGACTGGTACACGGCCTTTGAAAATAATTTAATGAGCTTTATTCGAATGACTCGAACGGTAGTTCCTGTTATGAAGAAAAGCGGTGGGAAAATAATTAATATCGCTTCGTCTTCCATTAAAGAGCCAATACCTGGTCTTGTTTTGTCAAATACGTTTCGAACAGGAATTGTTGGTTTAACTAAAACGCTCGCTGAAGAGTTAGCAGCTTATGGTATTTTAATTAATACAGTTGCTCCAGGAAGGATTGCAACGGATCGAGTGGGAGAATTGGATTCAATTCGGGCTAACAAGTTAGGGATAACGAAAGAGGAAGTACAAACAAAAATGGAAAGTCAAATTGCTCTTGGGCGCTATGGGAACCCTGAGGAATTTGCCAAAGTCGTGACGTTTATTGCTTCAGGCGCAAATTCTTATATGACAGGGCAATCCTTTTTAGTAGATGGTGGGTTAGTGAAGTCCATTTAATAGAAAACACGCAAACGATGTGTTTGCGTGTTTTCTATTATTTATTAAATCCATGTTGTCACTTGGTCTAATGGTAAACGATCACTAGCATGAGCAGGTTTTGCAGCTTTACCAACAGAGATTAACATTACTGGGATGTAGCGGTCTTCAATTTTAAATTCTTCAACGAATTTTTGAGCATTAAAGCCTCCCATTGAGCATGTATCATAACCTTTTGCTTTTGCAGCTAGCATGAAAGTCATCGCAGCTAAAGAAGCGTTTGTGAATGCTGCATCACGTGCAAACGTTGCATTTTTATAAGCGCCATTAATTTGACCAGCTAAAATGTCTTTTACTTCCGCAGTCATATGACCAGCGTCAACTAATGGGTTATATACAGCGTCTGTGTTTTTGTTGGCTTCTAAATCACCTAAGACTGCAATAACTGCACCTGCTTCAACAATTTGCTTTTGATTGTATGCAATTGGAAGCAAGCGCTCTCTTGCAGCTTCGTCTGTAATAACAACAAAGTGCCAGTGCTGTAAGTTCCATGCAGAAGGGGATTTAACTGTTGTGTCTAGTAACTCGGTTAACTCTTCTTTACTTAATTTTACAGATGTATCATAGTGGCGAATCGATGTACGCTCGCTTACAACATCAAAAAAACCTTTAGACATATTAAAAACCTCCAATAAAATAAATATGAAAACAATGGAATCGATGCACATTCTATCCTGTTTATAGGATGTACGTCAAGATATATGCTTTAGTATGCCTAACGGGTTGTCATCACAAACATTGAACTTGAAAAGAAAAGAGGAGACGTTATGAAAATTGGATTTATTGGTAGTGGTGTTATGGGAAGCAGCATGATTGTACATTTACTAGAGGCAGGCTATCCGGTAAACGTATATACGCGTACAAAAGAAAAAGCAAAAGAGGTTATTGCTAAAGGAGCTGTGTGGAATGAAAGCCCAGCGGTCGTGGCGGCTGACTCGGACATCATTATTACCATGGTAGGTTATCCGGCTGATGTGAGAGAAATTTATTTTGGCAAAGAAGGAATTTTACATAACGCCAAAGCTGATTCATATGTTATTGATATGACCACTTCGGAACCAAGCTTAGCTATTGAAATATACCAACAAGCGAAAGAACAAAAGATTCATGCGTTAGATGCGCCTGTATCTGGTGGGGATGTTGGGGCTAAAAACGGAACATTAACGATTATGGTCGGAGGAGACAAGGAAGCGTTTGAAGCGTGTAAAGATATCTTTTCGCTTTTGGGAACAAACGTTATTTTACAAGGTGATGCAGGAGCAGGTCAGCATACAAAAATGTGTAACCAAATTACCATCGCTTCCAATATGATGGGCGTTGCGGAAGCGCTTGTTTATGCTGAAAAAGCAGGGCTTGATCCAGAGCACGTATTAAGCTCAATTTCTGCAGGAGCAGCGGGCAGCTGGTCTTTGAGCAATTTAGCTCCGCGTATGATAAAAGGAGATTTTGAACCGGGGTTTTACATTAAGCATTTTATAAAAGACATGCAGATTGCTTTAAAAGAAGCAAACGAGCTGGGAATGGAAACACCAGGGTTAGCTCTTGCAAATCAACTCTATGAACAGCTAGCTGCACAAGGGGAACAAAACAGCGGAACGCAGGCTTTATATAAGCTATATAAAAAATAAGCGCTCTCTTTGAGCACTGAATATAAAACGACATGAAAAAACAGCGTTCTAAGACGCTGTTTTTTGTTAGATAGAGACATGTGAAAAATCATTTGAGAATAAATTGGGAGGTGAAAAGCAGCTGGAGTATGCAGGGGTAAAGTTTACAGAGGCGTTAAAAGAAGAAATTAAACAGACTCTCTCATAAAGGGGAGGGAGTCTGTTTATATTGTGAGTTTTTAAGTTGTGTTTATCATACACGATGGGGTAGTGAAATAGTTACTTTTTTGTTTGCAAATAAGTTTCCATACGGTCCATTGCTTCAACCAATGTCTCCATTGAATAAGCGTAAGAAAGTCTAACATAACCTTCACCTAGGTCTGAAAATGCACTACCAGGAACAAGAGCTACGCCTGCTTCTTTTACTAATTCAAGAGCAAAGTCAAACGACGACATGTTAAGAGCTTGAATAGATGGGAAAATATAAAAAGCACCGTTAGGTTTTTCTACGTCAAATCCCATTTTAACAAGGCGCTCGTATACATAATTCAATCGTCTTTCATATTCTTTTTTCATATCTACAGCGTCATTTTTACCAACTGTTAAAGCGTTAAGAGCAGCAGCTTGTGAAATGGATGATGCGCAACTTACGTTGTATTGGTGCACTTTTAAGATGTGCTTCGTTAAGTATGCAGGCGCAAATAATAATCCAATTCGCCAACCTGTCATCGAATGAGACTTAGATACACCATTTACCACAATGGTTTTATCACGCATAGCAGGGATTGCTGCAATGGAATGATGATTACCTTCAAATACAAGTTCACTATAAATTTCGTCCGATAAGACAAAAATATCTTTATCTTTTAACAAAGCAGCGATTTCTTGAAGCTCTTCTTTAGACAGTGTTACTCCGGTTGGGTTTGAAGGGTAAGGCAAAATAATACATCTTGTTTTATCTGTTAAGTGTTGTTCAATTAAATCGGCAGTTAGACGAAAGCCAGTTTGCGTTGTATCAATATGTACGGGAATAGCACCGTTTAATTTAATGAGAGGTTCGTATCCTGGGTAGACAGGTCCCGGTAAAATTACCTCTGAATCTTCTTCTAAAATCGTTCGCATCGCAATGTCAATGGCTTGACTTGCTCCAATTGTCACAATAACCTCAGATGCTGGATCGTAGGATAATTGATATTTTGTATGTACAAATTCAGCGGCTGCTTTTCTTAACTCAATTGTTCCTGCATTATGCGTATAAGACGTTGCGTTTTCATCAATGGCTGCTTTAGCCGCTTCTTTTACATGAGGGGGGGTTAAAAAATCAGGTTGTCCAATGGTTAATGACAATACGTTATCATATTGAGCTACCATATTATAAAATTTACGAATCCCCGACAGTTCAATGCCTTTAACTCGCTTGCTAATTAAATGTTCCATACTAATCGTTTCATCCTTCCACAGTGTTTCACTCATTTTATCATAATGTATACATGTAAAAAACCACAATCTTCTCAGTACAGATTGAGAAGATTGTAGTTTTAATCTTTCACTTTATAAAAGGTGAGAATAGCGAGCTGTTAATTTGTAAAAAAGCTTCTCATCCTTTTTATCAAGCGCTTCATCGATTAATTCTTTTACATGCTTTTTGTTAAAATCAGTAGATAACTTTTTTAACAAGTGACTTGCTTCTTTTGAATAGTATGTTTGGACAGGTCTAAATGAAGTAGATGTGGCGAAATTTTTATTTTTTCGATAATCGTTCATCACTCAACAACCCCTTTTATTATACTTACTAATCTATACCCTCTTATGCCTCATGTAACCCTCTGTTTTCTAAAAATTATAAATGGTTGGTGTATTTTAAGTAGATTTTATTGCTGGATGGGAAAGCATTTTGCCCACATGTATGTATTTAGTTGAGATGCAATGAGAGGTAATCTACTTAAAACTATTATGTATGTAAAAGCTTCGTAAGGGTGGTGAAAATCACGTCAATCCAACATCAGAAGCTAGTGTTAGTTCCTCTCATAGCTACAAACAAAAAAGGCTTAACAACAAAAGTTGTAAGCCTTTCAAAGCAATTATGCATTATGTTTATATTTATTTAGAGTCAGTCAGTGTGTATGTTTCCTTCGCGCCAGTACACAGGAGATACATGACCAAAATCTACCGTTTGGTCATCTAGTGTCACGATACAGTGATCTGTGCCAGCTTGCTCTTTGATGTTTTCGTAAATCTCTTCTTCTACATCTTCAATAATTGTCATTTGATTTTCATCATTAAAAAGAATGACAGAACCTTTCATTAAACATACACCTTCTTTAAGTAATTGTGGTTTATCATGTGTAGTATAAAGGGTTTCAGCACAATCGTCCACAGGTATTATAAAGATTTTCGTTAACATTTTGTGAACGGGTTATGTCCTAAAAGATAAGAATTTGTTATTAAACCTCTCGAGTCTTCAACCGATAAATACTAATACAGAGATGAAAACGTTTTATGTCAAAAACATTTATTTTTTTAGGTGGTTTTACTTTACGATTATAAAGTTTCATTACTATAATAAAGGACGACCACTACATTAGTATATTTTACTATGGAAGGGCGAAAATTTATGCAGCATGATAAAGGAATCCTATTAGAAAGCGGAACAAATGAGCTAGAAATTGTTGAATTCTCAGTCGGTACTATTCGTTTTGGTATTAATGTGATTAAAGTTCGAGAAATTATTAATCCAGTAACCATTACACCGGTTCCTAATTCTCATTCTTATATAGAAGGAATTATTGAGTTGAGAGGAGAAGTTCTGCCTGTTGTTGACGTTGCGAAGGCGTTAAAGCGTCCAGCATCGAATCAGCCTGCGAAGGATAAATTTATTGTCACAGAGTTCAATCAACAAAAAATTGTTTTTCACGTTCATCAAGTCACACAAATTCATCGAATATCGTGGATGGAAATTGAAAAGCCTTCAGATTTATACCAAGGCTTAGAAACTCAAATCACCGGTGTGGTAAAAGATGAAAGCGACATGATTTTATTACTGGATTTTGAAAAACTTGTCACTGACGTCAATCCTGAAGCTGGAATTAATCAAGCTGAAATTAAGCGATTAGGTCAGCGTCAACGGTCAAGCAAGCGATTAGTAGTTGCTGAAGACTCACCGTTACTACGCAAAATGATTTCAGATACATTGGAAACAGCAGGCTATGCCAATACAGAGTTTTTTGAAAACGGGTATGATGCGCTGCTTTATCTACAATCACTTGTAGAGTCAGGTCATGCCATTGAAGATGAGGTACAACTAGTTATTACAGATATTGAAATGCCACAAATGGATGGTCATCATCTTACGAAGAAGATAAAAGAAGATGACCGTTTATCTACACTCCCTGTTATTATTTTTTCATCTCTAATCACAGAAGATTTACGTCATAAAGGAAAAATGGTTGGTGCACAAGGCCAAGTAAGTAAACCACAAATTGGTGAATTAGTGCAAATGATTGATGAATTTATTTTATAAAGTAGTTGTGAGCAATATCAAGTTAATAAAAAAAGTGCCTCAAGTGTTTCTTTGAGGCACTTTTTTATTTACTCACCAATAGCTTTTACCTAATGGCTTAAAAACAGGCGCCTGTCGTTTACGAACATTAGAAGGTTGAACAGGGTTAGGTGCTGATAATATAAAGCCGGTATATTTGGATAGTAATCGTTTTGCATAAGATAATGACATTGTCGTTTTGGGATTTCGATACTGATGGTTTAAGTGACCGAGGTGTGTTAGTTCTTTGAAGTCCTCTTTCTTAGGAGGCATATGGAAAAAGTAATCTCCAACGGATACCAGCACATCTGATTTTTGCTGACTTTTACCTGGATTAGGTGAAAAATGAAGTCCTTCTTTTTTCGCTTTTCCTTCTGAAATCAGTTGCTCAAGCGCAAGCTTTTTTAAGGTATAGAGCTGTTTCGGATCAGGGGCTGCTTTAGCGTGCCTGTTTACTGTAAAAATAGCTTGTGCAATCTCAGCAGTGGATGGATTGAACGTTTCTTGGTTGGTTGAATGAGGCATAAATAAATTCACTCCCTTTCATTAGTCGCTTCATGAAGCAGGTGTCGCTCTATGAGGCTTAGTTCTTTCATTATAGCGCGTCTTGTCCAATTTGAAAATAATTACACCGAGATTGGATAATTTCAAAAATAATTTTCTTTTAGGTTTCGTTTAAAAATGAGAGGTTATACAAATAATACAACAAAAGTTTGAAAGCATAAGAAGGTGTTGAAAGAAGTGGATATTTTAATTGCATTAATTCCCGCTGTCATGTGGGGGAGTATTTTACTTGTAAGTTCAAAATTAGGAGGCAAAGCTTATAGCCAAACAATTGGTTTAACTGGAGGAGCGCTTTTATTCTCAATCGTAGCGTTCTTTATTGTTTCACCTGAACTTACATGGAAAATCTTTATCGTAGGCTTTGTTTCAGGTTTATTCTGGTCAGTTGGTCAAATGAACCAATTCTCAGCTGTTGAATATTTAGGTGTATCAAAAACACAGCCTATTTCTACAGGTATGCAGCTAGTCGGAACATCGTTATTTGGTGTGTTACTGTTCGGTGAATGGTCAACGCAAACAAAGCTACTAATTGGAATTGCTGCTCTTGCGTTTATTATTGTTGGGGTAGTCTTTACGTCGTTAAACGATAAAAATAACAAAGAAGCTGATGGGAAAAGTCAATTTGGTAAAGGGATGTTTACACTTTTCATCTCAACATTAGGTTACATAGGTTATTTTATCGTCGTTCAGTGGTTTGGAGTGGAAGGTTGGTCTGCAATTTTACCGCAGTCTTTAGGTATGTTAGCAGGTGCATTGCTTCTTACGTTTCGTCATAAGCCATTTAACAAATACGCTACACGCAACATCTTAACTGGGTTTGTTTGGGCAACAGGTAATATTGGTTTATTAGTAGCAGCTCCTCGTGTTGGAGTAGCCACGAGTTTTTCATTCTCACAAATGGGAATTATTATCTCAACATTAGGTGGTATTTTCCTACTTGGTGAAAAGAAATCGAAAAAACAAATTACGTTTGTCATCATCGGCTGTATTCTAATTATCGTCGGTGGAGTACTGCTTGGATTTACGAAAAAATAAATAAAACTCTCATAAAAAACGAAACCAGAAAGAAAAGGAGCGATTACTGTGTATAAAGATTTAGAAGGAAAAGTAGCAATCGTGACAGGAGCAGCAACTGGGCTTGGAAAATCAATTGCAATAAGGTTTGGACAAGAAAAAATGAAAGTGGTTGTGAACTATCGTTCAAAAAGTGAAAGTGCTTTAAAAGTAGTGGAAGAAATTAAACAAAATGGTGGAGAAGCAATTGCTGTACAAGCTGACGTTTCTAAAGAAGAAGATATGAAGCGTTTGATTGAATCAGCTCATACGACATTTGGATCTTTAGATGTAATGATGAACAATGCCGGTGTTCAAAAAGAAATTCCATCTCATGAAATGTCACTTGAAGAATGGAACAAAGTCATTTCTGTTAACCTATCAGGAACGTTTATGGGATGTAGAGAAGCAATTAATTATATGCTTGAGCATAATATCAAAGGCACGGTCATCAACATGTCAAGCGTACATGATATTATTCCGTGGCCACATTTTGTTCATTATGCATCAAGTAAAGGTGGCATTAAAATGATGACAGAAACGTTAGCATTGGAATATGCCCCAAGAGGAATTCGCGTAAATGCAATTGGTCCAGGTGCCATTAACACGCCAATCAATGCTGAAAAATTTTCGGATCCAACTGCGAAAGCAGATGTAGAAAAGTTGATTCCAATGGCTAAGATTGGAGAGCCAGAAGAAATTGCAAGCGTAGCAGCTTGGTTAGCATCTAATGAAGCAAGATATGTTACGGGCATTACGCTGTATGCGGATGGTGGAATGACCTTGTACCCAAGTTTTCAAGCAGGAAAAGGTTAATTCATTCTTCTAGAAGGACGAATATAGACACCGGTACCATTTGGCACAATCGAAGCAAGTTCGTTTACTTGTTCGTTTCTCATTCGAATGCATCCTTTTGAAACAGCTTTTCCTATTGAACTAGGGTCATTCGTTCCGTGAATACCATAGGATTGTTTTGAGAGGCTTAACCACATTGTACCGAATGGTCCACCAGGATTCGGATGTCTATTTACAATAACGAAATCTCCAACAGGTGTTGTGCTAAGCATCTTTCCAACAGCGATTGGATAAGTTGCTTTCACAACATTATTTTCTCTTAGCTCCAACTCTCTCTCCGCGATAAAGACGTGAATTGAATATGGAATGGTATTTTTATCCGGCAAATTAGGAATAATAATTACCTGGCCTGGCACGATAATATTTGGGTTTAAACCTGGATTAGCCGCAAGGATCATGTTGGAAGGCCTTCGATAATCGAGCGAAATTTGATACAATGTTTCACCTTGTTTTACAATATGTTGCATGACTTTCCCTCCTTAATCATATATCTCTTTAAAATTAACAGAATTTTTCGATATTATATAAGTCTATAGCATTATTTGTTACTATATGAACAGGATGATGAGAAAGTGAGTGACAGGTTAAAGGTTTCATATATCCAAAAATAAAAGGTGTTGAGCCCAAATGAAGATGAAGCATGGAATGATTGATATTGGATCGAATACAATGCGACTAGTCATTTATGAGAATAGAGCAGGAAAAGGGTTTAAGCAAATTGAAAACCTGAAAGTGGTAGCCAGATTACGTAATTATTTAGATAATGACAGTCTATTAAACGAAGAAGGAATTCATGTTTTGCTTCAAACGCTACAAACGTTTCAAATTATTACGCGCCATCACGAATTAGCGCATGTTAGCTGCGTAGCGACTGCTACGGTTAGACAAGCTAAAAATAAAGAGTATATTGTCCAACTTGTTAAAGAAAACACGGACTTTTCAATGAAAATTTTATCGGAATATGAAGAGGCTTTTTATGGTTTTTTTGCCGTTATCAATTCAACTTCAGTAGAAGAAGGTGTAACCATTGATATAGGGGGAGGAAGCACAGAAATCACGTACTTTCGAAATCGAGAGCTTGTTGAATATCATAGCTTTCCTTTTGGTGCGCTCTCTTTACGTTTGCAGTATGTAAAAGACAATGTACCTACTGATGAAGAAAGAGAAAGAATCCGTAATTTTGTACGAAGCGAATTTCAAACGCTCTCTTGGCTTCATAAACGCTGTGTACCAATTGTAGCAATCGGTGGAAGCGCGAGAAACCTTGTTCAGCTCCACCAAAGTTTTATTCAGTATCCGCTTGCCGGAGTACATCAATATAAAATGTCTCCGAGGGATATTGCGCAAGTAAAAACGATTATAGCTCCTTACTCCTATAGTGAACTTCAAAAATTAGAAGGACTATCCAAAGATCGAGCAGATACGATTATTCCTGCTATAGAAGTGTTCCAAGGGTTGTGTGAAATAGTAAATGCTTCTTCATTTATCCTCAGCCGTAAAGGACTTAGAGAAGGAGTGTTATATAAAGAAGCCCATGAACAAAGTCAGGGAACAATGTATCCGAACGTAGTGGAACGTAGCTTTCAAGAGCTGGTTGATGATTTTGAAATTAATCTAATTTACGTTCAACAAGTAACGCGGACTGCTACTATGCTGTTTCAGCATCTACGAGTGGATGCTTTACCCACCTTAACAGATGACGATCTCGAACTGTTGAGAAAAGGGGCTCAAGTGTTTCATTTGGGAGAATATATTGATTCAGAATCCAGCAGTCAGCATACGTTTTATTTGTTAGCAAATCGCACAATTGACGGTTTAACGCATTTAGAACGCCTAAAGCTAGCATTAGTTGCTTCTTATAAGGGGAAGTCCACGTTTAGGCAATATATTGAGCCTTTTCGTGAATGGATTTCAAAAGAAGAACAGAGAAAACTTTTATTAATAGGAGCATTATTAAAGTTAGCAACAAGTTTAAATGCAACTAAGCGTAATGTGGTAACACATATAGAAGTCAAGATTACGGATGCAATGTTAACTTTTACACTCGTATGTAACGGCAATTACAAAGCCGAAGAATACCAAGCTGAAAAACAAAAAAAGCATTTAGAAAAAGTATTGAAAAAACCGATTGCGTTGAACTTTAAATACATTACAAATTAAAAGGTGATACTATTCCTGTACAAAATATAAAAGATACATGTCGTTCATCTTATCTTTATAACTAGTTAATAATTAGATGTTAATTTTAAAAAAGGAGAGCATTTAGGGGGAAATGTAAATGGTGAATGTGGAAAAGCTAGACAGGATGGATAAAGAAAATGAACTGACAAACCCTGCTTATTATAATAACCGGGAGCTGAGCTGGTTGGCATTTAACCAGCGCGTATTAGAAGAAGCAATTGATAAGCGAAATGCTCTTTTAGAACGATTAAAATTTCTAGCGATTTTCAGCTCTAACTTAGATGAATTTTTCATGGTACGAGTAGCGGGAATAAAAGATCAGGTAAAAGCCAGCTTTAATAAGCGTGAGAACAAAGCGGGGCTGACTCCCAAACAGCAGCTTTCAGCAATCGCAATTAAAAATCATGAGCTTATTAAAGTTCAGTCTGAAACCTATATGCATACTTTATTGCCTTTGTTAAAAAAAGAACAAATCAACTTTATTTCAATAAAGGAATTAACGACGCATCAACATGAGTTTTTAGAATCTTATTTTATAGATCAAGTTTTTCCTGTATTAACTCCAATGGCAGTCGATGCGTACCGGCCGTTTCCGATTCTTCTTAATAAAAGTTTAAATTTGGCTGTTGTATTAAAGGAAGATAGAGAAGAGCAGCAAGTTACAGGGATAAAAGGAAGGCTTGCAATTGTTCAGGTACCTGCGGTTTTAGAGCGGTATATAGAATTACCAACAAATTCATTAGAACGCTCATTTGTGTTACTAGAAGAAGTAATTGCGCACTTTATTCAACAATTGTTTAGTGGTTATGAGGTAGCATCTGTGACGCAGTTTCGCATTACGCGAAATGCAGATATGACTATTCATGAAGAAGGAGCTCGGGATCTTTTAAAAGAAATTGAGAAAGAGCTAAAAAAACGAAAATGGGGCGCTGCTGTTCGCTTAGAAGTAAAAGCATCCTATTATGATGAACAGGTTCTAGCCTATTTAAAGCAGGTATTAGATATTCATACGAAAGATGTGTACGTAGTTGACTCCCCTCTTGATTTAACCATGCTGTTTTCATTTTGCGACAAAATCAAAGTAACTCATGAACATTTAGGTGTTGAAATGTTTATCCCACAGCCGCCGCAAGATCTAGCATCGGATGAAGATATCTTTGAGAAATTGTTAGAGCAGGATTTATTATTTCATCATCCCTACGAGTCGTTTGAACCGGTTGTTGATTTTGTAGCCGATGCGGCCGAAGATTCCGACGTATTAGCCATCAAACAAACTTTATATCGTGTAAGCGGAGATTCCCCCGTAATAAAAGCGTTGCAAAGAGCCGCGGAAAACGGGAAACAGGTCACCGTATTGGTTGAATTAAAAGCACGGTTTGATGAAGAAAAGAACGTTCAATGGGCAAAAGAATTAGAAAAAGCAGGTTGTCACGTCATCTATGGAATGACACACTTAAAAACACATAGCAAAATTACACTAGTGGTAAGGAAACGCAACAACCGAATTGAGAGATTTGTTCATCTTGGTACAGGCAATTATAATGACGCAACGGCTAAAATTTATACAGATATCAGTTACTTAACATCAAAGCGCCAGTTTGGTGTTGATGCAACCAATTTCTTTAATTACCTAAGCGGGTATACCCAAAAGCCAGCTTATCATCACTTATCAGTTGCGCCGTTTGATATTCGAGATGATTTCCTTGCGCTAATTGACAAAGAAATAGTATGTCATCAAAAACACGGCAATGGCCGAATTATTGCTAAAATGAATTCATTAACGGACAAGGTATTAATTATGAAGTTATATGAGGCTTCACAGGCTGGTGTGTCCGTTGATTTAATTGTCCGCGGCACATGCTGTTTGCGCCCGAAAATAAAAGGAGTTAGCGAAAATATTCGAGTAAGGAGTATTATCGGAAGGTTTTTAGAGCATAGCCGCATTTACACGTTTCATCACAATGGAGAAAAAAAGGTGTATTTTTCATCCGCTGATATGATGACGAGAAATATGGTAAAGCGCGTTGAAATTTTATTTCCAATTCTCGAAGAACCGTTAAAAAACAGAACGTTAAAATGGTTAGATCTTATGCTTGAAGATAACATAAAAGCTAGAGAGCAGGATGCAAATGGAAATTACTATTATCTGCAGCAGGGGAGGCAAGAGGCTGTTGATAGTCAAAAAGTTTTTCGGCAATTAGCATATCAAGTCATGGAAGATGAAGAGTAAACAAAAAAGCCGATGGAAATCGGCTTTTACATTTGTTATCGGGGAACAGGGCCAAACCCTGGTGTACCTGGAGCGCCGTAGAAAGTGTTGTAAATAGGTGGACCTGCAGGACCTCCATAGTATGGAGTAGGTGGATATGGGTAAAACGGAGGGCAACAACCAGGGCGTCCACCGAATCCGCCCACTGCTAGTCCTCCAAGTAAGCCACCAGCTAGGCCAGCTACGAATGGAAAAGCAAAAAAGCGCTGTTCACCGTTAGGAGCGGTACGATATACGCCATACGGATAATATTGATGATACATAATTCAACCTCCTTCAATGTTGTCTATGTAGTGTATGGTGGTAGGTTTCATTATGAGTCTGTCTTACTATATGTTTCCTGTATAATCGCAAAAAAACGTCTAAATAGACGTTTTTTTTAATGTGAATAATGTAATTTCAGGTGTAGCTAAAAACCTAAAGGGAATGCGCGTTGTGCCGATACCGCGGTTCACATACAGCTGCATGTCGCTTTCTCCCACTTTATAAAATCCTTCGGGATAAACCGTACCGAAAGGAGGCGTAATTAACGGTCCGAAAAATGGAAGTTGAATCTGTCCTCCATGACTATGCCCTGATAGCTGTAAATCAACTGGGAATGCTGCCGCTTTAACTGCTACATCAGGTTCATGAATCATAGCAATTGCAAACGTAGAGGACTCTAGTTGACCAAGTGTTTGTTCATATTGAGGGTCTCCCAACAGCACATCATCTAACCCGCAAATATGGATATATTCTCCGTTATCAAGTGTTATTGTTCGTGCTTCATTCACTAGAAGTTGGAAGTTTGATTCCTGGATTATATCTTGATAAAGCGTCGTACCGTACCCTCCATGATCATGGTTTCCATAAATCGCATACTTTCCAAGAGGCGAGTTTAATCGCTGTAAAATAGGCGGAATTCGATGCGGGTAAGCATATTCATTCGGTGCATCCATTAAATCGCCTGTAAACAAAATGAGATCAGGTTTGAGGCTGTTAATCTTATTAACCAGTTCTTCTAGCTGCTGAAGGTTATAAGAAAGCCCGAGGTGAGTATCACTAAATTGTAAAATAGTTCGATTGTGAAAGCCTGTTGGAATATTGTTTGAAAAGATGCTCTTACGCGTTATCTGCAGTCGCCTCGGCTCAATATACTTCGCATATGTATAACCAAAGGAAGTCGTTAATACAGTCCCTAGCGATAAAGAAAGTAAACCTTTTAAAAAAGAGCGTCGTGTATACGTCTTTTTCATTTTAAAATCAACCTATTCTCTTTCATATTTCCATTGACATTACTCATAATGGCTAAAGATTAATTATAGCATCTCTGAAAAAAGGATAAAACTTAAAACTCTGATTTACTTAAACAAGTAGTAAAAAAACGTATTTTCGAGAGAAATGAATAACTATTCATTTCTCTTTTAGATAAAAAAAGGTAGAATAAAAGAGTAAGAGCTTTAATAAAAAAGGGGGATAACGGAATGAAGGAGAAAGTAGTGGTAGTAACAGGTGGTTCAAGTGGGATGGGCAAACATATGGCGAAGCGCTTTGCTAGCGACGGAGCGTATGTCGTAATTACTGGAAGATCTCTAGAACGCCTAGAAGAAACGAAGGCAGAAATTGAAACATTTGAAAATCAAGTGTTACCTGTGCAGATGGATGTACGAAATCCTGAAGATGCAAAACGGATGGTGAGTGAAACTCATAAGCAGTTTGGTCGAATCGATTATCTTATTAACAATGCTGCAGGAAATTTTATATGTCCCGCAGAAGAGCTTTCAGTAAACGGTTGGAAAAGCGTCATTGACATTGTGTTAAACGGTACGTTCTATTGTAGTTCTGAGGTAGGGAAGTACTGGATTGAACACAATATTAAAGGAGCCATTACAAATATCGTAGCTACATATGCATGGAATGCAGGTGCTGGAGTTATTCATTCAGCTTCAGCTAAGGCTGGGGTGTTAACAATGACAAGAACATTAGCTGTTGAATGGGGAAGTAAATACGGTATTCGAGTAAACGCAATCGCTCCTGGACCAATTGAGCGTACTGGTGGAGCAGATAAATTATTTCAATCTGAAAAGATGAAAGCGCGTACACTTAATTCGGTACCACTTAGACGCTTTGGTACACCAGAAGAAATTGCAGGACTAGCTGCATTTTTATTTTCGGATGAAGCATCATACATTAATGGTGAATGCATTACAATGGATGGAGGCCAATGGTTAAACCAATATCCTTTTTAAATAAAGGAAAAAGCAGACAGCGGAATGTCTGCTTTTTTGTATTTTCTTCAAGCGTTACTTCACTTCAAAGACTAGCAAAAACAGGATTTTCATATTATACTTACTAAAAATGTATATATAGTAATTGAGCACATTGAATGCTACAAAAAGCTTGAATATTCATTGCGCTTCAGTAAACCGATGAAAGTAGATCAAAAGGTCTAGTAAGAGGATTGAATTGAATCTATATGATAAGGGGGGAACGTCATGGATCCTTTAGATGTGTTAACAAACATAGAGAACACCCTTCCATATTATCAAGCAATTTTTAGTGCGGATGAACACAAGATTGTTGGGTATGAAGTGTTAGCAAGGATTAAACAAGATGACGAGATTGAAAGTTTAGGAGCTTTTTTTCACGATGATGCGATTCCGGATGAATATCGAATTGAAGTGGATTATGCGGTTTTAACAAAAGCATTGAATCACATTTTAGAGCAGAAAGAAGAGTTTTTAATCTTTATTAATCAAAATCCCAATTTATTAATGAATGACCATGGAGAATCTCTGTTAGAACTGTTGCAGTATTTTGAGACAAAGGGGCTATCTCTGAATCGAGTTGTTTTAGAAATTACCGAGCACAATTTTAATGGTGATATTGAATCTCTTCAGCATTTATTGAAATATTATCAAACGTATGGCATTAAGGTGGCAATTGATAATATTGGTAAAGAAAGCAGTAACTTAGATCGTATTGGTTTGCTTTCACCAGATATTTTAAAAGTAGACCTGCACATTTTACGACAAACGGCTATGACACAATCTTATCAAGACGTTTTGTATTCGTTATCATTGCTAGCACGTAAAATGGGAGCTACCCTGCTGTATGAAGATATTGAAGCTTCTTATCAACTGCAATATGCATGGCGTAACGGCGGTAGGTACTTTCAAGGTTACTATTTACATAAGCCATCAGCTGAATTGGTTGATCCTTTTCTGTTAAAGGATAAGCTGAAAAATCAATTTGAAATGTTTATAGCTCACGAGAAGAAAAAATTACAGGCTATCTATGAATTAACGGAGAGCTTCCAGGTGAAAATGCAGCAGGTAATGAGTCAATGCCGCAAGATGGAAGAGTATGACGAGATGCTTCAGTATATTGCGAATGAGCTTTCAATCGCATGCTTCCGAGTGTATGTATGCGACGAGAATGGGTTTCAACGCTCATCAAACTTTTTAAAGAAAGAACATGAATGGATTGCCGAGCCAGAGTACCTTCACAAAAATTGGAGCTGGCGTCCGTATTTTCTTGAGAATATTATTCGAATGACCCATGAACAGCGTGGGATTTTATCAGACTTATATAACGATATTGAAACAGGAGAGAATATACGAACTTTTTCGTATCCAATTGAAAACGGTCATTATTTATTTATCGATATTTCATATGCCTTTTTATATGAGAAAGACGCATTATAAAAAAGCATGCCTCACTAACCCTGAGGCATGCTTTTTTTCATTTCTAAAAATGAAAGAATATGGGGTCAAAAAGAAGGAAAGCTATTACTAATTAAAACGAAAGGGATGATCGTTTATGAAAAAAGTAGTAGGATCGATAATAATTTTTTTATGTGTAACATGTTTGTATACGCCTGCTCAGGCTGAAGTTGATGGAGATACCCGCAACGAAATCTTTACTGCTCTACATGAAGCCTTTCAAGCTCAGCTTCGTTTAACGAATGAGCATTATTCAAAGGAAAAGGCAATCAGCACGCTTCTTCCATACTTTGAGAAAAGCTACGCGGAAAAATTTCTAGATGATAATATGGTTCAAGAAGCCCAGGGGTATACTGTATACGGTTCTGATTTTGCTCTTCATTATATTCCCTATTTTTCATACGACGAACAAACAAAGGTAGCGGTTCATCCATCCATGGAAAAAGCTTATGTCTTTGAATATTTTCCAGCTGTAAAAGATGGCCCCGTATCTTATGTGGGGCATTATGAGATGTTGACGTTGACTCGCCATGAGGGAAAATGGAAAGTATCAGGATTTACATATAGTAACCAAAAGCCCAGTTAATCCTCTCGCATAAGGTATTTAACTTAAGCAAGATCTAAAAGCTTTTCTAGTGTTTGTAAATCAAAGCCTTTTACCACATCATCATTAACTTTAACCGTTGGTGTTGAATATGACTGAAATACTTCAATCATACGATTTCTGGCTTTTACATCTTTTGAGACGTCATATTCTTTATATGAAATATTATTGTGTTTTAAAAACTGTTTAACAATTTCACACGGTGGACAAGATGGTTGTGTATATAATTCTACGTTTTTCATGTTAAAACTCCTTATTGTATAATATGATATTATAATCAAAAACGACAAACTACGCCATAATAAGCCAATTTCTTACGAAAATTCATGTAAAGTACTTGTGTTTTTTCTGTATGTGGCATATAGTGAAATGGTGTCTTTTATGCATGAAGATTCATGCTGAAGAAATGAGAATGAATAAACAAGCCTTAAATAGGGTAAGTAATGATGTAATCGTTGAAAGGAGAGATTATATGTCACAATTACAAGGTATTTTAACTCGTCTTGTGAATCTCCGTGAGCAAGCAAGTGGAAGTGAAGCACCACAACGCTTCTTCGAAGTAGATGGAAAACGAATTTGTAGCGTGAAATATCATGCGAAAACTGAAACGTTTGAACTTGAAGTATATCAAGATGGCGAGAAGCCAAGCGTTTATCAATTTGATAATATTGACATGATTGCAATTGAGATTTTTGAATTAATTCATTAATGAAGCCATTAATCAACTTAGATCTGTGAATTGTCGATGATTCGAATGAAAGCCTTGGATGCACATTTACGTGTATCCAAGGCTTTTTATATGTCAAGAATAACTGACGTACTAGCAGGCCTCCATATTATATAAAAAGTTAAAAAGAATCTTGACAATAACTAACTTTTGTCTATCTTTCTGAAGCATTTTTTTATATGATTAGAAGGTGAAAAAGTAAAACAATGTGTTGAGAGGAATAGCAAAATGCAATTAGTAGAATGTCGCATGCTTGTCGTATTAGCCCAAGAATTAAATATGAGAAAAGCAGCTGAGCGCTTATTTGTATCGCAGCCAGCTCTATCGCAGCGCCTGCAAACAATTGAACGGGCATGGGATACTCAAATTTTTATCCGTTCCCAAAAAGGTCTTTCTTTAACACCAGCTGGTGAAAAGATTGTGCAGTTTGCAAAGGAAGTTGTTGAAAAAGAAGACCAAGTAAAGGAAGATCTACATCATTTAGACACGGAAGTATACGGGACGTTAAAGCTCGCTGTAGCCTCTATTATTGGCCAGCATTGGTTGCCAGCGGTTTTAAAAAAGTATATGGATAAATATCCTCATGCAAAAATTTCCCTTGTAACGGGTTGGAGCAGTGAAATGCTTCGCTATATTTATGAAGATGAAGTACATATTGGAATTATTCGGGGAAACCCAGAATGGAAAGGTGTAAAGGAACACCTGTTTACGGACCCTTTGTATTTAGTAGATACTGAAATTGAAGATGCTTCTGAGGTGCCGAATAATGATCGACCGTTTATTCAATTTAAAAGTGATTCTACTTACTATCAAGAAATACTCGATTGGTGGCATAGAGAGTTTCATACAACTCCAAAACGAACCATTGTTGTAGACCAAATTGAGACGTGTAAGCAAATGGCTCTAAATGGTCTTGGTTTTGCCATTTTACCGTCAATTGCTGTGAAAGATGCCCAGCATTTACATCGGATTCCACTATTAAAAGAAAATAAAGAACCAATCACTAGAGATACTTGGCTAGTAGGATATGAGTCAGCGTTTAAGCTGAAACAAGTGCGTGCATTTATGGAAATTGTCAAAGAGTATATTAAAGAACAGCAAGAAAAAGAGCTATCATAATGCATCTGCGCATTACGTGAAGAAATGAGAAAATTACGTGACTTCTAACTTGTCATGTGGAACTCATTTTGTTACATTAGTAAAATGAAGCAAATGCTAACTTAGGAGGAATACATAATATGAAAATGATGGATGCAAACGAAATTATTTCATTTATTCAAAACAGCACAAAATCAACACCTGTAAAAGTATATGTGAAAGGTGATTTAGAAGGAATCGACTTCGGCGCTTCTTCTAAAACATTCGTAACTGGTAATACAGGTGTTGTATTCGGTGAGTGGAAAGACATTCAAGCAGCAATTCAAGCAAACGAAGGAAAAGTAGAAGACTACGTTATCGAAAACGATCGTCGTAATTCTGCAATTCCACTTTTAGATATGAAAAATATCAAAGCGCGCATTGAGCCAGGTGCAATCATTCGCGACCAAGTCGAGATTGGAGACAACGCTGTTATTATGATGGGTGCTTCAATCAACATCGGTTCTGTAATCGGTGAAGGTACAATGATTGATATGAACGTTGTAATGGGTGGACGTGCAACAGTAGGTAAAAACTGTCATATCGGTGCGGGTTCAGTGTTAGCTGGCGTAATTGAGCCACCTTCTGCAAAGCCAGTTGTTGTTGAAGATGACGTTGTGATTGGTGCAAACGCAGTTGTTCTAGAAGGCGTAACAGTGGGTAAAGGTGCAGTTGTTGCTGCTGGCGCAATCGTAGTTGAAGACGTACCTCCATATACGGTAGTAGCGGGTACACCAGCTCGCGTTATTAAAGAAATTGACGAAAAAACAAAATCAAAAACTGAAATTAAACAAGAGCTTCGTCAACTAAACGACTAATAAGCGAAAGACACAGAAAGCGTGGGCAACCACGCTTTCTTAACTATAAGGAGGATTCATGGCACGTGGACATTTCTCAATTTGCTGCTTTGCGCAGAGAATTACATAAAATACCTGAGTTAGGATTTCAAGAATTGAAAACACAAGCGTTTTTATTGCGCTATATTGAAAGTCTTCCTCAAGAACATCTTGAAATTAAAACGTGGAAAACCGGTATCTTTGTAAAGGTCAAAGGGAAAAAACCAACAAAAACAATCGGCTACCGAGCTGATATTGATGGCCTCCCAATTACGGAAGAAACCGAGTATGAGTTTTCGTCCACTCATGAAGGTTTAATGCATGCATGTGGTCATGATTTTCACATGAGTATTGGTTTAGGAATCTTAACACACTTTGCAAGTTACCCAATTGATGATCATTTGCTGTTTATCTTTCAACCTGCAGAAGAGGGTCCAGGTGGGGCTCAGCCAATGCTTGAAAGCGAGATTATGAAAGAGTGGAAGCCTGACCAAATTGTGGCGCTACACATTGCTCCTGAATATCCAGTAGGATCAATTGCAGTAAAAGAAGGTCTTTTATTTGCGAACACATCTGAACTGTTTATTGATTTAAAAGGAAAAGGGGGACATGCAGCATACCCTCATAATACAAATGATATGGTAGTCGCTGCTTGTCAATTGGTTTCTCAACTGCAAACGATAGTGGCTAGAAACGTTGATCCATTAGATAGTGCCGTAATTACCGTTGGAAAAATTACTGCTGGAACGGTTCAAAATATTATTGCTGAGCGTGCTCGCATTGAAGGGACCATTCGTACTTTATCTCCTGAGTCAATGGCACGTGTAAAAGAGCGAATTGAGGCTATTGTAAAAGGTGTGGAAGTAGGTTATCAGTGCGAGACAGTCATTGATTATGGGTGCATGTATCATCAAGTCTACAATGATCATGACATGACAAAGGAATTTATGACATTTGCGAGAGCCCAAGAAGAAGTAGAGGTTATTGAGTGTCAAAAAGCGATGACGGGAGAAGATTTCGGTTATATGCTAAAAGAGATTCCAGGCTTTATGTTTTGGCTTGGGGTAAATTCTCCGTATGGCCTTCATCATTCAAAGCTTCAGCCAGATGAAAAAGCAATTGAGGTGGCCATCTCTCTTATCACTCGCTACTTTGAAATGAAAGGCAACGCATAAGAAAACCCCGGAAGCTTCCGGGGTTTTTTATTATCCGTTATCTTTAGCAAGCTGTGGTGATTCGCCATTCGACTTTTCAACGTATACTTGGTGCGGGAATGGGATTTCAATTCCATGCGTGTCAAAAGCTTCTTTAAACGCTTTACGAAGCTTACGTTCTACGCCCCACTGTTCGCCGTTTTTCGTTTTTCCAACAACTCGTAACACAACGTCCGATGCACCTAGGCCTTGAACGCCAAGGACGTTTGGTCCATCTACAATGTTCTCATCTTCTTGTGCAATACGATCACACACTTCTTGTAATATAGAAGCTGCGCGATCAATATCGTCATCATATGAGATGCCGATGTCCACAAGTGCTCGCATATTTCCACGAGAGTGATTGCTTAGGCTTGTAATCTCACGATTTGGCACGTAGTGCAATGTGCCATCAAATCCGCGGATTTGAGTTGTACGAAGTCCTACAGATTCAACAATACCTGAAAAACTCCCTGTTGTTACATAGTCGTCTACATCGATTTGTTTTTCCAGCAGTAAGAAAAATCCTGTAACGATGTCGCTCACAAGTCCTTGAGCGCCAAAACCGATTGCTAACCCCACTACTCCAGCACCGGCAAGAAGTGCGGTCGCTTGTACGCCAACAGTTTCAAGTAACATCACAACAACAATAAAGATAAGAACGTATGAAAACACATTTACCATTAAGCTTTTAAGCGTAAGTGCTCGACCTTTTGATACAGTATCACGTTCCATCATACGGTTGAAAGAACGGTCAATAATACGCGTTCCAATGGAACGTACGATTAAGAAACCAATTAAGATGAGGACAAGCTTTAACACAACTAATCCTGCAACCGTCAGAAGCTGTTCCCAATTGACTTCTGAAAAATTTAACATAAAAAATTCATCCTTTCTAAACATAAAACACGTAACTGGAAATAAATAAAAAAGATAACCATATGTAATGTAAAAACTTGCTTAGTTTCTGGCTCTTTCAGTACATTATTTTATTCCCGCTATTAGACATGCTAAACTTAATTTGTCCCTTTTTGCAAGTCATTAATGCTATTTTTTCTAGAAGTGAACAAAAAAAGTTCGTTTATCTTAGATAAAAATAGGGCATACCATGTATGTCGTCCTATTTCATGTAGTTTATAACTAATTAATAGGTATAATTTACTATATTTAAATGAAAAGCAGAATAAACATGAGCTTATTATTATGTTGGAGGGATGATTCATGCCAGAACGCATGGTAGCCAAGCAGGCCCCACGCTTTGAAATGGAAGCAGTACTGCCGAATAAAGAGTTTGGAAAAGTAAGCTTAGAAGAGAATATGAAACAAGAGAAATGGACAGTTCTTTTCTTTTACCCTATGGATTTTACAGCAGTATGTCCAACTGAAATTACGGCTTTGTCAGATCGCTACGATGAATTTAAAAAGCTAGAGGCAGAAGTAATTGGTGTTTCAACAGATACTATTCATACGCATTTAGCTTGGATTAAAGCAGATCGACGAGATAACGGACTAGGCCCAGTTAATTATCCTTTAGCCGCAGATACAAATCATATTGTTTCACGTGAATATGGCGTTTTAATTGAAGAGAAAGGCGTAGCTTTACGCGGGTTATTTATCATTAGTCCTCAAGGAGAACTGATGTATGCTGTTGTCAACCATAATAATATCGGCCGAGATGTAGATGAAACGCTGCGAGTGTTACACGCTTTACAAACTGGTGAGCTTTGTCCCGCAAATTGGAGACCAGGACAAGCAACGTTATAAAATCACGAAAAGCGTATGCTAAACATGAACATAAGAGATTTCTTACAGCTAAGTTCAGCTGTAGAGTTAGGTAAAACCAAGTGAAAATACATAAATGCTGATGTTTCTGAAAAGTAGACATCAGTGTTTTTTATGTTTTGTTTGTTCAGAAAGTGGAAAATACGTTTGAAGATGCCAAATTTATATCATACTAACGATAATTTAGTATTGAAGGAGGAATTTAGGTGCAAATTGGAATGATTGGTTTAGGAAAAATGGGAGCTAACCTTTCTTTAAACTTGATGGAACACAACCATGCAGTTGTAGCATTTGACGTGAATAAAGAAGCAGTTACAACGTTGGAAGAACAAGGAGCTGTAGGAGCTCACTCAGTAGAAGAATTAGTTAAAAAGTTAGAAAAGCCTAAAGTAGCTTGGGTCATGGTACCAGCAGGAGATCTTACAGAAAAGGTAATCAATGAACTTCACGACTTGCTTGATGAAGGAGATATTATTATAGATGGTGGAAATTCAAAATACCAAGATTCTGTTCGTCGTGCTGAAAAAGCTCATCAAAAAGGGATTCACTTTTTTGATGTCGGAACCAGCGGCGGGATGGAAGGAGCACGAAATGGAGCTTGCATGATGATCGGTGGAGACAAGGAAGCTTTCGCACACATTGAACCTATTTTTAAAGATATCAATGTAGACAAAGGCTATCTATATGCAGGAGATGCAGGAAGCGGCCATTTCTTAAAAATGGTACATAATGGAATTGAATATGGCATGATGCAAGCAATTGCAGAAGGGTTTGATGTATTGGAAAAAAGTCAGTTTGATTATGACTATGAAGCAGTTGCAAGAGTATGGAATAATGGCTCTGTTATCCGCTCATGGTTAATTGAACTGATGGAACGTGCCTTTTCAAAAGATCCTCGTTTGGATGATATCCGAGGCGTGATGCACTCTTCTGGAGAAGGAAAGTGGACCGTTGAATCAGCTTTAGATTTGCAAGTTCCAACACCAGTTATTGCACTTTCACTAATGATGCGCTATCGTTCATTAGAAGATGATACCTTTACAGGAAAAGTTGTGGCTGCGCTTCGGAATGAATTTGGTGGTCATGCTGTAGAGAAGAAGTAAAGGAAAGTCTAAAAGCTGTGGAAATCCGCAGCTTTTTTTCTGCAAGCTGCTATGTACAAAGGAAAGAAACCTTACATTATGGTAAAATAAAGTAGTATATGGACTTCACTTGTTACTTTATGGAGGATTTTTCATGAAAAAGGAATTTGCAGTAATTGGATTAGGGAGATTTGGCGGTAGCATTTGTAAAACACTAAGTGATCAAGGCATGGAAGTACTGGCAATTGATACGGATGAAGAGAAAGTAAATGAGTATGCGAGTATTGCTTCACATGCTGTAGTAGGAGATTCTACGGATGAAGGTGTATTAAAAAGTTTAGGTATTCGCAACTTTGATCATGTCATAGTAGCAATTGGTGATAATATTCAAGCAAGTATCTTAACCACGCTGATTTTAAAAGAGCTAGGCGTAAAGAAAATTACGGTAAAAGCGCAAAACGATTATCATGCTAAGGTACTATCAAAAATTGGAGCTAACTTTATTGTGCATCCAGAGCGTGATATGGGTAGAAGAATTGCCAATAGTATGATTTCCAATAGCGTACTTGACTATTTAGAGCTATCGGATGAACATAGTATTGTTGAGTTAGTTGCTAGTAAAAGAATGGCGGGAAATACGCTTATTGATTTAGATATCCGTGCCAAATATGGTATCAATATTGTGGCAATTAAGAGGAACCAAGATATTATTGTCTCTCCGCAAGCATCAGAGTCAATCAAGCAGGGTGACATTTTAATTGTTATTGGTGCAGATGTAAATATTAATCGATTTGAAAATAAATTCGCAGATATGTAATGAAAACCTGCTTTCATCAATGGAAGCAGGTTTTTTACTATGTATTTATAGAAAATATGGATTTTATTGGTGTTTTGCTAGTACAATAGTAATCGGAGGAATGAAAGGTGAAAAAATTTTTAATACAAACCACTATTTTTTTAGCAATATGGATTACGCTTTTTATTTCAGTGTATGAAAGCGTAAATACTCTTGAATTACTTTTTTTAAATTTCCTCTCAATGCTTATTTATTTTACAAAACCGCTGTGGAAGCAGAAGTTTGGAAATCAAATGTGTCAGGTATTGGTACTATCAACCTTAGGGTTCTTTCTATCGTTCTCTCCACTTTTAATTGCACTTTTTCTATATGTTAGTGTTGAGACAGCTAGTGAAGTGAATGGGGGTTATTTTCGAATCTATGCTGTATGTACAATGGTTGCTTTTTTACTCTTAAGCTGGATTAAGCTAGAAGTGCCATTACTGCCAACAGTTATCATAACTGTACTAATTGGCGTCGTCTTGTATCAATTATGTATAAGCAGGGAAGATACGCAACAAAAACAGCTTTTATATGATGAGCTAAGAGGGGAATACCGTTCTCTCAAACGAATGAGTTTGGAGGCAGAGAAAGCTGCTCGAAATGAAGAAAGAACAAGAATTGCTCGAGATATTCACGATTCTGTCGGTCATAAATTAACGGCTTTATTATTAAATATTCAGGTGTTAAAGATGAGTCAAGAGTTAGAAAGTGTACAGTTGGACCAATTAAAACATTTGGCGGAAGAAAGCTTAGCGGAAACACGTCATGCTGTAAAAGAGTTGGATAAATCAACTTTACAAGGAGTAGCATCTGTTGTTCATTTAATTAGAAAGTTAGAATCAGAGAGTCATATGAACGTGTCGTTTACAGTGAAGCAACGAGTATTATCGCTGGCGTTGTCTAATATTCAAAGCGTTGCGTTGTATCGCGCTATTCAAGAGGGGTTTACAAACGCCATGCGTCATGGTAGTTCAAGAGAGTTAGCAATCACTTTAATGCTATCACCAGTAGGTGATTTATCTTTCCAGATAAAGAATAGCATTGCCACTGATACACCGCCTTTTCGAGAAGGGTTTGGGTTAAAATCACTAAAGCAACGGATTGAAAGTATCGATGGGCAAGTAAGTTACTTTCAAACACCTGAACATTTTTTTATAGAAGGCATTATTAAACTAGATTAATGAACGTGAAGAAGGTGAATTACTTGATTCATATTTTACTTGTAGAAGACCAAAGTATTGTTCGATCAGGAATTAAAATGATGATTGAACAGGATGTTTCGCTTTGCGTGCGAGCAGAAGCGAGTAATGGCAAAGAAGCGCTAGAGCAGTTGGAACGCCATTTGATTGATCTTGTAATCATGGACGTATCAATGCCAATTATGAACGGAATTGAATCGACACAGAGAATAAAAGCGCAGTGGCCGACAATACGCGTGCTAATGTTAACGACCTTTAATGATGAGGAGTATGCCATGCAGGCTCTTCAATATGGAGCAAATGGGTTTATGCTAAAAACCGCTGACCCTGAGCATCTCATTCAATCCATTCATAGCTGTATGAACGGTGGTTTAAGTATTCACGATCATGTAACAGCTAAAATTATGCCAAGGCTATTAAGGCAAGAGTCAACAGAGCCTATACAAGTTGAACTTACAAAAAGAGAACGAGAATTAGTCAAGCTTGTGGGGGAAGGAAAGACGAACAAAGAAATTGCAACAGAGCTTTATTTATCAATTGGAACGGTTAAGAATCATCTTACACAAATTTTACATAAGTTTGAGCTACGTGATCGCACTCAGTTAGCTATTTATGCTGTAAAAAATCACTTAGCGTGAAGAAATCTTCTGACAATCGATCAGAAGATTTTTTGTCATGTGACGGAGGTCATAGTTTGGGGAAGAAGAAGTGACGGAGGTAAGTGGTGAAGAAAGTGTTGAATTTATAAGATGAAGTAAGAAAGAAAATAAGGGAGTGAAGCCTCATGCTAGAAGTTGTCGAACTAAATAAAGTATACAAAAAAACGAAAGTAGTAAATAATGTTAGCTTATTTTTGGAACGCGGCGAAACAATTGGATTATTAGGGCCAAACGGTGCAGGAAAGTCAACAACCATTTCTTTGATTTCGTCTCTTATTAAACCGTCAAGCGGTGACATACGTATCAATGGGAAAAGCAGCATAGGTAATCCAAGTCATATGAGAAAAGTACTGGGCGTTGTACCTCAAGAACTAGCTTTATATGATGAATTAACCGCAAGAGAAAACCTAGACTTTTTTGGAAGAACTCAAAGGATGAAAGGAAAACACTTGGCTGAAAAAGTAGATGAAATTTTAAATATGATTAGCTTAACAAATCGCCAGCATGATCGTGTCAAAATCTTTTCTGGAGGAATGAAAAGACGACTTAATATTGGTATCGCTCTTCTTCATAGTCCAAAGCTTTTAATTATGGATGAACCAACCGTTGGAATTGATCCGCAGTCTAGGTTTCATATTTTAGAGTCAGTTAAGCATTTAAATCAGCACTATGGTATTAGCGTAATCTATACAAGCCACTATATGGAAGAAGTGGAACAGCTTTGCCATCGCATTTACATTATGGATAAAGGAAATATTATTGCTTCTGGTACAAAAGAAGAGCTTCGAAGTATTTTATCTTCTGAACAAGTTATTCATTTTAAGGCCGATTGGATTAAAGAAGGACTTATTCATAAGCTACAGTCTCACCCAGCTGTTTCAAAGTTAACGCATACGGATGGATCTGTTCAGTTCTCTGTTCCCAAAAATGTGAATATACTAGCCGATTTATTTAAGTTTGCTGAGGAACAAGAGATGATGATTTCTTCTGTTCAGATTGAAGCACCTACGCTTGAAGATGTGTTTTTACATTTGACTGGTCGAACGTTAAGAGATTAATGAGGGGGAATCAGGATGTTTTTTGCGCTTTTAAAAAAGCAGTTCATACAGTTTGTTAGACGCCCTCAAGAACTTATTATTTTATTATTAATGCCATTTGTTTTAATTGTAATCTTAGGGTTTTCTCTCGGAAGTATTATGTCTGATAAGCCTGGTTTTGAAGCTACTATTGGGATAGTTGTTAAAGGAGATGAAGAACAAGAAATAGAGAACTTTAAGGAAGAATTAGCCCAACAAGCGTTACCTGAGGAAGCGAAGAAGCAGATGCTTGCGACTGTTAATCACATGAAGCCAATAGAGTTTTTGCTGCAAAATACGTTTCAACACAAAGAAGTCATGCAGTTTATTAAGGTCAAACACCTTTCAAATAAAGAACTTGAAAAAGCTAAGCGAAGCAATGAGTATAACGTAATTATAGTATTTCCTAAAGGTTTCTCATATGAAGTGTTACAAAAGCAGTTTTTTAATAAAGATTTTGAAAATCCACCGCTAACCATTATTCGAAATGAAGATAAATCGATTGGGGCAGATACAGCAACTAGTATAATGGAAGCTTATCAGCAAAGGTTATCTCTATACACATATGCTAGTCAAGTAAATCCTGAAAAAGCAAGTAATATCGAGATAGCAGGTTCTTTAGGAGAAAAAGAAACGGCGAACAAAGAAAAGCCAATCTCAGCTCTTGCTTACTATGCTATAGGAATGAGCATGATGTTTGTTCTCTATATTGCTCCTAGCTTAGCTACGAACGCTTATGTAGAAAAAGAAGCGCATAGCTTGTCACGAATCATTCTTGCTAACGTATCTCCAACTCTTTATTATTTTAGTATTTTCTGTACGGGTTTCTTGCTAGCTCTATGTCAATTGCTTATTTTATATAGTCTCGTGGCGATATGCTTTGGGGTTATCTGGTCGAACTTACTAGGTTTTATTATCATTACTGTTTCTGTGAGTATGGCTGTAGGTGGAATTAGCGCATGTCTATCCTCTGTTGTTCATCGCTTGAATTCAGAAGATATGGTTTCAATTTTTCGAAATGTTGTAGTTACGATATTAGCATTTTTAGGAGGAAGCTTTTTTCCGACTGAACAGCTTTCAAGCCAGCTTGCAACAATTGGAGGAATCGTTCCAAACGGAGCTGGTACGCAAGCTTACTTGCGCGTATTGCAAGGAGAATCCATTCAAAACATTAGAGGAGAACTCTTTACGTTGTTTGTGACGACTGTCGTCATGTTTAGTACTGTCTGGTTGTTTGGAAGGAAGGGGTGGAAAAGGTGAATACGATTTTAATCGGTCGATTTAAGCAGCTGCGTAGAAATCCATGGGCGGTGTTGGTGTCCCTCTTTTTAGTTATTGTATTCGCGTACTTAATGGGAAAAGTTGATCAAACGAGCACTACGATTCTTGTGTATAGTAATGATCAACAAGAAAATATTACATCCCTTGTTCAGGACTTAAACCAAACCAAGCATTTACTATTTAAAGAAAGCAATGAAAAAGAAGCGAGAGAGCAAGTGAAAGAAGGTAAAGCAGAAGTAGCTTTAGAAGCAGGAATAAATGATTTTAAGTTGATTTTAACATCCGAAACAACACTTACAGAAAAAGTACATCAGCATGTGAAAACATATTACGAAAAGCGCATGCAAACCAAAGCACTTGCTCGAGAGTTTACAGCTAAAGAAGCAGAAATAATTAACAAACAAATTAAAGAGGCTCCTGTCTTTGAAATTAATATAGAAAGTATGCAAAAAACAGAAGGAATTATGCTTCAAGAGAATATGCAGGCCCTCTTTGGCTTTACACTATTTTTTATCATATATACCATTGGATTTAGCGTGCTCAAAATTTTGCAGGACCGTAAAATTGGAGTTTGGGACCGCCTTCTTATTTCAAGACTTTCAAGAGTGGACCTTTACTCAGGAAACTTGGTATATGCATTTTTAATTGCCTATATAGAAGTCATTGTTATTTTTAGTATCTTTCATTTTGGCCTGGGAATAGACTTTAACGGTCGATTTGCACTTAGCTTAATCGTTGTGATTCCTTACTTATTGGCAACTGTTGCTCTATGTATGTTCTTAGCAGGAGTAGTCAAAAGCATTGCTCAGTATCACGTGCTGATTCCGCTATTAGCGGTGAGTATGGCAATGATAGGAGGGGCATATTGGCCTCTTGAGATTGTCACATCTCCAGTTATGCTCACACTTTCAAAGTTTGTACCATTAACATATGGAATGGACCTTTTAAAGCAAGTTGTGCTCTATAATCATGCATGGCAAACAATTATGTATTCAAGCCTCTTATTATGCATTATTACAGTGGTATTAATGGCTCTTGGAATTAATATTTTAGAAAAGAAACATACGTAAAAAGGATTCGCGTGAGCGAATCCTTTTTCTTATACTTCCATAATGATTGGTAAAATCATTGGACGACGTTTTGTCTTTTCGTAGAGGAATGGAGCTAATGTATCTGTAATTTCATTTTTAATTTCAGACCATTGAGACGTACGGCGCTCCATTACTTTGTTTAAGTGCTTTGTAATTAATGATTGTGCATCGTTAATTAGGTCACCAGACTCGCGCATGTAAACAAATCCACGTGAGATAATATCTGGACCCGCTGCAATTTTAAAGTCTTTCATATTGATGCTAACAACAACGATTACAAGGCCTTCTTCGGATAGAATACGGCGATCTCGCAGTACGATATTACCAATATCACCAATGCCACTTCCATCAATATAAACAGAACCAGATGGGATTTTACCAGCTACAGATGCCTCATTTTCGCTTAGTGCTAATACTTCACCGTTATCCATAATGAAACAGTTCTCTTCTTGCACACCGCAGTCAGTTGCTAGCTTGATATGCATTTTTTGCATGCGATACTCACCGTGAATTGGCATAAAGTACTTTGGTTTCATTAAGCGAAGCATTAATTTTTGTTCTTCTTGTCCACCGTGACCTGACGTATGAATATCATTCAGTTTACCATGAATAACTTCAGCACCAGCACGGAATAACATATCAATTGTTTTGCTTACGCTTACTGTATTACCTGGGATTGGTGATGAAGAGAAAACAACTGTATCTCCAGGAATAATTTGAATTTGACGGTGTGTACCGTTTGCAATACGTGATAAAGCAGCCATTGGTTCACCTTGACTACCCGTACATAAAATTGTTACGCGGTTAGCAGGAATACGATTAATTTGAGATGGTTCAATAAACGTATCTTTTGGACAAGAGATATAGCCAAGCTCCTGGCCAATATCGATTGCGGCTTCCATGCTACGACCAAAAACAGCAATTTTACGGTTGTTTAATACAGCGGCTTCAACAACTTGTTGCAAACGATGAATGTTAGATGCAAACGTTGCAAAAATAATGCGTCCTTCAACTTTACGGAAAATGTCATGAATGCTGTCACCAACGCGACGCTCAGACATTGTAAAGTTAGGGATTTCACTGTTTGTACTATCTGATAGTAGACATAATACGCCGTCTTTACCGATTTCAGCCATCTTTGTTAAGTTCGCTGGCTCTCCTACTGGTGTAAAGTCAAACTTAAAGTCACCTGTATGTACAATTTGTCCGTTTGGTGTTTTAACAACAATACCGTATGAATCAGGAATGCTGTGCGTTGTACGGAAAAACGTTACCGATGTTTTGCGAAACTTAATTACGTCATCTTCTGTAATTTCATGAAGCTGTGCGCTTCTAAGTAATCCGTGCTCATCAAGCTTGTTACGCAGTAATCCTAATGCTAATTTTCCAGCATAAATTGGAATATTTACTTGGCGTAAAAGATAAGGAATTCCACCAATGTGATCCTCATGGCCATGTGTTACGAAAAGTCCACGAATTTTATCTGCGTTTTTTACTAGATAGCTGTAATCCGGAATGACATAGTCGATACCCAGTAGTTCATCTTCTGGAAACTTAATTCCAGCATCGATAAGGATAATTTCATCTTGAAACTGTACGGCATAGGTATTCTTACCGATTTCACCTAGTCCACCTAGAGCGAATACCGCCGTCTGATTATTTTTTACAAATTTCATTTTTATCATATCTCCAATACTTTAAAATCTTCGCTGTGTTGCTCATATTCTAAATAGTCTCCGTCCACTAGTTGAACAAATTCAATGTTAATTGAACGCGATTTTAACTTTTTACGAACGTCGCGTTCAGAATCTCCTTCTACATAAACAGTCTGTGTGTTTTCACGAACTGGTACTTCTGTTAATTTTTCTTGAAAATATACTTTAAAAATCATAACTTCATTCTCTCCTTAAATCCGAAATTCAAATAACTTATTTTATTATAATATAAAATGTGTATGTATTTCATGTATTTTCTAAAGAAACTTGCTTTCACTACATTTTAGACATCAAAATAACACAAGTCAATTCGTTAGGAGCAAAATAATGGCTATTTCTACAGATAAAACCTAAAAAATATTAAGAAACCATATGATTAGCTGATACAAAAATATTATTTTGTGAAAAAATTTGGATGATAGAGCTGCTTGTTTAAATAGAAAATAAGGGCTATTCTATTTTACGATGCAGACACACCCCCTGCAAATGTATTGATAGAAAGCCCTTAAATAATTAATTAAGCAATTGATTTCTTTCGCAATAATTCATTCCAACGTCTTAAAAGACGCTTTCGAAAATCTTTTAACATGAATTTCATCTCCTTTATATCTGGTGAATGCCTGTCTATATTTATAGTTGTAGTATATGAAAAAATACTTCAGACTTTCGTGGGTATATATGGAAAGATGGAGAAAGTGAATACGGTTTGTTATAATGACGTGAGAAACGAAAAAAATAGAAAAGTTAGGTGAAACAATGGACAAAAAAATAGTGTTTTTTGATATTGACGGTACATTGTTAGATCATGATAAAAAATTACCTCATTCAACAAAACAAGCGGTCAATCAGCTCAAGGAAAAAGGCTATGAAGTAGCGATTGCAACAGGTCGGGCACCGTTTATGTTTAAAGAGCTTCGAGATGAGCTCGGTATTGATACATATATTAGCTTTAATGGTCAGTACATCGTATTAAATGGTGAAGTTCTATATAAAAACCCATTGGATGTACAAGAGCTTCAGGCTCTTACCGCGTTTGCTGCTCAAAAAAATCACCCGGTTGTTTATCTAGATCATGATGATATGAGATCCAATATTGAATTTCATCCACATATTGAAGCAAGCATTAGCACGTTAAAGCTTGGTATTACACATCCAAATCACGACCCTATGTACTACGAAAATCGCGAAATTTATCAATCACTTCTTTTCTGTACAGATGGTGAAGAGAAACCTTATGAAGAAAAATTCAAGAAATTTGATTATATTCGTTGGCATGAATTCTCCACGGATGTGCTTCCTGCTGGTGGGTCAAAAGCAAAGGGAATTGAGGTTATGATTGATAAGCTAGGTTATAAGAAAGAGAATGTGTATGCATTTGGAGATGGCTTAAATGATATTGAAATGCTCTCATACGTAGGGAACGGCATAGCGATGGGGAATGCACATGATGAAGTAAAAGAAGTGGCAAAGTATATAACAAAAGATGTGGCTGATAATGGGATTGCACACGGTCTTCAGCTTGTAGGATTACTGTCTTAACAGAAAAGTAGGAACCTGGACGGGTTCCTACTTTTTTAGCGCATATAAGGGTTTGCATTTTCAGGTTCTTTAAAGGGCTCTGTTTTATTAATGTGATCATAAAACATAACGCCATCAAGGTGGTCAATTTCATGCTGAAAGACCACGGCTAAGAGGCCTTTTAAACGAATTTTAACCTCTTCTCCTTCTAACGTGGTGCCTTTTACAGTAATACGCGCATACCTTGGGACAAATCCAGGTATTTCTTCATCTACGGACAAACAGCCCTCACCGCTTGTTAAATACGTTTTTTCAACAGAGTGGCTTACAATCTTTGGATTGAAAAGCGCATAGCTTTGTACGTTTCCACGCTCATCAGGTGCTTGAATAGCAATCATTCGCTTTGATACGTTGATTTGAGGAGCAGCTAATCCAATGCCAGGACGTAAATTATACTTGGCTGCAATTTCAGGGTCTTGGCTGTTTTGAACATACTCAAGTAGTTGTCTAAGCGTTTCTTTATCTTCAGCTGTTGCTGGAAGCTTTACTTCTTGTGCTACTTTGCGTAGAGTAGGGTGGCCATCCCTAATGATTTTATCCATTGTAATCACTGTTCACATCTCCCTAACGATATATGGTACTAATAGTTATGACATATACGTGTCAATTTAGTACTATAAAGTGTATCAAAAGACATATGAAAAGTCATCCGGGTTGCTATATGTAGAAGAGAAAGCCGTTTGACTTTCTCTTTTTTAACTAATTAACAGCCGCCCCAATTGCCTCCCCAGCTGCAGCCGATAATAACAAGTAGAATGAATAGTACAATTAAAAGAACGAAGCCTTTATTTGAACCGCCACAACCAGTTCCACATCCGTATCCATATCCTCCGTAATACATACCTAACACACTCCTGAACAGACAGAATCCCAAAAAACACAAACGATTGAACCGTTTTTTCTTGATGGGTTAGTATAATATATTAAAAGATAATAAAATGGTGTAGATGAATTGCTTAATTCGGCCAATAAAGATAAAATAGTGCTGGTATAAGGGAGGATTTACCAGGTATGAAGACTAAAAAAATAGTAAGTGCAATGGGTATAAGCATGATGCTTTTAGCAGGATGTTCAGCAGAAAGCGGAGAAGAGCTAGAGGTTTATAAAGCGCTTGAGAAAGTTGCTAATCAAGAGAAGCAGTTTATAAAAGAGCAACAACCGATGGTCGAACTCGAAGACAAAGAGAATGTTCTATATGAAGAAATCTTATCCATTGGAATGAAAGAAAAAGAAAAAGTGGATGAAAAAGCAGCGGAAGCGCTCCAGCTATTAGATGAACGAGAAGGGCATTTAGTGAAAGAACAGGAGAGTATGCAGCGTTCAAAAGAGGAATTTGAAAAAGCCAAAGGGAAAATTGAACTGGTAAAAGATGAAGATATAGAGAAGCAAGCCAACAAGCTCGCTGCTTTAATGGAAAGTCGCTACAAAGCATACGACTCGTTGTATGCTTCATATGAAGAATCGCTGGAGCTAGACAGAGAGCTATATACAATGTTTCGAAAAAACAACGTCAAGCTAAACGATTTAGAAAACCAAATTTCTTCTATTAATGAGATATACGAAAAGGTGCAGGAAAATAGTGAAAAGTTTAATCAAGCAACGGATGCTTATAATGAAGAGAAAAAGAGCTTTTATAAAAAGGTGAAATCAAATCAAGAATAAGAGCAGAAAACAGCCAAAGAAACAAGTCTTGGCTGTTTTTTTATTTGATATACAACAGTATTCGACACGAGTTAAAAAATTATAAAACGCTTTCATTCAAAGGGTTTGTAAGAAATTAAGGGGTAACATTAAGTAAGTTTTTTAACAGTTATTATAAGACAAGTAGTACAGAAGATGTTTGTGTAATAGCACAGGTGAATTTATCGTTTTTTTAAAGTAGAATAACGGAAAAAGCTTAAATTTATAAGCGTAAATAGATTGACGAACCGTTTTGATGTGGTGTACACTATTTAGCGTAGTAAGTGTTGTATTAATCATTTTGTTGAAATAATTAATACAGTTTAACGGAATGAAAGTTTCGCTTAAACTTTCCTTTTACTTAAATGTTTGAATCGAGTGCGCCCGGGAATACATAAAACATGTTGAAACAGGTAGCGGACTCAAATGAAATTCTAGTCGACAAAAAATGACTTTTAGGTGCTCGTTTTGGGTATCCTAGCAATGTGTATTTTTTGTTTGATTAGCACATTGAAAAGTAAGGCTTAAATGAAAGGAAGAGGTGACTTAGATGGCTGCTAAAACTAAAAAAGCTATTATTGATGTATCAAAGCAACTTGATAAAATTGCTGAGCAGTACCAAACGTTCCAAATTCTTAATGAAGAGGGCGAAGTAGTAAATAAATCAGCAATGCCGGATTTATCTGATGAACAATTAAAAGAACTAATGACTCGTATGGTGTACACACGTATTCTTGACCAACGTTCAATTTCATTGAACCGTCAAGGTCGTTTAGGTTTCTATGCACCAACAGCTGGTCAAGAAGCTTCTCAAATTGCATCTCACTTTGCATTAGAGAAAGAAGACTTCATTTTACCTGGATACCGTGATGTACCACAATTAATCTGGCACGGTCTTCCATTATACCAAGCGTTCTTATTCTCTCGTGGTCACTTACACGGTAACCAAATGCCAGAGGATCTAGGCGCACTTTCACCACAAATCATTATCGGTGCACAAATCGTTCAAACAGCGGGTGTTGCATTAGGTCTTAAAAAACGTGGTAAAAAAGCAGTAGCAATCACTTACACTGGTGACGGCGGAGCTTCACAAGGTGACTTCTACGAAGGTATGAACTTTGCGGGTGCGTTCAAAGCTCCAGCAATCTTCGTTGTTCAAAACAACCGTTTTGCAATCTCAACACCAGTTGAAAAGCAATCTGCAGCTAAAACAATCGCTCAAAAAGCAGCTGCTGTAGGTATCCCAGGGGTACAAGTAGATGGAATGGATCCATTAGCAGTTTATGTTGCTGTAAGCGAAGCACGTGAGCGCGCAGTAAACGGCGAAGGTCCAACATTAGTTGAAACATTAACTTACCGTTATGGTCCACATACAATGGCTGGAGATGACCCAACACGTTATCGTACAGCAGAGCTTGATACTGAGTGGGAAAAGAAAGATCCACTAGTACGCTTCCGTAAATTCTTAGAAGCTAAAGGCATCTGGAATGAAGAAGAAGAAAACAAAGTAATCGAGCAAGCTAAAGAGGATATTAAAAATGCAATCAAAAAAGCAGATGACTATCCAAAACAAAAAGTAACAGACTTAATGGATATCATGTATGAAGAAATGCCTTTCAACTTGAAAGAGCAGTATGAAATCTACAAAGAGAAGGAGTCGAAGTAAGCCATGGCGCAAATGACATTGATTCAAGCAATCACTGATGCGTTACGCACAGAAATGAAAAACGACGAAAACGTATTAGTTTTTGGTGAAGACGTTGGCGTAAACGGTGGGGTATTCCGTGCAACAGAAGGTCTTCAACAAGAATTCGGTGAAGATCGCGTTTTCGATACACCACTTGCTGAATCTGGTATCGGTGGTCTTGCTGTTGGTCTATCGACTCAAGGTTTCCGTCCAGTACCTGAAATTCAATTCTTTGGTTTCGTATATGAAGTTCTTGATTCAGTTTCTGGTCAAGCAGCTCGTATGCGCTACCGTTCTGGCGGTCGTTGGAACGCACCAATCACGTTCCGTTCACCATTCGGTGGTGGCGTGCATACACCAGAACTTCACGCTGACAGCTTAGAAGGTTTAGTAGCATCTCAACCTGGTTTAAAAGTTGTAATTCCTTCAACTCCATATGATGCAAAAGGTCTTTTAATTTCAGCAATCCGTGACAACGATCCTGTTGTTTACTTAGAACACATGAAATTATACCGTTCATTCCGTCAAGAAGTACCTGAAGAAGCTTACACAATTGAAATTGGTAAAGCTGACGTGAAACGTGAAGGTACTGACGTTTCAATCTTCGCTTATGGTGCAATGGTTCATTCATCACTAAAAGCAGCTGAAGAATTAGAAAAAGAAGGCGTATCTGTAGAAGTTGTTGACTTACGTACAGTTCAGCCTTTAGATATCGAAACAATCATCGCATCAGTTGAAAAAACTGGTCGTGCAATTGTTGTTCAAGAAGCTCAAAAGCAAGCTGGTATCGCTTCAAACGTTGTAGCTGAAATCAACGACCGCGCAATCTTAAGCTTAGAAGCTCCAGTATTACGCGTAGCTGCTCCAGATACAGTATTCCCATTCTCTCAAGCAGAGGGCGTTTGGTTACCAGACCACAAGGATATTGTAGCAACTGCTAAAAAAGTTCTTGAATTTTAATTGATTGTTACTCTATAGAAATCAGCATTTTGCTGATTTCTATTGTAAATAAGGTATAAAAACCAACTAAACATATTGCAACTAACTAGGAGGTTGAAGACACGTGGCATTTGAATTTAAACTGCCGGATATCGGTGAAGGTATCCACGAAGGTGAAATCGTAAAATGGTTCGTAAAAGCTGGAGATGAAATCGATGAGGATGATGTACTTGCCGAAGTACAAAACGACAAAGCTGTTGTTGAAATCCCATCTCCTGTAAAAGGTAAAGTATTAGAAGTTAAGGTTGACGAAGGTACAGTAGCAACTGTAGGTCAAGTTATCGTAACTTTTGATGCTCCTGGTTATGAAGACTTAAAATTCAAAGGCGACGACCATGACGATGCGCCAAAACAAGAAGAAGCTCCAAAAGAAGAAGAGCAAGTTCAAGCAACAGCTGAAGCTGGACAAGACGTAGAAAAAGCAGCAGCTAACGCACAACCACAAGCTGAAGTAGATCCAAACCGCAAAGTTATTGCTATGCCTTCAGTTCGTAAATATGCTCGTGAAAAAGGTGTAGACATTAAAGCTGTTCCAGGATCAGCGAAAAACGGCCGTATCGTAAAAGAAGACATCGATAGCTTCTTATCTGGTGGCTCAACTGCAGCAGCTTCAACAGCAACTGAAGAAGCTCCAGCGGCAACTGAAGCAGCACCAAAAGCAGCAGCTACAGCTACAGCAATTCCAGAAGGTGACTTACCAGAAACTCGTGAGAAAATGAGCGGTATTCGTCGTGCAATTGCAAAAGCAATGGTTAACTCTAAGCACACAGCGCCTCACGTAACATTAATGGACGAAATTGATGTAACAGCACTTGTTGCACACCGTAAGAAGTTCAAATCAGTAGCAGCTGACCAAGGTATTAAATTAACATTCTTACCTTATGTTGTTAAAGCATTAACTTCTGCACTTAAGAAGTTCCCAGCTCTTAACACATCTATTGATGATTCTACTGATGAAGTAATCCAAAAACACTACTACAACATCGGTATCGCGGCTGATACTGAAAAAGGTCTTTTAGTACCTGTAGTGAAAAATGCTGACCGCAAGTCTGTATTTGAGATTTCTGATCAAATTAATGACCTTGCTGGAAAAGCACGTGAAGGTAAGTTAGCTCCTGCTGAAATGAAAGGCGCTTCTTGCACAATCACAAACATCGGTTCTGCTGGTGGACAATGGTTCACGCCAGTAATTAACCACCCAGAAGTTGCAATCTTAGGTATCGGACGCATTGCTGAAAAACCAGTTGTACGCGACGGTGAAATTGTAATTGCTCCAGTATTAGCATTATCTCTAAGCTTTGACCACCGTATCATTGATGGTGCAACAGCTCAAAACGCTCTTAACCAAATTAAGCGTTTATTAAATGATCCAGAATTATTATTAATGGAGGCGTAATAAATGGTAGTAGGAGATTTCCCAATCGAAACTGATACTCTTGTCATTGGTGCTGGCCCTGGTGGTTACGTTGCAGCAATTCGTGCAGCTCAACTAGGACAAAAAGTAACAATCGTTGAAAAAGGTAACCTTGGTGGTGTATGCTTAAACGTTGGTTGTATTCCTTCAAAAGCATTAATCGCAGCTGGTCACCGCTTTGAAGAAGCAAAACACTCAGAAGATATGGGTATTTTTGCTGAAAATGTAACTGTTGACTTTACAAAAGTTCAAGAGTTCAAAAACGGCGTAGTAAACAAACTTACTGGCGGTGTTGAAGGCTTACTTAAAGGGAATAAAGTAGACATCGTAAAAGGTGAAGCTTACTTCGTAGATAGCGAAACTGTACGTGTAATGGATGAAAATTCTGCACAAACGTATAAGTTTAAAAATGCAATTCTTGCAACTGGTTCTCGTCCAATCGAGATTCCAGGATTCAAATTCTCTGAGCGTGTAATCAACTCTACAGGTGCTTTAGCGCTTAAAGAAGTTCCTAAAAAATTAGTTGTAATCGGTGGAGGTTACATTGGTACTGAGCTTGGTACTGCTTATGCTAACTTCGGAACTGAAGTAACATTTGTTGAAGCAGCTGATGAAATCTTAGCTGGTTTCGAAAAACAAATGAGCTCTCTTGTAAAACGTAACCTTAAGAAAAAAGGAAACGTTGAAATCTTCACTAAAGCTATGGCTAAAGGTGTAGAAGAAACTGCTGATGGCGTTAAGGTAACGTTTGAAGTTGGTGGAGAAGCAAAAACAGTTGAAGCTGATTACGTATTAGTAACGGTTGGTCGTCGTCCAAACACTGACGAGCTTGGTCTTGAGCAAGTTGGCGTAAAAATGACTGACCGCGGTGTAATCGAAACTGACAAGCAATGCCGTACGTCTGTAAGCAACATCTATGCAATTGGTGATATCGTTTCTGGACCACCACTTGCACACAAAGCTTCTTACGAAGGTAAAATTGCTGCTGAAGCAATCGCTGGTGAGCCAGCTGAAATTGACTACTTAGGCATTCCAGCTGTTGTATTCTCTGAGCCTGAGCTTGCAAGCGTAGGTTACACAGAAGCACAAGCGAAAGAAGAAGGTTTAGCAATTCAAGCTTCTAAATTCCCATTCGCAGCTAACGGACGTGCACTTGCACTTAACGCTGCAGAAGGATTCTTAAAGCTAATCACTCGTAAAGAAGATGGCGTTGTAATCGGTGCTCAAATTGCTGGTCCAAGCGCATCTGACATGATCGCTGAACTTGGTCTTGCAATCGAGAGCGGTATGACTGCTGAAGATATTGCATTAACAATCCATGCTCACCCAACATTAGGTGAGATTACAATGGAAGCAGCTGAAGTAGCAATCGGAAGCCCAATTCACATTGTAAAATAATATATGAAAAAGCTCGTGCCTTTAGGCACGAGCTTTTTTGTTGTAAAACGTGGGCAAGCTGCATATAAGTGATGTAAGTGCATGATTTAAAAGTGAGGAATGAGCTATGATAAAACCCTTTTTATATGGCTTACAGCTGATAGTTTGGACCGGCTATGCGACGGTGGAGCTGTTATCAAAACGTGATGAGCTAACAGCGAAAGTTATTCTTTTCTTCGTATTTGCTTATTTAGCATATGGAATTGCAGAGATGAATGTACACTCTAAAAGAAAAGCGTTCTTTTTGACTTGTAGCTCTCTTTTTGTGTTTTTTCTGGGGTATACTATCATTTTTTTATTTATTAATTGATAATAAAAGGATTATTTCGTTTAATGTGAAATTATAACATAGTGAAAGAAGCATTCCAAAAAAGGGAATGCTTCTTTTCTTAGATTTTTTTAGGATGTATATTTGCCTTTTTCAATTCTTCTCTAAACGATTTGATGAGTGAGAAGACCGTAAGTACCAATACGATTGAAAATGGTAGTGCGGCAATAATGGCGGCTGTCTGAAGCGCATCTAATCCACCAGTCCAGAGTAAAATAACGGCAGTTAAAGTTTGAACCAGTCCCCAAATGAACTTCACGGAATTTGATGGATTTAAGTCACCGTTCGTCGTTTGCATGCCAAGAACAAATGTTGCAGAGTCGGCTGACGTAATGAAGAAGGTAGCAATTAAACAAATAGCAATAATGGACATGACCGTTCCGAATGGAAATTGTTCTAATACATAAAAAAGAGCTACTTCTGAACCTCGTTCGTTAATGACATCCATAACCGGTATGTTTTTAAAGTAATCTAAATGAATAGCCGATCCACCGAATACAGAAAACCATAGTCCACCAAATATTGTTGGGACTGCTAACACGCCAATTAAAAACTCTCGAATCGTACGTCCGCGGGAAATACGCGCTATAAAGGTTCCAACAAATGGAGCCCAAGCAATCCACCAAGCCCAATAAAAAATCGTCCAATCCTGAACCCACGTATTGTTATCAAATGGACTTAAGCGGAAACTCATGGATGGTAAATATTGAATATAAGACCCGATTGTTGTGACGAATAGGTCCATTATAAAGTTTGTAGGGCCAGCAAACAGTAAAAATAGCATTAACAGAATAGCTAATAAGATATTAATGTTACTTAAGTATTTAATTCCTTTATTAAGACCAGTTTGAGCCGATAACATAAATAATACCGTAACAATAATAATAACGATGAGCTGTGTAGTAAAGTTGTTATCAATAGCTGGAGATAAATAAGAAAGTCCACCTGTAATCTGAATGGCTCCCAAACCAAGAGATGTGGCGACACCAAATACTGTTGCAAACACGGCAATAACGTTGATAAGCGTACCTAACCCTCCGTCTAAGCGTTTACCTAGGAGAGGACGTAAAATGTTACTGATTACAAAAGGATAGCCCTTACGAAATTGGAAGTACGCAAGTGCCAAAGCAAGCACGGAATAAATAGCCCAAGGATGTAATCCCCAGTGAAAAAAAGAATACCGCATGGCCGCTCTAGCAGCTTCTGCTGTATTTCCATCTCCGGAAGGGGGCGTATGAAAATGGTTAATAGGTTCAGAAGCTCCCCAGAATACTAACCCAATTCCCATCCCTGCACTAAACAGCATGGCAAACCAAGATATATAGCTGTATTGAGGTTCGTCTTCTGTCTTACCTAACTTAATATTCCCATAGCGTGAGAAAATTAAAAATAGCGTAAACCCTAAAAATAGGGTAGCAGCTAATAAGTAATACCAGCCAAATTTTTCAATAATAAATTGATGAATAGAACTGGTAACAGGTGTTAAAGCAGCACTTCCAAGGGTGCTTTCTGGAATGACTCCCCAAATAATAAACAAAACGGCAATAATAACAGAAAACAAAAACACTGGCGTCAGCTTTTTCAATTAGCTCGCACTCCTTTCGTGAAACAAATCTCTTATGTACAGTTTCTCTTTTAACCTTTTTTACTATACATGAAACCATCTTTATGATGTCTCTATGCAATACGATTCATCTTTCGTTTAAGACAATGTCAAAGAGGACAAAATGACGTAATAATAGAAAGGGGAGTCCGTATGAAAAAAAGAGTATGGCTAACTGTAGCAGTTTTAATGGCGTGTACCGTCTTTTTATTTATGAAGTTAAGTACCGAAGAAAAAGTAGGGTATGTATATAAGAAAGGAAAACCCTATTTAGATATGACGACTGAATCACCTGCTTATAATTCTGTATACAGCCCAATTGATCGTCAGCTTCAGCTTGTTGTTGCAGATAACGTTTACACATTTATTGAAAATGTACCCGTAGTCCAGATCAATAATGAACTTGTTCCACTTGCAAAAAAAGACTTTTTTATTCAAAACAACCGAGCTTTTTTGTCAGCATCATTTTTGGAAAAACATGAACCTAGCTACGTTAAAATGAAGGCATCTTATGCTATTTTAAAATCATCTGAAGCAAATGAATCAGCAGCTCAAGCTGTTAGTACTAGGCAGTTTACAAGAGAAGAAGTAATGCAATATATGAGTGGGTTAACATCGCCGTTAGAAAATGCCAAAGCAGATACGTTTCCTTCTCATTTACCAGGAGCTAATCGTACATATCGTCATGGCTTTCATGAAGGGTTAGATTGGTATACATACTCAGCAGGGGTAGTTGTCAATAAAGAAACTGAAGTATACGGAATGGGGAAAGGAAAAGTGGTACGGGTAGATCATGATTATAAGCCTTATAAATCGGTCGAGCAGCGAAATAAAGATTTAGCATATTGTAAAGAGGTTCAAAAGACTCCTGCTTATATTCTCGATAAGCTGCGTGGAAGACAAGTATGGATTCAGTATGACAATGGCATGCAGGCGCGATTTGCTCACCTGAATCAAGTCGATTCAGAGTTAAGCGTGGGTGACGCGGTTACAGAAGAGACGCTAATTGGCTATGTTGGCAATTCAGGTACAAGCGGAGAGGTGCAAAAGGATAATACAGAATTACATTTGCATGTGGACTTGCTAATTAACGGTACGCTGTTTTGGAAAGGGTTATCACAAGAAGACGTTAAGCATGTATTAATTAGCCAACTGAACAATAATGAATAGCTTATCCTATAAAGGCATACATATGTGTATGCCTTGTTTATGTTTGAATGTCGAAAAAAGACGGTTAAAAAAATAAATGTGACATACTAATTTGGTATTGACAGAATAAATGTTACATACTATTATAATATCAAGAAGAATAAAACGCTTTCAAAAATCTTTGAAACCAAAGGGGAGTTATACATGGGAACTATTGTATGTCAAACTTGCAACTGCACAATTGAACATTTTGAAGATGAGAAAGTGACGCGATTATATTCAAAATGTAAAGATGGAGAATGTCAAGCAAACCATGAAGATTTAGACTAATAAATAGAAAAAGGTGCGCATTATAGCGCACCTTTTTTATTGAATCGCTTTATGTTCTTTAATTACACGGAGTGTTTTTAGTTCGAAATCTTCCGGACCTTGAACGGGTAGACCAGCTTCTAAGTTTGTTTGAATATAACTCAAATTCTCTTCTGTAATAATTTCTCCAGGAATAAAAATTGGAATTCCTGGTGGATACACCATCACAAACTCAGCAATAATTCGACCAGCTGATTCGTGGAAGGGCACGACCTCCGTTTCAGCATAAAAAGCATCGCGAGGAGTAACTGCTAAGACTGGAATGTCAGGGAGTAAGATAGCTGGTTTTATTGCTTTTTCAGCTAAATGATGAACGTCCCTCGACAGCTGCTGTAAAGCATTAAGTAAGCGATCGATGTCTTCTTTGCTGTCTCCTGGTGTTACAATACATAAAACATTATATAAATCGGACATTTCAACTTCAATATTGTGTGTCTCGCGCAGCCACTTCTCCACGTCATATCCTGTAATCCCAAGGTCTGATACGGAAATAATAAGCTTTGTAGGATCTAAATCGTACGTTGCTTTTGTTCCTAAAATCTCACGACCAATACAGTGAATATGTGCGATTTTGTTAAGCTCCGTGCGCGCATATGCAGCTAATGCAATGGCTTGATTAGCTAACTTTTCACCTTCTGTAGCTAATCGTTTACGAGCTACGTCCAAAGAAGCCAGTAAGACATAAGATGTAGAAGTCGTTGTTAACATACTTAGGATTGCTTGAACGCGCTGCGGCGATACAAGCCCCTCACGAACGTTTAAAATAGAACTTTGGGTCATTGATCCTCCAAGTTTGTGAACACTTGTAGCAGCCATATCTGCCCCTGCTTGCATAGCTGATAGCGGTAGCTCATCGTGGAAATGAATATGAACACCGTGAGCCTCATCAACCAAAACAGGCACCTTATAAGAATGAGCTACTTCAACAATTTTACGTAAATCACCTGAAATTCCGAAGTAAGTTGGGTTAATAACGAGTACTGCTTTTGCATCGGGATGCTGAGCTAGTGCTTTTTCAACCGCGTCAGTTGTAATTCCATGAGATATACCAAGATTTTCATCAATTTCTGGATGAATAAAAACAGGGGTAGCTCCAGAAAAGACAACGGCGCTCATAACGGATTTATGAACGTTTCTAGGAACAATGATTTTATCTCCGGGTCCACAAGTTGTCATGACCATTGCCATGATAGCTCCGCTTGTGCCTTGAACAGAAAAGAAGGTATGATCTGCTCCGAACGCTTCAGCGGCTAAGTCCTGTGCTTCTTTAATAATGCCTTTTGGCTGATGTAAATCATCAAGTGGACCAATATTAATTAAATCAATTGAAAGTGCGTTGTCGCCAATAAAATCTTTAAATTCAGGGTCCATACCGTTTCCTTTTTTATGACCAGGAATATGAAACTGAGTAGGATTTTTTTTTGCATGTTCCACTAACCCTGTGAATAATGGAGTTGAGAATTGAGAAGTCAACTTTGCTAAACACCTCTTTAATAAAATAATGAGTGGAGCCAGCTTTTGTATGAAGGTCTCCCGTGCGCTATATTGCTATAACTAAGAATCAGTGGAGATTCATTCTCCACTGATTAAATGTGCATGACATGTAAACTGTTTTATAAAAATAAAAACAATAAGAAGAAATGTAATTTCATACGTTTTCTTCGTTATGTATTCAATAAAACAAATGAATTATAGCACTTATTAATATGTTTGCAAAGGGATTTTTTAAACATATTCGCATTATAAGAAATGAATGTAAACTTGTGCATAGTGATAAAGTTTTGTGAAGCTGAATTCATATGATAAAGTATTATTTGAAAGTCCTAGGACAAATACATAAAAAAGTGAGCGGAGGAGTTAGATGGAATATCAATATCCTATCTCCCTTGATTGGAGTACAGAAGAAATTATTGATGTGGTTAAATTTTTTGAAAGCATTGAAAAAGCGTATGAAAAAGGAATTGAACGTGAACAGCTAATGAGTATTTACCGTCGATTTAAAGAAATTGTTCCAAGTAAAGCAGAAGAAAAAACAATTTGCAATGACTTTGAAGATCAAAGTGGATATTCATCTTATCGAACAATTCAACAAGCAAAAGCCGGAGAATCTGGTGACATTATTCGTATGAAGAAATGAAGAAAAGCCGCAAGATTGTTCTTGCGGCTTTTTTTACGCGTGAGCTTTTTTACTTAGTTCATATAAAGGAGTCAACGTCTTAAATGTATCATCAATTAAATCAATCCATTGTTGGCCAGTCATGTTAACTGCTTCTTCTTTTGATACGTTAATTCCACATAAAATCTCTGCTTTTTTAACATGTTCTAATCGCTCAAATAATCCCTTAAGTTCTGTCTCAGATAAGGCGCTCATTTTTTCAACAGCGGGTTTTGTGTGATCTTTTGACCAAACGAATGATTGAGGAATTTTCTCTTTAATGTGGTCTATTTGGTCAGCGAGTATTCTGCCGTATACAGACTTAATTGGTGCTTCGTATATAACTGCAAACCAAACGAAAACGTGAGTACCCCAAAGGCCAATTTGGAAGTGAGGCAACATTTTATAGCCGCGCTTATTAGGAGCGAACGCTACCCATGTATCTTTTGGTGGATTCACCGTTCTACGCGCATGCTTTGCTACATGGATAAACATTTCATCGCCCGTTAATGAGGAAAGTGTAGGAGCAAAATGTGTACTTAATTCTTCGAATTTAGGACGGATTTGTGTTTTTATTGCTTCCATACGTTCATCTAAACCATCTATTGTAAATACGTTAAAATCAGCTTCTGAAAATCCTGCAAACAAATTCAATACCTCCAATATCTAATAATAGATAATTCATCTCATATTTCGTAGTGATTTTACCATAGAAAGGGCATAATCACCAATTTATTCGCATATGCTTGTCAAAAACACGTCTATCATTTTTTTATAGGTAATCACACAATTTAGTTACATGAAATTGTGCTTCAACATAGACTATACTAATCTAATAAAATTCTGAAAATTTAGTTTTATTGAAGCCGTTTGGAGACTATTCATTATTATTGAGAGGGGTGTTTCATCAATGAAACAAGTGGTGAATATGTATAAGAAGAATGATGGGCAAAAGAGACTAGGAGTTATTCGATTAGAACTTGATTACGAATTAGCTACGCTTTATGAGGCAATGGTTGAAAATAATGAAGAGAAAAAGAATCAGTGCAAACAAAAGCTAGAAAAGCTTCGTCAAGAAATGATTGCTCTGCAATAAAGATAGCTTACTCTGGAATGAGAGTAGAAAAAACTGGTGAATATAATAGTAAAGGGAATGGAGAGAAGGGAGAGTACTTCTCTCCTTTGTTCTGTGAATTGACATCTTGCAATCGTTTTTTTAAGCTTAATATAAGACATCTAAAAAGAGGGGGAATAATAAATGAGCGATTTTTGGAATCAAGTTGATACATATGCAAAGCAATGGATTAAAGAAGCAGGTAATCGAATTAAAGCTTCTTTTAGTAGAGAGCTCATGATTGAAACAAAATCAAACCCTAACGATTTAGTTACCAATATGGATAAAGATATTGAACAGTTCTTTATTTCGAAGATTAAAGAAGTATTTCCAGACCATCGTATCTTAGGTGAGGAAGGGTATGGCGAAAAAATTGAAACATCTGAGGGGGTTATTTGGGTCATTGATCCGATTGATGGAACGATGAACTTTGTTCATCAACAGCGAAATTTTGCTATTTCCGTAGGTATTTTTGAAAATGGAGTTGGACAAGCTGGATTCATATATGATGTTGTACATGATGAGCTGTACCATGCTAGAAAAGGGAAGGGAGCATATATAAATGATCAACAGCTACCGCCTTTGAAGCAAGTTAGCATTGAAGAGTCTATTGTTAGCTTAAACGCAACGTGGGTAACGGAAAACAGAAGAATCGATCCATCTGTGCTTTCACCTCTGGTAACGCGTGTGAGAGGAACAAGGTCGTATGGGTCCGCAGCGATTGAGCTTGCATATGTTGCATCAGGAAGGTTAGACGCTTATATTACGATGCGCTTAGCGCCGTGGGACTTCGCAGCAGGGAAAATTTTAATTGAGGAGCTGGGGGGCGTCGTAACCGATTTAAAAGGGAAGCCTTTAGATATTTTAGACAGAAGCAGTGTATTTGTCGCAAAGCCGGGTTTACACGAAGAAATTTTGTCTACGTATCTTTCTAAGTATAAAGGCTAAAAAAAACACCCTTAGAATAAAACTGTTCCAAGGGTGTTTCGTTTTTTCTCTCTCATTTAGAAAAAAATTATAGCTGATTTTTTTCACGCATTTTCTTTTTCGTTGTAAATCCGAAGCCCATAATTGTAACGAGGGCAACGAGAGATCCAATTACACCGATAGCGCTTCCTTCCCCGATAAATATACCAATTGCCATAATTGAGAACGTTGCTAGCATTGCATATAAAACAAATACCCACTTAATGTTTTTCATGTTGATTCCTCCCAAATTTATTCAATAAGTATAGTGTACAACAAAATCATTCAGCAATTCTAGATTTAGTGTGATATAATAGCTTAGTTATTACAAGCATAGGAGTGAAATGCGTGAACATTCGTAAAGATTTACGTAATATTGCCATTATTGCCCATGTAGACCATGGGAAAACAACGTTAGTAGATAAATTATTACATCAGTCCGGAACTTTCCGTACAAACGAGCACGTGGAAGAGCGTGCGATGGACTCAAATGACCTAGAGCGTGAGCGTGGAATTACAATTTTAGCTAAAAATACAGCTATTAATTATAAAGATACGCGTATCAATATCATGGATACGCCAGGACATGCCGACTTCGGTGGAGAAGTTGAACGTATTATGAAAATGGTAGACGGTGTTCTACTTGTTGTTGATGCGTACGAAGGTTGTATGCCTCAAACACGTTTTGTATTAAAGAAAGCATTAGAACAAAAATTAACACCAATCGTTGTTGTAAACAAAATTGACCGTGACTTTGCTCGTCCAACTGAAGTTGTTGATGAAGTGATTGACTTATTTATTGAGTTAGGTGCAAGCGAAGAGCAAATTGAATTCCCAGTTGTATACGCATCAGCAATTAACGGAACTGCAAGCGTAGACCCTGAGAAGCAAGATGACAACATGGAAGCATTATTTGATGCAATTGTTGAACACATTCCAGCACCAGTTGACAACAGCGAAGAGCCGCTTCAATTCCAAGTAGCGATGCTTGATTATAACGATTACGTTGGTCGTATTGGAGTAGGACGCGTATTCCGCGGAACAATGAAAGTAGGACAGCAAGTTGCTTTAATGAAGCTTGATGGTTCAGTTAAGCAATTCCGCGTAACGAAGATGTTCGGTTTCCTAGGATTAAAGCGTGTAGAAATCGAAGAAGCAAAAGCTGGAGATCTAATTGCCGTATCAGGAATGGAAGACATTAACGTGGGTGAAACGGTTTGTCCGTCAGAACATCAAGAAGCACTTCCAGTATTACGTATCGATGAGCCGACATTACAAATGACGTTCCTAGTAAACAATTCACCGTTTGCAGGACGTGAAGGTAAATTTGTTACATCTCGTAAAATTGAAGAGCGCTTAATGTCTGAACTTGAGACAGACGTAAGTCTTCGTGTTGAAAACACGGACTCTCCAGACGTATGGGTTGTATCAGGACGCGGTGAGCTTCATTTATCTATTTTAATTGAAAATATGCGTCGTGAAGGCTATGAAATTCAGGTGTCAAAACCAGAAGTAATTGTACGTGAAATTGATGGCGTACGCTGTGAGCCTGTAGAGCGCGTTCAAATCGACGTACCAGAAGAGCATACTGGTTCTATTATGGAATCTATGGGTGCTCGTAAAGGTGAAATGGTTGATATGATCAACAACGGAAATGGGCAAGTTCGCCTTATTTTCATGGTACCAGCTCGTGGATTAATTGGATATACAACAGAGTTTTTATCATTAACTCGTGGTTTTGGTATCATCAACCACTCATTTGATAGCTATCAGCCAATGCAAGCTGGTCAAGTAGGCGGACGTCGTCAAGGTGTACTTGTATCAATGGAAACAGGGAAATCATCAACTTACGGAATCCAAGGTGTAGAAGACCGCGGTACAATCTTCTTAGAGCCAGGTACGGAAGTTTATGAAGGAATGATCGTTGGTGAGCATACGCGCGAAAATGATCTTGTTGTTAACATTTGTAAAATGAAACAAATGACAAATATGCGTTCAGCTAATAAAGATCAAACAACAGGTATGAAAAAGCCTCGTATCATGTCTTTAGAACAATCTCTTGAATACTTAAACGATGATGAGTATTGTGAAATTACGCCAGAATCTATTCGTTTACGTAAAAAGATTCTAGATAAAAACGAGCGTGAAAAAATCGCGAAAAAGAAAAAATATGCTGATATGAAATAAGCAGTAAAAAAGTTGCTAAAGCGCTATGCTCTAGCAACTTTTTTGCTTTTTATAGAGGTGAAAAACCCTTTATTGTCGAATATTGTATATGTTGATAAGAAAAGAAGTCTACCTCAAAAACGAGACGTTGGTAGAATGACATAGAAGGAGGGAAACTAGGGTGAACGTAGAAGATCGTCTGTCTTTTTTTGCAGCTTTATATCGTGTTGATAAGAACTCGGATGTGGGAATGTGGATGCTTTATCTTACGATTTTATTGCTGTCAATTGTTGTATATAAATTGGGGTTTGCGAAAAAATTGCCTCTTTTAAAATCCATTATCATTTACTTGTTTTTAGGATTCGGCTGTACTGTTCTTACGTTTTTAGGTATCTTTTTGCCTGTAGCAGAAGGGTTAGTTGTGGCAGCGCTTATTTTAATTATTTATAAGATTCGGCTGTATCAATCTAAAAAAGAAGACTCAACGATAAATATGTAAAAGCCGCTAAGCACAAATCTTAGCGGCTTTTATAAATGAAGCTACATATCCATAAAGACAGGGCAAAAAGAATATGGCCCACCGTCCAATAGAAGAACGCCAACATGTCATCAATACGTGGAGTATCTTTAATCGCTAAAGCGGTAAGAGGAAAATATAAAGGAATGGTAGGTAAAGTTAAAAAAATGGCTACAATAAGCATGCGGCCTGAAGATAAGTAATGAAATCGATTTTGGATCCACATAAAAACAATTCCAATAACTACTGCAATGACTAGATGAAAACAAAATTCAATCCATTCAGACCATTTAATGTCTCCTATAAAGGGGATAAAATCGACGTTTAATAAGAGTGTATAAACCTTTTTAGACGTCAGCTGCTCTATCCATTTTAAGATCAAACCTAGCACAGTGCCGCTTATTACTCCTACAACCATTCCTTTATAAAACATGCTTACCAGTCCTCCTCCGTTTGTTTGGATTGATATAGCTTAAAGTTTCCGGTAGCAATTCGTTCTTTTGTACGCTCTTCAATACGTTCTGAGCATTCATTGCACATATATGTATGTATAGGACGATTACGAAGTCTTTTTGCTACAACCGTTTCATCCTCAATTGATTCAATTTTATCGCATAGAACACACTTTACTCTCATCTGTCTCACCTCTTTTTCTCTATACAACATTCTAGCCCAAAGTACGTTGTTTATAAAGCTGTAAAATGCATTTAGTCATTATTTTAACGCGAAGCCTTTGTCTTTAAGCGTATAAACGGCGTAATCTAAAGATAAGTGCCCGGAATAGTTCACCAATGTAAAAGTTTTGAAAACAAGGAAAAGTAAGCAGGTAAACGGATTCTCTGTCTAGAAAACAAGTAAGTATACATAAACGGGGGGGAGGGATATAAATGGCAAATGAAGTTGAATCCAGTTTAGTCGAAGCACTGTACGAAGAGCTACAAGCAGAACGTTTTGTAACAGTTTCAACCGTCGATTACGAAACAAAAGGACCAAATGTGAGTGCCATTTCATGGATTTATGCTCCAACCAATGAAATCATCCGTTTTGCTGTCGCAAGCAAGTCCCGAATGGTTAAAGATATTTCGCAGTGTAAGGATGTTGTTATTAATTTAATTGCAAATGAATCTTGCTACGCTATCAAAGGATACGCAGTTGTTGCGCAAAAACGAATGGAAGATGTTCCGATTAAGCTGGCGCTGATTGAAGTAAGCATAAAAGAAGTAAGGGACGTTATGTTTTATGGGTCTAAAATCTCTGTCAATCCGACTTATGAAAAAACGTATGATCCAGTAGCTGCTTCTAAATTAGATAAACAGGTAATGAGTGCATTAAAACAAGCTTAGCATAAACTAAGCTTGTCCATTCCTTATTCATTCTTTTGAAGATGATGATTTGATTGTTTTTCTTGCTTATCTCGTAATTGTTGCTGCTGCTCATTGTTTAACTTTTCATCATTTGTTTTAGTAGGTTCTGGATTACGGCGAATTTCTTCCGCTACTTCTGGCATCACGCGATTTACGATGGCAGCAAGTTCATCGAGAAAGCCTGTAACTGGTCGACCACGTCTAATTTCTCTGGCAATTTCTTTTAATCGCGTTACGGTATCAGGATCCGCAACAACAACGGAATTTGCTCCGTATGGGTCTGCTTTTAAGCTTTCTGCTACCGTATATTTAATCGAACTTACTTCGGAGCGATCAATTTCATTATTTACATCAATACCAACGATTGCATATTTTCCTAACACAATAACAGTGGCATCATTTACGTTTGGAACGCTTGTTGCTAAGCCTACAAGATGCTGAGAAATTTGCCCAGCAGAGCGTTTTGTTGTAGTTTCAGGCGTTGAGTTTTTCACCTGAACGATGCGGTCTGTTTTTTGTCCTTCTTCAATCTGTGATTGATTGTTGTTACAACCTGCTATTGCAAAAAAAGCTAAGCTAGCAATAAGTAATCCTTTTTTCATTGGGAGATACCTCCTTTGGTAATGGCTCATTTTTTGTAGCAATTTGTGTTTAGTTTTCAATAGTTCTTCTATCTTTATGCATATGTTCATATATTTAAAGCAAATGGTCCGTCCATTCACTCGAACTTCACGCGTGCGGTTTACATAAGATAAAAGTGAATGGATTCCTTGTTACACTCCTTAACTGGAAACCAAATGGAGTAGGAGGCTGAGTTGTTGGGAAAAATCTACGTTTTAGATACAAATGTGTTATTGCAAGATCCGCATTCAATCTTTTCATTTGATGATAATGAAGTTGTAATACCAGCTGTAGTATTAGAAGAAGTAGATTCAAAAAAGAGAAATATGGATGAGGTTGGAAGGAATGCGAGACAAGTATCAAAGCTCATTGATAACTTGCGTCAACATGGGAAATTACATGAGAAAATTCCTTTGGAAAATGGAGGACACTTACGAATTGAGCTCAACCACCGTTCATTTCATCAACTACAAGAAATCTTTGTAGAGAAAACAAATGATAATCGTATTTTAGCGGTGGCAAAAAATTTGTCGCTCGAAGAGGAAACCAAGGAAGACGGTCGTGAAGTTATTCTTGTTAGTAAAGATGTATTGGTACGCGTGAAGGCCGATGCGATCGGTTTGAAAGCAGAGGACTTCTTAAGCGATCGAGTGGTCGAGTTTAACAGTATATATACAGGATTTGTGGAAGTGTATATTCCTAGAGAAGTGTTAAATCATTTCTATGAGAATGGTGAGATTCTCACGTCTCAAATTGCAAATCATCCATTTTTTCCAAACCAATTTCTCGTTATGAAAGATGCATTTGGAGGTTCAGGTTCGGCTATTGGTATCGTAGATCAAACCGCTACAAAAGTAAAAAAACTTCTCTTTGAATATGACCATATTTGGGGAATTAAGCCGCGAAATGTTCAACAAATCATGGCCCTTGAATTACTTTTACGAGATGATGTTCAGCTTGTTACCCTTATTGGAAAAGCTGGAACCGGTAAAACGTTATTAGCTTTAGCATCAGGCTTAATGCAAACAGAAGATTTAGGTTGCTTTAAGAAGTTGTTGGTTGCACGTCCAATTGTACCGGTAGGAAAAGACTTAGGTTTTTTACCAGGTGAAAAGCAAGAAAAGCTTCGACCATGGATGCAGCCGATTTATGATAATTTAGAGTATTTATTTAACACAAAAAAACCTGGGGAACTGGATGCTATCCTAGCGGGCCTTAGTTCAATTGAGGTAGAAGCCCTTACGTATATTAGAGGAAGAAGTATTCCAGAACAATTCATTATCATTGACGAAGCACAAAACTTAACAAAGCATGAGGTTAAAACAATTTTAACCCGCGTTGGTGAAAAGAGTAAAATTGTGCTGATGGGTGACCCTGCTCAAATAGATCATCCATATCTTGATGAATACAATAATGGATTAACATATGTAGTTGAAAAATTTAAAGAACAGAAAATATCAGGTCATGTAAGGCTAGTTAAAGGGGAACGTTCAGGTCTCGCACAGCTAGCTGCTGATATTTTATAAGTAGAGAAAAATGAGCGCGCAGCTTTTCCAGTCTGCGCGCTCGTTCATTATGTAATAATAATTTCTTTTAAGTACGTAAGCGGCTTGTTGCGGTTAGAGCCGTCACGCTCATAAACATGTACTGGGCCATCTTCTGTTAATGGCTTTCCATTTTTGCTAAAACCAAAAATAAGCGTTTTAGCCTCTTCTAGTGGGTAGCTAACGGACTGATTAGCTGTTACAAACGTAACGGCTGTTGCACCTTCTAGAGGCTCAGCATTTTTCAAAAAAGGAGCAAAAGAGATACCGAACGTACCGTTCAATAATTTTTGTTTTTCGTATTTTTTTTCTGTTTTTAAAGTCGGTGGGAATACGGCTCCTTCTTGAATTTCTCGATCCCAATGTTTTGAAACAGCCTTTGTGTATTGTTCATTTTCATCTACGTTTTCGACTTCAATATCAAAAAAAGTAGTTAAGTCTACTTTTCGATCATCAAAAATCCAAACTCCAGGATCTAACGTAAGGGGATAACGTACTTTCCCATGTAGCGAAATAATTGAATTCATAAAAACGCCTCCTTACTAAAAGTATAAGCGCTTTCTTGTAATTTGTCATCCATACTCGGGATTTTGGTAGAAGTACTAAAATAGAATGTGCTATAATAAATCTATATTAATAAAGCGAGAGTTGCGATGAATAATACGCGTAATTTGTAAGAGAATTCGTAGGTCTGATGACATGCATGTTAGTTCTTGCTTTTTTACGAGTAAAGCCTTACTATTAAGAGATAGATTAGGTAATCGCTCGGAAACGGAGGGATTGAGTTTGACGCCTGAGACAATGATAGATCATCGTGAAAAAGCTTATGCATTGTTAAAAGCTGATGCAGATAAGATTTTGCAATTAATTCAAGTTCAAATGGATAACTTAACAATGCCACAATGTCCTCTTTACGAAGAGGTTTTAGATACACAAATGTTTGGTTTATCAAGAGAAATTGATTTTGCAGTTCGTTTAAATTTAATTGATGAGCATGTCGGAAAAACATTGCTAGATCGACTTGAGCGTGAACTTTCTGCATTGCATGAAGCGTTTACAAAAAAATAAAACACACGGTGAAACTCAAACTATTAGAAGGATAGTTTGAGTTTTTTGTTACAGCTCGTTTACATTCTCACGTGAGAAAAGCGAAAGCAGATAATATATAGTAAAATGAGTAAAGGCATCACTTATTAACGTTTAAAGGAAGAGGTTTATGCTAAAAAAAATCTTTAAGCACTATGATTATTCTATCATTATTACCATTGCGCTCCTTTGCACCATTGGCCTCGTGATGGTATACAGCTCTAGCATGATTACGAGTATTACGCGATATGGACAGGACAGTGATTTTTTCTATGTTAAACAAAAAGGCTGGCTTATCATTGCGGGAATCGTATTTTTAGCAACCATTTTATTCCCGTACAAGCTGTACCAAAAGCTTCTACCTTTAGCTGTTCTTGCTACGTTTGGGCTCTTGGGGCTTGTGTTTTTAATGGGACATACGGCAGGAGGCGCTCAGAGCTGGTTGAAGTTAGCTGGAGCGAGTTTACAGCCCGCTGAGTTTGCCAAATTAACGGTTATTTTATACTTAGCGCTTGTATTAGGAAAACGCCAAGAATACATAAATGATATTAAGCGTGCTTTTATTGGCCCGATTGGCTTAACAATGGGTATATTCATATTCGTAGCAATTCAACCTGATTTAGGAACAGGTATGATTATTTTAATTATTGCTGTTGCAATCATGCTTTGTTCGGGCATATCTCGAAAAACATTTTTTAAGCTTATTTTATTAGGGCTTGTCATGTTAACTATAATGGGAACAATTGGTGTGTTAACAGGGCAAGTGACTGAAAATCGTGTCGGACGTTTTACAGGAGCATCAGATCCATTTAAACACGCACAAGGTGTGGGGTATCAGCTTGTAAATTCTTATTTAGCTATCGGTTCTGGTGGCTTAAAAGGGCTTGGTCTGGGTGAAAGCGTGCAGAAGTATGGCTATCTCCCAGAGTCACATACCGATTTTATCATGGCGGTTATTGCAGAAGAGCTTGGTTTCTTTGGCGTATTTCTTGTTTTAGGTTTACTAGGCTTTTTAATCTATCGCATTCTGACCCTTGCCAAACGATCAACCGACCCTTTTGCTAGCCTTATTTGTATCGGTGTAGCAACCATGCTTGGAATTCAAGCGTTTATCAATCTAGGTGGTTTAACCGGCCTTATTCCGATTACGGGCGTAACGCTTCCGTTTATCAGCTATGGTGGATCTTCGCTGTTGAGTTTAATGATTGCAATGGGGATTGTCGTTAATATTTCGTTCTTTGTTAACTATCAAGAAAAAAATAGCAAAAAGGCGAACAATGTTGTTTCTTATCCGAATAATGCTAATCCTGACTTATCTTAACATTCGGATATATATATATCATCTCAAAAAAGCAAAAATGAACGGGTAATTTATAACTTTCCGTTCATTTTTGCTTTTCTTTTATCCAATTTTGCTATATATTGAAGTTTATATAAAGATTGAAGGGAGAATTCGATGTGAGTCTGGTAACTAAAAAAATAAAAAAAGTACTAGTTGCAAATCGTGGAGAAATCGCAATTCGAGTATTTCGAGCTTGTACGGAGCTAAATATTCGAACGGTGGCAATTTATTCAAAAGAAGATGCGGGTTCCTATCATCGATACAAAGCAGATGAAGCATATTTGGTTGGTATGGGTAAAAAACCAATCGATGCATATTTAGACATCGAAGATATTATTAAAACGGCAAAGCTACATGATGTTGATGCGATACACCCTGGCTACGGTTTTTTGTCAGAAAATATCCAATTTGCAAAACGTTGTGAAGAAGAGGGCATTATATTTATTGGACCAAAGTCTAAGCATTTAGATATGTTTGGAGATAAAGTAAAAGCTCGTCATCAAGCAATTCAAGCCAATATCCCTGTCATTCCAGGAACGGATGGACCAATTGATTCATTAGATGAAGCAAAAGAATTTGCTGCACAGCACGGGTATCCTCTCATGATTAAAGCAGCTTTAGGTGGAGGCGGTCGCGGCATGCGCGTCGTTCGCGATGAAGCAAGCTTAGCAGAATCGTATGAACGTGCTAAGTCAGAAGCGAAAGCTGCATTTGGAAGCGACGAGGTATATGTGGAAAAGCTTGTTGAAAACCCAAAACATATTGAAGTGCAGATTTTAGGGGATCACAGCGGAAATGTTGTTCATTTATATGAGCGTGATTGTTCCGTACAGCGTCGCCACCAAAAGGTAGTAGAAGTTGCACCAAGCTTGTCGCTAAGTGAAGACCTTCGCGATCAAATCTGTGATGCTGCGGTACAGCTTATGGATAACGTGAGCTACATAAATGCGGGTACTGTAGAGTTCTTAGTTTCAGGTAAAGAGTTTTACTTTATTGAAGTAAACCCTCGGGTACAGGTGGAACACACTATTACAGAAATGATTACAGGTGTTGATATCGTTCAATCTCAAATTTTAATTGCAGATGGTTATGATCTTCATAGTGATGTTGTGGCAATACCGAAACAAGAAGAAATTATCACGCATGGTTATGCTATTCAATCTCGTGTAACAACAGAAGATCCACTAAACAACTTTATGCCAGATACGGGTAAGATTATGGCGTATCGTTCAGGCGGTGGATTTGGCGTGCGTCTTGACACGGGCAATAGCTTCCAAGGAGCAGTCATTACGCCTTACTACGATTCTCTTCTTGTAAAAGTAACAACGTGGGCCTTAACGTTTGATCAAGCAGCTTCTAAAATGGTTCGTAACTTAAAAGAATTTCGAATTCGTGGTATTAAAACAAACATTCCGTTCCTTGAGAACGTGGTCAAACATGAAAAGTTCTTAACGGGAGCATACGATACGTCCTTTATTGATACTACGCCAGAATTATTTGTATTTCCTAAGCGTAAAGACCGTGGTACTAAAATGCTAACGTACATTGGAAATGTTACGGTTAACGGTTTCCCTGGGGTAGCTGAAAAGAAAAAACCAATCTTCACAAAACCTCGCGTTCCTCAATTAGACTTATCGATGCCAGTACCAAATGGAACGAAGCAAATCTTAGATGAACAAGGTGCTGAAGGGCTTGTTAACTGGGTGAAGGAGCGTAAGGAAGTACTTTTGACAGATACCACGTTCCGAGATGGACACCAGTCTTTACTAGCAACACGTGTGCGTACAAATGACTTAAAACAAATTGCTAATCCAACAGCAAGACTCTTACCGGATTTATTTTCTCTTGAAATGTGGGGAGGAGCGACGTTTGATGTAGCGTATCGCTTTTTGAAAGAAGACCCTTGGGATCGTTTATTGACGCTCCGTCAAGAGGCGCCAAATGTTTTATTCCAAATGCTACTGCGTGCGTCAAACGCTGTAGGATATAAAAACTATCCCGATAACGTTATTAAAGAGTTTGTAGAAAAATCAGCGTATGCAGGAATTGACGTGTTCCGAATTTTTGATAGCTTAAACTGGGTTGAAGGTATGACGTTAGCGATTGATTCCGTACGACAAACAGGTAAAATTGCCGAAGCAGCAATGTGCTATACGGGCGATATTTTAGATCCATCTCGTCGCAAGTATGATTTAACGTACTACAAAAATCTTGCAAAAGAACTAGAGCAATCTGGGGCCCATATCTTAGGGATTAAAGATATGGCAGGTTTATTAAAGCCTCAAGCAGCTTACGATTTAGTATCTGCATTAAAAGAAACGGTGGATATTCCAATTCATCTTCACACGCATGATACGAGCGGAAACGGGATTCTAACATATGCCAAGGCAATTGAAGCAGGCGTTGATATTGTGGACGTAGCAGTAAGCGCAATGGCAGGTTTAACATCGCAGCCAAGTGCCAATTCGTTATATTACGCTTTAGAAGGAACGGAGCGTAAGCCGAAGTTAGACATCCAAAACCTTGAACAGCTATCTTACTATTGGGAAGATGTACGTAAGTACTATCAAGATTTTGAAAGTGGCATGAATGCTCCACATACGGAAGTTTATGTTCATGAAATGCCAGGTGGTCAATACAGCAACCTTCAACAGCAGGCGAAAGCAGTTGGTCTTGGAAACCGCTGGGATGAAGTAAAAGACATGTATTCACGTGTGAACCAGTTATTTGGTGATATTGTCAAAGTAACGCCTTCTTCTAAAGTTGTAGGAGACATGGCTCTGTTTATGGTTCAAAATAACTTAACGGAAGAAACGCTATTTGAACGTGGTGAATCATTAGACTTCCCTGATTCAGTTATTGAATTATTTGAGGGGTATTTAGGTCAACCACACGGTGGGTTCCCTGAGCAGCTTCAACAAATTATTTTAAAAGGTAAAAAGCCAATTACGGTGCGTCCGGGTGAACTGTTAGAAGATGTTGATTTTAATGCTCTTAAGGAAAAGCTATTCCATGAGTTAGGACGTCAAGTTACAAGCTTTGATGCCTTAGCCTATGCTTTATATCCGAAAGTATTTATGGATTATCACAAAGCCGTTGAGCAATATGGTGATATTTCCGTACTTGATACGGCTACTTTCTTATATGGAATGCGCCTTGGAGAAGAGGCTGAAATTGAAATTGAAAAAGGGAAAACATTAATTGTTCGCCTTGTATCAATTGGGGAAGCGCAAGCTGACGGTAATCGTACAATCTACTTTGAATTGAATGGTCAACCTCGTGAAGTTGTCATTAAAGATGAAAGTGTGAAGACAACGGTTGTATCAAAAATGAAGGCTGATCCAACAAATCCAAATCAAATTGGAGCATCTATGCCTGGAACAGTCATTCGTGTTATTGTTGAAAAAGGTGATAAGGTATCAAAAGGTGACCACCTCATGATTACAGAAGCAATGAAAATGGAAACAACGGTACAAGCACCGTTTGATGGTATTGTGAAAAATATTCATGTAGGAAGTGGAGAGGCGATTCAACCAGGCGACTTACTTGTTGAATTTGAAAGCTAAAAAAAGTACGAGCAGAATTTCTGCTCGTACTTTTTATTTTGTCTTTTTACTGCGGGTAGCTAGAAGAGTCAAGTAGCTCAAGACGCCGAATAATAGAGAGATAATTAAAGCGTGCGCTAAAGCTAATCCTAAGTTTAGACGAGTAACCACAACGAGCATACCTGAAATAGCTTGAAGTGTTACTAACACCAAAGCAATTAGCCAGCTATAATAAATGTTCTTTTGGTCACGATAGTGCTTAAATGCATGAATAAATGCAATTAAGATCCAAACAAAAATCAAAGTAGCAGCTGTGCGGTGTCCCATTTGAATCCACTGGTTAATATCCCCTGGCAGCCAATTGTTTGCATTGGAGCAAAATGGGATGTCAGGACAAGCTAGGCTTGCTTCTTTATGGCGTACCAGCGCTCCTGTATAGACAACAACGTACGTATAAAGGATAGACCCATAAATATGCTTTTTCATAGTGGAACCGATGACGACGCTGTCTGCATCAAACTTTTTATCAACCTCAAAAATGATGAGGGTTAATAACAGAACGGATGCAAATGAAATTAGTGAAATCCCAAAATGTAGTGCAAGTACGGCATCCGATTGCCCCCACATAACCGCAGCGGCACCGATTAGCGCTTGCAAAACTAAGAAGAAAAATGAGATAAAAGCAAGTGGTCTTACCTCACGAATATGCCCTAGTGCAATCCAAGCCCACACACAAAGTAAAAGTACTAAGATGCCTGAAGCCCCCGATACAAGTCTGTGACTAAGCTCAATGACGAGTTCAAATGTTATGTTGCTGGGTATTAGTTCACCGTTACATAGAGGCCAGGAGTCACCACAGCCATCTCCTGATCCAGTTTTGGTTACAAGTGCTCCTCCAAGTAAAATCAGGAGCATTGCTAACGTTACAATAACCGAAAGCCCTTTTAATCCACGTTTCAATGTATTCACCTTCCTAAAGTATGATAATTAGTCCGCTAAACGTTTCCTTTAGACAGGAAGACGAATGGAAGTACATGGCTAAGATGAGAGCAAACGCTTTAAGGTTTCATTGAAAAAGTTTGAATAAACTCCCATAAGCATGTATTCATTTGTTATAATGGTAGAAAGTGTAAGGTTGTATTGATAGAAAGATAAGTTATTAAACTCATTCGACAAGATACAACACCTTATTCTACTTATAATAGTATACAATAATCAAGTAGAAGATAGGGTTTTAGACAAGGTGACAAAAAAAATCCATATTTATTTCAAAAAAATTTCACATAAACTTTCCAAAATATGCTTTAATAAACAGGAGAAATATAGTGATTTACATCTTTACATGTTCATACATCAGGCTGTAAGATTTCAGAAATCTGAAACAAATGTGAAATGTTTGTGAATGGATGATTTTTGTGATGTCAAAACTGTAAACGGATTCTTCATACCACTGCTTCAACAACATATGCTTACCTAAAGAGACCGCTAAGAAATCATCTATTTTGCGTAACGAGCTCCTAGACACCGTAGTCCTACATAAAAATTTAAATACAGGGGATTTCTTCTAATCTAGAATTTATTATAGAAGGAAGAAAGTTTATTTATGGCAGCTGTCTGCTATAAATAAGAAAATCACGTCCATGAAAGAGAGGTTGGAAAAGCTATGAGAAAATGGCGATTAAACTTTCGTGTTTTATCGTTGTTTAGTCTGGTAGCCGTGCTATTAGCTGGCTGCGGAGAGCCTTTTTTATCAACGCTTCGTCCTGCAGGTGAAGTGGCAGAAAAGCAGTATTCACTTATGCTGCTTAGTACAGCAATTATGGTTCTTGTAATTATTGTTGTTACAATCATCTTTGTGTATGTAGTTGTGCGTTTTAAACGCCGCAAAGGTGAGGAAGATGTGATTCCAAAACAAGTAGAAGGAAACCACAAGCTAGAAATTCTTTGGACTGTTATTCCTATTATTCTACTTGTTATCCTAGCAGTTCCTACAGTAGCTGATACGTTTAAATTAGCTGATGTGAAAGGAATGGAAAAGGAAGACGCCATTGTCGTCAATGTAAGAGCTAACTTGTATTGGTGGGAGTTTGAGTATCCAAACCAAAAAATTATTACATCCCAAGATCTTGTTGTGCCAACGGATACAAAAGTGTATTTTAACGTGAAAGCCTCAGATGTCAAACACTCCTTTTGGATTCCTTCAGTGGGCGGAAAAGTAGACACGAATACAGAGAATGAGAACAAGTTTTGGCTTGTGTTTGATTCAGAAAAAGCTGAAAGCGCTAACGGACTTTTTTATGGGAAGTGTGCAGAGCTATGTGGTCCATCTCACGCCTATATGGACTTCAAAGTTAAAGCTCTTCCAAGTGAAGAGTTTGATACATGGGTTAGCGATATTAAGGATGTAAAACCAGACGTATCGACTGCTTCAGCAAAAGCAGGGGAAGAAATTTTTACAGAAAGCTGTATTGGCTGTCACGCTGTTGAAGCGCAGGATGGTCGACCAGAACAAGCGCGTCAGGCTCCAAATCTAGCTGGATTTGCAGATCGTGAGCGTATTGCAGGTGTTTTAGAACATAATGAAGAAAATTTAAAACAATGGCTCAAAAACCCTGAAGAAATTAAGCCAGGAAACAAAATGAGCAATACATATCCTGACTTAACAGATGAACAAGTCGATCAGCTAACCGAGTATTTATTGGAGCTGAAAGAAAAATAAACGGTAATTAGCTTTCAAAAGGGGAGGTCTAGCTATGAGTACGCTCACTCAAAAAAGGGGTATAGGGGCGACGATATGGGACTATTTAACAACCGTTGACCATAAGAAAATCGCCATTTTGTATTTAATTGCGGGAGGTTTTTTCTTCATAGTTGGAGGAATTGAAGCACTTTTTATTCGAATTCAACTGGCTGTTCCTGAAAATAACTTTGTCGCAATGGGAACATATAATGAAATCTTAACAATGCACGGTACAACAATGATTTTCTTAGCAGCCATGCCGTTGTTATTTGCGCTAATGAATGCAGTTGTACCGCTTCAAATCGGCGCTCGTGACGTAGCATTTCCATTTTTAAATGCACTTGGCTTTTGGCTATTTGCTTTTGGTGGATTGTTTCTAAACTTAAGCTGGTTTATAGGAGGTGGAGCACCTGATGCAGGCTGGACATCATACGCTTCACTATCGCTGGCATCGCCTACGCACGGAATTGATTTTTACGCATTAGGTCTACAAATTTCCGGTGCCGGAACGCTGATTGCAGGTATTAACTTTCTTGTTACAATCATTAACATGAGAGCACCTGGTATGACTTACATGAGAATGCCGCTGTTTACATGGACTACATTTGTGGCATCAGCACTTATTTTATTTGCATTTCCTGCTTTAACGGTTGGATTATTTTTAATGATTTTTGATCGCTTGTTTGGTGGGAATTTCTTTGATCCAACGATGGGTGGAAACACGATTATTTGGGAACATTTATTTTGGATTTTCGGACATCCAGAAGTATACATATTAATCTTACCAGCATTTGGAGTTTTCTCTGAGATTTTACCAACGTTTGCTAGAAAGAGACTGTTCGGATACTCTTCTATGGTGTTTGCAACAGTGCTAATTGGGTTTTTAGGATTCATGGTTTGGGCTCACCATATGTTCACGACGGGCCTTGGGCCAATTGCAAACGCAATCTTCGCAGTAGCGACGATGGCGATCGCTGTACCAACAGGAATTAAGATTTTTAACTGGCTGTTTACGCTTTGGGGAGGAAGCATTGAATTTACATCACCGATGCTGTACTCTGTAGCGTTTATTCCATCATTCGTTATTGGTGGTGTGACGGGTGTTATGCTTGCCGCGGCACCAGCGGACTATCAGTTCCATGACACGTATTTCGTCGTTGCTCACTTTCACTATGTTATTGTAGGGGGAGTTGTGTATGCTCTCTTTGCAGGAGTAACGTTTTGGTGGCCAAAAATGTTTGGTCGTATGCTGAATGAAACGCTTAGTAAAATTACGTTTTGGTTATTCTTTATTGGATTCCACTTAACGTTCTTTATTCAACATTTCTTAGGTTTAATGGGTATGCCTCGTCGTGTAGCAACATTTTTACCAGGACAGGGCTTAGACCTTGGAAATGCAATCAGTTCAGCTGGAGCAATCTTTATGGCAGTGGCGACAATTGTATTAATTATTAACGTAATCAAAACAAGCATTAACGGACCAAAAGCAAAAGGTGATGCATGGGGGGAAGGGCGTACGTTGGAGTGGGCAATTTCATCTCCGCCACCAGAATACAACTTTAAACAAACTCCGCTTGTCCGTGGATTAGACACTTTCTGGTTAGAAAAACGTGCTGGAAACAAAGACGGTATTACACCGGCTGAGCCGCTTGGTGATATTCATATGCCAAACTCATCAATCATTCCATTTATTATCTCCTTTGGTTTGTTTGTTTCAGCATTTGGCTTCTTGTTCCGTAACGACTATGGTTGGGGAGACTTAGTCGGAATTATCGGATTAGTGATCACCTTTATCTCCATGTTCTTCCGTTCATGGATTGATGATCATGGCTATCATATTCATAAAGAAGACTTGCTTGATGAGGAGGCGAAATAAAGATGGAAGCAGAACAAAAGTTAACGCCTGAAACTTTTCCAGATTCGCCTGAGAAATCAACCCTTGAAGGGAAAAATAAGTTCATAGGATTTTGGCTTTTTCTTGGGGGAGAAACAGTACTTTTTGCTTCGCTTTTTGCAACTTACTTAGCGTTAAGAAATTCAACGCATACAGGTCCAAAAGCAGAAGAGTTATTTGATATTACGCTTGTATTTATTGCCACAATGATTTTATTAACAAGTTCATTAACAAGCGTATATGCAATGTATCATATGAAAAACTTTAATTATAAGAAAATGCAGCTCTGGATGTGGATTACTTGGCTGTTGGGGTTAGCATTCTTACTATTAGAGATTTATGAGTTTAAGCATTATGTTCATGAAGGCCATACGTTTACGAGTAGTGCGTTTGGATCTGCATTTTATGCTTTAGTAGGAACACATGGAGCTCACGTAACGTTTGGACTATTGTGGATTGGTTCATTACTTATCCGTAATTCAAAACGAGGCTTGAATTTATACAACGCGCCAAAGTTTTATGTAGCAAGCTTATACTGGCATTTCATTGATGTTGTATGGGTGTTTATTTTTACAGTTGTATACTTAATGGGAATGGTGGGATGAAGAGATGGCAACAAATCATTCTGACACAGGTAACCCAAAGGTAGACTTACAGTATCGTAAGAAGAAAAACGCTGAAGATATGCGAATGCAGTTAATCTCGTTTGCGTTAATGATTTTCCTTACGCTCGTAGCTTTTTTTGCAGTATGGAGCGATAGTTTTACCGGGTGGTTTACCGTACCAGTTATTATTTTGTTAGCAGTTGTGCAAGTTATCTTTCAGCTTTATTACTTTATGCATATGAATCATAAAGGACATGAAGTGCCAACGATGTTTCTATATTCAGGAGTGCTTGTAGCACTTATAACAGTTTGGGCATTTGTTACAATTATTTGGTGGTAAGTTAAAGAAGAGCTAGCGCTTGCTAGCTCTTTTCAAGCATGTACGATTGGCAACTAAGTAAAGGAGGGACGGATTGTGATTAATAATTTAAGAATGTTTGGATTCGAAGCGCTATGGAGTCCGTATTTCTTCTTGGTTATTTGTGCGGTTACAGTTGTTTATTTGCTGTTCACAGGTCCGTATCGATATAAGGTTGAAGGAAGTAAAGAAGTTGATTGCAAAACAAAAGCGTTTTTTATATCTGGAATGGCGCTGCTATACATATGTAAAGGCGGTCCGTTAGACTTACTAGGGCACTTGATGTTTAGTGCACATATGGCTCAAATGGCATTGGTTTATTTAGCTATTCCACCTTTACTTATCCTTGGAACACCGCCATGGATGGCGCGATTAATAGTTCACCAAAAAGGTCTTAAGCCAGTGTTTCGCTTTTTGACAAAGCCACTCATTGCTTTGCTGGTCTTTAACGGATTATTTTCCCTTTATCATATCCCGCTTATTTTTGACACTGTGAAGACGGATATGACACTTCACGCAATTATTAGCATATTGCTATTTATAGCTTCTTTTTGCATGTGGTGGCCACTTTTAAACAAGCTAGAGGAGTATCAGACATTAAATGGCGTGAAAAAAATTGGTTACATTTTTGCTGATGGAATGTTATTAACTCCTGCTTGTGCGTTAATTATATTTGCTGATACGTCGCTGTATGCAACATATACGGACTCACAGGCATGGGTGAATGCTTTAGCACTTTGTGTATCACCAGACGTTATTCAAGCAATGGGTGCATTAGCTCCAGAAATGTTTAACGTATTGCCTCCGGTAGAAGATCAGCAGCTTGGTGGTGTCATCATGAAAATTATTCAAGAAATTGTATATGGTATCATTCTTGGTTATACCTTTTTTAGGTGGGCAAAGAAAGAGCGTGAAAAAGATAAGAAGCAGGAAATGGAACTCGAAGCAGGTTATGATACTTCATCTCCGATTTCTTCTCAATAAAAAGAGTGCTTACAGTGTTGTAAGCACTCTTTTTATTAGGAAGCTTGAACGCTTTGGAGTTCAGAATGAATCTGGCTTAAAATTCGCTTACATTGATCAACTAGCGTAGAAGGAAAGTTTTCTCCTTCTCCATACTCTACGCCGTGCGGATAATAGTGTTTACCAAGCAATGGCGTCATAAATTGAATTAACGCATGCCTGCCGCCAATATCTCCTTCAGCAGCATAACCTTGTACGCGCAAATAAAAGGTATGGTGCTGAATTTCAAACTTTCGATCATACGTTACCCGCTCGTAGTCCCACTGTCCAGCTCGTACTAGTCCAAATCTGCTCATAATTTCATCAGCATGCTCTAAATCAACTTTTACATCAGTAAAATCCACATCTTCTAATTTCATTCCATTTCCCCCTTTAAACCAAATGTTTCTCCCATTTTCATCATAGTATGATTGGATAAAACTTGCAATGCTTATCCGAATTTTCAGTTAAAAAGACCAGGAAATCTTAAATGAAGTGAAAGTTTTCGGGGAAAACGGTCAAACTAACGTTGAATGTAAAGGAGGAGAGTCAATGAAATATGTTCGTGACGTAATGACAACAGACGTTGAAACATGTACGACGTTAGATAATGTATATGAAGTTGCTTTAAAGATGAAAGAGTTAAACGTTGGTAGTATTCCAATTGTTGATCAAGATCGATTAATTGGGTTAATAACTGATCGAGACTTGGTTATTCGAGGCATCGCTGAAAAGAAACCGAATTCCAGTAAAGTAACTGACGTCATGAGTGATAAGCTAGTAACCGTATCCAGCGAATCAACGGTAGAAGAAGCTGTGAAAATTATGGCTAATCACCAAATTAGAAGACTTCCAGTTGTAGAAGGAAACAAGCTGATTGGCGTTGTCGCTTTAGGAGATTTATCGACGTATCGCTTTACAGATGAACAAGCAGGTCAAGCTCTTTCTCGTATTTCCAATCAACTTCATTAATTAAAGAAAAGCTGTCGGCATCAATGGGTGCTGATAGCTTTTTTTATTAGCTATTTTTACGTCAATACATGTATAATAGCTTTACAAACCCTTGAAAAGGTAAGGAGAGGAACTGACGCTGAAAAAAATTATATTTGTTCTCGTGTTAATCGTTGCATTTGTATACGCTGATGAATATATCCCTTTATTGGAGCAGTATGTGAATGAATCAGTACAAGAAGAAGTTTCAAATAATGAGACTAAAAATAATCGTGCAGTTGAAACAGCTGCACCGGAAATAGAAGGGGAAAACGTCATTGATTTAATTGGCTTACACCCTGAACAGGTTATGGGCATGTATGGTGAACCAATGCGTGTTGATCCTTCGGCCTATGACTATGATTGGTGGATATATAAAAGCGACACTAACTCCTATATGCAAGTAGGAGTTGATGGCGATCGAGTAGTAAGCGTATATTCTATTGGTCAAAGTGTAAATACCGCACCATTTATAATTGGTCAATCTCGATCTGAAGTAGACAAAGCTGTTGAAATCGAGCGAGAAGTTGAGTTAAGAGAAGGGCTTAATTCCTATCAATTTCAACTGAATGATGAAGATTTAAAAATGCGCCCATTAGTAAGGTACAATGATGTATATATTCAGCTTTATTTTGATCAATTTTTAAATACGTTATCAAGTATCCGCGTGATGGATAGTGAAACTTTAGTGAAGCAAAAGCCGTATGAAGTAATGTATAGAGGGAGCCTGCCTGAAGCACCATCACTTTCTCCAGAAGAGTGGAAAGAGATTGAAGAGGGAGCTTCCCAGCAAATTATCGACTTAACGAATGTGATTAGAAAGCGCCATGGAAAAGATTCGTTATCATGGGATGAAGACACGGCGAAAGTAGCTTATTTACACAGTAAAGAAATGAGTGATTTAAAATATTTCGCTCATGAGTCTCCAGTTCAAGGTGATTTAGGAAATCGTCTGCAAAAAGGAGACGTTTTGTATCGGATGGCTGGTGAAAACATTGCATCTAACTATACGGATGGTCCAGCTGCGGTTGAAGGTTGGTTAAATAGTGAAGGTCACCGTAAGGCGCTTTTAAATAATGATTTTACTCATCTTGGTGTTGGCGTGTATGAAAAGTTTTATACGCAAAACTTTATTACACCTTTGAAGTAGGGATTTAATAGGTCTACTCTTGTCCTATTCCTCATAAGTTTCTAATAGAAGCTAGAGGAGGGACAAGAATGAACAAGAAAATATCTGTCATCGCCATGCTTATTTTTTTACTATTAACAACATCAGTTAATGCGGCTACACAGCAAACTTGGGATAAGTTAAATGAACTTGCTGATGAAACATTAGACCTTGCTCAGCAAGAAAAATATGATGAAGCGCGTAATTTAGTGAAAGAATTTTCACATGAAGTTTCTAGCGTAAATATACATGATTTAGATTTATCCGCCAAAGAATATCAAGTGCTGGTCGTAACGGCTCAAAATGTTGAGAGAGCACTAGGGGATGAAAACAGTAACCCTGTAAGTACAACATTACAGTTTCGGTTACTAGTAGATGCTTTATCAAGTGAGTATCAACCCCTCTGGACAGAAATGGAAAAAGAAGTTATTACCACGTTTCAAGATATGAAAATGAGTATATCAAAAGGTGAAGATGGGCAGTATCAAGAAGAGCTTCAAAGTTTACTGCAAGCCTATGAACTGATTTCTCCAAGTGTTCAAGTAGATGTCGATGATAAGGATATTAAACGTGTTGAACAGCATATCGAAGATTTAAAGCAAGATGATGCAATGGTGATGTCTTCACAAGAATTAGTAGCAGCAGAAGAAGATTTTCAGTCTTTGTTTGAACACTTAAAAGAAGATAAGGTAGATCCGTCACTTATATGGGTGATGATTACGACAGGAAGTATTATTGTATTTACTTTATCGTATGTTGGTTTTCGTAAGTATCGAGCAGAGCGTGTTCAAAAAGCTGCGCCAGAGCGAAATGATTGACGGACATATTCGAATTGTCTAAAATGAAAATGTACCAACCATACAAGTAAAGGAGTGTGCAGATGGGGTTTTTGGTTTATTTTCTCATCATTATTTTAGTGCCGATTTGGGCACAGTTTAAAGTGAAAAGTGCTTATAAAAAATATTCAAAAGTAAGCAGTTCTTCTGGAATGACAGGTGCTGAAGTGGCACGACGTATCTTGGACGAAAACGGCTTGTACAACGTTCAAGTTGAGCCAGTTCGCGGCGTGTTGTCTGACCACTATGATCCACGTTCAAAAGTAGTACGATTATCTGAAGATAACTACTTCGGAACATCCGTGGCAGGCGCAGCGGTAGCAGCCCACGAAGTAGGGCACGCAATTCAAGACGATGAAAACTATTCGTTTTTACGCATGCGTCATGCCCTAGTACCGGTAGCGAACATCGGGTCAAATTTTTCATGGATTTTAATTATGATTGGAATTTTTGCTCAGATGAGCGGCCTACTACTGCTAGGTATTGTATTTATGGCAGCAGCTGTTTTATTCCAGGTTGTAACGCTTCCAGTTGAGTTTAACGCCTCAAATCGTGCGATGAACCTACTCGTATCAAGCGGTGTGATTCGCAATGACGAAGAGCGTGAGACGCGAAAAGTACTAAACGCAGCGGCTTTAACATACGTTGCAGCAGCAGCGGTTGCAGTACTAGAGCTTGTGCGTTTAATCTTAATTTACACAGGAATGAACAATGAAGATTAATTGAAATAAGGCTGAACAGAAGTATTTCAGTCAATGAGATATCCGAATTATCGGGAGTTAATTACTTTCGATAGCTCGGATATTTTTTATTGATTTTGCAAGATAATTAAAAGAGAGAGGAATGAAGGCAGGATACTCGACTCCTGCGTGATAAGGAGGAAAGGCTGAGACACCCCTGCACTGGGGTGTCTGCAGCACAATGAAACAAGCCTGTTCTTATAATTAAACTATTGTAGAAACGTTATAAGTCCTCTCCTGAGAAAGGAGCATTTAGTTATGTACAGTCTCTTTGTATGTATAACTTAACGTTCTAAAGGTTTTTTATTTTCATCTAATGTGAAGCCTTCACCTAGTACATCGTGAACGTCACTCACCGCTACAAACGCATATGGATCAACAGAAGTGATGACCTGTTTTAATCGAAAGATTTCATTTTTACTTACGACACAGTACAATACGTTAGTTTCTTGTTTAGAGTAAGATCCTTGGCCTTTTAAAATCGTCACTCCACGCTCCATTTCTTGCATGATTTTTGCTGAAATCTTTTCGTTATGAGTAGAGATAATGGTTGCTCCTTTTGCAGCGTAAGCGCCGTCTTGAATAAAATCAATAACTTTAGCAGCGACAAATACGGCTACGAGTGTATACATTGCCTCTGTATAAGTCAAGTAATAAATAAGGGAAGTAATAATAACAAGAAAGTCGAATAAAAACATTGTTTTGCCCATGTTCCATCCAATATATTTCTGAACGAGACGAGCGATAATATCAACTCCACCCGTTGTGCCTCCGTATCTAAAAATAATCCCAAGGCCAACTCCAATAAATACACCCGCAAATAAAGCAGCAAGCGTCATGTCATCTTTTAAAGGCATATCGACTGGAAACCGTTGAAAAACCCATAAGAACACAGAAAGACTAATAACTCCGAGTATAGTGTAGTAAAATGAAGTTCGTCCTAACAGCTTCCATCCAACAAAAAATAGTGGAATGTTAAGCACTAAGTTTGAATAGGAAGGGTCGATGTTAAATAAAAAGTATAAAAGCAGTGTAATACCAGTAAACCCTCCCTCTGCCAGGTTGTTTTGCATGTTGAAATTCACAAGTCCAAACCCAAAAATAGCTGAACCTAACAAAATAAAAAAGATATTCTTAAACCTTAGTCCTTTCACAATAAAAACCTCCTTTTATAAACATGAGTCTATTCTTTCCTATCATACTAGATGAATAAGAGAAGTGTCATCATCCAAATGAACCGTCCAGAGCGCTTTGTTTGTATCATACACGTTTAAAGATTTAATCATGCACGGTTAAAGAGAACAGCTTTATTCATTTATAATGTTTGTTAATCAAACTTTTCTATTAAGAAATTTAGGAAAGAGATGTTATAATATGAAGTTGAATGTACAAAAAATGAAAAGTTAAATATCTATTATTTAATGAGACAGGCATAGAAGGTAAAGAGGTGAATACATATGACGGACAAATCAATGAAGGAAATGCAGGCTGAAGTTGATCAATATATTGGACAGTTTAAAGAAGGCTACTTTAGCCCTTTGGCGATGCTGGCTCGTATGACTGAAGAAGTTGGAGAGTTATCGCGTGAAATTAATCATTATTACGGAGAAAAACCTAAAAAGACAACGGAAGCAGAGCGGACAGTTGAAGAGGAAATGGGCGATATTTTATTTGTATTAATTTGCTTTGCCAATTCGCTAAATATCGATTTAGAAGAAGCACATAATCGCGTTATGGAGAAATTTAATACGCGTGATAAAGATCGTTGGACAAAAATTGATGAACAAGGAGAGAATTAACATGAAAAAAATTCGAATTATACTTGCAGGTCCTCGTGGGAGAATGGGAAAAGAAGCTGTGACATTAATTCAAGAGACGGAAGCATTTGAATTAGTAGCTGCAGTTGATCGCGTTCATGAAGGGAAGTTAATTAGTGAAGTAGAAGGAATGCCAAATGTTCAGGCTCCTATCTTTACAGATATTGAAAAATGCTTTCAAGCTGTTGAAGCTGATGTATTAGTTGATTTAACAACGCCTGAAATTGGAAGAGTACATACGAAAAAAGCGTTAGAATACGGCATCCGTCCAGTAGTCGGAACAACAGGTTTTTCGGAAACTGATTTAGCGGAATTAAAAGAATTAGCAGAGGAAAAAGGAATCGGCTGTATCATTGCTCCAAACTTTGCAATCGGTGCTATCTTAATGATGAAGTTCTCTCAAATGGCGGCAAAATATTTTGACGATGTTGAAATTATTGAGCTTCACCATGATCAGAAGCTAGATGCACCTTCTGGAACAGGGTTAAAAACAGCAGAGCTTATCAGCGAAGTTCGTGAAACGAAACAGCAAGGTCACCCAGAAGAAAAAGAAATTTTAGCGGGGGCAAGAGGAGCTACGTATGATGGGATCCACCTTCATAGCGTACGCTTACCTGGGTTAATTGCTCACCAGGAAGTACTATTTGGCGGTTTTGGACAAGGACTAAAGATTCGTCATGATTCGTATAATCGTGCATCCTTCATGTCCGGTGTAAAGCTTGCAGTTGAAGCAGTAATAAATGTTGATACGCTTGTATATGGTCTGGAAAATATCATTGAATAAGGAGAGGCATATATGAAAATAGCATTAATTGCACATGATAAAAAGAAAAATGACATGGTTCAATTTACAACTGCTTACCAACATATTTTAAAGGAACATGAGCTTTTCGCAACAGGCACAACGGGAATGCGAATTTCTGAAGCGACTGGGTTGGCCATTCATCGTTTTCAATCTGGACCATTAGGTGGAGACCAAGAAATTGGTGCCCTTGTTGCGCAGAACAAAATGGATATGATTATTTTTTTTCGTGACCCGCTTACAGCTCAACCTCATGAGCCAGATGTATCAGCACTTATGCGCCTATGTGATGTATATGCTATTCCACTTGCGACCAATATGGGAACAGCTGAGGTTCTAATTCATGGTTTAGAACGAGGAGATTTACAATGGCGTTCAATTTTAAAACAATAGGGTGAAATAAAATGATTGAAAAAATAGATGTTCTTGCTTTTGGAGCTCATGCTGATGACGTTGAAATCGGCATGGGTGGTACCATCGCCAAGATGACTGAGCAAGGTTTAAAGGTTGTTATCTGTGATTTGACAGAAGCAGAACTATCGTCAAATGGAACAGTAGAGCTACGCAAACAAGAGGCTGAAAAGGCAGGACAACTTCTCGGTGTACACAAGCGAATTCAATTACAGCTACCGGATAGAGGACTGTTCTTACAACAATCCTACATTAGAGAAATTGTATCAGTAATACGTAAATGTCAGCCGAAACTTGTGTTTGCTCCTTATTTTGATGATCGTCATCCTGATCATGGAAACTGCGCGCGTCTAGTCGAAGAAGCCGTATTTTCAGCTGGAATTCGTAACTATACGGCAGAACAAAACATGGGGGCTCATCGAACGGATGGACTGTATTTTTATATGATTAATGGTTTTCATAAACCTGACTTCGCTGTTGATGTAACGAATACATTCGAAAAGAAAAAACAAAGCTTACAAGCATATGAAAGTCAGTTTATCAAACAGGAAGGAAGCGTGGAGACGCCGCTGGTTAACGGATACATAGAAACCGTTGAAAGCCGCGAGCGCATGTTTGGAAAAGAAGTAGGCGTTCAGTATGCAGAAGGTTTTCTTTCTAAGAAGCCCCTACTTATTTATGATGACCTAGTAGGTGGCGTTAGATGAAACTAAAAATTGGTATCACATGTTATCCTTCAGTTGGCGGCTCTGGCGTCATTGCAACTGAATTAGGAAAGCTCCTTGCAGAAAAAGGACACGAAATTCACTTCATTTCATCAAGTATGCCTTTTCGCTTAAACAAGGTGTACCCAAATATTTATTTCCATGAAGTAGAAGTGAACCAGTATTCGGTATTTAAGTATCCACCTTATGACTTGGCACTAGCAAGTAAGATGGCAGAAGTTGCACAGCGTGAGGAACTAGATTTAATTCATGCTCATTATGCCATTCCCCATGCGGTGTGTGCGTTTCTAGCTAAGCAAATGGTGTCACCCAATCTAAAAATAGTAACAACCCTTCATGGAACAGATATTACAGTTCTTGGAGAAGACGCATCGCTAACAGAACTAATTAAGTTTGCCATTGAAAAATCTGATTGTGTGACTGCCGTATCTGACGCGTTAATTGAGCAAACGAACCAGCTCATTAGTCCAGATAAAGATATTTGCACAGTTTATAACTTTATTGATGAGCGAGAATATTATCGAAAAGATGTAGGGAATTTAAAGCAGGACTATGGAATTTTAGAAGATGAAAAGGTCATTATTCACGTTTCAAATTTCCGTCAAGTTAAGAGAGTGCAAGATGTTGTGCACGCGTTTAAACGAATTCATGAACGTGTTCCTTCTAAGCTGTTGCTCGTTGGAGACGGTCCAGATATGAGAAATGTAAGTCAGCTTGTAAAAGAATTGGAACTTGAGGGTGCGGTGTTGTTTTTAGGAAAGCAAGATAACGTAGCAGAACTCTATTCAATTAGTGATTTAAAGCTATTGTTTTCTGAAAAAGAAAGCTTTGGTCTTGTGTTACTAGAAGCAATGGCTTGCGGAGTACCTTGTATTGGTACAAGAATCGGTGGAATCCCAGAGGTTATTGAAGATGGCGTAACGGGTTATATTTGTGAATTAGGAGACGTTGAAACAGCTGCAGATAAAGCCGTTCAGCTGCTAAGTAATCAACAGCTTCATCAACAAATAAGCAGAGGCGCTTTACAGGCAGTGAATCAAAAATTTCATTCAACGGAGATTGTAAATCAATATGAACAGCTTTATTACAATCTTGTACAACGTTAAGGAATGGAGGATATTATGAAAGAGCCTTTCATCCATCCATTATTTATTATTCACACACTACAGCAAGCTGGACATGAAGCTTATTTTGTTGGTGGTGCTGTTCGAGATATGATCTTACAGCGAAAAGTAGGTGATGTAGATATTGCAACATCTGCTCTTCCTGACGATGTTATGAGTCTATTTTCAAAAACAATTCATGTGGGGATTGAGCATGGAACCGTTGTGGTGCTTCATGAAGGAGAGCAATATGAAGTTACTACCTTTCGATCAGAAGGGGAATATGAAGATTTCAGGCGTCCTGCATCCGTTCAGTTTATTTCATCACTGGTAGAAGATCTAAAACGTCGTGACTTTACTATCAACGCCATGGCTATGAATGAAAAAGGTGAAATTATTGATCCGTTTAACGGTAGAGAAGATTTGCGGAATCAGCTTATCCGTACGGTAGGAAATCCAGAAGAACGTTTTCACGAAGACGCGCTGCGAATGATGAGAGCGGTTCGGTTTGTTAGTCAGCTAGCATTTTCTATTTCAGATAAAACGAAGAGAGCTATTTCAGAGCATGGAGATCTATTGAAGCACGTATCAGTTGAAAGAATTACCATTGAGTTTGAGAAGCTTCTTTTGGGTAAACGCCCTTCTTTAGCGCTTGCGCTCATAGCAGACACTAAATTATATGAGCACTTGCCAGGATTAGATATTGGTGAAGAAGCTTTTCGCCGCTTGTGTAAATACGACTGGATGATGCTTGAAGATATATCGGAATGCTGGACACTTCTCCTTTATTTGCTAGGTGTTGATCCTGATCCATTTTTACGTCAATGGAAGCTTGCTAATCGACAAATAAAGGCCGTGAAGCTTCAGCTTGGTGGACTTGAGGACGTCTTAGAAAATGGTTGGTCAAAAGAAACATTGTATCAACTTGGAGAAGAGTCTGCCCTAAGAGTAAACCGAGTTCTGCAATTAGTAAGAAGCACTAACTATCTTCATACAACTTTGCTTATTTCTCGTTATCGAGAGCTTCCTATTCACTCTATGAAGGAACTTGCTATTACGGGCCAAGATGTTATGACATGGCTAGATCGTAAGGGTGGTCCATGGCTTTCAACTTTGTTACAGGATATAGAGAAGAAAGTGTTGAATGGTGAATTACAAAATAGCAAAGGGTCGATAAAGGAGTGGGTACAGTCTTGCAAACAGATATTAGAAGAACGTTATTAGAGATGTTTACAAACGCAGAAGGTGAATATGTATCTGGGCAGCGCATTAGCGACTTGCTAGGCTGTTCAAGAACTGCAGTTTGGAAACATATTGAAGACTTACGAAAAGAAGGCTATGAACTAGAAGCTGTTCGAAAGAAAGGTTATCGCATCGTTACTAAGCCTAATAAAGTAAGTACAAATGAGCTGCTTCTTGGTCTGCAAACGAAAAAAATCGGTCAAAATCTTTACTATGAAGAAACTGTGGAGTCAACACAAAAAATTGCACATCGTCTTGCTCAAGAAGGAGCTGTCGAAGGAACGGTAGTTGTAGCGGAAGAGCAAACAGCTGGTCGAGGTCGCTTGGCTCGTAAATGGTACTCTCCAAAATACACGGGAGTGTGGATGAGTATTATCTTGCGACCTGCAATTCCACCACAGCATGCACCACAGCTGACACTATTAGCCGCCGTAGCAATTGTACAAGCAATACAAGAAATAACAAATGTACTACCCGATATAAAATGGCCAAACGATATTTTAGTGAACAATAAAAAGCTAGTAGGAATCTTAACTGAGATGCAAGCTGATGTTGAGCAAGTTCACTCTGTTATTATTGGAATTGGAATCAATGTGAATCAAAAGCTAGAACATTTTGATTCTGATATTCAACACTTGGCGACATCTTTATCAATTGAAGAGCAAAAAGAAGTGAATCGTGCAGCTCTTATGCAAGCGATTTTCTTAAAGATGGAATCTTTGTATGAAGATTATTTAGAAAATGGTTTTGGGTTAGTAAAGCACTTATGGGAATCTTATTCTATTAGCATTGGAAAGCGGATTGTTGCACGCACTTTGAAAGCAACGATTGAAGGGTACGCAAAAGGGATTACAAACGATGGCGTCCTGCTGTTAGAGGATGATTATGGAACGGTTCATCATATTCATTCTGCTGATATTGAACTCTCTTCGAAATAAAACTAGAAAATGTAAGAATATTTCTTTATAATACGAGTATCAGGGTAGTATCGACAGAACTTCACCTGATACTCTTTTTTATAATTTATCGTTTACGAACTGCCTTGATCTAAAAAAGACTAGGACAGAGGGATGACAATATATAAGGACAAGCGTGTGCTCTTAAGCACGCTGTTTAGCTATAGACTGCTTTTGTCAAAAACCTTCTTCCTTTTTAAGTGTAAGAAGGTTTTTTTGCGTTGTCATCTCCTCTAGTATAGGAGGAGATTTATTGTGAAAACGAAGCTTGATTTCTTAAAAATGAAACAGCAACAAGAACCGATTGTTATGCTTACTGCTTACGACTACCCGTCTGCAAAATATGCGGAAGCATCAGAGGTGGACATGATTTTAGTAGGAGATTCATTGGGAATGGTTGTATTAGGGTATGACTCAACTATTCCAGTGACGGTCGATGACATGATTCATCATACAAAAGCGGTGAAAAGAGGAGCGCCTAATACATTTATCGTAACGGATATGCCTTTTATGTCTTATCATATTTCAAAAGAAGAAACGATGAAACAAGCAGCTCGAATTATGCAAGAAAGCGGGGCGCATGCTCTAAAGATAGAAGGCGCAGACGATGTTATTTTTACGATTTCAGAATTAACACAAGCAGGGATTCCAGTTATTGCTCATCTTGGTTTAACACCACAGTCTGTCGGTGTTCTGGGGGGGTACAAGGTACAAGGTAAAGAAGCAAGTGAAGCGAAAAAGCTAATTGAAGATGCCGTGAAATGTGAGCAAGCGGGTGCAATAGCAGTAGTTTTAGAATGTGTACCGAAACAAGTAGCAGAAGATATTTCGAAGAAGCTAAGCATTCCAACCATTGGTATTGGAGCAGGAAAAGAAACGGATGGTCAGGTGCTTGTCTATCATGATGTGTTGACGTATGGGGTTGAGCGCTTTCCAAAATTCGTTAAGCCATTTGGTAACATTGGAGAGGTTGCAAAAAAAGGACTTTCTCAGTATGTACACGATGTTAAAGTTGGAAAATTTCCGGAAGAGAGCCATACATTTAGCATGAACGATGAACAGCTAACGGCTCTATATGGAGGGAAGTAAGATGAAAGTTATCTCTACTGCCAAAGATATGCAAGAGCTTTCGATTCAGCTTCAGCGTCAAGGGAAAACAATTGGATTTGTACCGACAATGGGATTTCTACATGAAGGTCACCTCGCGCTACTTAAACAGGCGCGTGCAGAGAACGATGTGGTCGTTTTAAGCATTTTTGTTAATCCAACTCAGTTCGGACCAAACGAGGACTTTGATACGTACCCACGAGACTTTAAACGTGATGAACGCTTAGCTAAAGCGGAAGAGGCTGATTATTTATTTTACCCAAGCGTGGATGAAATGTATCCTGGTCAAGCTTCCATTTCTATATCGGTCACTAACCGTGTAGATGTGCTTTGTGGAGCCAAGCGTCCAGGTCATTTTGACGGTGTTGCAACAGTCCTAACAAAACTGTTTCATCTTGTACAGCCTAAGCGAGCATACTTTGGGAAAAAGGATGCTCAGCAAGTAGCCGTGGTGCATGGATTGATTACTGATTTTAAGTTCCCAATTGAGCTCGTAGCGGTTGATACGGTGCGAGAAGACGATGGTCTTGCTAAAAGTTCAAGAAATGTGAACTTGCTAGATGCTGAGCGTAACGAAGCGCCTGCTTTGTATCGAAGTCTACAAGAAGCGAAGCAATTAGTTGAAAGCGGTGAGCGTGACGTTGCGACAATTAAAGCGCAGATTGAAAGAACGATTAAAAATAATACGAGCGGTACAATAGATTACGTAGCGATTTATTCTTACCCTGAGCTAAAGCCTCTAAATAAGCTAGATGGACAGGTTATTATTGCGCTCGCTATACAATTCTCTAAAGCTCGATTAATTGATAATATTATTATGGCAATCTGACCATAGAAAGAGGGTTTCCTGATGTTTCGAACAATGATGAACGCAAAAATTCATAGAGCACATGTGACAGAAGCAAATTTAAACTATGTGGGAAGTATTACGATTGATGAAGATTTAATTGATGCTGTAGGTATCCAGCCAAATGAAAAAGTACAAATTGTGAACAATAACAATGGTGCTCGCCTAGAGACGTATGTTATACCGGGAGAGAGAGGCAGCGGAGTGGTTTGTTTAAACGGTGCGGCAGCACGTCTCGTACAGCCCGGAGATGTTGTTATTATTATCTCTTATGTACTAGTAGCAGAAGAAAAAGTAGCTGATCATCATCCAACAGTAGCCATCATGGATGAACAGAACAAAATTAAACAATTGCTTAAACAAGAGCCAGCTGGTACAATTTTATAATATTATCCCCCTTAATCGAGGGGGATTTTTTTGAGCGAATAGAAGCTCTACATAAGTAGTTTCGTATAGAAGCAGGTATTTTCTTTTATACTATAAGAACAGGCAGGTGAGGTCATGATGATGGATAAGCGCTTTGTTGTTGTTGATTTAGAGACGACAGGACATTCTCCAAAACAAGGAGATCAAATTATTCAATTTGCAGCCGTGGTTGTTGAAAACGGCCGAATAGTTGAGCGTTTCTCAACGTTTTTGAACCCCAATGTACCAATTCCTCCTTTTATTTCACAACTGACAAATATTCATCAAAACATGGTTGAAGGTGCCCCGACGTTTGAGGATATTTCCGAGAAAATTATTGAGCTGTTAGAAGATGCTTATTTTGTAGCGCATAACGTTGCTTTTGACCTTAATTTCCTCCAGGAGTCATTAGCTCAAAATGGATACGATAAGCTGTATCCGTCCACGGTGGATACGGTGGAATTAGCGCGTATGCTTCTCCCTACAGTAGAGGGTTATAAGCTCAACCAGCTTGCTGAGTATTTAAATTTAAATCATGATCAGCCTCATCAAGCAGACAGTGATGCTGAAGTGACGGCGAAAATCTTACTATTGTTAATGGAAAAGTTAAATGGTCTTCCACTTACAACATTAAAGCAGCTATATACGCTGTCTTTGCATTTAAAAAGTGAGATTGGTGAGTTAATTCAAGGTATAATGAATCAAAAGAAAGATGATTATCATGAAGGATATGATTTTGTTCATGGCTTAGCGCTAAAAAAGCAAAAGCCTGTTGTGAAGCCATCGGAAGTTCTTGTTACATATGAGGAATTTCAAGAGCAAAAAGAAAATTTAGCGTCAGTGTTTAGCACATTTGAAAAGAGAACGGGTCAAGAGCAAATGATGAATGCTGTCCATGAAAGCTTAACGGATAACGAGCATGCGCTTATTGAAGCGGGAACTGGTATTGGAAAAACGATTGCTTATTTAATTCCGGCTGCTTTTTATGCTCAGCAGCATAAAAGGCCTATCGTTGTTTCAACGCATACCGTAACGTTACAGCAACAGCTAATGGAAAGAGATATACCTATGTTAAAAAAGCTTATGCCGTTTGAATTAAACGCAGCAGTTTTAAAGGGGCGTGAGCATTATCTTAGCATTCGAAAATTCAATCAGTTTTTAAAAGAGCGCAATCATAACTATGACGTTATTTTAACAAAAGCCAAACTATTGATTTGGCTTACGGAGACGGAGACAGGAGATGTTGATGAAATCAACTTGCCGTCCGGTGGAAAGCTATTTTGGGAACAGCTGAATGAAAGCAATCCTTCCCATTTAGACTTTAAGCATCCTTGGAATCAACATTCTTTTTATAATCGTGCACAGGCTCGTGCAGCACAAGCTCAGATTATCATTACAAATCACAGGCTTCTTTTGTTAGATGTGGTTAGCAAGCGAAACTTGCTTCCAAGCTATGAGCAAGTTGTAATTGATGAAGCTCATCACTTTGACACCATTGCAAGTGAAGAGCTTGGTGGAAGACTTGATTATTTTTCTATTCATGCTCTATTAAGCAGAATAGGGTTGTTAGAAGATAAGGGGTTATTAAACAAAGTACATAAGCTTTGTCAGAAACATGATATAGGGCTAAATGCAAAAAAACTAGAAGAGCTGCTAGAGAAGCTTCGTATTGAATGTGATGACTTATTTCGTCTTGTCCATGCGTATGTAATGAAAAAAAATAAGCAAACGGATAGTGAAATTGGACGAGTAAGCTACCGTTATAATGCTCAAGAAGAGAACAACCTTCATTGGCATGCCATCCAGGAACAAGCATCTCGAGTGCGTTTTTTAATGAACGATATTTTATCTCTTTTACATGCTGATTTTCAGGTGATGGATTCCTATCACGAGCAGCTTACAAAAAGAGAACAGTCTCATATTCACGAGTTGACAAGCGCAATTGAACAATTTCATCATCTGTCAAGCGAGCTTGCAGATTTTTTCTTTCAAACACATCTTGAAGAGGTGACATGGATTGAAATAGAGCCAAAAGGAGCGGCAAACGCTACTTTTTTATATCGTCAACCGCTTTCGGTGGCGGACACGTTAGCAGATACGTTTTTTGCGAAAAAGCAAAGCGTTATACTAACTTCTGCTACGCTAACAGTGAATCATTCTTTTTCTTATATTATTGAACAGCTTGGGTTGTATGATTTTCAACCACTGCAAATGACGATACCATCTCCTTTTGACTATCGAAAACAGGCAAAGGTATATATTCCAAAAGATATGCCAGCTGTAAATGATGTGACGCTTGAAGAGTATAGTGCGATTATGGCAGAAAGTATCTTAGATATTGCATCTATCACAAAAGGGCGCATGCTTGTACTATTTACCTCTTATGAAATGTTAAAGATGACCTATCAGTATATGAAAGAATTAAATGATTTAGAGGAATTTGTTATCCTTGGTCAAGGAGTGACAACGCGTAATCGAAATCGATTACTAAAAGACTTTGCGCAGTTTTCACAATCTATTTTACTAGGAACGAACAGCTTGTGGGAAGGTATTGACCTCCCTGGTGAACTGGTATCTAGTCTCATCATTGTTCGCTTACCTTTTGCGTCACCACGACACCCATTTCTAAAAGCAAAATTTGAGCAGCTGCGAAAAGAAGGAAAAAATCCATTTATGGATTATTCGCTCCCTCAAGCTGTCATTCGTTTTAAGCAGGGATTCGGAAGACTAATTCGAACTAAGCAAGATAAAGGATCTATCTTTATTTTAGATAACCGCATGATTACAACGATGTATGGCTCTCATTTTCTTCATTCTTTGCCAGATGTAGATATCGTAAGTGAATCATTCTCAGTAGCGCTCCACGATTTTGAAACATGGTGGATGTCAAAGAGGCTTTAGCACGGAATGTGCTAAAGCTTTTTTTGCATAGCTTTTCTTGTAGATGTACACCCTAATAGTGGAAAACAAAGGAAGTGAGTGTGTTTAACATGATTAATCGAAATATGTTAATATGGGCAGTTTGCCTGTGCTTGTTCAGCAATGCTTGCATTGTTCAGGGAGCTAGTCAAGTAGACTTTAGCCTCAAAGAAGACGAAGCAGCAATTTCCTTTTTTCCTTTATTCGATGGAGAAGCCACACTTGTACAAGACGGGACGAATCGCGTTATTCTAATTAATACAGGCAGTAAACGATCGCGAAAAGAGCTAGCTTATTGGCTGGATTTTTACCATATTAAGCAAATTAACCAAGTGATTATTACAAAGCAAAGCGAGAAATACAACGGAAATGTTGATTGGGTTACAAAGCAATATCAGGTAGAAGAATTAATTGTGCCCAAAGGCTCAAAAGAATTACAAACTCAGCATACCACTATGTGGAAAACTAAGGATATGTATCAGCTATCAAAACATATTCATGTATCCGTTCTTTATCATGAAGAAGAGAATATCCCTTCCATGGATTTTATAGTAGCATTTGGAGAACATCAAATGCTTTATATGAGTAGCCCTGCATCTACTATTGAGCAGCATTTGCTTATGAAGCCAGTAAGAAAAATAGACTTAATTAAACTCGCAAATTTTGGTGAAGGTGAGCCGTTATCAGAGCCGTTTTTAAAACAGCTAAACCCACAAATTGGTGTCTTATTTTCAAAAGAGAATCGCACCATTCATCCTGACCTTGCATCACGGTTAACGGATGGCTGGATCGAGTTATACGATACAAATAAAAGGGAATCGCTTTCTATTAAAATGTCACCTACGATTTATGATGTTATGAAATTTAAGAAGACGACCTAAATTTCTTTTGCAAAAGAAAGAGAGATAATTATAATAAAAATAGAGAGGTTTTAGCTATAGCAGAGCGAGTTTTCCTAGCTTGATTTTATGTTTAGATAGGGAATACAATAGCCCAAAAGCTAAGCCGTGTGTTATGATAAACAGATAATCATTTATTTAGAGGTGTTTGGTAAGAGGAGGAACAACATGGAAAGCAAAATTGAAGTTTTATCAACCGTTCGCATTGAGCATTCTTCTGATTTATATAAAATAGTGGACAGCTTAAATCGAACGTTAAAAAAGAAAGATTTAATGTTTGGACTAGCATTAGACCAAGAAGATCAAAGTAAAGCAATTTTTACGATTTATCGTACATAAGTAGGGATAAGATGAAAAAGTGGTTTATTGGAATTGTTGTTATGGTATGTTTAGTAGCAGGGTGGCAAACCCATTCAATTTATAAAGCGGCTGTAAACGATGTACAAGTTGACGAGAAAAAGGCATCAGCCAAGGCAAAAGAAGATTTTAATCTAAAATCTGTGACGAGTACACAAGCATATTTTGGAGACCATACATTTTATGTAGTAGAAGGTATTAACGATAAAAATGAAGATGTTATCGCTTGGGTACCAAAAAGTCAAAAACAAAAAGCGGTGTTGAAAAAAGTAGCCGATGGAATTTCAAAAGAACAAGCTATAGAAATTGTTCAACGAGATCGAAATCCGAAAGAAATTAAATCAGTCCGACTAGGAATTGAAAATGAAAAGCCGCTATGGGAAGTTACCTATATTGATCAAGAGGAAAAACATTTAACTTATTATTATATTGATTTTACAAGCGGGGAGTTTATGAAGCGATATAGCTTAACAAAACCTGAATGAGTTTATTTATAACGTATGTTTATGCATACGTGTTATAAAACGCTTTGCATCTTAGAGTAAAGCAAAATTGTTGCTATGATCAGCTTTACATAGCTGGTTATAGCCGTAGTTCATAGGGGGAGATTTTAGTGAAATTAGCAAAACGTGTATCAGCTTTAACACCATCATCGACATTGGCTATTACAGCCAAAGCAAAAGAGCTTAAAGCCGCAGGACATGATGTCATTGGCTTAGGTGCAGGTGAACCGGATTTTAATACGCCGCAGCATATACTAGAAGCATCTGTAAAAGCAATGAATGAGGGCCAAACAAAGTATACACCTGCAGGCGGACTTATGCCTTTAAAAGACGCAATTATTGAAAAGTTTAAGCGTGACCAGAACTTAACATACAAGTCATCTGAAGTTATCGTATGTTCAGGCGCAAAGCATGCTTTGTATACATTGTTTCAAGTGATTTTAGATGAGGGAGATGAAGTTATCATTCCAACTCCTTACTGGGTAAGTTATCCTGAGCAAGTCAAGCTAGCAGAAGGTACACCGGTTTATGTCGAAGGTTCTGAAAATAATGAATTTAAAATTACGCCCGCACAGCTAGAGTCAGTTATTACTAGTAAAACAAAAGCCGTAATTTTAAACTCACCAAGTAATCCAACAGGTATGATTTATACTCGTGAAGAGTTAGAAGCACTCGGTGAAGTTTGCTTAAAGCATGATGTATTAATTGTATCAGATGAAATCTATGAAAAATTAGTATATGGTGGTGCAGAGCACGTTTCGATTGCAGAATTATCACCAGCGCTCAAAGAGCAAACCATTATTATCAATGGGGTATCTAAATCGCACTCAATGACAGGATGGCGTATTGGGTATGCAGCTGGTAACGAGACAATCATAAAGGCAATGACGAACCTAGCGAGTCACAGCACATCTAACCCAACTTCAATTGCTCAATATGCAACAATTGCAGCTTATAACGGAACGCAAGAGCCCGTGGAAATGATGCGCAAAGCCTTTGAAGAGCGTTTAAACGTAATTCATAAACAACTTAATGACATTCCTGGTTTCTCTTGTTTAAAGCCTCAAGGTGCATTCTATTTGTTCCCTAACGCTATTGAAGCTGCTAGACTAACAGGGTTTGAAACGGTAGATGCTTGGGTAGAAGCGATTTTAGAAGAAGAAAAAGTAGCACTTGTTCCAGGTTCAGGATTCGGTTCTCCTGAAAATGTTCGTTTATCCTACGCTACTTCGCTTGAACTATTGGAAAAAGCAGTGGCGCGAATTGCGTCATTTATGGCAAGACACATGAAATAAAGTAATGGAGAGCGGCTTCTGTAGAAGCCGCTCTTTTATTGACAATGTCATAAGTTTCCCGTGATTGTTACTTGTTATTGTGAGTGTCGAAATGTATAATAGGGTGGCATACATAATTAAAGGATGTAAGTTTTTTGGAGGGATTTTAATCGTGAAAATTACGATTTCTGAAGCAAGTAAGCACGTTGGAAAAGAAGTAACAATTGGTGCTTGGTTAGCAAATAAACGTTCAAGTGGTAAAATCGCATTCCTACAGCTTCGAGACGGCTCTGGATTTATTCAAGGGGTTGTTGTAAAGGCAGAAGTAGGGGAAGATGTTTTCAAAAAGGCAAAAGCATTAACGCAAGAATCTTCTTTATACGTAACAGGAACTGTTCAAGAAGATGAGCGTTCACCTTTTGGATATGAATTAACAGTAACGGATGTAGAAGTTATCCATGAAGCAGTTGACTATCCAATTACGCCAAAAGAACACGGGACAGAGTTTTTAATGGACAACCGTCACTTATGGTTACGCTCAAAGCGTCAACACGCTGTAATGAAAGTTCGTAACGAAATTATTCGTGCTACGTACGAATTCTTTAATGATAATGGGTTTACAAAAGTAGATCCTCCAATCTTAACGGGAAGCGCGCCAGAAGGTACAACAGAACTTTTCCATACGAAGTACTTCGATGAAGATGCATTCCTTTCACAAAGTGGCCAACTTTATATGGAAGCAGCTGCAATGGCACTTGGAAAAGTATTTTCATTTGGTCCAACATTCCGTGCAGAAAAGTCAAAAACGCGTCGTCATTTAATTGAATTCTGGATGATTGAGCCTGAAATGGCATTCTACCAGTTTGAAGATAGCTTAAAGGTACAAGAAGAATACGTATCACACGTGGTTCAATCAGTACTAGAAAATTGTAAGCTAGAATTAAATGTTCTAGGTCGAGATACGTCTAAATTAGAACAAATTAAAGCTCCGTTCCCACGTATTACGTATGATGATGCGTTGAAATTTTTACATGAAAAAGGATTCGATGATATTCAGTGGGGAGATGACTTTGGTTCACCACACGAAACGGCTATCGCAGAAAGCTATGATAAGCCAGTGTTTATCACGCATTATCCAACATCATTAAAACCATTCTACATGCAGCCAGACCCAACAAATGCAGATGTAGTATTATGTGCAGATTTAATTGCTCCTGAAGGTTATGGAGAAATTATTGGTGGATCAGAGCGTATCCACGATCAAGAATTACTAGCTCAGCGCGTAGCAGAACATGAGCTAGATACAGAAACGTATAAATGGTATTTAGAGCTTCGTAAGTACGGATCAGTTCCACACTCTGGGTTCGGGTTAGGACTTGAGCGTACGGTAGCATGGATTAGTGGCGTTGAGCACGTTCGTGAAACCATTCCATTCCCACGTCTCTTAAACCGTCTGTATCCTTAATAGAAGCGAAGTGACTTTGTATACAAAATTGTTACACTAGAAAAAGGTGGCATGACGCCATCTTTTTCTAATCAATGTTGTTACGCATTAAATAAACGTCCACCCTTTCTAAAAAACGGTGGATTTTTATTTGTTTTATGGTGAAAGTTTTCCTAAACAGTTTTTCGTTTTCACCTATCCTTCGTGATATACTAACTTTAGAGGTGTTCCAAAATGAAAAAAGATGATATGATTGCATGGTTTGAGCAAGGCTCTATTTCTATTCCAAAGCTATTGTTTAATCACTATAGCGATTTAGGCTTAGATGAAACAGAATTTATGATGCTAATGCATCTTAATGTATTTATTGATAGTGGTGAATACTTTCCCACTCCACATGATCTCTCTGCAAAAATGAGTGTCTCCACGACAAAGTGTATGGAAGTGCTTCGAAATCTTATTCAAAAAGGTGTTCTGACGATTGAACAGCTCGATGATTCCTCTTCGGTTATTTCCGAGCAATATTCTCTTAAACCACTTTGGGGAAAGCTGATTAATTTATTGATGAAGGAAAATCAAAATGAAGTGCAGCAAGTGCAAGAGCAGGAAGAGATAAATTTATATTCGATTTTTGAAAAAGAGTTTGGTCGTCCGCTTTCGCCGTTTGAATGCGAAACGTTAGCTATGTGGGTAGACCAAGATCATCATGATCCAATCATTATTAAAACAGCTCTTCGTGAATCAGTTATGTCCGGAAAATTAAATTTCCGATACATTGACCGCATCTTGTTTGAGTGGAAGAAGAATGGTATTAAAACCATCGACCAGGCACGAGCGCATAGTCAAAAATTTAGGCAACATCAACAACCTAAAAGTCAGAAGCCTTCCCAATCTCAAAATTCCTCAGCTGTTCCATTTTTCAACTGGCTTGAACAGTAATAAACTCCATTACTAAGAGTGGTTAACGGAAGAGGAAAGCTGATTTAATTTCAGGCGTGTCCTGATGTTAAATCAGCTTTTTTAGCATGATAATACATACTAAGACAAAAAGGGGTGAAAAGCTAAAACAAATTAAGGTTGTTTTAGCAAGCTATGTTAAATCTAACACAAATTCGTCACTGTTTAGACGTAATGGCAGAAATGTTTCCTGATGCACACTGTGAATTAAATCATAAAAATCCATTTGAGCTAGTGATTGCAGTTGCTCTATCCGCTCAGTGTACGGATGCGCTTGTAAATAGAGTGACAAAAGAACTTTTTCAAAAATATCAAACACCAGAAGATTATCTAGCTGTTTCATTAGAAGAGCTTCAGCAAGACATTCGTTCAATAGGACTTTATCGGAACAAAGCAAAAAATATTCGAAAGCTGTGTGAGCTTTTAATTCATGAGTACAACGGTGAAGTACCACAAGACAGAGATGAGCTTACTAAGCTTCCTGGAGTGGGCCGAAAGACAGCTAATGTCGTCGTTTCCGTTGCTTTTGGTATTCCTGCTATTGCCGTTGATACGCACGTGGAGCGAGTTAGTAAAAGACTTGGTATTTGTCGCTGGAAGGATTCAGTATTAGAAGTAGAAAAAACGTTGATGCGAAAGGTGCCAAAAGAAGAGTGGGGAGTTACTCATCACCGCTTAATTTTCTTTGGACGCTATCACTGTAAAGCGCAGGCTCCTCAATGTCCCACTTGTCCATTGCTGGAGCTGTGTCGAGAAGGAAAAAAACGAATGAAGGCGAGAGGTGAGCATGCTAGCAAAGGTTAAAGTGCCGCCTGAATTTAAGCGTGATCCATTTTTTTTCGCACAAGATGTTATTGTGTTTCAGTCGCCGTTGCTGAGGGGGGAGACACATCAGCAACCAGCCTTTATCTATGACATAGTAGCGAAAGAAGAAGAGCTTCCAGAAGCTCCATGGAATTCATTAGAAGATTGTATCCCATCGTTATTTATAGAATGGAAGAACCAAGAGAAAATACTACACGAACAATTTTCTATACGTAAAGTGACAAATGCAAAAGAGGTAATTACGGAATGGAGTGGGAGATTTTTAAGTGCGCTGTTTTGGATTAATGGGAGGTCTATTCAAGGTCTTACAGCACTGGAAGCTGATATTCAAAAGCTTACATACAAGCCAGTGAACACGTCTGAGCGTCTACTATTTCTGTTGAAAAAGCCTGGAATGTATCACTCATTCGTTCAGCTTAGTGAACTATATAAGGAATTACAAAAGCAGTATGCCATTAAGCGTATACGCTTAAAAAAATAAACCGCTCACGATGAGCGGTTTATTTTTATTCATTTTCAGTTTGTTGATCTGGAGTAGCAGGAGGCTGTTGGTTGTTTCCTTGGCCGTTACCGTTGCCGTTATTTCCATTATTGTCATTATTGCCGTTCCCATTACCATTCCCGTTGTTTCCATTATTACCGTTTCCAGGTTGGCTAGGTGGTTGACTTGGATTTTCAGTTTCTGGCTGCTCACCTTGATCAGGGTTTTGTGAATTGTCATTGTCTGGCTGATCGGTGTCTTCACCATCATTTTCATCTTCAGGACGCGTTCCCTCATCAGGGTTTTGCCCTTCATCACCAGGCTGAGATTCGTCATTCTCTTCAGGCTCTTCTTCAGCAGATTGTGGTACCTTTACGGAAGCACTTGCACTGCCTGCATTATTTGTACTTAAACTGAAGCTATAGGTCGCACCTGGAGTAGGTGATGGGATAGATGTACTGCCAGCACTTCCTTTATCAGCTAATGTTTGGCTTGCACCATCAGAAGAAGTCATATTGACGGTAAACTCTGTTTCATCATCTCCACCTGACCAGTTAACGTTAATTGCATTAGAACCTTCGCTGAAGGAAGCCGAAAGTTTTGCTTTTTCTTCCTTCGCTTCTTTTTCTTTCTTTTCTTTCTCTTTTTCTACAAAGATTTGAGAAACTTTCGTTGGCTCTGTGCCTCGTACAAAGTATTCATACGTAATTGAATCTTTTGGAGTTGCACCACTTGGTTTCTTCACATCTTTACTTGAGACTTTTTCGACAGCACGTTTTACAACACTATCAGGCTGTTTAAAGCTACCTTTTTCTTCACCTTGAGATACGTGTGTAATAACCTGCTTGAAAATATTCTTTGCCATAGCTTTTTCATTTTCACTATAAATATAGCCGTCGGAATTCTTTTCGTATCCTGTCCAAACTGAAACCGTGTACTTTGGAGTAAAGCCTGAGAACCAAACGTCTTTTACGCCGCCTTCAGGAATATTAAAGCTTGCTTTTTCCTTTGCATCAAAGTTAGATGTTCCAGTTTTACCTGCGATTTCTAAGCCAGGTACACGAGCTGCGCGTGCCGTTCCGTACGGTGCTTCGACAACAGATTTCATCATGTCTGTTACCATAAACGCCGTGTAGTCTTGCATTGCACGTTTAGGCTTTGGTGATAGATCTAATTCTGTACCATCAGAGAACTTCACTTTTGTTACCGTATAAGGTTTTGTGAACATTCCTTCGTTAGCAAATGCACTGTAAGCACCTGCTAGTTCCATTGGCGTAACACCTTCAGTAAATCCACCGATAGAAAACGCTTCGGCAAACTTCTCACCGCTAGATTCGCCAAGCTCAAGTCCTAGGCCTTCTCCAAATTCTTGTGCTTTATCAGCTCCCACGGCTTGGAAGGCTTTTAAAGCAGGGATATTTAAAGAACGTCCTAGCGCTTCACGAGCAGATACCCAACCTTTATAGTTGCGGCTGAAGTTTCGAATTTGTGTACCGTTTGAGTATTGATGCGGTTCATCTTTAATTGGCTCTGCAGTAGACCATTTTAAATACTCAACGGCGGGTCCGTAGTCAAGAACCGGTTTAATTGTTGAACCTGGTTGACGCTCGATGTCAGTAGCAAAGTTTAAACCTCCAGCTACACGATTACGACCTCCACCGATTGCTTCAACTGCACCTGTCTCATTGTCTAACACGACAAGACCGGCTTGGAACTTATCGTTAGGGAAGGTGACAATTTGGTTATTCATTAATTGATCAACATAATCTTGTGCATCCACGTCAAGCGTTGTGTAGATTTCTAATCCGGAAGAAGAGACGTTAGCATCTGTTTTTTCTTGTACTTCTTCAATGACCTGGTCGATAAACACATCATATTTTGACGTTTTTTCATTTTGTTCAACTAAATTTGCCTGCACATCAACTTGCTTTGCTTGATCTGCTTCAGCTTGCGTAATAAATCCGTTTTTAGCCATTAAATTTAATACTGTGTTACGGCGTTTTGTAGCATTCTCTGGGTTTTTATACGGATTATACGTTGACGGTGCTTTTGGCAATCCAGCGAGCATAGCGGCTTGATCAACTGTTAAATCGTTTAAATCAGTCACGCCGTAGAACGTTTCTGCTGCTTTTGCGATACCGTATACTTCTCCAGTCGAGAAGTAAATTTTGTTTAAATACATTTCAAGAATTTGCTGTTTTGAATATTTGCGCTCTAGCTGATAAGAAAGCCACATTTCTTGCACTTTACGCTTTACAGTTTTTTCAGGTGATAAGAATGAATTTTTAACAACCTGCTGCGTAATGGTACTTGCGCCTTCTGAACCAAAGCCTTCTTTAAAGTTGGCTACTACAGCGCCACCAATTCGATAAAAGTCAATTCCATGGTGTTTATAAAAGCGAACATCTTCGGTTGCAATGAACGCATTTTTAACAGTCTGAGGAATTTCATCATATTGTACGTATGTACGCTTTTCGCCTCCGACTTCTTTAATGACTGTTTTTCCATCGTTTGCGTAAATCTTAGATGAAAACGAGTCTTTTAAAACAGAGTCGTCAACTTTAGGTGCATCGCTTATTAAAGCGAAAAATGTTCCAACACCAGCTATCAGTCCAATAATACCTAAAATGAAGACTGCAGCAACAATCTTGCGGAAAATGCCGCCTTTTTTCTTTTCCTTTTTCTTGTTTCCTTGTGGTTTGTTCGTTTGTTTGTTGTCATTCATTGCTCGTCTTCGTTCTTCACGCGAGCGATAATTATCTGACATAAAAGCTCCTACCTTTCAAACAATTGTAAGAGAATGATTTCCGTAAACATATATATCATACTCTTAAAAATACAATTTATCTATAGTTTTTATGTAATCGATTCTGGGATGGTAACCAAGTTCGATTAAATGTCCTTTTTTTTCAATATCGGCTTTTGGAATGGATTTTCGTCCATCTTTTTTCATATCTTGCCAATAGGGAAAAAGGGACGGTGCTTCAAAAAGGTATATTTCTTCCAAAGAAGTAAACATTAATATAACGAATGAGATTCCATCTTGTTTCACGATTTGATGCATATGCTGAATTTGGTGTTCGTGAAAATTTCGTAAGGGAAAAGACGTTTTATTTTTTGTTTCCTTTGCTTCGAAATCAATATATTTACCTTTGTATACCCCGTTATAATCTGTTGTAGAAGCTTGTTTAAAATAAGCCTCTTTAATAACTGCAGCACTTCGCTTAGGATAGTCAACGTTCACAATCTGAATTGGCGTGGGTTTCTTGTGAATCACTGCTATTCCTTGTGCCAAATAATAATCATTTGTTTCATTTAAATCCTCTTCCAAAGTCATACCTCGATTACTGTATACGGGCTCACCTTTGCCCCGGGAAGGACTGTTGGGATGTTTAGCAGGGGTATATGCTTTTCCGTTAGGGTAACGAATCACACACCATCACTCCTTTGCTTAATTTCACACACGCACACTCTATTATACCAAATTTCACTTGAGATAGAATGAAAACATACTTAGTGTTCATACCAAATGTAAAGGAAGAAAGCAGCATGTTGACAAGCTTTGAACAGCAAGTAGTTGATATAATTAAGCGTAAAACAAAACAGCTGAACATTGATAATATATCAAGAACAGAAGCTTACGCAACTTTTTACAATAATCACCCTGAAATAAAGTGGTCGTTTCTAGCTAGCATGGTCTCACGAAACGCAGGCTGGAATATGTGTGATTTGCAGGGAAAGTGGTTTCCGGAGCTTCTATCTACGGAAACGCGAGATTTATTATTCTTAACGTACGAGCGAGCAAATTGGCTGATCTTTCAAGACGCTTTTCCGCAGCTTTTGTTATACGAAGTGTCAAAACAACACGAGAAGTCTTATTTTCATCTTCTCCAATATTTTTATGTATCTCCATTTATGTACGAAAAATGGACTGCCTTTTGGGGAGAGAAAAGAGAAATTGAGCTCATGCATGCTCTCATTATTAATGAACAGCATATTATTGAGCCGGCAGTAGTAGAACATCCTTTCTATCAAAAGAAAGTGTTTCACCGCTTACTATTTCATTTTCAGGATTCTCTACATTTCAGCTCTGTTTTATTTCCTACAATAGAAGGTGAAATCTATGGGTGTTCTGTACATAGTTTCACCAAAGTAGATGAGCGAATTAAGCTTGGTAAAAAGCTTGGTGAACTGCTGTTTTCACAAGCTTTGTATCCAAAATTTCTTCAGTTTTCAATGTCCACTGTTCATACGGGATCACGTGTTGACTATGAACAGTACATATTTCATTCAAAAAAAAGAGATACACCTTATTTACGAACAACGTTTCCAATTGTTTCACATCATGAGAAAAAAAGAGCACAGTGGGAAATTTCAAAGCGTAAAGAGAAGAAACTGATGAAGGAGCTTAATTTATCTTTACCTACACCAATTACGGAGTGGTACCAAAATAAACAGAAGCAGCTGCATGTCTTGGTAGGAATAAAGAAGTTTTTTAGGTAGAAAAAGCTGTTTTGTATAAACAGCTTTTTCTATCTAGGTGGACATATTACGTAGACGGACGGTTTGGTCCGTTTAATTTTTTAGGGTCACCAAATGTTTTTGTTTCAGGTTTGTTTTTTGGTTGTTTTTGTTCATGCTTATTTGCCACTTCTTACACCTCCAACTGAATGTTGTAACAAAGTTGACTGCACATACAATACGTATTTCTTGCACAATCTAGTCATAGTGTTTTCACTCCTCTGTGTTTCAATTCGTGCAAATTAAAACATTTTCTGCGTAAAACATCTTTCTTTGCCGAATGGAAACTAGTTTTGTCATGTATGAAGGTAGATTAAAAATAAAAAGAGAATAGGTAGTTAAACAAAAAGTTGGAGGGATGGCTATGAAGCTGAAAATGGTAAATACGAACGAAGTGTTAAGTTTATTCGATAATGTATTAGAGCAAATAGATGTTGTAGAAGATACATTATCTTCACAAGTTAATGAAGCGTTTACTGCTTGTGAAGAAGCGTATAGCAATCACGTTCAGCGTATTGACCAGTCGTTACGAGAAATTGAAGCTGCAGCCTATGAAATCCCACCTCAATCAGAATGGCGGAGAAGAGAAGTACTACTACGTACAGTGTAACGATAATTTATGGTACAATGTCATCGTTGAGGTGACAAATATGAATTCAATGATTGAAGCAACAAAAGTACTACATCACTATAATGAGTTAGCTCTTACTCGTTTATCTAATATTAAAAGTAAGTCAGAGTATGAGGTGAATTTCTTTGGAGAAGTCAAACCATATGTTGATCAGTTTTTTAATGAGTTAGACATGTGGACGGATCTTGTTACCAAGTGGCTTAAAGAAACAAAGCCTAAATATATTCACATTAATCAAGTGGATACTCTTCGTGAAAACTTGCAAAACGTAGTGCTCCAGTCTTTTTATCAAGAGACGCGAGACAAGCGCTTTAAGCAAATGTATCAGTCAAATAAGTACGTATTAGAGTCCATTCTAATGAATGATTAAACAGTAAAAGCCTAAAAGTGTATTTACACTTTTAGGCTTTTACTGTTTTGTAATTAAATTAATCGTTGTCTTTTTGCACGTGGATGCTAACGGCAGGATCGTCTTCCGTACCGACTGTATTAATTACATAATCCACTTTTTGAGTATGTTTTGGTGCAACGTGCTGTCCTGATTGCGAAACGGTTGGTTCATGGCCTTGCTTTTTATGATTAAAGTGTTTTCCTCGACTCATGTAAATTCCTCCTTGAAATGAAATGGACGATCTTTTTTAATATGCGTCACAGTAGCGAGGAGTATAAGTAGCTAAATATAGAAAAGCCCTCAGTCAATCGGCTGAGGGCAATGTAGTACAGTTAATTCTCGTGTGCAAATTCGGGTTTTGAAGCTCCGATTTGTTCCAGCTCACGAACGGCGATTTTATAATCGGATAGTGTTAAACAACCTTTTAAATACTGCTGCTGCGCGAAGTCTAGCAGCTCATTACTTGAAGTTGGCTCATATTGTTTTTTAGCCATAAAAGCTTGTTGAAGCTCGTTCACATACATGTAAATTCACTCCTTATCCCCATTTTGTGTGCTCGTCTTGTTAGCATCACTTATAGTTATCGTAACATAGATTGAAATTATCTCGTTTTTTTGAAAAATTTAAACTTTCGACAGAAACTAACATTTTTCACAACTTTCTTCTAAATATAAAGTGAAAAATAAAAGGCGTAGTGCGTCACCACAGATTGAGTACCCACATACCATATAATAAAATTTTTAAAAGGGGGCAGCGAGCCAGTATGTATAATCAACAGAATCCTTATCCATATTACATGCAGAATCAATGGGAAGAAGAACGGTTTGATTTAAGTCAGGTGTACCCATTTCCAGAATACCATCAGCAACCATGGCATCATACACAGTTGCCGCAACAGCCTTATGCTCAAGTTCCACCTCAAATGCAATATGTAAACAATCAACAGCAATATCCTTTTTATCAAAATGGAATGCCTTTTCCAAATCCTTATCCAAAAGGTAATCAGCAAATGAAGCAGCAGCCTAACCAATTTCAGTCGTTAATGTCTCAATTTAAATCTTCAGACGGGAATTACGACGTCAATAAAATGATGAATACCGCGGGGCAAATGATGGGAGCAATGAATCAATTAACAACTTTAGTAAAAGGGTTTACTGGTATCTTTAAAATATAAAAAGTTGTACAGCATGTAAAAGGAATAAAAGAGCTCTACAAGAAGCGATAATGCCTTGTAGAGCATGTAATAGTTTATCTAAAGAAGCGGTTAAATGGGTGATTACAGAAGCAAGGAGAATGGTGACATTTTTTAACTGGTTTTTTGCCTGTGATTGGATGTTTCGTTAAGTTAGGTAAGTGTAAATGACCAGTTTTTTTCTTATGACCTGATTTTTTTGAAGAATGGTTATCTTTTTTATGAGAACGTTTAAATGTTTGAGTAGAACGGTGCTTTTTATGAGAGTACTTTGTGGAGTGAGAATGTTTTTTATAAGAACGGTGCTTTTTATGAGAGTGCTTTGTGGAGTGAGAATGTTTTTTACAAGAACGGTGCTTTTTATGAGAGTGCTTTGTGGAGTGAGAATGTTTTTTACAAGAACGGTGCTTTTTATGAGAGTGCTTTGTGGAGTGAGAATGTTTTTTACAAGAACGGTACTTTTTATGAGAGTGCTTTGTGGAGTGAGAGTGTTTTTTACAAGAACGGTGCTTTTTATGAGAGTGCTTTGTGGAGTGAGAATGTTTTTTGCAAGAACGCTTAGATGTGTGGGAGTGCTTTTCTTTACAGAAGCACGTTACTTTTCTGTAAGCACGTGATCTTTTTGTACAGTACTTGTTTTCCGTTCTTTTATTTGTTTTCTTTTCTGTTTTTTTCTCCGTCTTTTTATGAGAATGAGCTGTTTTTTTAGATGAACGTTTAGAGCAGTGACCTTTTGGTTCTTGATACATAAATTTGCCTAGATCTGATTTTTGTAAAGATTCAGCAGCTTTACGAATACGCTTAGATTGAATATACAATCTAAAAACCTCCTTATAGAAACTATTTTTTGCTTTCACCATAAGATACGCTTAAAGCACAGTACTTGCTATGAGGTAAACGTGGAATTTTAAGAAATAAGCAAGGAGTTTCTAGCATCTCATTAGGAGAGGAGCTCATATAATTTAAAATGTATCTAAAAGGAGGGAACGAGATGGGAATTGTCACCTATTCTGTTTTTGCTAATGTTCGGGATTTTAAAGAGTTAAAAGCTGATATTTGGTCTGAAGATGCGATACCTGCAGTGATGAAAGTCCATAAAAAAAGGTATGAAATCGGTTTAACCTTAAGGGGATCACACATTCGAGAAATGAGAAAGAAATCGTACTATGTGGAGTTTTATTCACCAAAGAAATTTGGGCAAACCAACGAAATTCATCTCAATGCAGAATACAAAGATCCCTCGTTAGTTCGAAATAAGCTATCGCTGGATTTCTTTTCAGATCTTGGCGTACTATCACCTAAATCACAGTTTGTTCATCTTACCATTAACGGGAAAAATGAAGGCGTGTATTTACAGTTAGAATCGGTAAATGAGTATTTCTTAACAAAGCGTAATTTGCCAAAAGGCTCTATTTTTTATGCTGTAGACGGAGATGCAAACTTCTCGTTAATGAGTGATTTGGATGAGAAGCCAAAAGAATCACTTCAATCAGGGTACGAAACAAAAGTAGCATATGGAGCAGATGAAGAAGCATTAGAATATTTTATTTACAATTTAAACACATGGACAAATCAAGAATTTGAAGATAACATTGAAAAGCACTTAGAAGTAGATCGCTATTTGGCTTGGTTAGTGGGAGTAATTTGCCTTCAAAATTTTGATGGTTTTGTTCATAACTATGCTTTGTACCGAAACAGTGATACAAAGTGCTTTGAACTTCTTCCTTGGGATTATGATGCTACATGGGGACGCGATGTTAATGGAGATGAAATGGAAAGTAACTATGTAAGAATGGAAGGGTTTAATACGTTAACAGCACGTTTATTGGCTATATCAAAATTTAAGAATCAGTATATTAAAAAAATGAATTCTGTGTTAGATCATCAGTTCACCGTTAATTATATGAAACCAAGAGTTGAAGACCTTCATCAATTAATTTTACCTTATGTAGAAAAAGATCCGTATCTACAGCACAAGTTAGCAACCTTTTATCAAGAGCCTGCGTTTATTTGTAATTTTATTAAAGAAAGAGAAGCCTATTTAAGAAAATCCATGAAGTCTTTTTGAATAAATAAGATAATTGAAATTGTTTTGAAAATTCTATTGACATTCTTTGTTATTTTTATTAAAGTATACACAATGAATAATTAACTTAATAAAACTCTTATCCAGAGTGGCGGAGGGACTGGCCCTGCGAAGCCCAGCAACCATCAAATCATACGTTATTCAGTAAGTTTGAACGGTGCTAATTCCTGTGGAATACGATTGTATTTTAACAGATGAGAGAAGTCGTGATTAAGCGAACGCTCTTCCATCTGTGAAGAGTTTTTTTTATTTACTGCAAAGAGGAGAGGACATTATGCATATTGAAACACTACTTGTTCGTTCAGGTGTCAATCGAGACCCTGCTACAGGCTCTATTACTACACCTATTTATCAAGCATCCACGTTTGCACATCCCCGTTTAGGAGAAAGCACAGGATATGACTATGCTCGAACGGCTAATCCAACAAGGACAGCGTTAGAAGAAGCGATTACAGCGTTAGAAGCAGGAGAAGTTGGAGCGGCATTTGCTTCAGGAATGGCAGGAGTTATGGCTGTACTTGCTTTGTTTAAAAACGGTGATCATTTAATCGTCTCTGAAGATTTATATGGTGGTACATACAGAGTTTTAAATGATATTTTTGCTGAGCAAGGTATAGAAGTAACGTATGTGAATACTGCTCACTTAGACCAAGTTAAGGCAGCAGTAAAGCAGAATACGAAAGCATTGTTCATTGAAACACCAACAAACCCAATGATGCACGTAACGGATTTAAAAGGAATAATTCAACTTGCTAAAGAAAGTAATTTGTTAACAATTGTTGATAATACGTTTATGTCACCTTACTATCAAAGACCACTTACTCTCGGAGCTGATATTGTAATTCATAGTGCTAGTAAATACATTGGTGGTCACAATGACGTAGTAGCTGGCTTAGTCGTTACGCGATGTTGCGAGCTAGGTGAAAAAATTCGCTTTTATCAAAATGCAGCTGGTGCAATCTTAGGTCCGCAAGATAGCTGGTTATTGTTACGAGGTATTAAAACACTTGCTTTACGCATGGAGAAACATAACGAAAATGCACTGAAAATTGCGAATTGGCTGACTAAAAATGAGTTAGTTGAGAAAGTTTATTACCCAGGTCTTGAATCACACCCAGGCTATCATGTAATGAAGCAACAAGCAGGAGGCTTTGGGGGGATGATTTCCTTTGCTGTAACGGACCCGAAAATTGTGCCAGTTTTACTTGAGAACATAAAAGTTATTACCTTTGCTGAAAGTCTAGGTGGTGTAGAGAGCTTAATGACGTTTCCGGCACGTCAAACTCATGCAGACATCCCAGAAGAAATACGAAATCGAGTTGGCGTAACGAATTGTTTATTGCGCTTATCTGTTGGAATCGAACACGCAGATGATTTAATTCAGGACTTAAAGGAGGCATTTGATGCATACAAACAATAAACATTCATTCGGCACAAAGTTAATTCACGCAAAAACGGGTATTGATGGACATTTTGGAGCGGTAAATGTTCCGATTTATCAAGTGTCTACTTTTAATCTAGAAGACGAAACCAACGGTGGGCGTTATGATTATTCACGTTCAGGTAATCCAACACGAGAAGCTTTAGAAAATACGATTGCGCAGCTTGAAAACGGAGCTGCAGGATTTGCATTTTCATCAGGCATGGCCGCTGTATCATCTGTTCTTTGTTTATTTGAAGCAGGAGATGAAATTATCGTTTCAAATGATATTTATGGTGGCACGTATCGCGTGTTAACAAGATTGTTTTCCAAGTTTGGCATTAAAACGACTTTTGTTAACATGGCAAATGTAGATGAAGTAGAGAAAGTCATTTCAGGCCAAACAAAAGCAATTTACATTGAAAGTCCATCAAATCCTTTCCTACAAGTAACGGATATTAAAAGTGTTGCAGCGCTAGCTAAACGTTATGGCCTGCTAACAATTGTTGACAATACGTTTATGACACCTTACTTGCAGCAACCAATTAATTTAGGAGCAAATATTGTGATTCATAGTGCAACAAAGTATATTAGTGGTCATAGTGATGTGATTGGTGGATTAGTTGTTGTAAGTGATGAAAGACTTGCTGACGAAGTGAAGTTTGTTCAAAATGCATTTGGAGCTATTTTGGGGCCACAGGATTGCTTTTTATTTCTACGAGGTATTAAAACATTAAAAGTGAGATTAGATCAACAGCAACAAACAGCTTTAGAATTAGCTAAATGGCTTGAAAAAAAAGATGACATTGAAGCGGTTTATTATCCAGGGCTGAAGACACATCCTGATTATGAATTGATTACTGAACAAGCAAACGGATACGGAGCAATTATTTCATTTAAATTGAAAAGTAATGAACTCGCTCAGCATATATTAAAAAACGTGCGTTTATCTTCAATTGGTGTAAGCCTGGGCGCAGTTGAATCGATCTTAACACACCCAGCGACAATGTCTCACGCTAGCATTCCACAGGAAGTGAGAGAGCAAAAAGGCATCACAGAATCACTTTTACGCTTATCAGTTGGACTTGAAGAGTATGAAGATTTAAGGGAAGACTTTAACAATGCGCTAATTTCTTTTCAAGAAAAAGTCGTAACTAAATAATAATAGAAGAAAAGAGGTTGTTTCTATTTCTGAATAGAAACAACCTCTTTTTTAGCAATTCTTGAGTAGTTTTGTATAGAGATCAATTAAAGCCAGCTGTTCACTATGAATAAGGTTACTATTTTGAATACGCTGAACGGCAAGTTCATATTTTACTTCAGGTGATTTTCGAACTCGAGGGTGCGTCATTTCATCTTGTAAATCTTTTTGAATGGCCTGGGTTAGCTTTTCTTTAATAGAAAGATGATCTTGATTGGAAAAAGAACGATTTATCCAAAGCTTTTGATAGGCGCTAAACAATTGTTCATCTGATAGCATGATGTATAAACTCCTTTGGTTAATATACGTATTAGTTTAGCACACATCTTCTAATATCTGTATGTCACTTCCACAGCTGATACAACTGTCAAAGACTGCGTTTGAATCGGAGGAGCAGACCCAAGTGTCTTAGCTGCCACTATGTAGCCACCAGGAGGCTGTTGCGTCCGCTCAGTGACTTCCAGCGGAATAGGGTTTAGGGGAACACCTAGTGTATCTGCAATAGCTGTTGCTTTTTCTCCAGCGTGCTGAACGGCTTGAGAGAGAGCTTGCTTTTCATAGGGTGTTGGATCTTTCACAAAAAAGCGAATATCTTCTGCTACGTTTCCACCGCTTGCAACAGAGATAGCATACACTTCACCAGCTTGTTTAATATCTTCAACATGGACTTCAAATAAATGCTGTACCTCGTATCCAACTAATGTCGTTTTGCCATCAGTGTAGTCATATTTCGGATTAATAGTAAACGATGCTGTTTCAATATCACTTTGTTCAATTCCAGCATTTTGAAAGCCATCAATCATTGTATTTGAAACGGTAGTATTTTCTTTTAACGCTTGCTGTACGCTTAAGTTTTCTGTACGAACACCAATAATAATTGAAATTCCATCAGGGACAGCAGTAATTCGGCCTTCTCCTATTACTTTTAACTCACGCTCGTTTTCTTCACGTGATGGTGGGGGCTGGTGATTATATGGAAACATGGATGGATGCATATTATTAACCTCCTTATAGGCTCTTATCTATATACGTATGAAGAGAAAGCTTGGGCTACGTATAGAAAATAAAAAGCTCGCAAAAAGATATTTGCGAGCTTTCGTTTGAGATTATTTCGTTTCTTCTTCTAACGTTTCTTCCATTTCAACAAAAGTCCCTTGAACTCTCTTCGAAGGATCTTTCGTTAATAAGCTAACAACAATAACAGCTAAAAAGCTTAGTACGAAACCAGGAATCATTTCATAAAGCGCCTCGCTTAATCCAGGTACGTTTACCCAAATTAAGACCGTAGCAGCACCAACAATCATACCGGCAAGAGCACCCCAACGAGTCATCTTCTTCCAGTATAGGCTTAGTAAAACTGCAGGCCCAAATGCTGAACCGAACCCAGCCCATGCATAACCTACAAGACCTAAAATCGTATCATTTGGATTTAACGATAAGAGAATACCGATAATCGCAACACCGAGTACAGCCAGACGTCCTACTAATACAAGTTCTTTATCTGTCGCTTCACGACGGAAAAATGCTTTATAAAAGTCTTCCGTAATAGCACTTGATGTTACAAGTAGCTGAGATGAAATTGTACTCATAATTGCAGCAAGAATCGCTGCAAGTAAAAATCCGGTAATAAACGGGTGGAACAATACTTGGGCAAATTTAATAAAAATTGTTTCTGGATCTGCTAATGTTGTGGCAGTTTGGTTAACATAAGCGATACCAACTAAACCAGTAAACATTGCACCGATAATAGAAATAATCATCCAACCCATACCAATTCGACGAGCTGGTTTTAGCTCTTTAATAGACGAAATAGCCATGAATCGAACAATAATATGAGGTTGCCCAAAATAACCAAGACCCCAAGCTAAGAATGAGATAATTCCAACAACGGTTGTGCCTCTAAAAAAGTCTAAATAGGCTGGGTTAATGTCACGAACCACGTCAAATGTTGTACCAACGCCACCTAGTTCAGTAAACGCTACAATTGGCACAAGAACAAGAGCCACAAACATAATAATACCCTGTACAAAGTCGGTTAAGCTTACCGCTAAGAATCCGCCGAATAGTGTATAAGCAATAACAACACCTGCTGTTACAAATAGACCAATTCGATAGTCTAATCCAAATGCAGACTCGAATAATGTACCACCGGATACCATACCAGCTGAAGTATAAAGAGTGAAGAAGACAAAAATAACGATGGCTGATACTGTTCTAAGAATTTTAGATGTATCATTGAAGCGGTTTTCAAAATAATCTGGGATTGTAATGGAGTCGTTTGCTACTTCTGTATACGTGCGAAGACGTGGAGCAACAATTAAGTAATTTAGATATGCTCCGATTGTTAAACCAACAGCAATCCATAAACTAGATACTCCTGTAGCATACATAGCACCTGGTAAACCCATTAACATCCAACCACTCATGTCAGATGCACCAGCTGATAGGGCTGTTACAGCAGGACCAAGTCCACGACCGCCTAGCATGTAGCCTGAAATGTCATCAGTAGATTTTTTATAAGCATACCAACCGATAGCTAGCATCCCTATAAAATAAATGGCTAGTGAAATAAATAAACTAATATCCACAATATCTCTCCTTTTTCTGTTTCTCTATATGACGTGTGGAAAATCGTGTCATATAAACAGCTTACGGTTTTTTAAGCTAACAAACTTTTCCCAGAGTATCAAGTTGTTAAACATGAAATTTTTTCAATGAAACCTGCTTCATTGCATAAACAAAGCTGAAGAAAGCGCTTACCTAATAAAAATAAAGTAAAACTATTCGGAATATTTAAACATGTAAATGATCTTTGTTTATTGGAATAAATCACCTTATAAATTAATGCTTTCTACTATTTAATATGGGATCTTTTAATTGAAAATATGTACGTGTTCTAAAACAAAAAAGGCCGTATGAGAACGACCTTTTTTAATTTAACGATTGTTTGGAAATACTCGGCGTACTACTTCATTAAATTCATCAATAATGCCTGTAATTGGGCGTCCATCTTCTAACTTATTTACATAACCATTCATGCGATCAACAAAATCTGGGTTTGTTGAAACATATACTTCTTGCACATTGTTGTTTGCTTTCTTAACTTCATCAGCAATTTTTGCTTCCATTTCTTTTGTTAGCTTGCCTTCTTTTTTATCTTCTAAAACCGCTGCAACATATGCATTACGATTCATCACAATAACGTTTGCATTTTTCACTTCGCTTAACGCATTTACGCGATCAGCTGCACCGTTTGCTACTTCCATGCGTGATTCAGCATATTGATCACGCTTCTTCTCTTGCGTTACGTCATTCGTGTTATTATCCATGTCATTTTCATATGAAACGTTGCGAACCGTATCATCATTAATAAGCCCATCTTTTCCTTGATCTGTAGTGTTACATCCAAATAATGATAGGGTTGTGGCAAAGCTAGCTGCTACAAAAAGTGATTTTTTTATCATGTCCCATTCCTCCTTGCGAAAATAACTTTCGTTGGTTAGCTTTCGTTAAGCGAGGTAAAAACATACATAGAAATTTGGAATAGGCTTATACTAAGACAAAAAGGAGTGGTATGAATGAATCATGGAATTGAAGAAAGCTTATTAATCATACGGAGCGAAACAGGGGATGAACATAAGAAAACAACATTTGCTTTAACAGAAACAGAAGCACGATTGTTATTCGAAACGCTACAAAATCAACGTAAAGAAATTATCGATGAAAATTTAGATAATATGCTTACATAATAGATAACAGCCGAACCTGTTGCTTCGGCTTTTCATTCTTTGCTGAATCAATCAGAGAAAGAATGTAAAAAACTACCGTTAGCGCTTGCATTTTAAAGGAAGCTATTGTAGAATGAAAACGTAAACATTTTTAATTTTTAAATAAAAGATTAAGTGCTCTCACTCATTTTAGAATGAGAGGATTTATTACGAACTAGATGGTTGATACACAATTCACGTGTTATAAAGGAAGTCTACTTCGTAGTAGAAAGTCTTTATAATATGTGAATTTTTTATTTACGGTGTAAATATAGAGTAACATATTAAATTTTTTACATTTTTTTGGAGGTTTTTATGGCTACTAAAGGTACAGTAAAATGGTTTAATAGTGAAAAAGGATTTGGATTCATCGAAGTTCCAGGAGAAAATGACGTATTCGTTCATTTCTCAGCTATCCAAACAGACGGATTTAAAACATTAGAAGAAGGCCAAAGCGTAGAGTTTGAAATCGTTGAAGGTCAACGTGGTCCTCAAGCTGAAAACGTTGTAAAACTTTAATTTTAATTGTTAAAAGCTACCTTATTTCAGGTAGCTTTTTCTATTTTACAAAAATGTATTGACAGCTTCCCAATAAACAAGTACCTTATTTAAGCATGTGTATTTTAGGAGGTAAAAAATGAGTCAAGTTAAAGCACAAGAAGTAAAGATTACAACTGCTGATCCATCAGCTATTGGATTATTCGGTTTAGCAATGGTGACGCTAGTAGCATCATCGCAAAAGTTAGGCTTAACAGATGGACTAGCTTTTATTTTGCCGTGGGCTATTTTTTTAGGTGGTCTTGCGCAACTTTTCGCAGCTATTCAAGATGGCAAGCATAACAATACATTTGGTATGACTGCATTTGGGGCTTTTGGATTGTTTTGGTTCGGTGTAGCTGCTTCATGGTTAATGCAGCTAGGTGTTTTTGGGGAAGAACTCGCAGTAGTTGATGGGCGACAATTAGGTATGGCTTTTATCGGTTATTTAATTTTTAGCTTGTTTATGACAGTAGGGGCAATGGAAACGAATAAAGTTCTTTTCATTATTTTTGTTCTTATCGATTTCTTATTTGTTGGATTATCATTGAGCTCATTTAATGTTATGTACCATTTCACACACTTATTAGCTGCTTTTTCAGAGCTTTTAATTGCAATTATGTCATTCTATGGATCAGCGGCAGCAGTATTAAATACGCATTTTGGAAGAGAAGTGCTTCCAATTGGAAAGCCGTTCGGGATTTTTAAAAAATGAACAAAAAGAGGAACTGTTATAACAGTTCCTCTTTTTGTTTAGACTACAACGCTCAATACAATCGGAAGAGTAATAAGACTCAAACAGGTGCTAATAAGCGTAGATGATGAGACAAACTCAGTGTCAGTGTTATACTCGAGCGCATACATTGTGGTATTAGCTGCCGTTGGCATTGCAGCCATAATAATGAGTATTTGCTTTGTCATTTGATCGATGGGTAAAAATTGAACAATGATAAAAGCAAGGATTGGTGAGACTAATAGTTTCAATGATAATGAAAAAGACAGTTTGCGAAACGCAATGTTTTTTAATTTGATATTAGCAAGCTGCATTCCTAGAACAATCATAACTGTTGGAATTGTCGCGCTTGCTACTAAGCTAACTGCTTCTTCAACAGGTGGACTTAACGTAATATGTAGAAGTTGAAAAGTCAGCCCTAAGATGGATCCGTATACAATCGGCATCGTTGCAACAGCACGCAAAGCAGATTTGATTCCATTAGCTTCAGGACTTCCTTTTGCAGCATAGTACACACCAACGGTACACATAATGAGCTGTTGAAGAACCATTAGTACAATTGCTATATCTAATCCCATTGCTCCGAATACTAATAAGACTACAGGAGTACCGTAGTTACCATTATTCATAAATGCAGAAGCGAGAATCATGCCACATGTCTCCGTTGTTGAATAGCTTCGAATAAATCCAATTAGTCTGACAACTGCAATGATTGACAAACAAAGGATGAGTAAAAAGGCGCCTAGATACAAATATGTAACGGATAGTTGATTCGTATAAAATGTTTGAAAGACAAGAATCGGAGACATTAAATACAAAGACATTTTGGAGATGTTTTTTGTATCAAAACCAATGGTCTTTTGGCCGATAAATCCAAGAGTGAAAATCCCAAAAATAGGAAGTAGCACTTGTAAAAATTCCATGAAATTCTCCTTTCTATAAGAGGTAATCTAAGTATAAGGTGAGAAATTTTTGCAATCATGCTCTTAGAATCATATGTTAAAGAAAAGTAAAGTGATAGTATAATATACTTATTATACAAGAAAATATAAAAAGAAGGGGGAAGAACCGTGCGGAATTTCCACTGTTGTGCAACCTGTCAGCACTTTAAAAGTATCAAACTTGAAAGTGGGATGAGTTACTTTTGTTCCAGACTGGGGTACGAAACGAAGCCTGCGTATCAGTTTAACTGCTGGAAGCCTACAGAGATAGTAAAAAAGCTAATGGAACATGAAGGAAAAAAGAAATAAAAAGAGGCTGGAACATACCAAAACCTTTTCTTACTTTTTATATTGTCAGAATACGTTAGGGCTATTCCGCTACGCTCCACTTCACCATGTTTTCAAAATTATTTTCATAATCAAAATAACCTGAACGATTAAAAGTGAGAAACTCTCAATCGTTCAGGTTTATCATTGGCTGAATTACTTATGTCCCAGCTTCTTTTACCTTACTCTTCTGTACTTTCAGCTTCTAGGTGCTTGCTACAAAATGTTTGAACTTCATCGGCTTCATCATCTTCTAGCTCAAAATCTAACACCTTATTAGTAGAAATTTCATAAAAATAAGGTTGAGAAATAGAAGATTCGCCATCTTTAATAATATAAAGTGTTCGAAGGCCTAAGTCACTGCCTGTATATAACTCATCCTCTTCATCTACATCGATATAAAGATGAAATTCATAGCGTTCACCTGATAACATTCCAAATGGATCTTGCAATTTTTCTACTGTGTATTCACGAATTGAAAACATATGTTTTATCCTTTCTGTTTGAAACAAAAATTGCCCCTGGCTTAATAATATGTAAGAGAAAAGCAACTAAAGAGCTTCTTTATTATAGCCTAAATAATAAAAGAGAACAAAGGATGATTGTTTGCTTAAGGATTTACAAGTTTTAATAAATGAACTGTCCGATTTAAAACGAGAGCTTCTGTTTGCTTTCGGTAATCCTTGTAGTGGGAACTTGATAAATGTTCATCTAAAGCATGTTTATCCCGCCATTGTTCGTAGAAAACAAAAGTGGAAGGGACTTCGATGGAGCGATGCAAATCATATTGAATACATCCGCTTTCACTCTTTGACGGTGCCAATACGCTTAGCAAGGCATCGTATAGTTTTTCCTCGGAACCTGGCTTTGCCTCGAGGATGGCGGTTACTATTATAACGGACATAAAAAATCTCCTTTGACTAATGAAATTTTATTATTATTCTTTCGAAATAAAGGGAGGAATATACATTTTGGTATATTGTACATGGACATATGGATGAAGGTGCGATAAACTGAAACAAAAGGAGTGCACGGAAGTATGAACAAAGAAAGCTATAAATTAGATGATTCGCTAGGATATCGATTGTTTCACGCCTCACGCTTAATGATGAACCGTTTAAATCATCATTTTAAAAATAATGATTATCCTCTTACATACGAACAGTGGCAGATTATGAGTAGGTTATATGAAAAAGATGGCCAAACTCAAAATCAGCTAGCCATTCAAAATGAACGCGATCAAGCAAGCGTATCACGTTTAATTGATAATATGATTAAGCGTGAGTTAGTAAAGAGAGTTCCACATATAACGGATCGTCGAATTAACTTGATTTATTTGACAGAATACGGAAAAAGCATTCAGGTAGAATTAGAAAAGCTGGCACAGCAAACAATTAGCGATGCATCAGAAGGTTTAACAGAAGAAGAGTTAGCAATCTGTTTGTCAACACTAAATAAAATCCGCTATAATTTAAGATAACAGGTAATCTCCGTTTGTCAGGTAAGTACAAATGGAGGCTATTTTTGAACAAAAACTTGTTTAAACAAGTTTTTATGTGGAAATGAAGAAAAAATAGGGAAATCCTATTGACATATGATAATGATTTTCATTATCATATAGTAAGTGGTAAGATAACAAGACAAGTGATGGAGACATCATTTTATTTTTTTATCAATCATTGATAATGATTATCGTTATTGTTGTTTTAAATTATACATAGTAAGGAAGAATAGCAGCGTGAAAATTAGGTATCTTATTATTCTACTATTTTTATTATCGCTTATTTCGTTATTTATCGGCGTATCACCAGTAAACATTCACGGAATTTTATCCTTTGATCAAGAGCAAATTCAAGTGCTATTAATCAGTCGTTTTCCACGATTAATTAGCATCATTATTGCTGGAGTAAGCTTAAGTATATGCGGGTTGATTATGCAGCAGCTTACAAGAAATAAATTTGTTTCTCCGACGACTGCTGGAACCATGGATTCTGCACGCTTAGGTGTTTTAGTAGCACTGATGTTATTCACATCGGCTAGTCCAATTCAAAAAATGTTGGTTGCATTTGTTTTCGCTTTAATCGGAACTTTCATTTTTATGAAGATTTTAGATTCTATCAAAGTAAAAGACCGAATCTTTATTCCTCTTGTTGGTTTAATGTTTGGGAATGTTATCGGTTCAATTACCACCTTTTTTGCGTATAAAAATGATTTAATTCAAAGCATTGGTTCTTGGCTACAAGGTGATTTCTCTACCATTATTTCAGGGCAATATGAGTTGATCTACTTAAGTGTCCCACTGATGGTTATTGCCTACTTGTATGCTAATAAATTTACGATTGCAGGAATGGGAGAAGACTTTGCTACAAATTTGGGCTTACCATTTAAGCAAATTGTGAACATTGGGTTAGTCATTGTAGCACTTGTGTCATCCATTGTACTGTTAACCGTTGGGATGATTCCTTTTTTAGGACTAATCATTCCGAATATTGTGTCAATTTATGCTGGAGATCATTTAAAAAACAGTCTCCCGCAAACAGCTTTGCTTGGAGCAGTTTTTGTACTAGTTTGTGATATTTTAGGACGAGTTATCATTTATCCATACGAAATCTCAATTGGTATGATGGTAGGCGTCATTGGTAGTGGTATATTCTTGTACATGTTGATTAGGAGAAAGGTTTATGAATAATCGATTAAAATTAATAGTTTTAGCAACCTTGACAGTAGGCGTAACTTTATTGTTTGTATTTTATCAATCAAATGGTAATTGGGACTATATTCTGCCAAGGCGTTTAGAGAAATTAGCAGCAGTTTTTCTAACTGGATTTTCAATTGCGGTTTCGACCGTCGTGTTTCAAACCATCACGAACAATCGGATTTTAACACCGAGTATTATCGGCTTAGATTCTTTATATATGCTTATTCAGACCCTTCTCATTTTCTTATTTGGCTCAATGAATATTTTGACGATGAATAAAAATATAAACTTTATGCTTTCAATTGTAGGAATGGTTCTGTTTGCTATGCTTCTCTATAAAATGTTGTTTAAGAAAGAAGGAAAAAGTAATATCTATTTTTTACTGTTAGTTGGATTAATTTTCGGAACGTTTTTCCAAAGTATTTCTTCCTTCATGCAAGTATTAATTGATCCGAATGAATTTTTAATTGTACAAGATCGAATGTTTGCAAGCTTTAATAATGTCCAAACGGAACTACTTTTTCTATCTTTCTTGCTAGTTATCATACTGAGCGTATACGGATTTCGGTATGTTAAGTATTTAGACGTTTTATCACTGGGAAGAGAAGAAGCGATTAACCTTGGAATTGACTATGATGCAGTGACAAAGAAGCTTCTTGTGCTAATTGCCATCTTTATTTCTATCGCAACAGCATTGGTTGGACCCATTACGTTTTTAGGCTTGCTGGTTGTTAACGTAGCGCATGAAGTGTTTAAAACATATCGTCACACGTATCTTCTAGGTGGTTCTATTATCATTAGTGTTTTCTCTTTAGTAGGCGGTTTATTGGTAGTTGAACGTGTCTTCACATTTTCAACAACGCTCAGCGTCATTATTAACTTTATTGGCGGCGCGTATTTTCTTTATCTTTTATTGAAGGGGAGTAGAACATGATTGCTGTTAATGGCGTAACAAAAAGGTATGGAAACAAAAAAGTAATAGATGATGTATCTGTCCAAATTCACAAGGGGAAAATTACATCATTCATCGGACCGAATGGAGCAGGGAAAAGTACGCTCCTATCTATGATTAGTCGCATCTTAAAAAGAGATGAAGGCGAAATTTTACTAGAAGGTCACGATGTAATGAATTCCAAAAGTAATGAGTTAGCAAAGAAAATTTCAATCTTGAAACAAACAAATCACTTAACAATGCGGCTTACAATTCGAGAGCTGGTATCATTTGGTAGATTCCCATATTCACAGGGAAAGCTGAAAAAAGAAGATATAGCATATATAGACGAAGCGATTGCATATATGGAGCTTGAAGAAATGCAGCATAAGTACATTGATGAACTAAGTGGTGGACAGCGTCAACGAGCATACATTGCAATGGTTTTAGCTCAAAATACGGATTATATCTTGCTTGATGAACCTTTAAATAACTTAGATATGAAGCACTCTGTTCAAATCATGAAGGTTTTAAGAAGACTTGTGGATGAGTTAGGCAAAACGATTATTATCGTTATTCACGACATTAACTTTGCCTCATGCTATTCAGATTACATTGTTGCTTTAAAGAATGGACAACTTATTAAGCATGGAGTAACTGCTGAAATTATTAAAGAAGATGTGCTCTTAGACGTCTATGATATGCATATTCCTATTCAAACCATTAATGGAAACAAGATAGGCGTTTATTTTTCAGCTTAAAGGTAAGGTGATTATTGCTTTAATTAAGAGGTTATTTAGCACTGGGCCCTTTACATGAAGTGCGAAAATAGCACCCGGTGATTAGAGTAATTCACATATATTTTAAATACAATAAAAAAGGTGGAAGTTAGATGAAGAAGCTATATATGGTATTTCTAGCAGCATTGCTTGCAGTTGTAGTTGCAGCTTGCGGATCAAATGAAGCGAGTACGACTGCTGATAGTGAAAAGAAAGAAGCAAAAAAGGAAGAAACAATTACAGTTCAGCATGAATTAGGAGAAACAAAAGTAGAAAAAAATCCAGAAAAGGTAGTAGTCTTTGATTTTGGTACGTTAGATTCCATGGATAAATTGGGAATTAACGTAACGGGTGTGCCCCAAGACAGCATGCCTTCTTATCTATCAAAATATGAAGATAAGAAGTATGAAAATGTAGGGGGATTAAAAGAACCTGATTTTGAGAAAATCAGCGAAATTAACCCGGATTTAATCGTTATCTCAGGGCGTCAAGCTGAGCAATACGAAGAGTTTACTAAAATTGCACCAACAATTTATATGGGCTTAGATACAGAAAACTATATGGATTCATTTAAGAAAAATGCACAAACGCTAGGCGAAATCTTTGATAAAGAAGCAGAGGTAGAAAAAGAGGTAGCAGCTGTTGAAAAAACAATGGCAAATGTGAAAGAAGAAGCTGAAGCTTCAAAGAAAAATGGTTTAATTGTTCTTGTTAACGAAGGAAAAGTAAGCGCATATGGACCAGGTTCACGTTTTGGTATTATTCATGATGAGCTAGGAGTTACGCCAGTTGATGCTGGTATTGAAGCTTCTACGCATGGTCAAGGAGTGTCGTTTGAATACATTGTAGAAAAGAATCCTGATTACTTGTTTGTAGTGGACCGTAGCGCAGTTGTAGGTGGGGAATCTTCTGCTAAGCAAGCACTGGAAAACGAATTAATTAAAAAAACAAAAGCATATAAAGAAGGAAACATTGTTTATTTAAATCCGAACTACTGGTACTTATCAGGTGGGGGACTACTTTCAGTAGCTGAGATGGCGAACGAAATTGAAAAAGCAGTACAATGACGAAAAAGCGATGCGGTTTAAGCCGCATCGCTTTTTTATTCTTGATCTCTTATTTCAGCCATTTTATGAAGAGCTTCATGCATTTTAAATACAACAATCAAGGTTTCGCAGTAAATGCGCGTAAATAGTGGCCCTACCACAATTAATGCTAGGCCTAAAAAGACAAGGGAACCACCACCATACATGCTATTAATTCCACTTACAATAAATCCAAACCCTAATAAAATTGTTAAGACAGAGACAATAATGAAGACAATTTTAATGATAGAAGGTGTTAACATCTTGTCGAAGTTGAAAAAGCTACTATTCATTTAATTTCTCCCCTTTGGTGTGTAGACTAGTTGTGTTGTCCTTTTATACATATAAGCAAGCTTCACTATTTAGAACACAATCAACATATTTTTAATGTTACCAATCAAGTATATAATGATAGAAAAGTAGAAAATGCGAATAGAGGGAGAAACTAATGATTAAAGAAAATGATGTTCTAAATAATCAACAAGCAAAAATTATTTTAGCTTTACAAAAACGGTCATACGAAGTCGAAGCATCAATTATTCATAATCGCGAAATTCCACCTTTACAAGAAACGCTCCTGCAACTACAACAATCCAAAGAAATATTTTTAGGTTACTACATAGAAGAAACGTTAGCTGGCGTTATTTCGTTTAAAGTGTTAGGAAAAGAGTTGGATATTTACCGACTGTTTATTGATCCTGTACACTTTAAAAAAGGAATTGCTCAAAAATTACTAGCCTTTGTAGAAATGAATTATTCAGTTACTAAGCTAGTTGTGTCTACAGCATCAAAGAATATACCAGCTATTCGCCTTTATCAAAAGGAAGGTTTTGTTGAGGTAAGAACCACAAAAATAAATGATGAGCTAACTCTAGTTCATTTGGAGAAAGTAATAGAAGACGGTACACTACCATTATAGAAAGAAGGGATAAAGATGAAAAAACATACTAACGCACTGATTCATGAGAAATCTCCTTACCTGCTCCAGCACGCACATAACCCAGTCAATTGGTATCCATGGGGAGATGAAGCCTTTGAAAAAGCTAAGCGTGAAAATAAACCTGTATTTGTATCAATTGGATATAGTACTTGTCATTGGTGTCACGTGATGGAAAAAGAAAGCTTTGAAGATGAAGAAGTCGCAGATTTATTAAATAGACACTTTATTGCCATTAAGGTAGACCGAGAAGAGCGTCCAGATATTGATTCTATTTACATGCGCGTGTGCCAAATGATGACCAATCATGGAGGTTGGCCTTTAAACGTCTTTTTAACACCTGACCAAAAACCGTTTTATGCGGGTACCTATTTTCCAAAGAATAGCGCTTACAATAGACCAGGTATGATGGATGCGCTGCCGCAGCTCGCTGAAAAGTTTCTGCATGAGCGGTCTTTTGTTGAAAAGGTAGGAGAGCAGGTTGTAAAAGGTTTAAAAGCTTCTGTACATATTCCTTCAGACAGCACAATTGATGAAGGTACTCTTCATCAAGCATTTCAGCAGCTCGTTGGTCAATTTGATCCAGTGTACGGAGGATTTGGGCAATCACCGAAATTTCCGATGCCGCATACGCTGACATTTTTGCTTCGCTATCATCGATTAACAAATAATGATACAGCGTTATTAATGGTTGAAAAAACGCTCGATTCGTTAGCTTCAAGCGGTCTCTATGATCAAATTGGTGGTGGGTTTGCGAGGTACTCAACAGATCAGCAATGGATGATCCCACACTTTGAAAAAATGCTCTATGATCAAGGGCTTTTGCTACATGCTTATATTGAAGCTTACCAAATGACAAAAAAGAAGCGCTATCGTGAAATAATTGAAGAGAGTATTGCATTTTTAATTCGTGAAATGAGAGATAGTCAAACAGGTGCATTCTATTCCGCAATTGATGCGGACTCAGAAGGAGCAGAAGGGACCTATTATGTATGGTCAAAAGAAGAAATAACAAACCTTTTTACTGAAGAGGAAGCGGAGTTTGTTTGTAGTGCATATAGCATTACGGAAGAAGGGAATTTTGAAGGCAAGAACCACCTTCATTTAATACCAACGGAAATAGAGGAGCTAGCTAAGCTCAGTAAACAATCCATTAAAGAAACGGAAGCTAAGCTGAAAAAATGCAATGAAAAGCTGTTAAAAGAGCGTCAGAAACGCATATACCCTCATGTTGATGATAAAATCTTAACATCTTGGAACGGCTTGATTATAAGCGCATTAGCAAAGGCTGGGCGGGCATTGCAAAATGAAACATTTACAGAGCTAGCTGAGCAGGCTGCGCTTTTTATTCACGAAAATATGTACAAAAAGGAGCGCTTAATGGTTCGCTATCGTGAAGGAGAAGTAAAAGAAAAAGGTTTAATTGATGATTATGCGTTTTTATTGTGGGCTTATAACGATCTTTATGATGCAACGCTCAAAGTAGATTATCTGACAAAAGCAAAAGCAATTGCTGAGAATATGACTTCATTATTTTGGGATAAAGACAAAGGTGGTTTTTTCTTTACTGGGAGTGATGCAGAGCAACTGCTTGTGCGTGAAAAAGAAGTGTACGATGGTGCTCTTCCTTCCGGTAATAGCGTCGCTGTTTGTCAGCTTTTGCGTTTAGGTCATCGAACAGGAAACGAGAAGTTATTACAAATGGTTGAAAAGATGGAGGGAACGTTTTATTCACTTATTCGAATGCAAGCCAGTAGCCACACGCAGTTTTTGCAAGCGAGGCTTGAACAGGCAATCGGGATAAAAGAAGTCATTGTGTTAGCTAAAGAGACATTAGAAGAAATACAGCTTTTGAAGACTTCATTTATACCAGAAGTTGTATGGTTAGTTGGAAATAAAAAGGAACTGATGCCACATGCTCATTTCATAGAGAGCTATGACCAAAGAAATGAGTCAATCATTTATGTGTGTAAAGATTTTGCGTGCGAGCGCCCGTCTATGGAAATAAAAAAGGCTATCGAAGCAGTTTTATAAAAGCAATAAAATACCGCCATTCCTCTATGGCGGTATTTTTTAAGATAGTTGCTTGCTTTCAGCGTGTTTTACAAATGTATATTCATCTTCAATTAAACCACATGCTGCGCACTGAATGCGACGTTCTGGGCCACGGTATGGGGCATGGAAAGCATCTAGTGAATCATTGGTATATTCTGTTACAACATCACCAGAGCGAGGATCTAATTTGACCGCCGTCGCTTTTTGCTCAATGATATTAAAGCGCGTTCGATTTGTTTTACAGCTTGGACATAAATACGGATTTCCCATGTTGTCCACCTCCTAGTTGTTACGATGTCCCTTTTTTGAAAAAACATACAAAAACTAATGATTTGAAACAGGCCTTAGATTCGTTAAAATAAAGCTAGGTGATGAAGATGAAAATACGTAAAAATTTACAAGAAGTAATGAACGTGTTGCAAACGAATAAACAGTTTAAATCCAACATCGTTCATTGGCATACAATTGAAGAAAAAGAAGCCCAAACAAACCCATTTCCTTCACAAATTCATGAGAAAATACGTGAGGGATTAGAAAAGCGAGGAATTCTATCTCTTTATACGCATCAAGCTACTGCTTTTACATATGCGTATGAGAAGAAAAATGTAGTTGCCGTTACGCCTACTGCTTCAGGAAAGACGCTTTGTTACAACCTTCCTGTCCTTCAAAGTATTATGGAAAATGAGCAGTCACGTGCGCTATATTTGTTCCCAACAAAAGCTCTTTCACAAGATCAAAAGACGGAGCTAAATGAGTTGATTGAAGAAATGGACACTTCAATTAATAGCTACACATATGATGGAGACACGCCTGCTAATATTCGTCAAAAAGTGCGAAAAGCAGGTCATGTTGTCATTACAAACCCTGATATGCTTCACTCTGCTGTTTTACCTCATCATACAAAATGGGTATCATTGTTCGAGAATTTAAAGTATATCGTTATTGATGAGCTTCATACGTATCGAGGCGTATTTGGAAGTCATGTAGCAAACGTTATTCGGCGCTTGAAACGAATTTGTCGCTACTATGGAAGTAAGCCGGTATTTATATGTACTTCAGCTACCATTGCCAATCCGAAAGAGCTAGCTGAGCATCTTTTAGGAGAGCAGGTGGAGCTTGTCGATAATAACGGAGCACCGAGTGGAAAGAAACACTTTATCTTTTACAATCCACCTGTTGTAAACAAACCGTTAAATATTAGAAGAAGCGCTACTCTTGAGGTGCGTAACATTGCAGGAGAGTTTCTGAAGAATAAAATTCAAACAATTGTTTTTGCTCGAAGTCGTGTTCGGGTTGAGATTATCCTTACGTACTTACAAGAGCTTGTGAAAAATCAGCTGAAAGGTAAAGCGATTCAAGGATACAGAGGAGGCTATTTACCTAAGCAGAGACGTGAAATTGAAAAGGGGCTGCGCAGTGGGGAGATTTATGGGGTAGTTAGCACAAATGCACTGGAGCTAGGGGTAGACATTGGACAGCTGCAAGTATGTGTGATGACAGGTTATCCTGGAACGGTTGCAAGTGCTTGGCAACAAGCTGGACGCGCAGGACGCAGGCACGGAGAAGCTGTTATTGTAATGGTTGCTAGTTCGAGTCCGCTGGATCAGTATATGATTCAAAATCCGGAATATTTCTTTAGTCGCAACCCTGAAACAGCACGCATTAATCCTGATAATTTAGTTATCTTAGTAGATCATTTAAAGTGTGCTTCGTATGAGCTTCCTTTTAAGCAAGGAGAAACATTTGACGGTGTAGATATTGAAGACGTATTGGAGTTTTTAGGAGAAGAGCGCGTAATTCACCTAAGCGGTGATAAGTGGTATTGGATGAATGATTCGTTTCCAGCTCACAATATCAGTTTACGATCTGCTTCTCAAGAAAATGTCGTTATTATTGATCAGTCAGATATCGCTAACGTAAAGGTCATCGGAGAGATGGATCGTTTCAGTGCAATGACGCTTTTACATGATGAAGCCATTTATTTGCATCAGGGTATTCAATATCAAGTTGAGTATTTAGATTGGGATGAGAAAAAAGCGTATGTACGTGAGGTCACCGCTGATTATTTCACAGATGCTAATTTGGCTGTTAACTTAAAAGTGTTGGAAGCCGATAAAGAAACGAAAGCATCTTCTTATACGATGGGGTACGGCGATGTAATGGTAAGCGCGATGGCTACCATATTTAAAAAGATTAAATTTGAGACGCATGAAAATATTGGATCAGGTCCAATTCATTTACCTGAGGAAGAACTGCATACAAATGCTGTTTGGCTTAGTTTTTCAAAAGAAGTATTTCAAGAGTCAGAAGAAAGGTTAGAGCAAGCTCTATTATCGGTTGCTACCACCATTCAGTCAATTGCACCGTTAATGGTTATGTGTGATCCTTCTGATTTACATGTTGTTCCGCAAGTGAAAGCCGTTCATAATGAAGAACCAACCATCTTTTTATATGATCGCTACCCCGGAGGCATTGGACTTAGTGATAAAGTGTATGAACAAATGAAAGAAGTGTTGGAAGAAGCGCAGCAACTTATTGCTACTTGTCACTGTGAAAGTGGCTGCCCATCCTGTATCGGATTAGAAGGACAAGGTGAACATGCTAAACAGGACGCGCTCTCATTGCTTCAGCTATTACTAGCAAGGTAGGTGCAAGAAATGTCGTTAAAAAATAAGCTTAATCGAATGAAAAAGCATTTACATGTGGAAGAAAAAGTGCCCGTTTTAAAAAGTGAGCCGCGTGATCATCAGCAAATAGCCTATGAACAGCAGTGGAATGAAAGGTTTGCTAAACCTTATTTTAGCGAGAATAACTACTGTATGATTCGGGAAGTACGCTATCCGATTGACCACAAGCACGGACATTATGCATTTTCAGAACTAAAAAAAGTGGTAGAAGCATGGAATAAGTCTCCGCTGTCACATCCACTTTCTGCAAAAGGGCATACAATGTCGGATTTATTTTTCTTTGATACAGAAACGACCGGGCTGAGTACGGGAACAGGCACAACCATCTTTTTACTGGGCTATGCACAGGTGTTAGAAAATGAAGTGGTATTTAGGCAGCATGTGTTAACGGAGCCAAGCGGTGAAGTTGCGTTTTACGAAAGTTTTTTAAGAGCCGTGGATTATACAACTCTTGTCACCTACAACGGGAAGTCTTTTGATTGGCCTCATGTAAAAACAAGGCACACCTTGTTGAGAGACCATTTACCGAACCTTCCTAAGTTTGGGCATTTTGATTTACTACACGCTTCAAGAAGGCTATGGAAACATAAAATGGATTCCGTTAAGCTTGCAAATGTTGAAAAAGAAGTACTAGGCGTTGACCGCGTTAACGATGTTCCAGGTTTTTTAGCACCAATGATCTATTTTGATTTCATAGAAAGCAAAAATCCTCAAGGGTTATTTGAAGTAATGGATCATAATGAGTCAGATATTCTTTCTTTAATTACGCTCTATATTCACCTTTCAAAGCAGCTTCTCTCTGAACATCAAGCTACTTTGAAAGAAAAGTTCGAAGTCGCTCGTTGGTACGAGCAGCTCGGTGAGAAGAAAGAAGCTCTCTCTTTGTATGAAGACGTAGCTAGTGCAAAAAGTGATGAAGAATACAAAGCGATTCGAGCTATTGCTTTTGAGCATAAGCGTAACAAGCAATTTGAAAAGGCAGAAGAGCTGTTTTTATATGTTGCGTCAAATGCGCCAGTGCTTCTTCAAATAGAAGCAGCTGTTGAGCTTGCTAAATTATATGAACATAAGTTTAAAAACTATGAGCGTGGGGTATTTTATGCAGAAAAGGCCTTAAAGCTGACAGAAGAAAAAGCGTTCATTGAAAATGATAAAATACAAGCCCTGTATAAGCGAGTTAATCGGGTTAAAGATAAGTATACTAAATATATTTCTAACTTATAATGATTGTCAATTTATTACTGAAAATTCCAAATTATTAAATTTTCGTTTTCTCTATTTTAAATATTGTTCTATTTTTCAGACGTTGATAAAATAAGACGTTGTATTGTTTTTTTAGCAATTTATATCAGAAATATAGACCTTTGGTGAGATGGAGAGAAGTAATATGAAAAATGTCATTTTAGTATCATTTTTCGCAGTTGTTTGTTTGACGGTAATTATTTTTAGTAGCATGAAAAACACGTACTTTTCTTTGATGTAGTTTTCGAAAAATAGGTGTTTACATTAGTACATGTACACCCCTTATCACATACTGTAGTAATGTAATAACTAAACAGTGAAAGGGGAAAACAGCATGTATCCAAGACCAGTAAAGTGCATGCCACCAATCGTGCATCCAACAAAATGTTGTACACAGTTTAACAATCAGGAGGTAGTTGTACCTCATATTCATCCAAGCCATAATACGCTAGTGAATCAAACGAACTTTAAACATGTACACTATTTTCCACAAACACAATCTGTTGTAAATCAACAAACAAGCCAACAGTTCTTTGGTGGTGCGCAACAATTTCCTACACAAGTAGGTGGGGCAATGTCTCCGGGAATGCCGAATCAAGTAGCTGGTGCTCAAATGCCAGGCATGATGCCAGGTATGATGCCAGGTCAAGGCAATCAAGTAGCTGGAGCAATGGAAAACGGCATGATGCCAGGATATCCAGGTGCAAAAAGAAGATTTTAATAAGAAATAAATGAATTGATAGGAACTGAACATTTCAGTTCCTATTCTTATGTTTAAAGGAGTGCTTACACGATGAAAGTGCTAACGATTTCAGGTTATAAACCATTTGAATTAGGGATTTTTAATGATCAGCACCCTGGTATTTCATACATAAAAAAAGCAATCATGAAGCGCTTGGTACCTCTTATTGAAGAAGGACTTGAATGGGTGTTAATCAGCGGTCAGCTCGGTGTAGAATTGTGGGCTGCGGAAGTAGTATTTGATTTACAGCTCGAATACCCTCAGTTACAGCTTGGTGTATTAACCCCTTTTTTAGATCAGGAAGAAAAGTGGAACGAAGCGAATAAAGAACTTTATGAATTTATTCTGAGTCAGGCTGATTTTGTGGATAGTATCACAAAAAAGAAGTATGAAAGTCCTAATCAGTTCCGCTTGAAAAATCAATTTTTAATTGAAAAAAGTGATGGCATTTGCATTGTATATGATGAAGAGCATGAGGGTAGTCCGAAATTCATGTTAAAGGTAGCACAAGATAAGGCTGAAAAGAGCGATTATCCAATCATCACAATTACATCCTATGATTTACAAGATATAGTTGAAGAGGAGAAGTTTTCATCTTTTTAAACAATATTGAAAAACATTTTACAAGATAAATTGACAAGTTGAGCTATTTCTGAAAAAATGGTTTATAATAAACAAGAGGTTTATTGTATTCGAGGTGATTGAAATGTTAGCTGATAAGATTCGTTTAACAGCAAAAGAAATTTTGGAAAAAGAGTTTAAAACAGGAATGAGAGGCTATAATCAAGAGGAAGTCGATAAATATTTAGACTCCATTATTAAAGATTATGAAGCGTTTCATGAAGAAATTGAGTTATTACAAGCAGAAAATTTACGCTTGAAAAAGCAAGTGGAAGAGTTATCAAAACGTCCACAATCCACAACGGCATCTTCGTACACGCCGCCACCAGCACAGCAGCAAGCTGGTACGACAAACTTTGATATTTTAAAACGTTTGTCTAATCTTGAGAAGCACGTATTTGGTAGCAAGTTATACGAATGATGAATAATAAAAATAGGAGTTGCAATTAACTCCTATTTTTATTATAATTAGAAAGGTCGTAATCAATAGCGTTTGGGTAATTGCTGCATCTCTTTGAAGATGTAGAGGAAAGTCCATGCTCGCACAGGCTGAGATGCTTGTAGTGTTCGTGCCTAGTGAAGTCATAAGCTAGGGTAGCGTAACTGCTAACGGCGAGGAAAAAGCCTAAGTCTTTATAAGATATGGCTTGAATACTCTGAAAGTGCCACAGTGACGAAGTCTCATTAGAAATAATGAGAGTGGAACGAGGTAAACCCCACGAGCGAGAAACCCAAATAATGGTAGGGGAACTTTCCTGAAGGAATTGAACAGAGGGAAGGACAAAATGCATGCATTTTGTAGATAGATAATTACCACCGGAGTACGAGGTAGCTAGCCGCTTGTAGTACAAAGGAACAAAACATGGCTTACAGAACGCTATTGAACAGCAGTCGACACTAGTTGTTAACCAAATATATTCGCACCAGCTCTTCATATCATGAAGAGCTTTTTTGTGTTCTTTTTTCTGTTCTAAGCCTCAGGTCTTAGATGAAAATCCAGCTTAAGCTCGTTTTGGAAAGAAAGAATTGTAGGTAAGATGAGAATAGAAAAAGAAAGGAGGCAACACGGTGAAAAAATTTGGATTATTTATTTTGGGCCTAACAGCAGCGGTTGTATTTATTGCTAACTTAGGACCGATGATGCTAATGCTGCTAGGGCTTGTTATTTTATATGGTGTATGGAAGCAGGTAGTAAAGGCAACATCTTCATTTAAGAAAGCAGCTTTTGCAGTGCTTGGTGTGATTGTTATCTTGAGCATGATTGCTAACGTGCCAGCATTTTTTGGTATATTAGCAGCGATTGCGCTTTACTTTGTATACACCAAGTGGAACGACAGTGAAGTAACAATAACTAAAACAGAGGATCCATTTCAAAACTTTGAAAACCAATGGACAGAGTTAAATAAACAATCTTATTAAGGAGTGAACACTATGAAAAATATTTTTACACGCATGAAAGAATCAATCTCATCAGACTTACACAATATGCTTGATCAAAAACAGCAAAAAAACCCGATTGCAGCTTTGAATTATTATTTGCGTCAGTCCGAAGAAGAAACAGAGCGAGTTAGAAAGCTAGTAGAGCGTCAGCATCTATTAAAAGAGCAGCTTGTGCGTGAATATAAACTAGCAGAGTCAATGAAAGAAAAGCGCCAACAGCAAGCGGAAGTAGCTCTGCAAGCTCAAGAAAATGACCTGTATGAATTTGTTCAAAAAGAGCATGCTCAATATGAAGAGCGTACAGAACGTTTAAACGTATCCATTCAGCATGTGACTAAGCAGCTTGATGAACTAGAGCGTAAATACGAAGAGATGAAGCATAAACTGAAGGATATGCATATTCGTAGAATGGAACTGATGGGGCGCGAAAACGTTGCGCGAGCAAATCATCGAATGAACACAATTTTAAACAACGATGAACTAGCATCGGATGAATATTCTAAGTTTTCGGATATCGAACGCTATATTGATCAATTAGAAAATCAAATTAATACTGATTATTATCGTCAAACAATTGATAGCAAAATTGCAGCTTTACAAAAAGAAGCAAAATAAGTGTAATTAGGATAAAAAAATGTAATCTCATAGACAAAACGTGATATTCTAAAAAGGGCGTAGTAGTAGCTGCGCCTTTTTCATCAAAAGGAAACGCACTGCGAAGCGAAAGGAGGAGAACGGCATGAAAAGAATTGTAGACAATGGATACTTCAATCTCATAATCATTACAGCGATCTTTATTTTATTTGTTGAAGTTGTCTTTTTTCATAGCGGGTTTATTTTTGCACTCCTTGTTGCTGGTGCTTTTATCTATATAGGCCGAAAGCGTCTGCCAAGGCGGTCAGGTAAAATCTTATTTTGGATAGGAATTATTGGTGCTATTTTAAACTTAATTAATACAGTCGCATTTCAGTTCTTGGTTATTGCAATCTTTTTCTATTATTTATTTCATTTTGTTAAATCTAAAAAAGAACCAGTATATATTACGCCTTTAACGGAAAGTCGAGAATCGCTGCGAACACAAAGGCAGCTGTTGAAGAATTCATTTGTATCACGACAGCGCACAGACGAAAACGTTTATGAATGGAGCGACATTAATATTCAAAACGTATGGAGCGATGTGATAATTGACCTTAGCTTTACTGTACTTCCAAAAGGAGAATCGGTTATTTTTATCCGACAGTTAGCTGGGAATGTAACCATCTTCGTTCCATATGAAACAGAAATTTCAGTTAATCACTCTTCTATGGCTGGAGCAGTTGCCATTTTTGATCATGTCCAACCCTTCGCTCCACTTCAAAACGTATATATGAAAACCCCAGAATTTGATAAGGCATCACAAAAAATCAAAGTGATGGTTTCAATGGGGGTTGGAAGTTTAGAGGTGAAGCGGATATGAGCGTTATTCAGCGCCAGTTACTATGGGGAATCACAGTCGCTTTCACAACGTTTATTACAATAATGATTAGCGTATTTATGGCATTTCCAATCCAACAGTTTACAGAGCTATGGGAACGAGAAGTATTTGACGTTCCGTTTATTCTTTTTTCCATAACGAGTAGCCTAACAGTGGGAGCAGTTTTCGGTGGCGTTTCTGGCTTGTTTTGGAGACAGCAGCTTGAAGTGGTTGAGAATCGATTACGTGAGATGAAAAATCGGCAATATCAAGACCGGAATGATAAAACAACGGTTCAAGAGGTAGAAAGTATTTTATCTAATGCAAAAGAAATTCAGCGCTTAATGAGTGAACAGGTGGAACAGTCGCAAAAAATGGCTAATGAAAAAGTTGAAGATCAGCAAAAGCGAGTTCAAGAAGTCATTATGCAAGAACGAAATCGATTAGCTCGTGAGCTTCATGATTCTGTGAGTCAACAGCTTTTTGCCGCATCTATGCTCATGTCAGCTTTAACAGAATCAACGAATGAAGATTCTCCCCAGAGCAAGCAGTTGAAAATGGTAGAAGAAATGATCAATCAGTCTCAGCTAGAAATGAGGGCACTACTATTACATTTGCGGCCGGCTGCATTGAAAGGCAAGTCGTTACAAGAAGGAATTGCAGAGCTTTTATTAGAATTAGCCCAAAAAGTTCCGATGGAGCTGAAGTGGAATGTGGAAGAATTTTTGTTAGATAAAGGAGTAGAAGACCATCTATTTCGAATTGCTCAAGAATCTGTCTCCAATGCGTTGAGGCATTCTAAAGCATCAATGTTGAAGGTATTGCTCGTTCAGCGTGATAGCTTGGTTATTCTACGCATTGAAGACGATGGGATTGGCTTTGATGTGGAAATGGAAAAGGTAGGCTCTTATGGATTGCAAAATATGCATGAACGAGCCGTTGAAGTAGGGGCTACCTTGAAAATTGTTAGTTTACCAAATCAAGGAACGAAATTAGAAGTAAAGGTTCCGCTTATCCAAAACGAATAGACAAAAGAAAGGAGAGCTGTTTTTGATTAACGTATTGTTAGTTGATGATCATGAAATGGTACGAATAGGCGTCTCAGCGTATTTGTCTGCTCAGACAGATATTCACGTTGTCGACGAAGCTGCTAACGGTGAGCAAGCGGTAGAGAAAGCACTAAAGCATCGTCCAGATATCATTTTAATGGATTTGGTGATGGATGGTATGGATGGCATTGAAGCAACAAAGCTCATTGTTGATCAGTGGAGTGAAGCTAAAATCATCATTGTAACGAGCTTTTTAGATGATGAGAAAGTGTATCCAGCACTTGAAGCAGGGGCATCTAGTTACTTGTTAAAAACGTCTAAAGCGAGCAAAATTGCGGAAGCTATTCGCGCTACATATGCAGGAGAGACTGTGCTTGAGCCAGAGGTAACCGGAAAAATGATGACGAGAATGCGTCGTCCTTCTTCTCCGCACGAGTTGTTAACTGGACGTGAAATGGAAATCTTGTTGCTTATGGCACAGGGGAAAACAAATCAAGAAATTGCCGATGAGCTATTTATTGCGTTAAAAACGGTCAAAACTCATGTGAGCAATTTACTAAGTAAGCTCGATGTACAAGATCGCACGCAAGCGGTTATCTATGCTTTTCAACATAAGTTAATTAAATAAAAGCGAAGGTCTCCTTGAAACCTTCGCTTCTTTTTTTTATAAAATAGCTGTTTTTTTATTGCATTTCAGTATAAAATGATGGTAGCGCTTTATATGCTAGCGCTTACTTGTAGGGAATGTTGTGAGGAGTTGAACAAATGGAAAAGAAATGGTGGAAGGAAGCCGTAGCGTATCAAATCTATCCACGTAGCTTTAAAGATTCAAACGGAGATGGAATTGGTGATATTCAGGGCGTCATTTCAAAGCTTGATTATTTAAAAGATCTCGGGATTGATGTTATTTGGATTTGTCCGATTTATCAATCACCAAATGACGATAATGGTTATGATATTAGTGACTATCAAGATATTATGAGTGATTTTGGTACCATGGCAGATTTTGATGAACTGTTAGAGGAAGTTCATAAACGAGATATGAAATTAATTATGGACTTAGTTATTAATCATACATCTGATGAGCATCCTTGGTTTGTTGAAGCGCGTTCTTCAAAAGATAATCCTTATCGTGACTATTACATTTGGCATGAAGGTAATGATGGCAATGAACCAAACAATTGGGAGTCCATTTTCAATGGTTCTGCTTGGGAGTTTGATGACGAGACGAAAGAATATTATCTGCACGTATTTTCAAAGAAACAGCCCGACCTAAATTGGGAAAACAAAGCGGTTCGACAAGAGCTATATAATATGGTGAATTGGTGGTTGGATAAAGGAATTGATGGGTTCCGAGTAGATGCTATTTCCCACATTAAAAAAGTACCTGGTTTTCCAGACTTACCAAATCCAGAAGGTTTAGATTATGTACCTTCGTTTGAAGGCCACATGAATCGTCCTGGTATTCAAGAACATTTATCAGAATTAAAAGAAGAGACATTTGCTAAGTATGATATTATGACAGTTGGTGAAGCAAATGGCGTTACGTGGGACGATGCTGACGAATGGGTAGGCGCTGAGAGCGGTAAGTTTGATATGATTTTTCAATTTGAACACATGGGACTTTGGGATAAAGGAGAAAGTGAACCTTTAGATTTAGTTCAGTTCAAAACAATCTTAACAAATTGGCAAAAAGGTTTAGCACAAATTGGTGGTTGGAATGCACTTTATCTTGAGAATCACGATCACATTCGTTCAATCAATAAGTTCGGTAGCATGAAATACCGTGAAGAAAGTGCAAAATGCTTAGCTGCACTCTATTTCTTAATGCAGGGTACACCTTTTATCTATCAAGGCCAAGAGTTAGGAATGACAAACGTAAAGTTTGATCGCATCGAAGATTATAATGATGTAGGCATGATAAATTACTATCGTATTCAACGTGCAAAAGGTCAGGATCATGAAGAAATCATGAAAGTGATTTGGGAAACAGGTCGTGATAATTCACGTACACCAATGCAGTGGGATCGTACGAAAAATGCTGGTTTTTCAACAGGAACACCTTGGATGAAAGTAAATCCAAACTATGTTGATATTAATGTAGAGAAGCAGATTTCAGACGAAGAATCGATTTTAAATTTCTATAAAAAGCTTGTGGCGTTACGTAAACAGCATGAAGTATTTGTCTACGGAACGTATGATTTATTGCTAGAAAATCATCCTGCAATTTATGCATATACGCGTACGCTAGATGAAAAAAAAGCAATTGTTATATGTAACGTATCTTCTAAGCAGCAAGAATTTAAGTTGCCAAAAGAAGTGAAGGTTAAAGAAGAAGAACTGCTTATTCACAATTATCAAGTAGCAACCGATGAGATGGTTCAAGAGTTTACATTACAACCATACGAAACGCGTGTTTATTTTGTATAATAATAAAGGTTAGTGCAAACGATTGCGCTTATTTTGAGGCTCACATATGTGGGCCTTTTCTAATTAGTTTAAGCATTTTCTTTTTGAAAGCTTTTGACTACCGCAAGTGGATATGGTACTTTTACACGTAGTATTCATTATTAGAGAGTAAAATGAGGTTGAAAAATGACAAAGTATAAAATTATTGCAACCGCTGCAATGGGAATTGAATCACTTGTAGCAAAAGAAGTTCGTGCATTAGGCTACGAATGTGAAGTAGATAATGGAAAAGTCATCTTTGAAGGTGATGAATTAGCCATTGCGAGAGCAAATTTATGGCTGCGCACGGCAGATCGTGTGAAAATTGAAGTTGGTCAATTTAAAGCACGTACGTTTGATGAATTATTTGAAAAAACAAAAGCCCTTGATTGGGGCCGTTACTTACCGGTGGATGCGGAGTTTCCGGTGTCGGGTAAATCGGTAAAGTCAAAGCTTTTTAGCGTGTCTGATTGCCAAAGTATCGTAAAAAAAGCAATCGTTGATAAAATGAAAAAGCATTATAACATCACAACAGGTTGGCTTGAAGAAAAAGGGGCTACGTTTAAAATTGAAGTAGCACTGCTAAAAGACATTGCAACAATCACAATTGATACAAGTGGAGCAGGTTTGCACAAGCGTGGCTATCGCGTTGGACAAGGTGATGCACCGTTAAAAGAGACGCTAGCTGCAGCATTGGTTATGCTGACGCCTTGGAATCCCGATCGTCCATTTGTTGACGCATTCTGTGGTTCGGGAACGATTGCGATAGAGGCAGCGTTAATTGGTCAAAACATTGCACCTGGCTTTAATCGTGACTTTATTTCAGAAGAGTGGCCTTGGATGTCTCAAGAAATTTGGGATAAAGCACGCGATGAGGCAGAAGAATTAGCAAACTATGATCAAGAGCTAGATATTGCTGGGCATGATATTGATCATCGTATGATAAAAGTAGCGCAGCAAAACGCATTTGAAGCTGGCCTAGGAGACTTAATTCAATTTAAGCAAATGCAGGTGCGTGACTTCACGACTCCAAAAGAATATGGAATTATTGTTGGAAACCCACCTTACGGGGAGCGTCTAAGCGATCGCCCTTCTGTCGAAACGATGTACGCAGAGATGGGTGATGCGTTTGCAAAACTTGATACATGGTCTGTTTTCATGCTGACGTCTCATGAGCAGTTTGAACAGTATTACGGCAAGCCCGCGACTAAAAAACGTAAACTTTTTAACGGATTTATTAAAACTGACTATTACCAGTATTGGGGACCTCGTCCACCTCGTAAAACAAATTAATCTAACTGGAATACACATGCTTACTTCTTAGCATGTGTATTTTTTATGGGAAATCTTCAATAATCCAAATTATTCTGTACATACTACTAAAAGAGGTGGGAGCAGTTGAAGATATTTAAAGAAGCAAAAATATTCTTTGGTAGTATGATTGTTTTATCTTGGTTAACAGTTCCTTTTTTAGGTGCAAAATACATTAAAAAATATAAATACGCAGTTGGATTCATTTCTGTATTTATTTTTATAGAAAGCTTCGTGGCTAAAAAATTTAAATGGTGGTCGTTTCCAAGGCCTCCTTTACGCTATCTTACGGGAGAAATGGCGCTGGTTTTGGGACCTTTCATTCCAGGATCTTTGTGGATTATGAGACTTACATATGGAAGATTTGGCCTATATATGCTGTTGAACTTAATCGCTGATTGGCTTTTTATTTATCCATTTCAGGCCATGACGAAGAAACTTAAGATGTTTCAATTTGGAACGGTTGAAAAGCCGCAACTTCTTGGCATTTTTCTTTTTAAAGCTGTATTGATGTATGGATTTCAGTATTTTATCGTTGAAAAGTCTAATAAAGAGGGTCCATCATGATGATGGACCCTCTTTACTTTACTGCACCAGCCGTCATGCCAGCGATGAACAAGCGCTGCAAGAATAAGTACGCAATAATTAAAGGAATAGATGATAGCACTACCGCTGTAAAGAGCATGGGATAGTTTGTCAAGAATTCCCCTTGGAAGTCTAGCAGTGCTATTGGTAAGGTTTTTACTTCTTTTGATTTCAATAATAGAAGAGGGAAGAGTAAATCGTTCCAAACAATAACAAAAGAAAAAATTCCTACCGTTGCGAGAGACGGAATAGAAAGCGGTATGGCAACCTTGCTATAAATTTTCCATTCCGAAGCTCCGTCTATACGAGCGGCTTCAAACAGTTCTTTCGGAAGAGTCTTCATAAAGCCCGTTATGATAAAAACACCAATTGGTAATAAAAAGCTAATCGACACTAGAATGACCCCTGTTAACGTATTTAACAAATTTAGCATGTTCATTAGCAAAAAGACAGGGATCATAATTACTTGTGTTGGAACAATCATGCCAACAATAAAGAAACTATAAACAATCCATCCAGATTTTTTAGGAAGTTGCACAATAGCGTAAGCAATTAGACTCGCCAGTAGCAAGATAAAAAATGTACTAATTACAGTAACAATTGTACTGTTTTTCATATAGCCAAATAGAGGTTCTGAAATAAGCAGATGTTTATAGTTCTCAAGCTTCCAACTAGTTGGAAGACCGATGGGACTATTGTATAACTCTGGCGTCGTTTTAAAGGTTGTAAAAAGAACAAGCGTTAATGGAATAATAATGATAACGCTATAAGCTAAGAGCGTGAGTTGTTTAAATACTTTAGAAAACATAAAAATCTCCTTTTATATTTTTGTCAGCTTCAAAATTTTAAACTGTAAAAACGTTAATAGCCCGATAATCAGCATGAAAATAACTGATACCGCTGAAGCATAGCCAAATCTGAAATTAATAAAGGCTTCGTGATATAAAAAGGTAGATAGAATTTCAGTTGCGTTTGAAGGTCCACCGTTGGTCATAGCCAAGATTAAATCAAACGCTTTAAAACTTTGAATAGTTGTATAAGCCACAACCATAATGGTCGCTGGTGCTAGAAGTGGCCACGTAATACGTTTAAAAACCTGCCATTTTGAAGCACCATCAATACTCGCTGCTTCAAATAACTCTTTAGGAATAGCTTGAATCCCTGCCACAAAGATGATGAGCATTTGCCCGGTATGTGCCCAAAACTGTACAAATGCCAAGCTGAAAATGGCTATTTTTCCGTTACCTAACCATGACTGTGTTAAATTTGCTAAGCCAATTTTAGTCAAGAATAAATTAAGGCCACCTATGTTGGGGTCGTACATAAAATTCCATGTGAATGCGATTGAAACAGACGAAATAATAGTAGGTACAAAAAATAGAGCACGATAGAATGTGTTTAAGCGTGACTTTTTATAAAGAAGTAAAGCTAGACATAAGCTTAAAGCTGTTTGGAAAATAAGCACAGTAAGCGTGAATTTCAGGTTTGTTGAAATAGATTGTTTAAAAATAGCATCCCGCGAAAATAGTTCAATGAAATGATCAATTCCTATAAATGAAAAAGAAGTAGACAAGCCGTTCCAGTCCGTTGTACTTAAGAACAAAGCGGCTATTGTTGGAAAAACAAAAAATATGCTATAAAGAGCGGCACCTGGAAGAATGAATAACCAAATACCTAGTTTTGAAATACGAAGATAAGAAAGAACAGAAGCAGAGAAAGAGGGTGCTTTCTCTGTTTCTGTCGCCAATGATATGTTATTGTGCAATGACACGATCAACCTCTCCTTGTGCTTTTTTAGCTGCTTCTGTAGGGCTAACTCCCGATAAAACATCCTGTACAGACGTTTCTACAGCCTTAGTAACTCGTTCATTTAAAATGGTAAAGCGAGGCTGGAATACAGTTTTCTTTTCAGTCCACTTTGCGCTTTCTTCTAGCTCAGGAGACTCATAGCTTACATCCTTTGTAGTTAAAAGCTGTCCAGTTGCGTTAGCATATTCCGATGCAATCTCAGGTTCAGCTAGAAAAGCTAGAAATGTTTCTGCAGCTTCTTTGTGTTTTGATTTTTCAGCAATTCCAAGCAAAAATGTAGTGGTATGAACACCTTCATAAACTGCATCTTTTTCATCAACAGTAATTGGAGCGAGTAATCCTTGATTAATTTTAGGGTTTTGCTGTTTGACAGTGGCCATCATGTAAGATCCTTGTGCAAGCATCGCACCTTTTTCTTGAGCAAAAAGCGCCGCAGCACTTTCTTTTTTTGTACCTAGAGCATCTTTTTGGAAATACCCTTTATCATTTAGTTCTTTAATCTGAGAAAGTGTTTTTACGTACCAATCATCCGTTAGCTTGCGCTTACCTAGTTCAACTTCATGAAGCGCATTTTCAGTCGGTTGGTTGTTCATAATCATTGGATTAATAAATTGAGATGGACTCACATCACCAGAGAATAAAATCGGCGTGTAGCCATTTTTCTTTAGCGTTTCTGAAACCGTTAAAAATTCATCCCAGTTTTTAGGGACCTCTAAGTTTAATTTGTTGAAAATATCTTTATTGTACACAGGAATATTGTAAACAAGTTGATAAGGAAGGGCATATTGGTCGTTTTCTACTTTTCCAACTTGAATTAACTTTTCATCAAAAGATGACAATAGCTTTTCATCTGTTAGCTTTGCAAACCCTGAAGCTTTTTGGATGGTATTAAACTGGCTACCTGGAAAGCTTGCGAAAACATCAATTCCTTCTCCAGATAATAAAGAGCCCTGAATTTGTGACTGATAAGAGTCAGAAGGAAATATAGTCATATCTACTTTTATAGTTGGATTTTCCTTTTCAAACTTTGCAATAATTTCATTAAACGCTTTTGTATCTTCTCCACGCCAGTGAGTAAAGTTAATAGTAACTTGATCGGCTTTTCCTGATGATTCACTGCTTTTACTGCACCCTGCAATTAAGATAGAGAGTGTTAAAAATAGCATTAATAGTTTTTTCATAAAATAAGTCTCCTTTTTGTAAGGTTAATTTTCAGTTATCTCAATTCGGACACTTGAGTCTGAATCAAAAAAGTGCGCGTGAGTAAGTAATAAGGTAATGTGAATATCTTGGCCTGTCTGCAGCGTATAATCTGCAGGAACTTTCACAGTTAATTGCTGCTCATTTACCTCGGTATATACAATGTAATCAGCTCCTAAAAGCTCAGCTACTGCAATCTGTGTACGGATAGAATGAGCTTCTGCTTTCATGCTGATTGTTACATGTTCAGGACGGATACCGAGGATTACTGTTTGATTGTTGTAGCCTTGCTTATGTAGCTGAGCAGCTTGATAAGGTAAAAGTGGGAGAACATATTCACCAAACACAAACTGTTCATTTTTTATAATTCCTTTAATAAAGTTCATGCCAGGAGCTCCAATGAAGCTTGCTACAAATAGGTTAGCTGGTTGTGTATAGACTTGCTTAGGCGTACCCACTTGCTGGATTTTTCCATCTTTCATTACGACTAGACGAGTTCCCATTGTCATGGCTTCTGTTTGGTCGTGAGTGACGTAAATAACGGTTGCCTTTAGGGCCTTGTGAAGCTTGGTTATTTCCGCTCTCATTTGTACACGAAGCTTAGCATCCAAGTTTGATAATGGTTCGTCCATCAAAAATAACTGAGGCTGACGAACAATCGCTCTGCCTAGAGCGACACGTTGGCGTTGACCACCAGACAGCGCTCGAGGTTTTCGATCTAAATAATCTTCTAAGCCTAATATTTTAGCTGCGTGCACCACCCGCTCATGAATGTCACCTTTTGGAAACTTTCTAATTTGCAGGCTGAACGCGATGTTATCATATACTGTCATATGCGGATATAAAGCATAGTTTTGAAACACCATTGCAATATCCCGTTCTTTTGAAGGCAGGTCATTTGCTTGCTTGCCACCAATGAAAAGAGCGCCTTCAGATATGGATTCAAGGCCAGCAATCATACGAAGGGTTGTCGATTTTCCACAGCCTGAGGGTCCGACAAACACGATAAACTCTTCATCTTCCACTTTAAGATTAAAATCTTCAACAGCATTTAATGATGGAGAATAGCGTTTGTAAATATGTTCGAGTTGTAAAGTAGTCATCTGCATCTCCTTTTCAGAAGCTTTTATTTTGAAAAAAATAAAAGCTTCTAACAGTCCATTAAGAAAAAGGTTTCCTAAGGACTATTAGAAGCTTTCGGTTGACCGGTAAGCATTCTTAATAAGTTTTAATTTTCAAATTTATATGTATTTTAAAGTCTATTATTCTTATCTGTCAAGTGTGTTTTTTAAAATAACCTTTTTCTATGAATAAACGAACAGAGTTCTGTATACAATAATCTTATAACTGTTTTTATAGAGAGAAGGAGAGTGTTTGAGATGGTCCGACCAAACGAGCATTTTTTAATAATTCGTCAAGCATTAGAAAATAGCTATCAGCATATGCAGCAAGGAGGAGAACTTTCTCCAGACCTTATGAATCAATTTGAACAGGCTAAAGCTGAATATGAAGCTGCTTTAAACTTTATTTCATCCACGGACTCGTGTTTTCGCCCACTTTCTTAATGCAAGTAGCTCTTATATATGATATTAATACCTTAAGCTCTGCTTTTGCAGAGCTTTTTATTGTTTACGTTCCTATAATAATAGATATTGACAATCCTTTCTCAATACTAGATAATTAAGTTTTGCTTGAGTTAGTTATTTACGGTTGAAAAATGAATAAATTTACCTTTTGAAAGGTTTATATTTACATAGTTAAAGGAGTCATTAATCAATGATGAGAGAGCGATTGCCTTTTACAATTGGACGAGATGAGAATTTTTTTGATAAGTTGAATGAATGGATTGGAGACGTGTTTTACGATCACCTTCCAGATGCAGGTCTAGAGCTTCGAGATGAGCAAATCTTTATGGCCTTTCAAATTGAACGGGCGCTTAAAGAAAAAAATGTTATCTTTGCAGAAGCTGGGGTAGGTACGGGGAAGACGATTGTTTATCTTTTATATGCAATTTGCTATGCGCGCTATGTTGGCAAGCCTGCTATCATTGCCTGTGCAGATGAAACATTAATTGAACAGCTTGTAAAGGCAGAGGGAGATATTGCAAAGCTATCAAAGATCCTGGATATTAACATGGATGTTCGCCTTGCAAAATCGCAAGATCAGTACCTGTGCTTAAAGAAGCTAGATGCAGTTACAAGCCGAACAGATAATGAAAACATTGAAGAAATCTATGACACATTACCTGATTTTGTACATGACCATAGCGGCATGCAGTCGTTTTATCATTATGGAGATCGTAAAGAGTATCCGCACCTAACGGATGAAGAATGGCAGCAGATTAACTGGGATTCTTTCCAAGATTGTTCATCCTGTGATCAGCGCCACCGATGTGGTTTAACTTTATCACGTGAACACTATCGCAAAGCGACGGATTTAATTATTTGCTCTCATGACTTTTATATGGAGCATATTTGGACAGTTGAAGCTCGTAAACGTGAAGGCCAGCTACCACTCTTACCAGAAAGTAGCTGCGTTGTGTTTGATGAAGGACACTTGCTTGAATTTGCAGCGCAAAAAGCTTTAACGTACCGAATTAAAGAAGATACGCTTGAGAACTTGTTAACGCGTTTATTAGAAAATGATGTGCGTGAAGAATTAGCACTGAAAATTGAGCATACGATTGATGTGTATTCACTATTTTTCGATGCGCTTAGTGAGGCAAGTCAAGATATTGTTGGATCTAATCGTAAGCAAATTGAGCGTACAAGCCGTGTGCAAAAGGTTGGAAAAGAACTACTTGGCCTTTTAGAACATATTGGAAACGAACTTGTTTTTGAAAGTGAAACTTATACGGTTGATGAATATACGCTCCGCATTGTCGATGAGTATTTAGATCAAATTGACTATTCAATGCGTCTATTTATGGAGAATGAAAATGCAATTTACTGGCTTGAAGAAAAAGATTGGCAGCTAACGCTTGTTATTATGCCACAGGCTGTTAAAGACGTATTAAAAGAGCGCGTGTTCTCTAAGAAGATTCCATATATCTTTACGTCAGCCACGCTTTCAGATAACTCATCATTTGACTATTTGGCATATAGTTTAGGAATCGGAAAACCTTTATCATTTTCAGTAGAGTCTCCGTTTGATTATGAAGAAAAGATGGAGATTACCTGTAAAACGGTAGCAGCCGGAAGCGAAGCGTTTGCTGAAAAATATGCTTATGCATTGAAACAGCTTAAAAGAACAAATGGACGAGCGCTGCTACTATTTAATACACGTGAAGAGTTAGCACTATTTAAAGAAGCATCTAAAGAGCTAAGCGAATATACGTTTTTATTTGAAGGAGATCAAGAAATTAGTAAGTTAGTTTCTCAATTTCAGCGTGAAGAAGAAACAATCTTATGTGCGGTTCATCTTTGGGAAGGTCTTGATATTCCAGGTCCGTCACTTTCAAATGTTATTTTATGGTCACTTCCATATCCGCCAAATGATCCGGTATTTGAAGCTAAGCGAAAACAGGTTGCTGATGCGTTTTGGGATGCGGATATGCCTTATATGCTGCTTCGTTTAAAGCAAGGTGTGGGACGATTAATTCGTTCGCATGAAGATGAAGGCTTGATTACTATTTTCATGCCGGAGAATACGGATGATAAAGTGCAAGCGATTATTGAAAAGAATTTACCTACAGCGATAAAAGTTCGCGCTTAATGATATGAGGATAGTTTGTCTTATACAGACGGCTATCCTTTTTTGTTTAAAACCTTTAAACTAAAAGCAGAGAATCAAATGATTCTCGACTATATGAAACAAGTGTATAGTAGGTTAGTAAGTAAAAAGGGGAGGGTTTTTGATGAACGAAAATATTCAGCTTGTAGAGCAAGATTTTCATGAATTCATGAAAAAAATTAAAAGTTATCATGAAGCGATGGGTGTGATGTATTGGGATCTACGTACAGGTGCACCGAAAAAAGGAGTGGAGCAGCGTTCTGAAGTAATTGGCATGCTGTCTTCAGAAGCGTTTAAGCTATCTGTTTCTAATGAAATGGCTTCATTCATTCAACAGTTGACTGCTGATACCGCTCAACATTACATATCTGATACGACAAAGAAAGCGGTAAAAGAGTGTCAAAAAGAATACGAGCTTAATAAAAAAATTCCCGCTGACGAGTATAAAGAATACGTTGTTTTAACTTCTAAAGCTGAATCTGTGTGGGAAGAAGCAAAAAATAAAGCAGATTTTCAAATGTTTCAACCGTATTTAGAGAAAATCGTAGCGTTTAACCAAAAATTTGTAGAATATTGGGGATACGAAGGTAATAAATATAACCGCTTATTGGACCTTTTTGAACCAGGGATGACGGTGGAAATCTTAGATGATGTGTTTGGTCAGCTCCGCAATCGAATTGTTCCACTTGTCCAAAAGATTGCAGATTCATCTAATAAGCCAGAAACAGCCTTTTTATATAAGTCTTTTCCAAAAGATAAGCAGCGTGAATTCAGCTTAGCGATTTTAAAAGAGCTTGGCTATGATTTTGAAGCTGGTCGTTTAGACGAAACGGTTCATCCATTTGCAACGGGCTTAAATCCAGGAGATGTAAGAATTACAACTAAATATGACGAAAAGGACTTTCGAACAGCAATCTTTGGTACCATTCATGAATGCGGCCATGCTTTATACGAACAAAACATTTCAGAAGATCTAATTGGCACAGTGCTTTGTGAAGGTACATCAATGGGCATTCATGAGTCCCAATCGCTCTTTTATGAGAAGTTTGTGGGCAAAAACTTTTCATTTTGGAAGCGCAACTACGATGTAATTAAAAAGTATTCAAGCGGTCAGTTTGAGAACGTATCATTAGAAGATTTCTATCGAGCAATTAATCAGTCACAGCCTTCATTGATTCGTATTGAAGCGGACGAATTAACGTACCCACTTCACATTATGATTCGCTATGAAATTGAAAAAGGCTTAATAAACGGTGACATTGAAGTAAAGGACCTTCCTGAGATTTGGAATGATAAATATGAAGAATACTTAGGTGTTCGCCCAAATCACGATGGAGAAGGTGTGCTTCAAGATGTACACTGGGCAGGTGGAAGCTTTGGGTATTTCCCTTCTTATGCGCTTGGTTATATGTATGCCGCTCAGTTTAAAAACGCTATGCTAAAAGACTTACCAGATTATGATGAGCTGTTAGAGACCGGTGATGTTAAAGCAATTACAAACTGGTTAACGTATCACATTCATCAGTATGGAAAAGCGAAAAAGCCGTTAGAAATCTTGCATGATGTAACGGGAGAAGGTTTAAACGTCAATTATTTAATTGATTATTTAGAAAAAAAATACACAAAAGTATACTCTCTTTAATAGAAAAGACGAAGAAGATAAGAGTGATCTTATCTTCTTTTGTGATTTTTACGAACGTTTTTAGAAATTTTAATATAAAATGTTCGATAAAAGGTTTTCAAACATGCAGAATATTGGTATACTAAACACAACTCAATAACGCACTCATATAATGACGAGAATATGGCTCGTAAGTTTCTACCAAACCACCGTAAATGGTTTGACTATGAGTGAGCGGTGAAACTTTTGGCTTTCGTCTGATAGGTTAGCTCAAAAACATTGCTCTACTCATACGTGGGTGTAGCTTTGTTTTTGAGCTTTTTATTGTGAAAAAGAAGTTGGAGGAATTATAAGATGAAAGCATTACAAGAAAAGATTTTAACAGACGGTATCGTATTATCAGATACGGTTTTAAAAGTTGATACGTTTTTAAATCACCAGATGGATCCAATTCTTATGAAAGAAATTGGAGAAGAGTTTGGACAGCGATTTGAACAAGAAGGTATTACAAAGATTTTAACCATTGAATCATCTGGTATTGCTCCAGCAATTATGGCAGCACTGAAGCTTAATGTAGAAATGGTATTTGCTCGCAAGCGTAAATCACTGACGCTACAAGAAGGGTTAATTACATCAAAAGTATATTCCTTTACTAAAAAAGAAGAAAACGAAATTTCCGTTGCTGAAAAGTTTATTTTACCAACTGATCGCGTATTAATTATTGACGATTTTTTGGCAAATGGACAGGCTGCACTTGGCTTAATGGATATTGTTAAAAAAGCTGGTGCTGATGTAGGAGGCGTAGGGATCGTTATTGAAAAAGCTTTTCAAGATGGCGGTCGCTTAGTTCGTGAAACAGGTGTGAAGGTTGAGTCACTGGCACGCATCGAATCACTAAAAGGCGGACAGGTTACGTTTGTTCCTACGAAGCAAGGAGTGACATCTTAAAATGAAAAATGGAAAAGTTTTGTCATTAGGGTTACAGCATGTTCTAGCGATGTATGGTGGAGCAATTGTCGTGCCTTTAATCGTGGGCGGTGCAATTGGATTAACGCAGCAGCAGCTGACTTATTTGGTCGCAATTGACTTGTTCATGTGTGGGATTGCTACGCTTCTACAGGTTTGGAAAAATCGCTTCTTCGGTATTGGTTTGCCCGTTGTACTGGGATGTACATTTACTGCTGTGGGTCCAATGATTCAAATAGGAAGTTCATATGGCGTTTCGAGCATATATGGTTCAATAATTGTTGCAGGACTTATGGTTGTTATTTTATCAAAATACCTTGGCAAGCTTGTCCGTTTTTTCCCGCCGCTTGTCACTGGTTCCGTTGTTACGATTATTGGAATTACGCTTATTCCTGTAGCCATGAAGGACTTGGCTGGCGGAGAAGGAAGCGCGGATTTTGGAAGCTTAAGTAACTTAACACTTGGGTTTGGGGTACTCTTACTTATTATTTTATTATATCGCTTTACAAAAGGGTTTATGAGATCAGTGTCTGTATTGGCAGGTTTGATTGCTGGAACCATTGCGGCATCGTTTATGGGGAAAGTAGACTTTTCAGGCGTTCGTGATGAAGCATGGGTTCACGTTCCGCACTTTTTTTATTTTGGAATGCCTACGTTTGACGTGACGGCTATTTTAACAATGTTTTTAGTGCTGTTAGTGGGGATTGTTGAATCGACAGGTGTATACTTCGCCGTTAGTGATATTTGTAAAGAAGAAGTAACAGAAAAAGATTTAGCTGGCGGATATCGTGCAGAAGGATTAGCTATCACCCTTGGCGGCTTATTTAATGCATTTCCTTATACGGCTTATTCTCAAAATGTAGGGTTACTTCAGCTTTCCGGTGTTCGCACTAAAAACGTAGTGTTTGCAGCAAGCGGAATCCTAATTGTTCTTGGGCTTATTCCAAAAATTGCTGCGATTACAACCGTAATCCCAAGCCCTGTATTAGGGGGGGCAATGGTGGCGATGTTCGGAATGGTTATCTCATCGGGTATTAAAATTTTAAGCGAAGTGGATTTACAAAAGCAAGAAAATCTGCTGATTATTGCATGCTCTATTGGAATGGGCCTCGGTGTAACAGTCGTACCAGACTTATTTGCACAGCTTCCAGAAGGGATTCAAATCTTAACTGGAAATGGAATTGTAGCAGGTAGCTTTACGGCTATTATTTTAAATATTGTCTTCAACGTACTGGCGGTTTCAAAAGTAAGAAATCGAGAAGTATCCGTACAAAAAGAAATGCTAACAAAATAAAAGTAGAAAGCTCTTAATGCTTGTATTAGACAAGCATTAAGAGCTTTTTTATTTAATAATTTGAATATTTCTATTTATTTTACTTTATGTAAACCATTTGCAAAGTACAAAAGGATATGCAAAAATAAATTTTCCTAAAAGGGTTTACAGGTATAAACGCTCTGGGTATAACAGAAATGCAGTGGTCTGCTTATTAGACAACATGCAAAAATAAACATTTCCAATGGTAAAGTAGAAAATTAAACAAACAATAAGAAAAAGTGATTATTGAATGGTTAGAGGAGCTGATATAGATGATTACAGCAGAAAAAGATACGGTAAAATTTGTAGCAAAGGATGGGCGTGAAGTCACAATACGTCCAGCAGAACCCCGTGATGCAAGAGAGATTACAACAGCTGTAGAAGAAATTATTAAAGCAGGAGAGTTTATTCAAAAAGACGCGCCAAATACAGTAGAAGAAGAACAGAAGTTTATTGAGAGCGTACCAAAGCAAGGGCATATGTACGTTGTCGCGGAAGTAGAAGGTGAAGTTGTTGGGATTGCGCGCGTTCTTCGCGGTGAAATTCGAATGAAGCGTCATAGTGGACTTTTCCGTACGTGGTTAGTTTCAAAAGTACAAGGTATGGGAATTGGTAAACAGTTAATGGACTATACGTTAAAATGGTGCAAAGAAAATGACATGCACAAGCTATCGTTAACGGTATTTGCCTCTAATGAAGTGGCCTATAAATTGTACGAAAAAGTTGGCTTTAAGACAGAAGGAGTTATGAAAGAGCAAGCTTATATTAATGAGGAGTACGTGGACGAAATATATATGTCTGTATTCTTTTAAATAAATAAAAAAACCAAAAATTTCATGTTCAATACTAAGGAAAATACGTTATACTAAACGTGTGCGCAACAAATAAAACTTCTTCAAAACGAGGCTTTTCCATATCTTATGGAAAAGCTTTTTTATTTTTTATCGAGAATAAATTTCTAAAAAATTACAGATGGTATACATAACGAATTAAAGAGGTGAGAACGATGCCTAAAATTATGTCAACTGGATTTTGTATACCTCCATATGAGCTGAAGCAATCCGATACTGCACAGTTTGCAAAGGATCTATTTGCCGAAGCGTTTCGAGACATTAATCGCTTGTTAACGGTATTTGAAAATGGTCAAATTGAAACAAGGCACTTTGCTAAAGGGATGAAGTGGTTTCAAGAAGACCACACGTTTGAAGAGAAAAATAATGCATTTATTGAGTGTGCAATTGAACTTGGCGTAAAAGCTGTTGAAAATTGCTTGACGAATTCAGCTTACCTTTCTGGGAATGTCCCCTATGAAGAAATTGATGCAATCTTTTACATTTCTACTAGCGGGCTTGCAACACCGAGTATTGAAGCCAGGATTATGAACGAGCTTCCCTTTTCACCTCACACGAAGCGTATTCCAATTTGGGGCCTTGGCTGTGCAGGAGGAGCTTCAGGTGTATCAAGAGCACATGAGTATTGCTTAGCGTTTCCAAAAGCAAAGGTAATTGTGCTTTCAATTGAGCTTTGTAGCCTGACGTTTCAGCGTAATGATCGTTCAAAAAGCAATCTGATTGGTACATCTCTATTTGCTGACGGAGTAGCAGCTGCTTTAATTGCAGGAGATGAATCGGATATGACCGCTTCAAAATTAGACACGCTGCCAGCAACATTACATACTCAGTCTACTCTAATGCCAGATTCTAAGGATGTTATGGGCTGGGATATTCGAAACGACGGTTTATATGTTATTTTTTCAAAAGACATTCCAACGATTATTGATTCTTGGCTGGGGGATCAAGTCCAAACATTTCTAGCGAGTCATAATTTAACGACGCAAGACTTGCGACATTTCGTAGCACATCCTGGTGGGAAGAAGGTATTAGAAGCTTATCTATCTACGCTTTCACTTGAAGACTCAATGATTGACCACTCTCTTCATGTGTTAAAACATCATGGGAACATGTCATCAGCAACCGTTTTGTACGTATTGGATCGATTCATGAAAGAAAAAATTCCAAGCGGAGAATACGGCGTCTTAACAGCGCTTGGACCAGGTTTTAGCTCGGAGCTCGTTTTACTTCAGTGGAGGGAATAACATGTTTATTTATACCATTTTTGCATTGATTATTTTACAACGTTTAGGAGAACTTATAATTGCAAAGCGTAACGAGGCCTGGATGAAGCAAAATGGTGGATATGAAGCAGGAAGCAACCATTATAAATGGATGGTATCCATGCATGCTGCTTTTTTTGTAGCGTTGCTTGTAGAAATGCAGCTTGTAGACTATTCTTTTTCATCTTCTTTTTGGGTATTTGCGACTTTATTTCTAATGGTGCAACTGGGAAGAGTATGGGCTATCGCCTCATTAGGGAAGTATTGGAATACTAAAATTATTGTAATGCCCAAAGCTCCCGTTGTATTAAAGGGACCTTACAGATACATCAAGCATCCAAACTATACGATTGTCACGCTGGAATTTCTTTTAATTCCGCTTTTATTTCAAGCGTATCTAACGCTTATTGTATTTAGTTTATTAAACATGTGGATGCTTTCGGTTCGTATTCCAAAAGAAGAAGAAGCGCTGAAGCTCTATACAGACTACGAGGTAGCCATGGATGGAAAGCTACGTTTTATGCCACAGTTAAAAAAATCAGAAAACTAATTGAAAATGATTATCTTTCGTGATAGACTGTAAGTAGCTGATAAAGATTATCAATTTCATCAATAAGAAACGGTGGTGGACATAATGGTTAGTCTTTTTGTAATTGGAACGTTCGTAACGTGTACGGGTATGGCAACGTATGTCATGAAAAATATTGAAAAAGCACAGCGTGTATAAAATTGCTGTTGTGCAAGCATAGATAAAAACTGCCAAGTATTTGGCAGTTTTTTTGGTTTGAAAAAACGAAAAATAAATTCCTACTTGACATATAGGGTAACTGCAAATAATATATAATATAAATTGTTTCAAAATTCAAACTAGTATCTATCAGTCTACTGAAGAAACTTGTCTGCTGCACGAGTACATTCAATTGTGGTGATATAAATAGCTTAGAGTGCGTGTGCGATCTATCTTTTACATGCGAATAGGTCTACAAAATTTGTGTGCCGATCAGACACCTGAAGGCTGCTTTCCTTTTTAGTTTAAAAAGGGAGCAGTCTTTTTGTATTTTTTAAAAAAGGGGAGTAAAACATGAGAAAAAAATTTTTGAAATCTTTAATGGCGGTAACAGCACTTTCGGTGATGCTAGCAGGGTGTGGAAATCAGACTTCTAGTAATTCGGAAGAAAGAGATAAGAAAACTGGAAGCAATGAGTCAAAGCAACCTGTGGAACTGTTAAACGTTTCGTATGACCCAACACGTGAGTTATATCAAGAGTTCAATGAAAAATTCGCTTCTCACTGGAAGAATAAAACAGGTCAAGACGTAACGATTCAGCAATCACATGGTGGATCAGGTAAGCAAGGTAGAGCAGTTATTGATGGCTTAGAAGCTGATGTTGTGACGCTTGCACTTGCATACGATATTGACGAAATTGCTGCTGCTCGTCAGCTGTTAAACGATGATTGGGAAAAGGAATTAGATGACAATTCTACACCATACACTTCAACTATTGTTTTCTTAGTTCGTAAAGGAAATCCAAAAGGAATTAAGGACTGGAGTGACTTAACGAAAAAAGGTACCTCTGTTATTACACCAAATCCCAAAACATCTGGGGGGGCAAGATGGAACTACCTCGCAGCTTGGGCGTATGCTAAGGAAAAATACAATGGCGATGAAAAGAAAATTGAATCATTTATGAGCGATTTGTACAAAAACGTTGAAGTATTAGATTCAGGTGCTCGAGGAGCTACTACAACCTTTGTTGAACGAGGTATAGGAGATGTTCTAATCGCGTGGGAAAATGAGGCTTATCTATCATTAAATGAACTTGGAGAAGATGAGTTTGAAATTGTTACGCCGTCTTTAAGTATTTTAGCAGAACCACCAGTAGCAGTTGTAGACAAAATTGCTGAGAAAAAAGGAACAACAGAAGTCGCAACGGAGTATTTAAATTATTTATATAGTGATGAAGGTCAAGAGATTGCAGCGAAGAATTATTATCGTCCAAGAAATGAAAAAGTACTAAAAAAACATAAAGATCAATTTCCGTCCTTAAACCTTGTGACAATTCAAGACTTTGGCGGGTGGAAGAAAGCACAAGAAACACATTTTAATGATGGAGGAACGTTTGATAAAATTTATCAACCAAAATAATAAATCGTAGCTGAGAAGATACATGTTTATTTGTATCTTCTCTCTATTTCTAAGAGCAGTTTCAGCAGAGAAAGCAGAGGTGTAGAGGGTGTTACAGGTTCAAAAAAAGAAAAATGTTATACCAGGATTCGGAATATCGCTAGGGTTCACAATGTTGTATGCCAGTATTTTGGTGTTATTTCCACTAGCGATGGTTTTTTTTAATACAGCTTCAATGGGGTGGGACGATTTTGTTCAAACAGTGACGGAAGCAAGAGTAGTAGCTTCGTATAAGCTTAGTTTCGGTGCTGCTCTGATAGCAGGGATTATCAATGTTATTTTTGGAACTATCATTGCATGGGTATTAGTGCGCTATCAGTTCCCAGGAAAACGAATAGTTGATGGATTAGTAGATTTGCCATTCGCATTACCAACGGCAGTAGCCGGCATAGCATTAACGACTCTTTATGTGCCAAGTGGTTTCATAGGACAGCTGTTTGACTTCAAAATTGCATTTACACCACTTGGGATTATCATTGCATTAACATTTATCGGTTTACCGTTTGTTGTTCGAATGGTCCAGCCTGTTTTAGAAAACTTTAATGGAGAAGTGGAAGAGGCTTCAGCTAGCTTAGGAGCAAGTCGTTTACACACATTTTCTAAAGTTATTTTCCCTGAACTCGTTCCAGCTATTTTAACAGGCTTTTCACTATCATTTGCAAGAGCGCTAGGAGAATATGGGTCGGTTGTTTTTATTGCTGGTAACATGCCAATGAAAACAGAAATTACACCTTTAATCATTATGACAAAGCTTGAGCAGTATGATTATGCAGGTGCGACGGCTATTGCAAGCGTAATGCTTGTTAGTTCATTTTTAATTTTATTCAGCATAAACGTTATTCAATGGATTACTCATCGGAAATTTTTGCATAACTAGGAGGTAGTAAAGGTGGGAGGACAGGTTTCAATTCAAATATCTAAAGGGATAGCTAATCAATCACAAACAAGCTTGCAAGAGCCTAAAGCGGTTCGGTGGATACTAATATGTCTTGCTTTAACGTTTCTAGCATTGTTTTTAATACTACCGCTTATTACAATTTTTATCACAGCATTTCAAAAAGGGTGGCAGGTCTATGTAGCCGCTATTACACATCCAGATGCATTAGCTGCAATTAAATTGACGCTCATTGTTGTACTTATTACGGTCCCAATTAACGCAGTCTTTGGGGTGATAGCAGCATGGGCTATTACAAAGTTTAATTTTCGAGGAAAAAATATCTTAATTACAATCATTGATTTACCTTTTGCCGTATCTCCAGTTATTGCTGGACTCATCTTTATTTTATTATTTGGTGCGCAGGGGTTATTTGGTGAATGGTTATTTTATCATGACATAAAGGTTGTATTTGCGCTTCCAGGTATCATTTTAGCTACTCTATTTGTTACGTTCCCGTTTATCGCTAAAGAGCTAATTCCGCTTATGCAAGCACAAGGAACAGCGGAAGAAGAAGCATCTTTAACTTTGGGAGCGGGTGGGTTTAAGACATTTTATCTTGTTACGTTACCCAACATTAAATGGGGATTACTGTATGGCATTATTTTATGTAATGCTCGAGCGATTGGAGAGTTTGGAGCGGTGTCGGTTGTATCTGGTCATATCAGGGGGATGACAAACACAATGCCTCTTCATATTGAAATTCTATACAATGAATATCAATTTTCAGCTGCATTTGCAGTAGCATCGCTCATGTCTATACTCGCAATTATTACACTAGTTGTGAAAAATATTATTGAATGGAAAGCAAGTCATGCCTAATAACAAAAGGAGTTTAGATAATGGGAATTGAGATTAAAAATGTATCTAAATCATTTGGGACATTTAAAGCCCTTGAAGATATCAGTATCAACATCAAAACAGGAGAACTAATTGCACTGCTCGGACCATCAGGTTCTGGAAAGACCTCGTTACTTCGTATCATAGCGGGCCTTGAAAACTTAGATGAAGGAGCAATTTTATTTGATGGAAATCATATTACGCATATTAATCCTAAAGAGCGAAATGTTGGATTTGTATTTCAACACTATGCGTTATTTCGACACATGACAGTTGCTGAAAATGTGGCATACGGCTTAAAGGTACGCCCTAAAAAAGTAAGACCTTCAAAGCAAATAATTAACGAAAAGGTAAGAGAACTTTTGCAACTTGTCAAATTAGAAGGTTTTGGAGACAGGTATCCATCTCAACTATCAGGCGGGCAGAGGCAGCGTGTAGCATTAGCTCGTGCTTTGGCAGTAGAACCAAAAGTTCTGCTTCTTGACGAACCTTTTGGAGCATTGGATGCTAAAGTACGAAAAGACTTAAGGCGATGGCTCCGCAAGCTGCACGATAACTTCCATGTAACGAGTATTTTTGTTACTCACGACCAAGAGGAGGCTCTAGATGTAGCGGATCGCGTGGTGGTGATGAATAACGGGAAAATCGAGCAAATTGGCAGCCCCGAAGAAGTTTATGATTATCCAAACAGTCCGTTTGTTTATAACTTTTTAGGCAGCGTTAACTTGTTTAGAGGACGTATTAATAGAGGTAAATTAATACAAGGTGATTTCGAATTGGAAGTCCCAGAATATATGAACTGTGATGCAAAGCAAGCGGTAGGATATGTACGTCCTCATGATCTTGAAATTGAAAACGAAAAGGTCAGTGAAGATACGGTTTTAGCAACTATTAGTCATATTCACATGGTAGGGCCGATTGTTCAAGTTGAATTAAAGCGTGAAGGGTTTGACGAATTTTTAGAAGCTGAAATTTCGAAAGAACGCTTTAGGTTCTTACAACTTAGTATAGGTAAACAGGTTTATATTCGTCCCAAACAGCTCAAAGTCTTTATACCAGAAGATTATTCAATTTGAGTTATAGTTTATTTGTCACTAGCCATCTTTCAAGTTTAATTTGAGAGGTGGCTAGTGTTCTTTTAGTCGCATAGTACGTAGCTTACTAATGAGCAAGCGGAAAATTCAGTTTTTTATAGGAAAACGCTTTAAAATCAAGTAAAATGAAAAGAGGAATAAGTAGCAGAAATGGAGTATGTGCACGATTGTAAGTGCCTAACAAAAGGAGTCGAAAGGGATGTCTCAAGTAAGCGTTCAGCATCAAAAGTATAAAACTCTACAATCCTCTCTTTATTATTTACATGAGGCTTTTATAAATGCTGGAGATGAAAAGCAAGCAGAAAAAATTATTCAGTTGTTAAGAAAACAAGAAAAAGAAGAATTTGTTATTGCATTTTGCGGTCATTTTTCAGCAGGGAAGTCGAGTATGATTAATGAGCTCATGGGGCAAACAATTTTGCCTGCAAGCCCAATTCCGACAAGTGCTAACTTGGTGTCTGTTAAGGCTGGTGAAGAGCATGCAACCGTTTATTACCGAAAAGAAAAGCCAGTACGTTATGAAGCACCATACGAGTATGAACAAATTAAATCATTTTGTGTTGATGGTGACGAAGTAGAGTCTATCCATCTCTCGATTGAAACGAAAGCAATTCCAAAAGGAATCGTTGTTATGGATACACCTGGAATTGATTCGACCGATGATGCTCATCGTGTATCAACCGAGTCTGCTCTTCATCTTGCGGACGTTATTTTTTACGTAATGGATTATAACCACGTACAGGCAGAGCTCAATTTCCACTTTACAAAAGAGTTACAGGATGCCAATAAAGATTTGTTCTTAATTATTAACCAAGTTGATAAGCACCGAGACGATCAGCTTACTTTCCAAGAATTTAAAGAGTCTGTAGAAGAGGCGTTTTTAAAATGGAATGTACGACCAAAAGGGATTTTCTATACGTCTTTAAAAGATAAGCAATCCTCTTATAATGAATTAGCTGTTTTAAAGAAGCATCTGCACACAATGATGGAGAAAAAAGAAAATCGAGATCAACATATTATGGATTCCATGAAAATGGTAGTAGAAGATCACATGCAGTTTGCAGAAAGCAGTGAAGAAGAAAGTCTTCTTGAATATGATGATATTCGTTCACAGCTTCGTCCAAATGAATATCAAATTGCAAAGGAAGAAGCAACCGAGCTTATAGCGAAGAAAGAACTGATCTTACATAAACGCACAGCTTTTTATACGACGTATCAAAATGAAACAGCTAAAATTATGAACAATGCGAATTTAGCTCCTTATGAGATGCGAGAGAAAGCAAAGGCATTTTTAGAAACAACCAAGCCAGACTTTAAAGTAGGGGTATGGTTTACAAAAAAGAAAACAGAAGAAGAAAAAAAAGAACGGCTAACAGCTTTTTATGAAGATGTGAAAGAGCGTGTTCAAACAGAGCTGCAGTGGCACTTGCAGCAGTATATGCAGCAGCTCATTCAAGATGAAGAGCTCGTAGATTCTTCTCTATTGGCTAGCATTCAACAGTTTGAAGTACCGTTTGAGCCACATGACTTAGTGGATGCTGTGAAGACAGGGGCAACTATTAACGGTGAGTACGTCCTTACTTATACAAAAGATGTAGTAGATGCGATTAAGAAAAATACCAATCGTATTCTGTCTGAACTGTATACAGAAATTGAACAAGTAAAGAAAGAAGAAGAAGAACGACTTCTGCAAAATATTGAACAGTCGTTAGTGAAAGAACAACGAATTATTGAGGGCTATGAGCAAGTTCAAAGATCTGCGCAGCATCTTCAAGCCTTGCGACAAGATTTAACACACAAGCTAAATATCTTAAGACCTCTTGAACCATTGGAAATGGTAAAACTGTTAGACTTATTACAAGAAGAAATCGAAGTAGGAACAATGGTTGAGGTAAAAGCACCTCCAGCTACAGGTAAATCAGAACAAGTTGTTGCTGTAGAGGAAGACATTCAGTCAAAAACCAAAGTCGATGCAGTTATTCGAGATATTGATGAGTCGACAAAGGTGCTTTCTACATTCAAACAGCTTGAAAAGTTTATTGGCCGCTTAAAGGAAAAACGTCATAAGCTTGCAAACCAAACGTTCACAGTAGCACTATTTGGAGCTTTTAGCGCTGGAAAGTCGTCTTTTGCTAATGCGTTAATTGGTGAAAAAGTATTGCCTGTGTCACCGAACCCTACAACGGCAACAATTAACAAAATTATGCCTCCTACAAAGGACTATCCTCATCGGACAGTGGTAGTTCTTATGAAAACGATGGATCAACTGTTAGCTGATATTAACAGTTCTCTAGAGTTGTTTAAACATACTATTTCAGACGTAGAAGAGCTAAGTGAATTATTGCCAAAATTAACTGTGAAAGAAGAAAACCAGCTGCATTTCTCATTTCTACAAGCGGTGATAAAAGGCTATGAGGATGTTAAGAACGTAATGGGTTCTGAAGTGACGGTTACGATTAAAGAATTTGAGGCATACGTAGCTAAAGAAGAGAAAGCTTGTTTCGTACAGCATATTAACCTGTACTATGATTGTGAGCTGACGCAGCTGGGAATTACGCTTGTTGATACACCAGGTGCTGATTCCATTAATGCTCGCCATACGGGCGTTGCGTTTGAATATATTAAAAATGCTGATGCTATCTTGTTCGTTACGTACTATAACCATGCGTTTTCAAAAGCAGACCGCGAATTTTTAATTCAGCTTGGTCGTGTAAAAGATGTATTTACACTAGATAAGATGTTCTTTTTACTCAATGCAGCAGATCTAGCTCAGTCTGATGAAGAGCTAACCCTTGTACAAAATTATGTAAAAACACAGCTTGAAGAGTATGGTATTCGCTTTCCACGTCTCTATCCAATTTCAAGCTTACAGGCGTTAACAAATCGTAATGATACGATGTTTAAAGCTTTTCAAAAGCCATTTTATCATTTCATTACAGATGAGCTAACTCAGCTAGCAGTTGCATCCGTTTATGAAGAATTCAATCAAGCACTTGCCGTGATGAATGAAATTAAAGGTGTTCAAACAAAATCTGCGGTTGAAAAACAGCGCTATTTGCAATCTCTTCACATTAAAGATCAACAAATTTCTGCCAAGGTTTCAGAAATGACATTTACGTATGAAGAACAGCAGCTAGAAAGGGAAAGGGATGAGCTTCTCTTCTATGTCAAGAAGCGTGTTTTACAGCGCTATGATGATTTCTTTAAGGAGTCGTTTAACCCAGCAACGCTTAGAGACGATAAAGGAAATAAGAAAGAACAGTTGGCGGCATGTCTTAATCAGCTTTTACAAGCAGTTGCATTTGATGTTACCCAAGAAATTCAAGCGACAACGCTACGTTTAGAAACGTATATCCAACGCTTAACAAAAGAGTGGAATCAAACGAATATGAGGCAGCTACAACGCTATGAACCAACGTTTCACCCTGCCCTTCCAGATATTCATGTAGAAAGTGGCAGTACGATGGTTAGTCGCTGTTTGTTTGAAAATCTCGAACTATTTCAGAAGGACTTAGCTCTTTATAAAAACAGCAAAAGCTTTTTTGAAAAAAATGAAAAAGCTAAAATGCATGAAGCTTTAAAAGCTAAAATTGAGCCGCTGCTTGATGATTATGTGCGCAGCGAACAAGTAAAGCTCCAAAATCATTACAGTGAACAAATTCATGCATTTGTTTTAATGTATAAGCCGGCGCTTTTAGAAGAATGGTATGATTATTATAAACAGCTTCAAACAGCGGTTAATGCAGATTTTCCAATTGAAGCGCTAAATCATACAATTGGTACACTCAATGATATCGTGGTAGCTCATCAAACTGAAAGGACATAAGATGAACGATCATATAGAAGAGATACTGAATTCAATTGAAAAACAACATAATGTCACGATTTTGTTTGCGTGTGAAGCAGGGAGCAGGGCGTATGAGCTACATACGCCTTCTAGTGATTATGATGTACGATTTATTTATAAATATGAATACCCACGCTACCTTGAGCTATATCGACCTAAAGACGTCATTACAAGCATAGATAAACATTATGATATTCAAGGGTGGGACGTGTATAAAGCACTGCATCTTTTTACAAAATCAAATCCTTCTCTTTATGAATGGATACATTCATCAATTTACTATCGCAATGTGAAAGAGTTTCGCGAAAAGGTATGTCTTATGATGGAGAAACAGTATTCGCTAAAAGCGCTTGGATTTCATTATTTTAAACTTTTGCATCAAAATAGTAAAAGAAATCTGAAATCTTCTGTTACAATAGAGGATATAAAAGTTGTTCTTCATATGGCTAGAGCATATATGGCACTAACGCTTTTAATTCAAGATAAGAAATTACCGCCTACGTCGTTTTTTGAGCTTGTTAACGGCTTCAAAGATGATTCTTTAGTGTCGATAATGACAAAGCTTAGCGATGCTAAAAAACAGCTTGTACACTTAACAAGTAGTGAGGTAAAAGGAATAAAAGCCTTGCTTGAAACAAAGCTCCCTCATTTTAAAAGGGAGCTAAGTAACTTGCCCGATAAAGACCCTAGCCTCGAAGATATTAACTTATTCTTAGCACAACAGCTTACTACATAATGGAGGAACAAAAATGAGCGTACACAAAGCAATATCAGAGCATTCAAAGAAACAGCATGAACTTGTTAAAGCATTTGTCAGACTAGATACAATGCGTGAGCAAGCAATCGAAGCAGCGGTGCTTCTCTGTAAAGAAGGCAAAGAATTTTCAACGGATACAATTAATGCGGTGACGGCTCAAATTAATGAGCTTGCAAAAAATAATGGAATCGTACCAACACGTCAGTCTGTAACAAAAGAAATGGTTGCAGAATACGTTCAGCGTTTAAATAATTAAAAAAATGAGAGCTGCTTTCTAATGGCAGCTCTCATTTTTTATTGAATTGAAACAAGAGGGAAATTGCCCATTAGCTCCCGGTGTTACCTTATTTTTCGAAGTATTTGATTTCAAAACAGATCCATACTAATGAATGTACCAACAAGGTACAAACAAAGGAGGAGATTGTAATGGGACGTACAAAATCAGGTAATGCAAATGCGCAGCGTAATAACAATGCAAAACAAAAGCATAACACAGAATTTGCTTCTGAGTTTAAATCAAACCAAGCTCAAAAAGCGAAAGCTGCAAAGAAAGCAAACAGTGCACATGCTGAAGAATTTGCATCTGAATTCAATGTACAACAAAATCAAAACAATTCTTCTAACCAAAAGCTTAAAGCTTCTAAAAGTGCTAAAAACAACCAATATAACCAAGAATTTGGTTCTTATGCTGAGGTAGAATCAGCAAAGATGAATAATAAAGCACAAAAGAAAGCTTCTAAAAAAGCTTCTAAGAAAAACAATCACTAAGTCATAGTGAGCGTCGAAAATGCCAGAAACATTCATGATGCGAGTGAATGTTTCCGGCATTTTCTTTTTTACACAATAGTAAAAGAGGTGAGAATGTTGAACAAAGGTATTGGCTTGTCACTTTCTTCAATATTGTTAGCACAGGCATTAAAAATTCCTATTAAGAAATATCAAACAGGTGTATGGGACATATCCATGATAGGGGCATCGGGTGGAATGCCAAGTTCTCACTCTGCAGGGGTTTCTTCTCTGGCTACCTACGTCGGGTTAACCAAAGGTATTTCTAGCATTGAATTCGGAATTGCGACTGTGTTTGGAATTATTGTTATGTATGATGCACAAGGGATTCGAAGGCAAACTGGTGAAATTACCATTAAGGTAAATACGTTAGATGAAGAAATTGAAAAATTAGCCGGTCTTCCCGATAAAGGCTTTCATGACTTAACTGAACAGAAGCTTAAAGAGATGCTTGGACATCAGCCGGCAGAAGTGCTTGCAGGTGCCCTCCTAGGTGTCACTATAGGATTAGTTGGCTATTTGCTTGGTGAAAAGTAATGGTCAAATTTTTATAAATACGCTAAGATAAAGAGGGAACCTTTATAAAGGATGGGATCGGATCGTGACAAAATTGGTAAACTCCTTAGAAGAATACCTTCTTTATCTTGAGGAAAAAGGCTTTTCTTTAAAAGAAGATGCAAAGGGTTTTATTGCGTTTGGTCAGCAATATACAAAAATGCCGGACGAAATGGTTATTTTCTCGATTGAATGGACCTTAAAAATGCAAAAAGAATTCGATGGTAGTTTTTTTGTTGCGCTGCTAGAGCAACTTGCAGCACAAAAGGTAAAGACGAGAAAACAGGCGATGCAAGTGCTAAAACAGACCGGAATGATTTGAAGCAGGAGCTTATAGTCCTGCTTCTTTTTGATGAATAGCTTCTCTAGCAAGCTGGTCAGCTCCGCTATTTTCGCTGCTTGGAACCCACTTAATAAAAAATAAATCAATTTGTTTGGAGAGAGTTAACGCTTTTTCGAGGAGAGGAAGAAAAGCTTTATTTTTTACATATTCTCTGTTCATAGCTGTATCTACAATCTGCGAATCGGTTCGGAAAGAAACCATCGTATACTGCTTTTCTAAACAAAGCTCTAATGCTTTTATTAAAGCATGAAATTCAGCTTCATGATTATTCATCGCTTGCAAGGGAATAGAGTAACGGTGGTGTTCCCCGTTACCTTTTATAATAATTCCCGCGCCAGATGGACCGGGATTTCCCGCAGAGGCACCGTCAATGTATACTTCTATCATAGTGATCACTCCAATATAGCTTAGTTAATCAGATAAGTTGCAATTAAATCAACTCTATTGTACCATAAAAAAATTTAGTGCTAACTACAGTAAAATCGCGATAATAATTGTCATGAAAAGACAAGATGAGTGATAAAATACAAAAAAGTAGAAAAGTTTACGTGCGGTATTCAAAAATTGCCCATGAAAGGAACTGGAAAGATGAAATTTCAAATTGAATGGCACTACAAATCATCCAAACAAAAGCAACTGACGTTTTACTCTGATTTCACAGATGCAAACGAAGCGTTTATTATCATAGGCGACTTGGAAAGAACTGGGCGTACAAAGGAAATTTATTTGATTAGTGAAGATGGACAACGTTGGACTGTAAAAGAAGCCAAGAAGCTGTTTGAAGAAGTTCAAACGGAGCCTCATGATATCACAGTGTATTTTGATGGGGGCTTTCATCATGACCTGCAAGTCGCAGGTCTCGGTGCTGTTATTTACTTTACGCAAAACGGTTTCTCACAGCGCATTCGAGTTAATACGCAGCTTGAGCAAATTGAATCAAATAATGAATCGGAATATGCGGCTTTTTATTTTGCAGTACAGCAGCTAGAAGAAATGGGAGTTCATCATATTCAAGTGACCTTTAAAGGAGATTCACAAGTTGTGTTAAACCAGTTAGCAGGTGAATGGCCTTGCTTTGAAGAAACCTTTAATAAATATTTAGACCGCATTGAAGATAAGCTACAAGAATTAGGGATTAAACCAATTTATGAACCGATTTCACGTAAGGATAATGAAGAAGCCGACCAGCTTGCAACACAAGCCTTACAAGGAATTGCCATATCTAGTCGAAAACGAATATAGGTATTAATTGAAATGGAGAGATGTAGCATGGAAAGAAAGCAAGTGTTAGAAGAAGTAACAGAGCTTCTAGATTACTATTGCAATGACTGCTTTGTAAAAAAAACGTTTAATAAAGAGCGGGGCAAAACCTATGCGCAATCGTTTTGTATTAATGAGTGTACGGTAGGAGAGAAAATTAAAAAGTACGGAGAACTATTAACGAAAAAGTAGTTCTGTATAATTTTTTTCGTCTTGTTTTATCCTATCCATAGGAGGTGTTTTCTGAATGGATAACTTTTTAAATCAAGACGTAACGACAGGTTATAATGATTTACAACAAGCTCAAGTTTCTATTCAATCAGCGCAAAAAATGATTGGAACTGCAACAATGAGCATGAGTCCGCAACAGCTTAGTGAAGCAACAGAAGCTCTAGCGAACGCACGCACAGAGTTAGAAGCAGCACAAGCAAATGCAACAGGTGTAGATGAGGAGTTTCTTCAAAAGTGCATGGCGGATTTAAAAGCTTGTGAACAGCAGTTAACTGAGGCAAAGCAATAAGGTTGTAACAGGAGAAGAGCACTCTTTTCATCGCAAAGTAAACGCGATACAAAGAGTGCTTTTTTACTAATATACATAAGGGTTTTAGGTTTCTGTAATATTATGGATGTATTTACTAATCTTTGTTTTAGAGGTATAATGAAAATAGATATCGAAAAATTCTGTTTATTATTAAGTAGATTGTCGATAAGGAGTGAGAGCTGTGTACCGTACACAAGTGAGAGGAAATGAAATTATCGTCTTGTTTTCAACGACAGAAGCATCCAAAAAGAGGACTGATATTGAAAGAGAAAAAATCTATAAGCGCGTTCTTCATCTCGATGAAAAACTGCTTACATTTCATAATGGTACGAGCTTTACAATTGGAGATCCGTTAGGTTTGATTGTTGCTCATGTTAAGAAAAGTGACTTAACGACAATTTACATTGAACATATTATTGATAAACAATTTATGTATCATGATGATGTAATTTAAGGTTGGAAAATAAAAAAGTAGTTTTTTCTCTAAAGAAGAATTACGACGTTACTACGCTCTAACTGTTTTAGTAAGTTCGTTCCATTCCGTTATTTTTTTGAAAATTATTTTCCAAATCAACAAAAAATATCCGAATTATCGAAGTATCTCACTTGCGATAGCTCGGATATTTTATTGACTAAAATAGTATGTCTTAGCTTCTTTTTTATTAAATAAACATACCTGCAATTGCTGCGCTTAATAGGTTAGCTAACGTTCCGGCAAGAATAGCACGGAAACCTAAACGTGCTATTTCTGGACGACGGCTTGGCGCCATATTGCCTAATCCACCTAATAAAATAGCAAGTGAAGATAAGTTAGCAAATCCACATAGTGCGAAGCTGATAACAGCAACTGTTTTATCAGAAAGCTGATCAATTTGTGGAGCGAAAGAAGAGTAAGCTACAAACTCGTTTAATACAAACTTTTGTCCAATGAAACCAGCTGCTTGTACTGCTTCGCTCCAAGGAACACCAATGACAAACGCAATCGGTGCAAAAACAAATCCTAAAATCGTGTCAAGTGTAAAGTTTTCAAGGTTGAAAAGGCTTCCAATTCCAGACAAAATTCCATTTAACAATGCAATTAGTGCGATGAATGCAAGTAGCATTGCTCCTACGTTTAGTGCAAGCTTTAACCCGTCAGATGCTCCGCGAGCTGCTGCATCAATTACGTTAACTGTATCTTTATCTTTCTCCATCGCAACGCCTTCAGCTGTTGACGTCTTTTCCGTCTCTGGAATAATCATTTTAGCCATAATTAATCCGGCTGGAGCGGCCATAAAGCTTGCTGCTAATAAATATTCGATTGGTACACCTAAAGCTGCATACCCAAATAGTACTGAACCAGCTACAGATGCTAATCCACCTGTCATAACAGCAAAAAGCTCTGATCTTGTCATTTTCGGTAAGTATGGTCGAATAACTAACGGTGCTTCGGTTTGACCAACAAAAATATTTGCTGCAGCAGATAATGATTCTGTTTGGCTTGTTCCAAGTAATTTTGATAATCCGCCACCAAGGAACTTAATGATAATCTGCATAATTCCTAAATGGTATAGAACCGCAATTAAAGAAGAGAAGAAAATAATTAATGTTAGTACATTAAATGCAAAGATAAACCCAGTAGGCTGAGTTGCATCCGATAGTGCACCAAATAAGAAAGAAATCCCTTCATTTGCGTAATTTACAACATTTTGTACAGCAGTTGTTACTTTTTCTAAAGCTGCTCGACCAACGTTCCATTTTAAGACGATAAATCCAAATAGAACTTGAATGGCTAAGCCGACTAATATAGTACGAGGTTTGATTGCTTTTTTATTACTAGATAATAAAAACGCTACCAAAAAGATAAACGCAATACCTAATAGACCCCAAAGGAAATTCATAGTCTCCACCTTTTCTTTATGTTTTTAGCGAAACGTCGTCAGACTTCTAACGTCTTACGACAACTTAAATATAATAGTTTTTGTCGAAAATTGAAAGAGGTTTTTGAGTTTTTCCTCTTTTATCTTGTCCCAACTTTAATAATTTATGAATAAAAAATGAGTGACTAATCTTTTAGAAAGGTTTGATACACAAGGGATGGTTAAATCATAGGATTGTGATTTATGCATGAATAGGAAATGATAAAATAGCAAAAAAATATAGATATGCATTGCTTGTAAAATGCTTAAATTGTTTAGCATTACGCTATCTGGAGGCTGCTATGGAAAGTAGAAAAAAAATGGACTTGCTTGCGCTTGCATCCGTTCCGCTTATTATGACATTGGGGAACTCCATGCTAATACCTGTTTTACCAGTCATTGAAAAGCAATTGAAAATTAGCTCTATGCAGGTCTCGATGATTATTACTGTGTACTCGATATTTGCTATTTTTTTAATTCCCATTGCTGGCTATTTATCAGATCGCTTTGGACGAAAAAAAGTCATCATTCCCAGTCTGATTTTAGCTGGAATAGGTGGAGCAATTACGGGATGGGCTTCATGGCAAATGAGTAGCCCGTTTTGGATTATTTTAATTGGAAGGGCCATTCAGGGAATTGGTTCTGCCGGTGCTATGCCAGTGGTTATTCCATGTGTAGGAGACATGTTTGAAGATGAACAGGAAGTAACGAAAGGGTTAGGGTTAATTGAAACTGCTAATACGTTTGGTAAAGTATTAAGCCCAATTTTAGGTGCATTTTTAGCCTCTTTTATTTGGTTTTTGCCGTTTTGGTTTATTCCGATTCTTTGTCTGTTGTCCATTTTACTTGTTCTCTTTTTGGTGAAAACCCCTAAATCAGGGTCATCTGATACAAAGAAACAAGACATTAAAGATTTCATTAAAAATGTGAAGAGCACTCTTCATAAAAATATTCGCTGGTTGTTAGCCATTTTCATTTTAGGTGCTATTATTATGCTTGTTTTATTTGGAATGCTCTTTTATTTATCAACAATTCTAGAAGAGAGATATGACATTATCAATACAAAAAAAGGCTTTGTAATGGCCATTCCATTGCTTGCACTATCCATTGCCTCGTATGTTGCTGGGAAGAAAATTGGTAAGAATAAAGTGGTGATGAAATGGTGTTCATTCTTTGGTTTTCTTCTATTAGCCTGTTCTTTTCCTATCTTATTTTTTAATACTTCAATTGTCATGATTATCATCACGCTTGTAATTGGCGGTATCGGAATAGGTGTTGCACTTCCAAGTCTTGATGCTTTAATTACCGAAGGCATTGAGAAAGAAGAGCGAGGGACAATTACGTCAATTTACAGTTCCATGCGCTTCGTCGGAGTCGCTGCCGGTCCCCCATTGTATACTTTGCTAATGAAATGGTCTGATATGGCTGTTTTCCAAACGTCTTTATTTGTTAGTGCAATCGGGGCTATTATCGTTCTTAAAGCAATCAAACCAACAGATGAAGCCATGAAGGTTAAAAAAGCTGAGGTTTAATTTTATTTCTTAGAGATAGATGTTTGTCCCTCACAACTTGTACCACTGTGCCATACACTATGAGTGAAAAGATGAATGAGTGAAATGAGGGACAAAGAAGATGGCATTGCAAATTATGAAAATTTTAGCTTCCGCTACAACGGTTACAACCATAAGCCCTGTTAATACAAAATTATTTTATGTTACGACTGCACAAACGAATGGAGGAGCTACGCTAACCATCGATGCAGCTGACTTTTTTTTAGATGATGGCTCAGCAGCAACGACACTTCCTGTACTAGAAAGTAGCAATAGCTATTACCAAGTGTATATCAATGGTTTATTGCAGATGGAAGGGTTATCGACTTACACACCTGGTGCTACGGGCGTAGGCTCAGTGGCAGTTGATGTACCAGTAGGCGGCTCTATCTTAGCAGGAACTCCTATTATTGTAGAGGTTGTTAACTTTACACCAGCTTCGGCAACAACTGTTACAACATAATGAAGTGATAAGAAAGAAGCAAAGCTACATGTTTGCTTCTTTTTATTATTGAATTTAAACTAAATAAATTGTAATAAACTGCAGTAAAATTAATGTATTCTCGGAAGGAACATCTGTGGATAAAAGCTCAAGTTTACCTTCATCCACTTTATAAATTGCAGGAGGCTGAAGCATGCCATTTACAAATAAATTAGTGTAGGAAACTGAATCAGGATTTAATATGCCGCTGTTTCCGTATCCTGTTAGCTGGTCTTTGTTTGTGAAAATGCGCTGTTGCCCATCTGCTCTAGCATAGTAGTAAGCAATATTTGTTTTGGCAATTTTTAAGGGTGGCAAAGAAAGTTTGGTTGAAATCTGTATTGAACGCTTGGTCCAGTCCGTAACTTGTTTAGCTCGTATTGAATGAGAGTTTTTATTGCACTTTTTCACATTGATACACCTCGATTTTTCCTCTTTCTTCTTACTAATCTAAATCTTCTTTTTATACAATATTAATTTTTCAATAAAAAGTCCCTAATGTTGGGTATAGTATGGAATTAATTACCTTATTAATAAATAATTGTCTAACATTAAAAACGTTGATATGATAAGAGTTAAGTGACCATTAGAGCGGTTAAAAGATTTGGTTACGGAATAGATGAGGTGGCTAGAATGATGGAGATTACGGTAAAAGAGTTGAAAAATTATATAGAAGAGCATCGGATTATTGATGGACTTCAATCTGTGCGCTTAGAATTAGAACAGCTTGAAAAGGCACCCTCACATCATACCTTAAAGCAAAAACTTGCTAAGTTTCAATCGAGTGATGATTTATATGAGCTTATTCGCCTATTGGACGATAGCTTAATGTATCGATATAGTACCGTAGTTACTCGATACGGTTATCGCCGTTTTGGCACATTTCAAATGGCTATCTTTTTATATGATGAACTTGTTCGTGAAGGAAAGACGTTACAAGCAAAGCGAGAACTGGATTTATTGTTAAAAACTACAGATTTAAATACAGTCACATCAAAACAAATTGAAACGGCTTACTTCCTAATGGTACGTATTTTGTTAGAAATTAAGCGGGTTGATGAAGCGAAAGAATGGATGCAGAAAGTTGAGCAATACAATAAAACTGGAATGTTTGATAAATGGGGCTATTTTTACATTCAAACTGGCGAATGGGAAAAAGCAGAATACTATTTAAGTGAAGGCATTAGTAAAAATGAAAAAACGGACATGTGTTTTTTATTTTTAGCTGATTTATATGCTGCGAAAGGTGAACATGAAAAAGCTTTACATACCATTGATGAAGCTTTAGGCATGTATCCCCAGCTCCCTGCGTTATATATGGAGAAAGTTAGAAAGCTAAAAGACTTACATTACTATGAGGAGCTTCTTGAGGCTGTTAGTGAATTAGAACAAATACTTATTACAAAAGAGTATCATTCTTATTTTACACAGCTTAAAGCAGAAGCCTTTTTTTATTTAAAAAATGCAAGCCAACTACAAGCATTAGTGGAACAAGAAGAGAGCTTAAAAAATACACCGTACGCAAAATTAATGAGTGATGGACAAGCTGTGAAGTTACCAATTAAGCCTATTATTCAAAAAGATAACTACTGTGTTCCAGCAAGTCTAAGCATGATTCTTAGCTTATTTAACCAACCTAAGACACAAGATGAAATTGCGGAACATATTTATAGCCAGCTGGGGTCAAAACTCTCAAGCGCGGTGGAATATACGGAAAGTCTTGGCTATAGCTGTCGTTTTTTTACAGGGACTATAGATATTTATAAACAACTGCTTCAAAGCGGTATACCGATACTTGTTAGTGTAGAATTTGAGCATGCTTCTCATGTTCAAGTGGTCTATGGTTATAATGATCAGCTACAGGCTTTCTATGTGCAGGATCCTAATTTTCTAAATCCCCAGTTGGTTGAGTATAGTGAGTTCGACCGACTTTACGTAAACTCAGGTTATTTATCCATTGCTATTTGTAAAGAAGAAGCAAGACTTACGTTTCTTTCAGAGCGTGAGCACTACTTTTTCAAGGAATTATATCGCATAACAGATCTAGTCGAGCAAGATGAAGAGCGCTATATTCAGCAGTTAATAGCGCTTCTAGAGTCGAATGGAGATATTCCATTTTCTCCGTTGTTTGGTATTAAACACATCTTTCGAGAGGATAGTCGTCAAGTTACGTTGGAGTGGTTACATAAACTACTTACTACGTATCCAAATAATGATTACATTAGGTTGCATGCAGCTTATGCGTTTTTTCGAACAGATGAAAAGCAAAAAGCAGCCGAGCTCTTACAACAGGTTAAAGAAAAACGAACGAGCTCACTTTATTATTATTTAAAAGGCAGGCTTTATTTTGAAGATGATCAGTATACACAGGCGATTACGTATTTTCATCGATCATTGCAGCTAGATATTGAGCAGCATCTTGTACTTAGCTATTTAGCACTTGCTTATTTCTATAAAGATGATGTTGATTACGCTTATGAATTGTCTCATACTTCACTAAGCTTTTATGATGAAGAACCATTTTCAAAAGTCAATCATGCACTAATTTTAAATGATCTTGGAAAGACTCAAGAAGCTCGAACTATTTTCGATGATTTATTGCGCCATGATCGCACAGACGCATTTCTATGGTATGAACGTGCTAAGTGTGATCAACGCTTAGAGAAAGGACAAAAAGCGTATCGAGGTTTTATGGTAGCAAAGCACCTGCAGTCTGATATGCCATATCCTTACATTTCCTTAGCAGACTGGTATCAGCATGAAAAAGAAGATTCATTAAAAGCTGAAGCTATTTTATGTGAAGGAATTAAGCAAGTTGAAAGTAACGAAACGCTTTCCCGCTTGCTTGGAGACCTTTATATTGAAAACAAAGAATATGAAAAAGCAATTCAACTCTTTGCAAATGCGCGTGTACCAATGCTTCAAAATGGCCTTGCTTATGCTTATTTGCAAGCTGATCGCTTATCAGAAGCATTGAATCTGTACGAAAAAGCTTTAATAGCTGAAGAGTATAATCAAGATGCTTGGTTAGACGCAGGGAATGCGCTGTTGTATTTTTGCAAAGAACGTGACCTTCAAGAAGGAATAGAAGTTGGAATCTCTCTCATCGAAAAAGGCCTTTCTGGTCTAGAGTCAGACTTAGATCAAGCTTTAGAATCTTATGTAGGGTTTATAAATGACTTTGGTCGCCAGGAACAAGGGGTTTCTTTCTTGAAACAAGAATGGAAAAGCCGTCCAAAAGAAATTCTTTATGGATGCTATGCCGGTGTACTGTTAGAGGAAGAGAAGCGGTATGATGAAGCGATGGCTCTTTATGAAGAGGCACTGAGAGTTGAACCAAATGCTTTTTCATATTATCGCTTAGGCGAAGTTTACAAAGAGATGGATTTAGTTGAAAAAGCTAAAGAAGCCTATGAGCTATGCGTGTATTATGATCACCGAAACAGCGGGGCATATGAGAACTTAGCGCTAATTGCTCGAATGGAAGAAGATGAAGAATCAGAAAAAAAATACTTATATACCATGCTACAATTCGATCCATTGGATGTAAATATAGAGCGTTTATCACAATTGTGTAAGACAGAATCTGATTATACAGAACTCATTCATTATTTAGAGACCATGGAAACATCGTCTCTTCAAGGGTGGATCATGGATAGCTTAGCTTATGTGTACGGTGCCAAAGGTGATGAGAATCAAGAAGAAAAGTACTTGTTAAAAGCCTTAGAGATGAATCCTGATCAACAAGCCGTACAGCATCACTATGCAAATTGGTTCATACAAAAAGGAAATCTTAAAGAAGCAAAGTCAATTATGCTAAAGCTTATTAAAGAAAATGTAGAAGAAGAGCTCTTTTATGCAACATGGTTGGAGTGTTTCCCATCTCGAAAAGACCTTTTGACCCTTTCTACGCATTTAAAGAAACTAAATGTAACAAATGAAGAAAAAGCATTTATCTATACGAATACGGCAGTTGCACTTCAAGCAGTAGTCGAAGAGTTCAGTGAAGTAGAAGAAGAAAGGACTTTTCTAAAGCGTACGTTTAAAAAGTTTAAAGAAAAAGCAACAATGATTGCGCTTTTTGGTATGATTATTGAGCTACATGAAACAGCTATGAAATTAGATCGCACAAATGTACAAGCCGTGCATGCGTTAGCGAGTTTTTATGAGGAAAGGCAGATGGAAGATGAAGCTATTTCTTTGCTGGAGAGGAAGCTAAAAGAAACGGAAGATGTTAGTATTGGCCATCATTTAATGCATATTATCATTAATGTTGATCATGATGATGAGAGTATTAAAAAGGGCTTATCTTTTGTAGAGTTTTTATTAAGTATAGACCCTCACAACTTTGAGTTCTTATTATACGAAGCGATTTTACTTGGTGAGCAAGGAAGTGTAGTAGAGGCAGAACAAAAGTTTAAAATGCTCTTAAAGCAGCAAAAATATGACCCAAACGTTTATGCTGGATTAGGAAAGCTGTATAATCGAATGGAACGATATGATGAAGCTATTGGCATCTTCAATGCAGGAATTGAAAGTGGTCAATCGAACACCTTGCTGTATATAGAGCTTGGTATTGCCTATCATTTAACTGGGCAAACACAGGTTGCAGCGGAGCTTATGGCAAAGCGGTTAGAAGAAGAGGATGACTTGTTTATTCGTTATAATTTAGCTTGTTACCTAGCGAGTATAGGAGATATAAAACAAGCAGAACAAGAGCTTCACCTTGTATTGGAACAGGATGAAAGCGGCCAGTTTTATGAGATGGCAAAAGAAGACGAAGATCTTCGTTTACTACGCATTCAGTAAATAAAAAAGTGCTTTGCAGTTATAACTGCAAAGCACTTTTTTATTTGCTACTTTCCTTGGCAAAGCGGCGTTCTTGGAAAGATGAGTATACTTCGATAATAAGAATAATGAGCGTACCTAACACCAAACCGTTGCTTAAGAATGTTGTTACCAACGGGGGAAGTGTAGAAAAAGCATCCGTTGGTAAGAACATAACTCCAATTCCTGCGAATAAAGGAATTCCAGCTTTTTTCATAGCCTGATAAGGGGCAGGTGTATTGGAAAACTCATGTATACCTAATGCAATCATGCTCGCAAAGACAGGGAAAATAGCAGCATAGCCTACGGCTGTGGGTAAGCTAGACATAATGGAAGTGAGCGGAGTAAAAATGCTCACAAACAATAATAAACAAGACGCTACAATAAACGGTAAGCGACTGTATATGCCAGTTGCTGAAATAAAGCCTCCAGATCCTGAGATCGGAACTGCACCGACACCAGAGAAGACACCTCCAAGCAGTTGACTAATTCCGGAAGCAATGCCTGATTGTTTAATATAGCTCCTTTTTGCTTTCGTACCGTTGCGTTCATAAACGGATTCCACAACGCGTATGGAAGCGAGCATGTTTGTAATTAAGATAAGCGTGACAAAAAAAGCAGTTGTTACCATGCTCCATTCCAATCTAGGAGCTCCGAAAGCAAATAGTTCAGGGATATAAAAAAGATTCGATTGAAACGTAATTTGATCTGTTAAGTTTAAAATAGCGAACAGTCCCCAACCAATACCAATGCTTACAATAATACTGAACTTATTAAATACAGGATGTGAGAGCATATAAAAAGCTAATAGTAAAATAGCAGCTGAAGCTAACGCGACTGGAAGTTTGATAGCAGGGTTATCGCTTGTTACCCCAAGCATACCTTTTAAGAATGAACCGCTTAGCTGTGCTACTAGTAAAATTAAATAAGTACCGGTTACAGTTGGGGTGAAATATTTTGCTAGCTTATCGATAAGGCCAAAGGCACTCATCAATAAAGCAATAATTCCACTTGTAATCATTGTGAATTGTAAAACCTGAAGCGTTTCCGTTCCTGAACCAAATAAAACCGTTCCTAAGCCGGCATAGAGGGAAAATACGCCCCACCAAACACCAGCTGGGCCTTCCATAATCGGTAATCGATGTCCAATGAAGATTTGAAGTAAGCCGGATGCTCCAAGAATGAAAAGGGTACGCTGTAAAAATTCAATGGATTCTGTTGGTGAAAGGCTGAATTGAGAAGCGATAACAATTGGAACGATAATGCTATTAGAAATCATAAATAAAAACCATTGTAACGAAGCAATGGACGTACGAATCATAGTATGCACCTCATGTTTAATCTGTCTAATCTAGTTTGTTTTATCTAGTAACTTTTTACATTTTACCATGAAATCGAGGTTTTGAAAGCGATATCTCTTATATTAATCTAGAAAAGAAATATTGCAGGTATATCCATTCAGAAGAAGAGCTGTCGCAAAAATTGACGAAATATGTAGGAATGATGGTGAGGTAGACAAGAATAAACATTTTATGCCAAAAATAATTAATATTATATTGAAAAAATGGAGTAAATATTTTATAATTTTCTTAATATTTAATACAATTAACCTCTTAAACTTAAAGAAGGGAGTGGAAAAATGAAGCTATACGTATCTATCGATATGGAAGGAATTACTGGCCTTGTAGATCAAAGTAACGTCTTTTTACAAGAAGCAAACTATGAGCGCAGCAGGCGAATTATGACACAAGAAGCCAATGCTGTAATTGAAGCTGCGTTAAAGAACCGCTGTACAGAAGTAGTTGTAAATGATAGCCATTCAAGTATGAATAACCTGTTAGTTGAAGATTTGCACTCTGAAGCCGTTTTAATTTCAGGTAGCGTTAAGCCATATTCAATGGTTCAAGGCCTGGATAGTTCATTTGCTGGGGCAATGTTTATTGGATACCATTCACGTGCTGGAATGCCTGGCGTTATGTCACACGCTATGACTTTCGGAGTGCGAAATATGTATATAAACGACGTAGCCGTTGGTGAGCTAGGGTTTAATGCTTATGTCGCAGGGCATTATGAAGTGCCTGTTTTACTTGTCGCAGGGGATGATTATACAGCCATCGAAGCGACATCACTCATTCCAAACGTCACGACAGCAATTGTTAAAAAATCCATTTCTCGTTCTGCAGCACAAACACTAACTCCTAAGAAAGCAGAACAATTACTTCAAGAAAAAGTTGAAATTGCCATTCAAAACAAACACTTAATAAATCCCTTATTACCACCAAACCAACCAACTTTAAGAATCGAATTTAATAATTACGGTCAAGCAGAATGGGCTAATTTAATGCCAGGTACAAAAATTGAACCTAATTCAACAATCGTTAGCTTTCAAGCGAAAGATATTTTAGAAGCATATCAAGCAATGCTTGTTATGACAGAACTTGCGATGCGAACTACATTTTGTTAGAAAGTGTGATTAAAAATGAAGACATACATATTGAAGCGCTTTATTTCAATGATTATCACATTGTGGGTCATTGTAACATTAACATTCTTTTTAATGAATGCTATACCAGGTTCACCTTTTAATGAAGAGCGAGCTACGAGTGAAGCTGTACAAGAAAATTTAGAGTCGTACTATCACTTAAATGAGCCATTAATTGTTCAGTACTTTATGTACATAAAATCAATTGTTACGTTTGATTTTGGACCATCAATTAAGCAGCCTTCTCAAACAGTAAATGATTTGCTGGGACGAGGCTTTCCAGTTTCTTTTGAGCTTGGGATGGTTACTTTACTTGTCGCTGTGTTTTCAGGTATCGCACTTGGAATTGTAGCCGCACTACGCCGCAACGGAATTGTAGATTATTTAGCGATGACAATTGCTGTTATCGGAATTTCTATTCCTAACTTTGTTATGGCAACGCTGCTTATTCAAAAGCTAGCCGTTGATTGGGCGATTTTACCAGCAGCTACATGGACAAGTCCAAAGCATATGATTTTACCAACGCTTGCTCTTGCGACGGGGCCGATGGCTATCATTGCGCGCTTAACCCGTGCAAGTATGATTGAAGTGTTAACTCAAGACTATATTCGAACGGCAAGAGCTAAAGGGCTTTCTCCTTATAAGATTGTATTTAAGCATGCCTTGCGAAACGCGCTGCTTCCAGTGGTAACGGTGTTGGGAACAATTGCTGCTAGCGTACTGACTGGGACGTTTGTTATTGAACAGATTTTTGCTATACCTGGTATGGGAAAATACTTTGTTGACAGTATAAACACGCGTGATTATCCGGTTATTATGGGAACCACAGTATTTTATAGTGCCATTTTAATCTTTATGCTGTTTTTAGTAGACATTGCTTATGGTATTTTGGATCCAAGAATTAAACTACATCGAAAGGAAGGATGAGCATGAGTGATCTGAAATCAGAAAAGTCAGTAAGCATTCCTGATGAATGGTTTGTACCAAAGCAAAAAGATCGCACCGAGGCGGAAGCTGTTGTGCGTCCCAGCTTGTCTTATTGGCATGATGCATGGCTACGGTTATTGAAAAACAAGCTGGCAATGCTAGGATTAATCTTTTTGGTTTTGCTAGTCATCATGGCTATCGTGGGACCGATGATTTCTCCCCACAGCGTTACGCAAACGTCATTTGCGAATCAAAATCAGCCACCTTCAAAAGAACACTGGTTTGGAACGGATGATTTAGGAAGGGATGTATTTACTCGAACGTGGTATGGAGCAAGAATTTCACTATTCGTTGGGGTCATGGCTGCTTTAATTGATTTTATAATCGGAGTTATTTATGGAGGCGTTGCCGGCTATAAAGGCGGTCGCACAGATAACGTGATGATGCGTATTGTTGAAGTTCTATATGGCCTTCCTTATCTATTGGTTGTCATCCTGTTAATGGTGGTAATGGGACCTGGTTTATCAACGATTATCCTCGCACTTTCCGTGACAGGCTGGATTGGAATGGCCCGAATTGTCCGAGGACAAGTTCTACAAATAAAAAACTATGAATTTGTGCTTGCATCCAAAACATTTGGGACCAAAACAGCAAGGATTATTAAGAAAAATTTATTGCCTAACACAATGGGGCCGATTATTGTTCAAATGACGTTAACGGTTCCGACAGCTATATTTGCCGAAGCGTTTTTAAGCTTTTTAGGATTAGGTGTTCAAGCACCATTTGCCAGCTGGGGTGTAATGGCAAATGACGGTTTATCTTCGATTCTATCTGGCTATTGGTGGCGCTTATTTTTCCCGGCTTTCTTTATTTCTATCACCATGTTTGCATTTAACGTGCTAGGGGACGGTTTACAAGATGCCCTTGATCCAAAGTTAAGGAGGTAGAAGCGCAGTGGAAAAAGTTTTAGAAGTTCAAGATTTAACGGTGAAATTTGCTACATATGGCGGTGAGGTGCAAGCGGTTAGAGGCGTATCGTTTGATTTATATAAAGGTGAAACACTTGCGATTGTAGGGGAGTCGGGATGTGGGAAAAGCGTAACTTCTCAAAGCATTATGAGATTAATTCCAAATCCTCCAGGAAAGATTACAAAAGGGTCAATTTTATTTAAGGGAAAGGATTTAGCAAAGCTCTCTGAAAAAGCCATGAGAAAGATACGCGGCGCAGATATCTCAATGATTTTCCAAGATCCAATGACTGCATTGAATCCAACAATTACGGTAGGACAGCAAATTGCAGAGAGCATGATGCAACATGAAAACATTACGAAAGATGTAGCGAACAAAAAAGCACTAGACATGCTCAATTTGGTTGGAATTCCAAATCCGAAAGAGCGCTTGAAACAGTACCCTCATGAATTTAGCGGGGGGATGAGGCAGCGGATTGTCATTGCTATGGCTCTTGTATGTGAACCGGAAGTGCTCATTGCCGACGAGCCGACGACGGCTTTAGACGTAACGATCCAAGCTCAGATTTTAGAGCTTTTTAAAGAAATTCAAGCAAAAACAGGCGTATCCATTATTTTGATTACGCATGATTTAGGAGTCGTCGCCCAAGTGGCAGACCGAATAGCCGTCATGTATGCAGGTAAAATCGTTGAAGCAGGAAAGCGAAGAGATATTTTTTATCAACCACAGCATCCATATACAAAGGGGCTCTTACAGTCTGTTCCGCGTCTTGATTTGGATGGTGGAGACCTTGTGCCAATTGCAGGTTCGCCTCCAGACTTATTTGCACCTCCTATCGGGTGTTCCTTTGCTGCTCGGTGTCCTTATGCGATGGAAGTGTGTGATCGCGTGTATCCTGGTGAAATTTTGTTTCGAAATGAGCATTCAGTCAGCTGTTGGCTCCAAGATGAAAGAGCTAAAAAACTAGTATCTACTATAAGCTAGCCTTATAGATACATAAATAGGTAAAGGAAAAGGGGGAACAGAATGAAGCGAATTATGTCTGTAGTAATGATGTCTATTTTAGTATTTACCCTTGCTGCCTGTACGGCGACAAGTGACTCAGGTGCAGAACCTGAAGGTGGTAGCAAGAAGGAAGATGGTAAAGTATTGTATATGAATAACGGTGCAGAGCCAACTTCTTTTGATCCACCAATTGGTTTTGATTCGTACTCTTGGCAAATGTTAAACAACTTAATGGAAGGCTTAACAAGATTAGGACAAGAACATGAACCAGAAGCAGCAATTGCTGAGAAATGGGACGTATCACAAGATGGCAAAGTTTATACATTTCATATTCGTGAAGATGCAAAATGGTCGAATGGGGATGACGTAACCGCAGGAGACTTTGAATTTGCTTGGAAACGGTTGTTAAACCCTGAAACAGGATCTCCAGCTGCTTTCTTAGGTTATTTTATTGAAGGTGGAGAGGAATTTAATACAGGAAAAGGAAAAGCGGAGGACGTAAAAGTAAAAGCGGTAGACGATAAGACGTTTGAAGTAACGTTGAATAGTCCACAAGCTTACTTCCTAAGCGTCATTGCAAATCCTGCATTTTTCCCAATTAATGAAAAAGTAGCAACTGAAAACCCTAAGTGGTTTGCTGAAGCGAAAAGTTTTGTTGGAAATGGTCCATTTAAGCTAACGAAGTGGAAGCATAACAGCAATATTGTTATGGAGCGCAACGATCAGTATTGGGATGCAAAAAATGTAAAGCTAGATAAAGTTAACTGGGCAATGGTGGAAAATACAAATACAGAATATCAAATGTACCAAAACGGCGAGCTTGATGTATCTGAGATCCCAGCTGATTTAAGCGACCAGTTATTAAAAGACGATAGCCTAGATATTAAAGATCAAGCAGGAGTTTATTTCTATCGTCTTAATTTAGATCAAGAACCGTTCCAAAATGTCAATATTCGTAAAGCGTTTGCTTTATCTGTAGACCAAGATCAAATTGTTAACTATGTAACGAAGAACAAAGAAGAGCCGGCATATGGCTTTGTATCAAAAGGGTTTAAGGATGCCAACGGTTCTGATTTCCGAGAAAAGAGTGGAGATCTTGTCAAAACAGATGTGAAACAAGCAAAAGAGCTTTTAGAAAAGGGAATGAAAGAAGAGGGCTATGAGAAGCTACCCCAAGTTACGTTAACGTATAGCACAGATGATACGCATAAGAAGATTGCAGAAGCACTGCAACAGATGTTTAAAGAAAACCTAGGCGTTGATGTGAAGCTGGCGAACATGGAGTGGAACGTATTCCAAGAAGAGCAAAAAGCGCTGAAATTCCAGTTATCTCGTAGTTCGTTCTTAGCTGATTACGCCGATCCAATCAATTTCTTAGAAAACTTCCAAACGGGGCATTCAATGAACCGTACGGCTTGGAGTAATGAAAAATATGATCAATTAATTCAGGAAGCAAAGAATGAAGCGGATGAAAAGAAACGATTTGAGTTAATGTATGAAGCTGAAAAACTATTATTTGATGAAATGCCAATTATCCCAATTCACTTCTATAACTACGTATTTTTGACAAATGAAAACGTATCTGGAATTGTTCGTCACCCGGTTGGTTACTTAGAGTTAAAATGGGCGGATAAAAAATAAACATCGTTCATAAAGTAGTGAATAAGCAGGCTGTGCAAAATGGGAGCAACTTTTCTATTTCGCACAGCCTCTTCATTACATAAAGGGAAAGGGTGTTTCTAAATGATAAAACCTTCTGCTTTGAAAAAAGGAGATATCGTGGGCGTTGTATCACCAGCTAGCCCGCCAAAAGAACAGCAGCTAAAAAAGGGAATTGCATATCTAGAAAGCTTAGGCCTTCAGGTCCAAGTTGGAAAATCAGTTTATGAAAAAAACGGCTACCTTGCAGGAACAGATGAACAGCGCGCAGAGGATATTAATGCTTTTTTTGCTAATCCAAGCGTCAAGGGAATTATTTGTGCTTGCGGTGGTTACGGAACGGCTAGAATGGCGAATTTACTAGATTATGAGCTCATTAAAGATAATCCAAAGATATTCTGGGGCTATAGCGATATTACATTTTTACATACGGCTATTTCTCAAAAAACAGGACTTATTACGTTTCACGGGCCAATGCTGTCATCGGATATTGGAAAAGATGATGTCAAAGAACAAACAAAGCAGTCTTTTCAACAACTTTTTACTCCTCAGTCAACATATTATACTGATCAAATTACTCCCCTTCAAATTATCGAACAGGGAGAGGTCAGCGGACAGCTAATTGGTGGTAACCTCACATTATTAGCAAGTTCGCTTGGTACAGATTTTGAAGTGGAGACAAAGGGGAAGATTTTATTTATTGAAGATATTGAAGAAGAACCCTACAGCATTGATAGAATGATGACACAGTTAAAGCTGGCTGGGAAATTTGAAGATGCAGCAGGCATTATGCTTTGTGATTTTCATAAGTGTGAACCGTTAAAAAGAGAGAATTCTTTATCATTAGAAGAAGCTTTATTACAGCCGTTAAAAGGGTTAAAAAAGCCAATTATGAAAGGGTTTTTAATTGGACACTGCTCGCCACAAGTCGCAGTGCCTGTTGGGGCGTATGCAACCATGTCAACCTATGAACGAATGGTAGAGTTAGAAGCCGGAGTGAAAGTAGATTAATAGAGGGAGAAGATAAAATGAATGCTAAGAGATACGTTGTCACAGTGTCAGTTGCAACGGTGTGGACATCTGCAGAATCACCTCGTAGCCTCGATCAGGTGGCACTAGAATCACCTGTTGATATAAAAGAGTGGCTCCGTCGTTTAACGTATGAAAACCGACTCGCTTTATGCAACGAAAACCTCGTTCAAACCCAACTTTTATTTGGTGAAGAAGTCGAGATGATTAAGCAGGAAGGAAATTGGTGCTACGTTCTTATTCCAAGTCAGCCTTCTAAAAAAAATAATGTCGGATATCCCGGTTGGGTTCCAGCAAGTCAGTTAAAGGCAGTAGAGCTGCAAAAACAAGATGCATCTGCCCAAGTAATCGCCCGAAAAACGCTTTTAGTAATTGATAACCAAACGGAGCTGATGCTTAGCTATCGAACGACTTTACCTGTAGTTCAATACCTAAACGAACATGTTGAAGTGGAAACACCGCTTGGAAGAGGCCTAATGTTGGCTAAAGATGTGAATGTAGTTCAATCTGATGCAGAACTACATCCAAAAACAGGAGCTCATCTCGTGTCGGAAGGAAAGCGATTTCTAGATCTTCCTTACTTATGGGGAGGAATGAGCTCATATGGCTTTGACTGTTCAGGTTTTACCTACTCACTTCATAAAGCAAATGGATATACGATTCCTCGCGATGCAAGCGACCAAGCTACAAGCGGTAAAGTGGTTTCATATGAAGAAATGGAGCCAGGAGATTTATTATTCTTTGCTTACGAACAAGGTAAGGGTTTTGTACACCACGTCGCTATGTACTATGGAAATGGTCAAATCATTCATTCGCCGAAAACGGGTAAGGCAGTTGAGGTTATTCCCATCAAAGGAATGGAGTACGAAGATGAAATTTGCGCAATACGTCGCTACTGGACATAAGGAGGAAATGACATGACAAAGAAACAGCCTATTCTCGAAGTGAAAAATATGACGAAATACTTCCCTGTTGCTAAAAATAAAGAATTAAAGGCTGTAGATAATGTTTCATTTTCCATTTACAAAGGTGAAACGTTTGGATTAGTAGGAGAGTCTGGGTGTGGAAAGTCAACGACGGGACGAACCATTATTGGTCTGTACCAGAGAACGAGCGGTAAAGTACTTTATAAAGGGAAAGATGTCCACAAACTATCTGAAAAAGAGAAATTTACGTTTCAGCGTAATATGCAAATGATTTTTCAAGATCCGTATGCGTCCTTAAACCCAAGGTCTACAGTAAGGGAAATCATTTCGGAGCCAATGGAAGTTCACGGGTTATATCCCAACAAAAAAGAACGCTTAGAACGCGTTTATGAGCTGTTAGAAGATGTTGGTTTGAATCGTGAACATGCCAATCGTTACCCTCATGAATTTAGCGGGGGGCAACGTCAAAGGATTGGGATTGCGCGCGCCTTAGCGTTAAATCCCGAATGTATTATTGCGGACGAGCCTATTTCTGCTTTGGACGTATCGGTTCAGGCTCAGGTTGTTAATTTGCTAAAAAAATTGCAGGAAGAAAAAGGCCTTACGTATTTGTTTATTGCTCATGACTTGTCAATGGTCAAGCATATTAGCAGCCGTATTGGAGTTATGTATCTAGGACACCTTGTTGAGCTGACAACAAGCGATTCATTATATACCAAGCCACTGCACCCTTATACAAAAGCCCTTTTATCAGCAATTCCAATACCAGACCCTGATATTGAAGATGCACGCGAACGTATTGTCTTACAAGGAGAGCTACCAAGCCCGATTGACCCACCGTCGGGATGCGTATTTAGAACACGATGTCAGTTTGCGATGGACGCATGTGCAAGCGTGAAACCCGAGTGGCAGGAAGTTGAAGAAAATCATTTTGTTGCGTGTCACCTTTATAACGAAGGGATTGTAAATTCAACCTCTGAAATTGCGGCAAGTAAACTATGAGTATAGTAGAAGAAAAAGTTCGCTTGATTGTTCAGCAATGGTCGTCCATGTACAGAGGGAGAGTAAGCTATCTCTTTGAAACTCCTGAAGAAACAATTGAACAAGGAGCTACAAATGTGTATCCATCTGCTAGTACTATCAAGCTGCTTGTTGCAATTGAAGCGTGTCGTCAGATTGATTCCGGCGTTATTTTAGCGCACCAGACCATTGCTGTTAAACAATCAGATATTGTGGGGGGAGATGGACTATTAAGCGTTTATCCGTATTCTCCTACTGCTACGGTTAAAGAACTACTTATTTTAATGCTCATTCTTTCTGATAATACGGCTACAAACCTGTTAATTAAACTTCTAGGACAAGAGTGCATACAGGGGTGTATCAAGGATTTAGGGTTAAAAAATACCCAGCTCAATCGTCAGATGATGGATATTCAAGCTTCCGCGGAAGGAAGAGATAACGTCACAACAGCAGCAGACTTACTTACATGCCTGAAAGTGCTTTATAGAAAAGATGTTCTCTCGGAACCTTCACGTAAGCTTTTAAAAGAAAGCTTATTTAATCAGCGACTGCGGGATAAACTACCTTCTATGCTGAATGAAAAGTGTTTTATTTTAAATAAACCTGGACATTTGCACGGAATAACGCACGATTGCGGTGTGCTGTTTACACATCATAAAAGGTGCTATGCTGTGGTATTAATTGATGGGCTTAAACATAATGAGTATGGACGGAGGCTAATTGCAGACCTCGGTCAGGTTATTAGCGAAGCGCTTACTCAACAAATTGTATAATCAATCATTCATCCTATACAAACTTTCACATATTTTTTATATAATAGATTTGTATAATTAATTTTTGGTTGAATTTACTAACAAAAGTATTTAACCATAATGGTGGTGTAGGTATGACAAACGAGTCGGCAATGGTTGACATTATAAAAGCGTTTAAGCGCAATTCAACAGAGTCAATTGCAATGGATTTAATAAAAGAAGTAAGGGGAACGTTTTGTCCGCTTCCAAAGTATGTGGCGGACTTAATTGATGAATTAAGAAAGCTAAAATTAAAAGATGAAGTGATTAGCGTCATCTTATATCAATCTGTATATGTGAACAATCATCAGTTTAATATTAAAGATACGCCTACTAATCGGCAATTTGTTCAGGACACTGTTTTTATGGGGCGCAAGTGGGTGCAGCAGTATGGGAAAATTGAAAATGTCGAACAAGCTATTCAAATTGCTGAACATGCGTCCTTAGATGCAGAAGAGCCAGAAGTGCCAAATCATTTTGATTCAAAGAAGGTTACGCTTGAAGTGAACTTAGATCCACAAACGTATGAAATGTTAAAAAATATTGCTGTCTATTATGATCATGTGGGATATGATGACTCCATTTCAACTGCAGTACAGCACTTATACACGCAGCTGCTCGAAGCTCAGCAAAAAAGTCGATAAGAAAAAATCACGTAACATAGAAAACGTTACGTGATTTTTTTATCATTGATTGTTTCGATAAACGTAAGGATCATCAGGTTCCTGTTCTTTCTTAACGTTCGTGACTTTAATCATTGGTAATGTTTTTTTAAACGGCTGATAATACATCGTATCAATTTTACCTGTTACTGTTACCCAATCATCATTTTGAAACGATACGTCATCTGGAAATTCAATAAGCATTCCGAAGGCTCCAGAGTCAGCAATGCAATGAATAATTCCAAAGCGAAAAAGAAAATATTGATTTTTTGGCAGCTCATCATTATGGTATAAAAATCCTTTTAAGCGAATGGTTTTACCCGTAAATTCACCAGGGTAATTATAAATGGTTTCCATTGCGTTTAAAAACTCAGTATCTTCTAAATTAAGCTTTTCACTCTTTCCAAACTGCTTCAAATCTTTGCGTATCATTTTGTCATAAGCTTCCTCTCCGTAAAAGCTACTTGTATCGGGCTCTAGGAATTGGTGCTGATCATAGGGGCTATTTTTTTCGTAGATTGGAAAATTGAACCCCTTCGCTTCAACAATTTTAGAATCTAATTTGGAAATTGGTAAAAATAAAGCAGTGATAATAGGTACGATATAGATGAGATAAAGGAATTTATCTCGCTTGCGCGGAGCGTGTGAATGACTGTGGCAATCACAGCCATCTTCATGATTATGGTCATGCTCATCGCCTTTCATATAAAAAATAAAAGCAGCGATGGTAATAAACCATAGGAGAAAAATTGTACTGTATGAAATCCATGCATATTTCATATTAATGTACTTTGAAATATCTCCTGTAGCATGCAGATGCATGAAGACAAACGTAAAGCCAATCAAAATTAAAATTCGAATCATCGCGCTTCCTCCTTATCTGACCAGTAGCATTGAAAAAACAAAGACAGCTATAAAGGTATAAATAAATAAAATGCCCACAAATTTGGCTTTAAATTGACTCAACATCATTAACGTATTTTTAATATCAAACATTGGTCCAAAAACTAAAAAGGCAACGATGGCGCTATCTTGAAATGTGCTTTGAAAGGATGCTCCAATAAACGCATCGGCTGACGAACAAAGGGATAAAAGGTAGGCTAGTCCCATCATTACGAAATGAGCTGACCAATCCTGCTGCCCAAGATCTAACAGGATGGATGTTTTCATAAACGTTTGCATACTTGCTGCAATAAGCGCTCCAATGATTAAATATTTACCGACTGAAAAAAACTCATCGATAGAATGCTGGATAGTGCCTACTAGCTTTTGGCCAAATGTCTTTTTCTGAACGTTAACGCACACGCTATGTTTTGTTTGATCTGTTTTAAACTGAAACGTCAACAGCATGCCAACTGAAATTGCTACGACGAGCGCTACAGAGCTACGTTCCCATACAACGGCCCAGTCATTTCCAAACGCTACATATGTAGAAAACAAAACAACTGGGTTAATGATAGGACCTGTAAACATAAAGGGAATAGCAGCGTATAGCGGTACGCCTTTTGCCATTAATCGCCTTGTAATAGGTACAATTCCACATTCACAAGCTGGAAATAAAGCGCCTATAAAAGTTGCTAAAAAAACAGCGCCTACTTTATTTTTTGGTATGGCTTTTGCCATCATTTCTTCTGTAATAAACATTTGAATAATTCCAGAAATAAATACACCCAATAACACAAAAGGAAGGGCTTCAATTAGGATACTGATAAAAATTGTGTTTAGCTGCAACAAGGATGAACTCATACTACCACTCCAATTTTGTCTTAAGAAAATAAATTTGCGTGCATTCAACTTTTACAGAAAATAGTTTAATATAAAAATAGTTAAATGTAAAAGAATTTATAAATTTCCATTTCATTGTCTAGTTTGAATAGTTAAGGTAGCTATATAACGGGTAGTATTGTAAGAAGTAGAAAGCTTTGCTAAGATACGATTTCAGGAGAAGAATGGGAGGAACGAAACATGTACATTGTGGACTATCATCATCATACGAATCATTCATTCGATTCAAAAGCGGTTATGAACGAGGTATGCACAGAAGCTATCCATCGTAATATTAACGAAATTTGCTTTACAGAACATTACTCACTTAATCCACTTGCTCCTACATATGGACATATTAATTTAAAACATTATATAGAAGATATTGAAGAGTGTCGTGCGCAGTTTGACGGAAAGTTAGTTATCAAAGCAGGGATTGAAATTTGTGAGCCGCATTTATTAAAAAGTGAGTATCAAAAGGTATTAGAGCCGCTTCAATTAGATTTTATCCTAGGATCTGTTCATAACATCAATGACAAAAAGCTCCGCTTATATTTACAACATAAAACAGTAGAAGAAGTATACGGTGGTTATTTTGAAGAACTCTACAATCTAGTGAAGCATGCTGATATCGATGTGCTTGCTCATATTGATTTAATGAAGCGCTATGCAATAAAAGTGCACGGAAATTATGATTTTGACCAGTTTAAGCCGCAGCTAACAGAAATTTTAACAAAAGCAATTGAGCGCAATATCGGCATTGAAATTAACACCTCAGGAATGCGAAGCAGCTTAGGTGAACCGCTACCTTCTCAAGCGGTATTAAAATTATATAAAGAGCTTGGAGGAGAACTGCTAACGGTAGGTTCTGACTCTCATAAAGTTGAAACGGTTGGCGACCATATTTCCGAAGCAATAGCGCTTGCGAAAGAATGCGGATTCCGCTATGTCTTTACGTATGACAAACGCCAGCCAAGTGCCATTTCGATTTAAAAGGTTAGTTGAATGTAGAAGAGAATATTTGTCAATGAGTGTCCGCAGAAGTCTTTATGTAGAAGGCTTGCGGGCTTTTTTTTTTGACCACTACTTTGTGAATGTTGTTTTGATTTTATTCAAGAAACAAGCAAGAGTAAGTGGATTAAGCAGTTAGTAATAATATGCAAGGAATTCGGGGTGGGGGTAATTAGCAATAACCGCACAGAAATGTTGTTAAATAAACAATGTATATAAACACTTATAAGTGATAGTTTCGCAAACGTTGCTATTGTGTGGGGGAGTTGTTGTTTAACTTCCTGTAGGGATTAAAATGAGGGAATGAGGGTAGATGAACACACGACGATTGAATGCAAAGGGGGGCAGAAAAAACAATTACCGATGTACATGGTGATATTTACTTAAACTGAGATTTGTACGAAAGCATCATGTAGCAATACTCTGAAGAGGGGATAAAGGCAGACTCAGCCGAATCCAAGGTTATCAAGTCTTTTAAACAGCAAGGTTTTCGAATGGAGTTAGCTAAGAAGTTTCAAGGATCTAGGTTGCAATGCACAAAGAAGGTCAAGCGTTTCAAGAAAATCATTTGTTCAGATGCTTGTGTGAATGTAATCGATGAACTACAAGACCTAACATACAAAGTGAACAAGCAAGGAGAAATCATTGAAGATGACTTTACAATAGACCCTCATACATTTTCAGCAATCTGGTATGCGTTAGATGCTTATGAGGTATCAGACCTTAAAGGAGGAGCAAGAGTGAGTGGTTCAAATGCTTGGTAAGAGCATGGGGAAAACTAAAAGGATAATCAACGTGAGTTATATAAAAGACCCTTGGTATATTCCAACCAACGGTCTTTTAATTTCTAACAGGAACGTTATGCTAACTAAGTTTATTAGAATAGATAAAACTTACTAGTCATCTATTTTAATAACCTTTAGATTAGGTTCAAGTAATTGTACGGAACCTTCAACCGATGAAACAGCAATTGAAAGTTGATCACCAGCAGCTAGATTGAGTAATACGGATCGACTCATAACCATTTCAATGAGAGAGGGGCTTTCTGGGGAGAAAAATGTGTAATTTGCAGCTCGAGTTCTAGATTGGTTAACTATAAATCCTCCATTTACTGCTATTTCTAATATGATTGCTGATCCTCTTTCGTATAGTTGGACATTGGTTGTATATTCTACTTCGTAAATACCTGATGTAGGAATAACTATTCGGTTTGCTACCAAGGTAGTATTTGAAGAAACAAACATGGTGGTTAATGGTAAATCTTGATTAGAAACAGGAATAGCACCACCTATTGTTCCAGCATCACCATAAGTGGTTAAAGAATTTTCACCCGGAGGTCCTTGAGGTCCTGGGAACCCCCGTGGACCTTTAATTACACAGCAGCAAAGATAAGAACAACAATAAGAACAACAATAAGAACAAGAACAACGACTTTTTTTATAATAAGCAGACAATATTTCACCTCCTTTCTAAGAAATCTACTATATTTATATTCCTGCTAAACTATTATGCTTGTACTACTGGGATATATCGATTTGAAAAACTTTGTATAGCTTTAATGATGAAAGGTTTTATTTTTGAAAATAGTTGTTGGGGGGGGTTAATGCAACTGATTCAATAGTATGTTCTGGTAGAAAAACATTAACAACTGCATATGAGGGTATCTCAGAAGCATTTACATTTACAGGTTCAGATTATAATGTGCCAAAAGGTGATGGTTTCCTGATTTACACTGTTTTCGTAAGAAATATCACAGGTAGCAGTGAATCAGATGTAGTGCGTGTAGAACTTGAAGGTTTTAATGTTATTGGGGCAGGGAACTAAATAGTAGTGCAAATCTAAATAATATTCACTTTCCATACAAACCAAGACTATCAATTTTGATTTTGCTCTATCTAATTAAGCTCTGTAAATTCATGTTGAAGAATTGTTTCACCTTCTAAACTCTCAGAAGATCCTGTTCTTCCATATGCATTGAAAATAACTTTCTTGCTTCCAGAATAATAGATACGAACTTCATAGAAGGTTACATATTCTGGTGCGAGAAATGTGAAAAATACAGCTAGATTGTTTGGAGCAAGAGTATAAGGGAATGTAGCGGAGGAAATTTGACCGATTTTTACAGACAATTTTTTGGGGGTATGATAAGAACTCCAATCCCAAACTTCAATTATAAACTTCTCTGGTATTTCGCTTAAATTTACAACATTAACTACAGATGAATGAGTGGACCGGTTTCTTACTAACACTCCTGTTGATAAAACCTTAGTTGCATTCTCTTGTTTACAGCACAAATTACCATATTGAGTGGCAGAGAATTTTTTTGCTTTATGGTAACTCATATTGATTACCTCCTTTCTTTATATATATATTCATTGTTTCAAAAAACTTTTGTATGCTTGTCCTTGCTTCGAACCTATTTTAAAGTCTCTTAAAATAGAGTTGAGCATTGCTAAAAAGAATTCATAGTCCTGTTCTTAATAATTATAGAAAACTCCTTGAACTAATAAAATTTAGTTGCACAATGCGTTCGTCATATAATTTGCAGTGTGGATAATGATGTTTTAAACATTCTATCTTACACAAAAGATTAATAGAAGTAGGCGGAAGTGTACTAAACACGAGTAACTTGAAGGTATGACGGTGGATGAAAATGCTCATACGGGTTTAATCAAACAATCACAAAATGCTCACATGATTAAAAGATGTTAAGAATAAAACACAGGAAACATCAAGCTTCAAGAGGGATTGGTGGATTTATAGACAAGCAATAAAAGAATATACCAACACAACGGATGATAATGATATGAAAGGGTTTTTGAGCGTCGATATGACATTTGTCATATTTGTCATGTGACATGTACTACTACACATGGTTTCTTTTTATATTTATAATTTTAAATAAATTATGAATGTGAAAGGGAAATCCAAATGATTAAACAAAAACAAAAACAAAAAATGTTGAGACAATCAATGGCACCTTATGAAAAGCCAAATGAGAAAAGCAGTATCGTTCAACTGATTAATACTATTGTTCCGTTTTTTGCTTTATGGTTTCTTGCTTATCAAAGCTTAGCGATTTCATATGTATTAACCTTAGCAATCGGAGTGGTTGCCGCTGGCTTTTTAGTTCGAATTTTTATCATTTTCCATGATTGCTGCCACAACTCTTTCTTTAAAAATCGACGCTACAACAAAATTCTCGGTACCATTACAGGAGTATTAACTTTGTTCCCATACAACCAATGGGCACACAGCCATTCCATCCACCATGCTACGAGCGGAAATTTAGATAAGCGTGGAATCGGTGACCTGTGGATTTTAACAGTAGACGAATACTTGGAAGCACCTCGCTCACGTCGCATTGCTTATCGTTTATACCGCAATCCATTTGTGATGTTTGTGATAGGTCCTATCTATGTGTTCTTGATTACAAATCGTTTTAATCGTAAAGGAGCTAAGCGAGCTGAGCGTATCAATACGTATGTTACAAACATTGCGATTGCGCTTATTGTGACAGTTGGATGTTTCACACTAGGATGGCAGTCATTCTTAATGGTTCAAGGTCCGATTTTCTTAATTTCAGGTTCACTGGGCGTTTGGTTATTTTACGTACAGCATCAGTTTGAAGACTCTTATTTTGAAGCAGATGAAGAGTGGGAGTACGTACAGGCAGCAGTTGAAGGAAGCTCTTTTTACAAACTTCCAAAAGTACTACAGTGGTTAACAGGTAACATTGGCTATCATCATGTTCATCACTTGAGCCCTCGTGTTCCCAATTATAACTTAGAAGCTGCTCATAATAATACCGAGCCTCTTCAAAACGTACCGACAATTACACTTCGCACTAGCTTAGAGTCTCTACGCTTTCACTTATGGGACGAAGACCAAAAGAAATTTGTTGGCTTTAACCATTTAAAAACATTTAGCCGTGAAGAACGACAAAAAAGAGTAGCTGTATATTCTAGAGCAAATGTAAAATAATACCCAATGCCATATGTGATTATGATACGATAATCACGTATGGCATTAATTATGAAAGTAAAAGAGGGTTTTACGTCATGAAGAAAAAGGATACGATCTTTCAAAAAATAACGGGAATGTCTCCTTACATATGGACAGTTTTTAGCTTACTGCCTTTTTATTTTGTTTTTCAGTCTTCTTCAATGAATGACATTTTGTTAGGTATTTTGTTAACGATTCTCTTCTTTATTTTTTACCGGTTTGCTTTTATATCAAAAGGCTGGCCTATTTATGTATGGACGGTCCTCCTCATTAGTATATCCATCGCGATGACGACGCTTTTTAGCTACGTTTATTTTTCTTTTTACTTTGCTTTTTTTCTCGCTTATTTCATAGGAAATGTTCAAAAATGGCTTACGTTCATTACGCTTTATATTATTCATTTAGTGAGTACAGCAATTTCACTAAACTATAATATGGTGGCTCAAGAAGAACTGTTTGTTCGCCAACTTCCGGTTATGATTATCATTTATATGAGCGTCATCATCTTCCCTTTTACAATCTATAACCGTAAAAAAAGAGAGCGCTTAGAGGAGCAGTTAGAAGATGCGAATAAGCGAATCTCAGAGCTGGTCAAACAGGAGGAAAGGCAGAGGATTGCTCGTGACCTTCACGATACGCTTGGACAAAAGCTATCTCTAATTGGATTAAAAAGCGACTTGGCACGTAAGCTGATTAATAAAGATCCAGAGCAGGCAAGAGTAGAATTGAAAGACGTTCAGCAAACCGCAAGAACAGCACTAAATGAAGTTCGTAAACTAGTGTCTCAGATGAGGGGCATTCGATTAAAAGAAGAACTAGTACGCGTAGAACAAATACTTAGCGTAGCTGAAATAGAATTTATTCATAATGAATTGGCTCTATCAAACGTTTCGCCGCTGACGGAAAATATTTTAAGCATGTGCTTAAAAGAAGCAGTAACAAACGTTGTAAAGCATAGCAGAGCCTCTTACTGTGAAGTCAATATTGTACAATCTAAAGATGAAATTATGATTACCATTCAAGATAATGGACAAGGCATTGCAAGTAAAGATGCTTTGCAACATGGTAACGGACTTATTGGTATGAGAGAAAGGTTAGAGTTTGTCAATGGAACGCTAGATATTCAATCAGATGAAGGAACAAAAGTAATTGTGAAAGTTCCGAGCGTGCGTAAGCAAGTGGAAAAGGAGGAAGAGAGATGATTCGAATCGTTATAGCTGAGGATCAGCGGATGTTGTTAGGTGCTTTAGGGTCTTTGTTAAGCTTAGAAGATGATATGGAAGTCGTTGGGAAAGCATCGAATGGAGAAGAAGCAGTAGCTCTTGCGCGTCAGCATCATCCCGATATTTGCATCATGGATATTGAAATGCCTCTTAAAACAGGGTTAGAAGCAGCAGAAGAGCTGGAAGACCTCGATTGCAAAGTGATTATTTTAACGACTTTTGCACGCTCTGGTTATTTTCAACGAGCGTTAAAAGCAAAAGTTAGCGGATACTTGTTGAAGGATAGCCCAAGCGAAGAGCTAGCAAGCTCCATTCGCAGTATTATGCAAGGGAGACGCATTTATGCTCCTGAGCTTGTGGATGACGTATACGGGGAAGAAAACCCGCTAACGGAACGCGAAAAAGAAGTACTTCAGCTTGTAGCTGATGGCAAAAATACAAAAGAAATTGCAGAAGAGCTGTCTTTAAAAACAGGTACCGTACGAAACTATATCTCCACAATTTTGGATAAGCTTGAAGTGAAAAATCGTATTGAAGCTATTACGCGCTTTAAAGAAAAAGGTTGGTTTAAATAAATGGAAAAAAGGGGACATGTTACTATGTTCTCTTTTTTGTGTTTATTCTAAATTTTCTGATATCATTATTTTACATTGTAAGCGATTTCGTTTATAATGAAAGCAGAAGAGATGATTACTCTCATTACATTATTTAATTGAAAAAGAATGGCTAATAAAATAAACATAATGATTGGGAAATTTAATGGTTAATTGAACTAGTAGAGGAGATGAAACAGAAATGGTAAAACAGGAAAAGTTAATGTTTGGTGACTTCATTCAAGGTGATCGCTTCGAATTACATTCTTACCTTGTTTATTTGTTTCAGCAGTCTCAAAGAAAGATTAGACAGATTAAACAGTAAGCAAATTGACATGATTTCAACATTCCATTATACATAAGCGGTAGCGCTTCGTTTTTTAACGACGCTACCGCTTATTATATGAAAAAAAAGAATAGATTATCTAATTGACAACAGCATGTCTAGCAGTATAAGTTATACTACGTGTAGAAAAAAATGAACATGAAGTATACTGATGTAGCATGCTATTTTTGTGTTCCAATAGGAGGAGAGACAGCTCGAATGTCTGGAGAACAAAGAAAAAAGATCATTATTTTAATGATTAATATGTTTATTGCAGTTGGAAGCTTTGGAATTATTATTCCAATCCTGCCTGCATATTTACAGTCAATTAATCAAGGAGGAACTGCAGCAGGGTTAATGATTGCTATTTTTGCAGGTGCACAGCTTATTTTTTCACCAATTGCAGGAAAGTGGTCCGATCAATATGGTCGACGAAAAATGATTATATATGGACTCGCTGGGTTAACGCTATCCATGTTTATCTTTTACGCAGTCAATTCAATTTGGTTGCTTTATGCATCGCGCGTCATTGGTGGAGTGGGTGCCGCTTTACTTATTCCTGCAATCTTTGCATATGTTGCAGATATTACAACGATGGAGCAGCGTGCAAAAGGAAACAGTCTCGTCTCAGCAGCTATGTCACTAGGGATTGTAATTGGACCTGGAATTGGTGGCTTTTTAGCTGATTTTGGCTTGAAGGTTCCGTTTTTAGTCTCAGCACTTGTATCTCTTGTAGCTGTTTTATTTTCAATGATGTTATTAGAAAATAGTGAAACAGAAGAAGCTACAGCAGCACGAGCGGCTATTCAAGATAATGAGTCTATGGTTTTGAAACTAGCACGCTCTGTTAAGATGCCTTATTTTATACCGCTTGTTATTACTCTTGTGATGAGCTTTGGGCTCATGGCGTATGAGTCAGTGCTGGGTCTATTTTTGGATAATCAGTTTGGAGCTACCCCGCAGCAAATTGCTTTAATGGTTACAGCAACAGGAATTGTTAGCGTTATTGTGCAGTTGTTTCTAGTAGATCGTATTGTTCGCACATTTGGTGAAGTTGCGGTATTGAACATTTTTATCGGCGTGGCAGCACTTGGGTTTTTATTATCATTGTTCACAAGGAGCTATAGCTTATTCTTTGTCATTTCGCTGATTATTTTCCTTGCAACGTCTATTCTTCGTCCAGTCTTAAACACGCTTATTTCGAAGATGGCCGGTAATGAACAAGGATTTGCTATGGGAATGAACAACGCTTATATGAGTATCGGAAATGTATTAGGTCCAACTCTTGCTGGCGTTTTATTTGATGTACAAATTATGTATCCGTTTGTACTAGGTCTGGTTTTATTACTTGTAACGCTCGGTATTACGATAGTGTGGCAAAAGCGTACGCTAAAACAAAGCGCACTTGTGAATAAATAAAAAGAAAGAGAGAAGTCTCGCTCTTTCTTTTTATTTACATATTTTAATAGTTTGTGGTAATATATAGAAAAAATAAACACGGTGAAGAGAAGAGTAAATAAATAAGCTTTGCACAGAGAGCCCGGTAGCTGAAAACGGGTCAAAGTGAATTTGTTGAACCAAGTCTCAGAGAGGCATATCGGAACATTTAAGGGATGATATGACGGGTGCTCCTGTTACAGAGCTAAGGTATGATTGTACCTGATGAGATTGATGTGGTGACATGTCAATAAACTGGGGTGGCAGCGCGATAAAAACTCGCCCCCAAGACAGTATTTTTGTCTTGGGGGCGAGTTTTTTTATGCCCTAAAGGGGGAGAGAGTAATGAAGAAGACAGGATTATATGGGAGAGGGTTACTTTTAGCAAGTATTGGCATATCGGGGATTGGTAGCTGGATTTATTTCATTGCGCTGAATTTACTTGTTCTGGATGTGACGAACTCACCCCTAGCTGTTTCTGGTCTTTATATGGTAAGAGCAGCAGCATCTATGTTAACCAATATATGGGCGGGGAGTCTAATTGATCGTTTAAACAAAAAGTATTTGATGATTGGATTAAACCTTATGCAAGCTGTTTTTATTTTGTGGTTAGCCTCGTCAACGTCCATTTTAGCTATGTATGTACTTGTTGGAATTATAACAGCCGTAGGTGCAGCATATGAGCCAACATCAATGGCATATATGACGAAACTTTTACCTGAAGAAAAGCGGAAGAGGTTTAACTCTATGCGTAGCCTTTTGGATGCAGGAGCGTTTTTTACCGGTCCGGCAGTTGCGGGTGTATTAGTGATGATTGGTACACCAGCATTAGCTATTTACATTAACAGCGTCGCGCTGTTGATTTCGGTATTCCTGCTTTGGTATGTGCCAAACTTAGAAAGAAACGATTTTACCACACAAAAGGTTCAAACGTTCTCTTTCCATATGGTTAAAGCGGATTGGCATTTGGTATTTTCTTTTAGTCGACATGCAGTAGGAATTATGTGTATTTATCTATTCTTTAGTTTCATGAACGTTTTAATGACGGGAACAGATTCATTAGAAGCAGCTTTTTCACTAAAAGAGCTAGGGCTAACAGAGGGAGAGTATGGACTATTGGTTAGTATAGCTGGTGGAGGTGTACTTATCGGTGCCCTTCTTAACACCATAATAGTTGAAAAAATTCCTACACCTTGGCTCCTTGGCATGGGGAGCATGCTAACAGCTGGAGGATATATGTTATTTACAAATTCGACTACATTTTTTATAGCAGCCTGCGGATGCGCCTTGATATCGTTTTCTATGGCATTTGCGAACACGGCATTCTATACATTTTATCAAACGTATATTCCAGTTGAAATGATGGGGCGGGTTGGAAGCTTATATGGAGTGGTAGAAAGTCTATTTATTATAATCGTAACGGCTTTGTTTGGAGTTGCAACAGAGGTACTATCCATTCGATTGGTCGTTATAGTGGGAGCAACTTTAATGGTTATTGTAGCTTTAGCATTATGGACTTGTAGCTTACGGGTGCTTGCTCAAAGAGAAAACGCTAGTACATAAATTGGCAACAATATGAGCCTTCAAACGTTTTATTAATAGTTAAATCGTAGGAGGGCTTATATGTTAAAAAAAATAATAAAAAGAGTAAACATATCTTTAGCTATAGTATGTGTAACATGGATAACCTTGCATCAAATATTAACTGTTGTGGAAGAAAATCGCTACCCACCCTTAGGAGATCTTGTAGAAGTAAAAGGAAAGCAGATGCATATCTATCAAAAAGGTAAAGGGAAACAAACAATTGTATTATTAGCGGGCCTTGGAACACCTGCTCCAGTTGTTGATTTTTCTCCTCTTATGAACGAGTTATCACATACCTATAAAGTCGTAGTTGTGGAGCCTTTTGGTTATGGTTGGAGTGATTTTACAGAGGGTGAACGATCGGTTGAAAATATTATTGGAGAAGTAAGAAGTGCATTGAAAAAAGCAGACATACAAGGTCCATATATTCTTATGCCTCATTCGGTGTCAGGCATTTATGCAATGTATTATGCCAATCACTACCCTGATGAAGTGGAAGCCATTGTTGGCATTGATCCAACGTTCCCAAAGATGCTAAGGTATTTTGGTGAAGCGGCCCCAACGATGCCAATTATTTTTCGATTTGCTGCTCCAACAGGAGTTGCTCGTCTAGTAGTTGAACTTGATGATGAGTCTTATTTACCTATAACTCAACCAGGAACTTATTCTAGCAAAGAGTTAAAAATGATAAAGGTAAAGACTAGCATAAAAGGATACAACAAAAACATCATTATGGAAATGAATGAGATAGAAAGAAATATAAATAAAACAGAATCCTTGAATATTCCAAATAAAGTACCAGTCTTAATTTTTGCTAAGAACTTTCAGAAAGAAAAAAACGGCAAATCAATACAATCATTTTATGAGCAGGAAATTGCAAATCAGCATCATCATAAAGTGGTGATGTTAAACGGACATCATTACCTTCATTGGACACATTCTCATGAAATAGTTGACGAGCTAAACCTCTTTTTAAAGCAAACCAATTAATGAAAATGAGTTGTATCTTGCTAGTAGTTATTTAATAAAACGCTTGCAATTTTCTGAATTATCATTCTAAAATAAACTCAGCGTGAACATTCATGCGTACAGAGGGTGTATTTACACTTTTATTAGTGAAAGGGGAATTTGTTTTATGGGAGAACCAATTTTTTTTAAACCAGTTTTTCATGATCGCATTTGGGGAGGAACGGCATTAAAGGATGTATTTAATTATGAAATTTCTTCAGAATTAGTTGGTGAGTGTTGGGGAATATCAGCTCATCCTCATGGACCTTCGGCGATAGAAAAAGGTTCCTTTTCAACAAAAACGTTAGATGAACTATGGAAACAATATCCTGAGATTTTCAATTATTTAGAAAGAGATCGATTTCCTTTACTAGTGAAAATTTTAGATGCGAATGAAGATTTGTCCGTTCAAGTTCATCCAGGAAACGAATATGCATCAACTTTTGAACAAGGAGAAATGGGCAAGACAGAATGTTGGTACATCCTTGACTGCAAAGAAGGCGCAGAAATCATTTATGGTCATCATGCAGCTACAAAAGAAGAATTTGCAAAAATGATTACCAAAGGTCAATGGGATCAGCTCTTAAAAAAAGTTAAAGTTAAGCCAGGAGACTTTTTTTATGTACCAAGCGGCACCATTCATGCTTTAGGCAAAGGAATTCTCGTATTAGAAATTCAGCAAAACTCTGACACTACTTATCGAATTTATGATTATGATCGCATTGATAAAAATGGAAACAAAAGAGAATTACATTTGGAGAAAGCACTTGACGTTACAAACGTTCCTCATACCGATTTTAACCATTCGATATCCGTAACTAGAGATAAGAACATTACAATCACAACGTTTATTCAAAGCCAATATTTTTCCGTACATAAATGGGCAGTTAATGGAGAAGTCTCGCGTTTGATAACCGATCCATTTTTGCTATGTAGTATCATTAGCGGAGAAGGAAAGTTAGTCTATCGTGATAGAGAATATCTATTCCAAAAAGGGAGTCATTTTATGTTACCGGCGTTAATCCATGAAGTTGACATTATAGGAAAATGTGAAATCATGGTTTGTCACCCGTAAAATTAGGTAGAAGTACCTGTTTTTTCTAAAAAATATTTTTTTTGGTTTAAAAAGAAAATAAATTTCATTAAAATAAAAACTATCAAAATAATTTTATAAATGTTTTGATAGTTTTGTAATTTGTAAGCGTTATCAAATCAAGGAGGGATAAGCCATGAGTTCAAAGTCTAAGCTATTAGTAAATTCTGCTTTTGTTTCAACCATTGTTCTATCTTCGTTAGGGATGTCTTCGTCTGTATCAGCTGAAAACCAAGTCACGCCTGTTAATGTTTTAACCATTCAAGATGAATCTGGGGAGCGCATAGCTATTAATCAAGTAAATCAGCTAGGCAATGAAAATAAGCTAGTTTTGTTTAACGATGCGTTTAGCTACTATACCGAAACAAGTATGGGAAGCAAAGAAGTAGTCTTAAAAAAAGTAGGGCTAAACACGTATGAAGTAATTAAAAAAACAAATGGAGATAGTGAAATACCTGAAGGTGGTCTAGTTTTATCAACTGGAGCAAAAACATTAGCCGAGATTGAGGGCTTTTTGAACCAACTTCAAAATGGTGAAACAGTTACGCTTCTTGAACCGGTTGCAAAAATTGAGCATAAAAAGTCTAACTCTGTTGATCCGACAAAAGCGTCTAATCCAGATGGTGCAATATATGATGGGTTTAGAGGACCGGATCAATTAATTGTATATACTTCTAAGTTTGGTGATACAACAAAAACGAATCAATATGGCTATGAAATCACAGTAGAAAATGGTTTTGTCACAAAGTTAGGGGGAGGAAACTCTAAAATTCCTCAAAACGGCTTTGTGGTGAGCGGACACGGCATAGGGGCTAATTGGCTTTCATCCCATTCAATCATAGGAGCTAAAGTAGAGGTTAATGAAGCGGGTGAAGTGATCATCACTCAAAATGTTGAAAGCTTTGCATATCAAAGTCAAAAAGCAATTGAACAAGCTCATGCTTCAATTAAAAAAGCAGGTGAAGAATTTCTAGACGTTGAAATGAAAGAAGCGAAAGAAGCTGCTGACAAAGCGGAATCTTTGCTGAAAGAAGCCAAAGCGATACAGGAAGAAAACCCGCTGAAAGCATTGGATTTAACTAGACAAGCTACCCAATTAGCATATGACGCTTATTACTATTCACTTCCTTCTCATGTAGCAGAACAACGTGCTATTTGGTATCGTCCAGAAGAAACTACTTTGGCTGGTGTAAAGCAAGTGCTCGATCGCATGGAGAAAGCGGGGTTTAACTCCGTTTATCTTGAAACAACATTTCATGGCTATACTATTTACCCTAGTGACACAATGAAGGAATATGGACTTCCTGCACAGCATCCTCGCTTTCAAAACGGAGACTATGAAAAGTATGGAAAGGACTTGTTAGCGGCTTATATAGAAGAAGGGAAAAAGCGTGGTCTCACTATTCAAGCTTGGACAGATGGATTTATGGTTGGTGAGTCTAGTTTGGGAGTTCCTTCCCAGTTTAGCAAATATCCTGAATGGGCAGCTATTCAGCGTGACAATAAATCAGGAAAGCCAGCACCAGATACGGCAAGTAAGTATTATTGGTTAGATATTGCACAGCCTGATGTTCAAACGTTCATGCTAGATGTTTATAAAGAAATGCAAACGAAATATGATATTAAAGGGTTAAACATTGATTACATGCGTTATCCACACCACGCTCCTAATAAAAGCTACGGGTTTAGCACAGCAGTACGTGAATTATATAAAGAAGAGTTTGGGGTTGATCCTTATGAGATTGACTCAGTAACGGATAAGGAAGAATGGAATAAGTGGCAGGAATGGCTGAGAGAAAAAGAAAATTTGTTTGTAGACAAGCTACACACTCAATCGAAAAAGATAGACAAGAAATTTATGATGACAGCTACGCCTGAACCTGGACCAGAAGCTGTGCTGATTAGCGATTGGAAAGACGATATTGACGGAGTCATACCACAGGCTTATGGGCATGATTTCAACAGTATTCAAAAAACAGTAACAGATAGTAAAAAGCTGATGCCTGAAGGAACAATGTACTATACTGGAATTTATTCTTTCTATCACCATTTAAGCGAAATGGCTGCCGTAGATGATGTATTATCCGCTAAGCATGGTACATCAGGTGTCAATATGTTTGCATTTGGACAAGCAAGTGCTCCGTCTGTAGATGCTCTTGGCAAAGGGCCTTGGCGAGAAAAGGCAGTAAATCCTGGAGAAGAGCCTCTGGTGGCATCTCAAGTTCTGTTAGAAGAAATGACGAGTTCTCTTCACGAGATTTATATAAAAGAAGGAGCAGTAAATCGTAAGGACGGAAAGAATTTAGAGAAGCAGGTTAAACAGATTATAAAATTGTTGAAGAAAAACCCGAAAGCAGTAGACTCTGCTGTTCGAGATGGCTTAGACAAAATAGATGAACTTGTCAGCCAAGGAAAAATAAATGAAACAGTCGGAAAGCGTATGAAAGAAGATCTAGAGCAAGTGAACATGTGGGTAAGCTATTCACTGAATCATCAGCAGTAAGCAAAGGGAGCGGGCCTTGATTTAAAAGGTCCACTCTTTTTATTCTATGACATATATACCGAAAAGAAATTAATTTTCAAAAAAATATAAAAAAGTAAAATAATTTTGAAAACGTATTGATATTCTACAATTCACCTTGTATTATAAAGAAAGAAAACGCTTTCTATCAGATTCATAGGGGGAATGGATAATGAGAAAGAAAAAAAACAAATTATTAGTTGGGACGATTGTGGCAGCGCTGTCTACAGGCATGGTTGCCTGTGGAAAAGAAGATGCTAGCAGTAAAGCACCTTCAGGAGGTGAACTATCTGGAGAAGTCACGCTTTGGACAGCGTCTTTATCTGGGGATCCATTTGATACATACTTTGATAACATCGAGAAAAATTTTGAAAAACTTCATCCAGAAGTCGATGTCATTATTGAAGATGTTCCACAAAATGAAATGGAACAAAAGGTATTAACATCTTTAACCGGAAATGATGTTCCAGACGTTGTAAATTTAAACCCACATTATATGTCTAACATAGCGGCACAAGGCGGGTTGTTAGAGTTAGATGATATGGTAAGTGATCAAGCCAAAGATTCATTTGTCGAAGGGCCACTCCAATCTGGGATTTATGATAAAAAACTTTATGCTTTGCCTTGGTATTTAACAACGACAGTATCTTGGTATAACGCCGATCATTTTGAAAAAGCTGGAGTAAAGGAGCTGCCAACTACAGTTAAAGGTATTTATGATACAGCCAAGTCTATTACTGAAGCTACTGGAAAACCTTCTTACTATCCAGTTATCAATGATGGTAATACTATCATGGAAAAGATGGTATCGATAGCAAACGGAACACCTATTGTAGAAAACGGCAAAGCGACGTTTGAAGATAATAAAGATTTAGTAGAATTCTTCACGGTAACACAGAAGATGTACAAAGAAGGAATTATTCCACAAGAAACGGCTGAAGGTTCATTGAAAACAGGTCAAGAACTATACATGGCAGGTAACATTTCCTTTTTGGAGGGTGGGGTAACCTTTTTAGGCCCTGTTGAATCAGGAGCTCCTGAAGTATATAGTGCATCAAAAGCAGGTCAACCATTAGAAAACGAAAAAGCACCGATTAATGTAGCTGTTATGAACTTTGCCGTACCGGCGAAAACGCAAAATAAAGAGGCTGCAGTAGCATTAGCTGAGTTTGTAACAAACGCAGAAAATCAGTTAGAATTTGCAAAAACAGCTGGAACCGTTCTTCCATCAACAAAAGAATCTTTAGAAGATGACTATTTTAAAAAACCTGGTGATTCGCCAAAAGGATTTGGAATGCTTCAAGCTTCTGAAGCATTAAATCGTTCTAAAGTATTAATACCACCTACGGAAAACAGTGCAGACTTACGTGAAGCTACTAAAAATATCTTTGTAAAGAATTTGCAAGGAAAAGTGACGCCAAAAGAAGCTTTAAAAGAGTTAGCTGAGGAGTGGAACAAGTCGTTTGAAGAAACAGGTGAAGAAGTAACGTTTTAGGTAATAGAAAAAAGAATAGCTTGCTAGTAAGCTATTCTTTTTTGTTTATAAAGGAGAGTAGGGTATGGAGAGAGAACACGTTGTATTACATAACAAAGTAAACGTTATTTCGAAGAAAAAGCGCAAGGTAGGCATGAAACAATTATCCCCGTGGCTCTTTTTGCTTCCTTCTATCATCATTTTAGGAACGTTCTTAGTGTTTCCAATATTAGAAGCATTTAAATGGAGTTTATTAGATTATAAAATTATCGCAGGTACGGGTGAGTATGTTGGGCTAGCGAATTTTAAAGAGTTATTTGGTGATAAAAACTTCTGGACAGCTCTTGTTAACACATTAGTGTTTTTAGTTATCGTTCTTCCGCTCAATGTTTTTTTGCCAATGATCTTAGCGGTTCTTGTAAATCAGAAAATTAAAGGTGTTTCGACCTTTCGAATTCTATATTACCTTCCTGTCATTACGCCTATGGTTGTAGCTGCGCTAATGTGGAAAATGCTTTATTCACAAAACGGACTTGTATCTGCAGTTCTTGTTAAACTTGGATTGTTTGATGCTCCAACGAATTTACTTGTACAATCAACAACGGCTCTAGTTGCAGTTGCTGTAATCACTGTGTGGAAAGGTCTAGGATATTACATGATTATTTACTTAGCAGGCTTGCAAAGTATCCCAAAAGATGTTTATGAGTCTGCTAGCATTGATGGAGCGTCGATTTTTCAACAGTTTCGCCATATAACAGTTCCAATGTTGACGCCTTCTCTCACGCTTGTTTCTGTGATGACAATCATTGCTGGAATGAAGGTTTTTGAAGAAATTGCGCTTACAACTGGTGGTGGACCATCTGGTGCTACAACCACGTTAGTTATGTACATCTATGAGAAATTTATGAGGTTAGATGTAAGCATTGCCTCAGCAGCAGGAATTGTGTTGCTAATCCTAGCAATTGGTGCATCACTTCTTCAAATGAAGATAACAAGTAAACGTGAAGATGATTTAAGAGCTTAATGAGAGGAGAAGACATACATGCAACCGAAATTGTCTCAAAAATTCATCCTATACTTATTAATGATATTAATTACTTTCTTAACAATTGGCCCCTTTATGCTTACGCTATTGATGGGATTGAAATCTCCAGGAGAAGGGATTTATACAAGCATTATCCCAGCAAACCCAACCATAGATAACTTTGTAACTGCATTTGATAAAGCAAACTTCGGTACGTATTTTATCAATACGGCAATTGTAACCATAATAGCAATTCCATTAAATCTTTTATTTTGCAGCTTGGCAGCATATCCTCTAGCTCGAATGAACTTTAGAGGACGAAGTATAGTATTAGCTTTAATTATTTCTACAATGATGGTTCCATTTCAGCTCTACATGGCTCCTTTATTTCAGCTAGCTGGTGAGCTCGGGTTACGCAACACGTACCTAGGTCTTGTAGTCATGCAAGTTTCTACGGCATTTGGAATCTTTTTAATGCGACAAGCTTATTTGCGAATCCCAAAGGAATTAGAGGAATCCGCTTATTTAGATGGTGCAAATCAATTGAAGGTATGGTATCTTGTCGCCTTGCCGTTGGTAAAGCCAACGCTTGTTACCTTAGCAATTTTTACATTTATGGGAACATGGGGAGATTATTTGTGGCCTCTTTTGAATTCTACCGAAAGTAGTATGTACACCCTCTCTATTGGATTAGCGCAGTTATCTCAGAATTTTGATGGATCTAATTTAAAATTAATTAGCGCTGCTTCAATCTTAACTACGCTTCCAACATTGCTGATTTTTATTTGGCTTCAAAAGTATTTTATCTCTGGAGCAACGGATGGAGCTGTAAAAGGGTAAGGAGGTAAACTACACTATACACTTTTGGTTGTCATAGTTAAATCAGGGGAAGGGTTGAACGTATTGAAACAAATTATGTTTTTTAATCGGGCTATTCCTGTTATTTATGAAGTTGATTGTGTTGTTGTTGGAGGAGGCACAGGTGGTGCTGCGACAGCTATCGCTGCATTGGAAGAAGGGCTTACAGCCCTTGTTGTCGAGAAAATGATATCCCTCGGTGGAACCCAAACTAATGCCTTAGTATCACCTATGATGCCGACTTATGTAAAAAGTCAACGAGTGAACCAGCTTATTATTGAAAGGCTGCACAAAGAAAATATCAGCACGAGTGATGGTACCACAGCATGTAGTTGGTTTAATGTAGAGACCCTGAGTTATGTCTTGGAGCAGTTGATTATAGAACGAAAAGGGCATATATTGTATGACGCCAATTATATTGACTGCCTGAAAGAAAATAACAACATTTCATACATTATTGTCAATACATGTGATGGTCTCGTCGCAATAAAAGGAAAAACTTTCGTGGATGCGACTGCTGATGCTATGCTATCTCGAAGTGCCGGAGTAAGAGTGCAAGCTGGAAATGTGGATGGACAAAATCAACAGATATCTTTTCGTTTTGAAATGGGTGGAATAGACATTCCAACATTGCGGCACTATGTGTTATCAAAAAACGAACAATTTTGTCAAATTGAAAACGCCAGTTTTTTTGAAATTGCGATGGTACCAGGTAAGGGCCACGTCTTAGAACCCCTCTTTCAAAGCGCATACGAAGCAGGGGATTTAGTAGAAGAGGACCTCCGATATTTTCAAGCATTTACGCAGCCTGGAAAACCAACGGTAATGTCATTTAACTGCCCTCATATCCCAGGTGTTTTTCAGACTACTAGCCCCATGTTGCGATCTCAAGCGGTAACTAAAGGCCGTGAAATGATCCATCGTTTGGCCGCTTTCTTGAAAAAATATATCCCTGGATTTTCTAATGCGTATTTACTAAAGGAAGCGACGCAGCTGGGAATTAGAGAGTCTTATCGTATCATTGGAAAATACGTATTAACAGAGCAAGACTATGTAAATCGTGCACGCTTTAATGATGGAATTGCACAAGGTGATTGGTATATTGACGTACACAGTGTAGGGAATCAGTATGTAAATGAATCGAAGTATACAAAAGGTGAGTATTACGAAATTCCGTACCGATCGCTTATCACATATGAGGTTAGTAACTTAATAGTAGTAGGACGTCATATCTCTAGTACATTCCTTATGCAGGCTTCTTTGCGTATTCAGCCGACTGTTCGCAGTATGGCCCAAGCTGCTGGAATGGCCTGCGCTTATTCTCTAAAAGCGAATATTCCATTAAACGAAATTGATGGTTCGTATATAAAAGTGTTACTTGAACATATGGAGGCATAAAGCATGAATCGAATTAAAGAAGTACACATTTTAAACCATACGCATTGGGATCGTGAATGGTATGAAACGTTTGAAGAATTTCGCTATAAGCTTCGAAACGGTTTGAGATATGTTCAAAGACTTCTTGACGAGGGACAGATTGAATCCTTTTTTTTAGATGGGCAAACAATTGTTTTAGATGACTTTAAAGAGATTGTAAATGAAGCGGAGTATGAGAAGCTGCTTCAGTATATCAAAAATGGCAAAATAGAAGTAGGCCCGTGGTATTTATTGGCAGATGAATTTTTAGTATCTGGAGAATCAATAATAAAAAACTTGGAACTTGGCATTAAAAAAGCAAAAGAATCTGGGTCAACTTATAAAATTGGCTATCTTCCAGATACCTTTGGTCATAATAGTCAGATGCCGCAAATTTTCCAAGGTTACAATATTCCTTTTGCCCTTATATGGAGAGGTGCTGTGTCAAACACATTAGAAAATGAATGGGTTGGAGCAGATGGAAGTTCTGTTCGTACAGTGGTTTTGCCATTAAAAGAAGGATATTATCAAACATTTTTAAAACATAAAGGTTTCATTGAAGAGACCGATGATTATATAAGAAGAAGTGAGCCATATGTGACACAAGGAAAGCTCTTATTGATGAACGGAGCAGATCATACTTACACATGTGAGAACCTAGACAAGCGAGTTGCTCAATTAAATGAACAATTCCAAGATATTACGTTTAAGCAGTCGTCCATGTCAGCTTATATCAAAACGTATGAGGGCCAAAAGTTTTCTGAGAGGATCTACGAAGAGCAGCGTAATCCATCTAAAGTGTTTATCCTGCCAGGCGTCTATTCGACTCGTTCTTATTTAAAAAGAGATAATCAACGTTGTGAAGACGAGGCTGTCAGTGTTATGGAAGCTTTAAACGTTTGGACTAATGGAAATACAAACTCAGAACAGTTTATGGAATATGTTTGGAAGTTAATTCTACAAAACCAACCTCATGATAGCATCTGTGGTTGTAGCATTGATGCAGTTCATACAGAAATGGAGGTTAGGTCTCAAAAAGCACTTCACGCAATTGAACAGTTTAAAAAAGACATATTAAATAATGAATATCCATTTGAATTTTTAGATGAAACGGTTGAAAATTCGTACCTATATTGCATAAATAATCTACCGTTTGCAGCGGTGTATCCTGTATATGCTCAAATAAAAATTCCAGCAACACAAGATTTGGGAGCCATTAAACTGTTTTATAATGAAAAAGAACTATCGTTTGATTTATTAAAAAGAGAGCAAAAAGAAGGTTTTTTTCGGCATATTTTAGCAGAGCCACACTACGGTGAATATGTATACTACGATGTCTTATTCATGCTTGAGTTTAACGGTGTTGAGACAAAAAGAGTGGAAATTAAACGAGCGGTTGCTCACCAAGAGACCATTACGGACTCCAAAGAGACATTTATTGAGAATGAATTTTATCGCATTACTTGGGATAATAGGGGGCTAAAAGTTGAAGATCGTAAAACGGGAACGGTATACGATAACCAACATCAATTAATATCATCACTTGATGCAGGAGACACATACAACTATTCACCTCCTATTAATGATCAAACGAGTAAAGCTAACCTAGTAAAAGTAACAGATGTTGTAAAAGGAAAAAACTATCAGTCTCTCACGCTTCATTATGAAATGAATCTACCCGCTTCATTAAATAAAGAGAGAACAGGTCCAAGTAAACACAATGTGATGAACACAATAGTTACAACAGTAAAGCTCTATAAGCACAACAAGCAGATTTGTTTTAAAACAGCTGTTCATAATCAAGCGAAGGACCAAAAATTACGTGTGGGCTTCCAAGTTAGAGCAGCAGATTATAGCTATTCAGATACAGCGTTCGATGCAAGAAGAAGAGAAACAATTCGAGATAAACAGGTAGATGTGCCAAAAGATAAAGAGGCTATCATGAACCAATATCCAACGTATTCTAGTGTTATCGCAAATGATCATCAAGTTGTTCATCGAGGTATGCAAGAGTATGAAGTAGATAGGTTAGAAGATGAGGACTATGTATTCTTAACAATGATTCGAAGCGTTGGATGGTTATCTAGACGGGATTTGCGAACGAGAGGGAATGGTGCTGGGCCAAGCTTTGAAGTAAAAGGTGCACAGTGTTTAGGTCAATATGAGTTTGAGTACGCCTTAATAGTGGGAGAGCATAATCATTCGTGGAATAATGGAAGAGCGTTAAGACAATCAGTTGTTACTCAACAGTCCATGGCTTATGAACGTGAACAGCAGCTGTTTATCCAGTCTTCACAAAAGATTGTGCATTCATCATTTATGCAAGCAGGAAAAGGTGCGTTTTATATACGAATGTTTAATCCATCTGAGCTAAATGAAACCACAATGCTATCGTTCGGAATTAATGTCGCAGAACTGAGTGAAGTAAACTTTGATAATGAAATTATGTACACGTACGAGGCAAAATCAGACGTAGAAATATCGTTTAAGCCAAAGGAAATAAAAACACTTTTAGTCAAAAGAGGAGAGTAGCAGAACGATAGTGTTCTGATTTTAGAAATGAAGGTGATCGGTAATGAGAAAATTTATAGCATTTGATATTGGCGGTACGCTAATTAAATATGGTGTGCTTACGGAAGATGGAGTATTTGTAGAAAAATATGAATGTGAAACAGAAGCACACTTAGGCGGTCCTCGTATTATTGAAAAGGTAAAAAAATATGGAAGTCAGCTTCTTGAGACAAACAGCGTTAGCGGGATATGTATTAGTACAGCTGGACAAGTGGACTCAAAAAAAGGGGAAATTCTGTACGCTTCTTCACTCATTCCAGAGTATACGGGGATGCCTTTAAAAAAAGAATTAGAAGCATATTTTAACCTGCCCGTAGAAGTTGAAAATGATGTCAATTGTGCTGGATTAGCAGAGTCGTGGATTGGAACAGGGAAAGATGCTAAAAGTATTTTTTGCCTAACAGTTGGTACGGGAATTGGAGGTAGCTTTATTCTAGATAATAAGCTGCACACGGGTCATAGCTTTAGTGCAGGTGAAATTGGATATATTCCCATTGAAGGAAGTCAATTTCAGGAGTTAGCATCAACTAGAATATTGGTTCACAATGTTGCCAAACGAAAAGGGATTCCAGAACAGCAATTAAACGGTAAAGGTATTTTTAACTTTGCCCGTCAAGGCGATGAAATTTGCATTCAAGAGATTGAAAGGTTGGTATATTATCTGTCAAAAGGGATTACCACAATAGCATATATGATGAACCCTGAGATGATTATAATCGGGGGCGGTATAACTGCACAAAAAGATTATTTATATCCTCTTATTATGAAACAATTACAAAAAGACGTAATGCCAGCTGTATTAGATAAAGTGCAAATTAAAATTGCAAGAAATTTAAATGATGCCGGAATGATTGGAGCACTTCGACACTACTTATTACAAGAAGCGTTACAGCCGTTAAAGAGTATTACAACTATTATCGAGTCGAATAGTCATAAGCTAACGAAAAGAGAGCAAATGATTGCGAAGTATATCATCCTAAACTTAGAAACGGTTCCAAACAAAACAATCTCTGAGATGTCACGTCAAATTAACGTTTCTGAAGCAACCATTACGCGATTTTGTCAGAAGCTAGAATTTGGATCTTACAACAAGCTGAGATTAATGGCGAAAGAGGCAACGGTTAGTACAAGAATTTATGAGCATTCAGAATTAACAAGCTTAACAGCAGTTAAGCAAACATATATGAATATGCTAGCTAAATTTGATAGCCTTTATAAAATTGAAAATGTTGAAGTCTTTAAAAAGCAGCTGAAAAAGGTGAAGCAAATCTATTTATACGGAGCAGATGACATGGCATTTGTTGCCACACAATTAAAGTATAAGTTCATGAAACTAGGAATAGCAGCTGATGCTTTTTCAAACTTATACGAAATGGAGATGTCTACTTATGCAATGAGAGAACATACAGTCGTGATAGGGTTGAGCTCCTCAGGCTATTCAACAGATGTAGTAAAGATGATGGAGCGTGCTAAAGAACTAGGGGCACTTACAATCAGTATTACAAGCCAACAAGATTCTCCTCTTTCCCATGTATCAGATATGCGATTACTAATTCCAGCGTCAGAGGATATTAACGGAGCTAGCTGCTCTATTAATGAGGTTTCTTCTTTTTATCTATTAGACGTTCTATTACAAGAATTAAAGAGTAATGAAATGGAAGTAAATCAAAAAAGCATTATGTAAATGGAGGGAGTTACGTGTTAATAGGGGCTGTTGAAGCGGGAGGAACAAAGTTTGTCTGCGGTGTTGGGAATGAAAAAGGGGATATTATTGACTATACGTCATTTCCAACAACAGGGCCTGAACAAACGTTATACGCTGTATACGATTATTTTTCTGCATACAATTTGCAGGCGCTAGGAGTAGGTTCATTTGGACCAATTGATTTAGATAGCCAAAGTAAAACCTATGGCTATATCACCGCAACTCCAAAAAGAGCTTGGACGAATTATCCGTTTCTTCAAATGTTAAAAGAACATTTTTCTATTCCGATTGCGTTCAGTACGGATGTAAACATAGCAGCTTTTGGTGAATATACCTTTGGAGCTGCTAGAGGTCTTAATAGCTGCATATATATGACAGTTGGAACAGGGATTGGTGTTGGTGCAGTAGTGGGAGGAGATATTTTACACGGAATGAGCCACCCTGAAATGGGGCATATTTTTGTAAAAAGACATCCAAGTGATTCCTTTTCAGGTGTGTGCTCTTACCACGGAGATTGTTTGGAAGGTTTGGCTTCAGGTCCAGCTATTGAGCAGCGGTGGAATGAAAAAGCATATCACCTTCCTGTTCAACATCAAGGTTGGGAGATGGAAGCAGACTACCTTGCTCAAGCGTTAATGAATTATATCCTCATTCTTAGTCCTAAAAGGATAATCTTAGGGGGAGGAGTAATGAAACAGACACACTTATTTCCGATGATTCGCAGAAAGCTTGACTTTTACATGAATAATTACATACAACACCCATTACTTCAAGAGCTTGACACTTATATTGTTCCTGCATCATTGGGAGATTTAGCTGGTTTAAAAGGAGGGATTGCTTTTGCTAAGCAATTCATCACTCGTAATCCCAAGACTACCTCTGAGTAAGGAGGCATCTGATGGACAATTCTACATTCTTTCAATCGAATAATGTTAACGAAAAACCAAACTTAACAAGGCAGCCCGATTTTGAAGAGTTTTGGTGTACGCGCATAGAAGAAAGTACAAAGCAATTGTTAAATATTGAAGTAAATAAAAGGGCGTACTGGATTGAAGGGCTTGAAGTATCGGATGTATCTTTTAATGGGTTTCGAAATTCACGTATTCATGCTGTATATATCCGTCCAAAGAGAACAACTCAAAAAGTACCTGCAGCAGTGGTGTTTCATGGCTACAATTGGAATACTCTGCAACCACATCAAATGTTTAAATATGCTATTCAAGGCATTCCAATATTGCTAGTAGAAGTACGCGGTCAGAACATTAAGTCTTCAGATAATAATGGTTATCCATATGGAGGTTCTGCAGGCTGGATGACTTTGGGGATACATAGTCCAGATGATTATTACTATAGCTATGTATATATGGATGCATATCGGAGTGTTGATGTGTTGAGAGCGCTATCAAAAAAATCTGTCGTTCTTGTTGATGGAAGTAGCCAAGGGGGAGCTTTGGCAGCAGTGACAGCGGCCTTACAAACTCAAATATGTGCAGCCTTTGTAGATATTCCTTTTCTAGCTGCTATTCATGAATCTATCAATCTTGCAACAGAGGGACCTTATCAAGAAATTAATCATTACTTTCAAGTGCACGATCCGCTTCATAAAACGAGAAATGACGTATTGAAAACGTTAAGTTACGTAGACTGTTTAAATTTTGCAAGTTACATTACATGCCCGACTCTAGTAGGTGTAGGACTAAAAGATGTTACTTGCCCTTCACCTGGTACTCTGGCTTTCTATCAACATCTATCAGCGAGAAAAGATATAAGAATATATCCAGAGTATGGTCATGAATTGCCGCCAATACATGATGAAGAGAAGTTAGCATTTTTAGCAGGTTGTTTGTTATAAGAAAGGAGAAGTTACGTGAACATTGCATATCTACCAATTGATGAGCGTCCTTGTAATACAGATTATGTAAGACGCATTGCTGATTCTTCAGCAGAGGTTAAGCTTTTCTTACCGCCTCAAGAAGCATTAGGTTATAAGAAGCTTCCTGCTGATAAAGAAATGATTTGGAAATGGATAACGGACGTAGCCTCAGAAGTGGAAGCCATTATCTTAAGCATTGATATGTTAATATACGGAGGGCTATTGCCATCTCGAATTCATTATTTAAGAAATACAGAAGCAACTTTATGGATCGAGCGTTTGCGTTCTTTACGCAAGGAGCATCCAGGTTTACTCATCTATGCTTCAAATTTAATTATGCGAACTCCCAAATATAGTTCGAGTGATGAAGAGCCTGACTATTACGAAGAATGGGGAGAGCATATTTTCTTAAGGGCGTATTTACAGAATAAAAAGCAGCGTGAACATCTAAAAAAAGACGAAGAGTTACAGCTTCAAAATCTTATTGACACCATTCCGAAAAAGTATATAGACGACTATGAAGAGCGAAGAGCTTTTAACTCTACTATTAATACGAGCATGTTAAAGCTTGTAAAAGAAGGAACTCTTACATTTTTAGCGATTCCACAAGATGACAGTTCAGAATATGGTTATACCTCTATAGATCAAGCGAAAGTTATGAAAGGAATTGAAGCGCTTCGCTTACATCAACATGTACAGATGTATCCAGGAGCGGATGAGGTAGGGGCAACATTATTAGCTCGTGTTTATACTCAATTAAAAGGAAAGCGCCCACGAATTTATCCTATATGGAGCAGCACCTTAGGGCCTCAGCTTATCCCAATGTACGAAGATCGACCTTATCAAGAAAGCTTAAAAGCACACCTTTTTGCAGCCGGATGCCAGCTAGCTGAGACGGCAACGGAAGCGGATATCATTTTAGCTTACAATACCCCCGGGCGCGTAATGCAAGAATCATGGGACCAGAGCGACAAAGATATTACATATACAAGTTTCAGGCATCTACTAACCTTTGTAGATCAGATAAAGCAGTTTTTAAATCAAGGAAAACAAGTAATTGTGGCAGATTGTGCGTATGCCAATGGTGGAGATAAAGAACTGATTACGCTGCTTGATGAAGAGAGGTTATTAGACAGACTTTTATCGTATAAAGGATGGAATACAAACTGTAATTCGCTTGGTACAACACTTTGTCAAGGCGTACTTGGACTACAAGGGAACAAGCAAAAGATTATTGAAAATATTATCTATCACATTATTGATGATTATATTTATCAAGCAGAAGTGCGTATGAAGATGGTAGAGGATTTTTTACCATTACATAACCTTACATATTTTAATTTGAAAGATAAAGTTGCGTTAGTAAATAAAGAGCGTAATAAGAGAGTAAGGGATGCTTATCAATTATTAATTCGTCACAGTTTTGAAACAATCACCCGTGTAGATGTTCAAACGTTTGCCCCTTGGAATCGAATGTTTGAGTGTGGTTTGATCTTAAAATGTGAACAAAGCGAGGTTTCTAAAAAATGTTAGAACAGATAAAATCAGGATTAGTCGTGTCTTGTCAGGCATTAGAAGACGAAGCGTTATATGGTGCGGATATCATGAAGAAAATGGCTGATGCCGTTACTAGAGGTGGCGCAATGGCAATACGTGCCAACGGAATAAATGATATTCTTGCTATTAAAATGGCCATTAAAGTACCTATGATAGGAATTATAAAAAGAGAGTATCCGGATTCAGAGGTCTATATTACACCTACTATAAAAGAAGTAGAGCAGCTAGTTGAAGCAGGGGTAGAGTTAATTGCAATTGATGCTACTAATCGTTTGAGACCTAACGGTGTAGCGTTACAAGATTTTATTAAGGAATTAAAAAACAGATTCCCAAAGCAAAAATGGATGGCAGATTGTGCGACATTAGAGGATTGTGTAGGAGCTGAAGCTCTAGGTTTTGATTGCGTAGGTACGACGTTATACGGATATACTAAGGAAACGTTAAATAAAAAACTATACGAACATGATTTTGAATTCCTTAAGGAAGTTGTTGCTCATGTAAATGTACCCGTTATTGCAGAAGGAAATGTTCTTACACCTGAGCAAGCGGCAAAGGCTTTAGAGTACGGAGCACATGCGGTAGTGGTAGGAGGAGCGATTACGCGTCCCCAACAAATTACAGAACGTTTCGTAGCAGCAATTAAAGAGGTTACTAAATAATAAAGAAAAAGAGATGCCAACTCTATGATTGGTATCTCTTTTTCTTTGGTACTTATTTTAACAAGGTGAATAGAAACAAATTTTGTGAAGGGGTATCTGCACACTTTCTTCATATCTATCCTTTATAATAGATGTACATTAACAGGGGAAGTGAAAGAAGTGAATAAAGTATCCATTAAACTGGGACTATTGTTTTTAGTTTTCATCTTGGTTATTGAAGCAGGTTTATTTTTCTATTTATATACAGGATTAGCGAACACACGTATTTCAGAAGAGTTAGAGAGCTTGAGAGTAAGAGGAAATAGTCACCGAGAAGTATTAGAGCAACATCGTGATCCCGTAACGCTTAGTCACGTTGCGTTGATGGAGTCAGAGACGGATACGGATGTTGTCATTACCAACATAAATGGGAAAGTTTTGAGTTCTTCAACTCCTCTTATTACAGGAGCAAAAGAGGCTGTGAATGAGTGGAGAGATAAACAGTTGCCTTATGAAGGGGAGATTTTGCAAAGAGATTGGAAACAAAATCCTTATATTGCAACAGCTTCTCCAATTGAAGTAAATGAACGCCAAGTTGGTACAGTGTATATGTTTAAAGATACTAAAGATATCAAAGGAATGATTGATCGCCTCCAGCATCACTTTTACATAGCTGGTGTTATTTCAATTTTATTCGCGATTGTTACAACATTTGCTTTATCAAAGCTAATCACAGCACCTTTAGTTAAAATGAAGCATGCGACAGAAAAGATTAGTCAAGGTCATTTGACGGTAAAACTGGGGGCGCATTCTCGGGATGAGGTTGGGCAGTTAGGAACATCCATTCAAGCACTTGCCAATGAACTGCAGCGTTTAAAAAAAGAGAGGAACGAGTTTTTGAGCAGTATTTCGCACGAACTTCAAACGCCGCTGATGTATGTAAAAGGTTATGCAGATATGGCAAAGCGTCATGAAACAAGTGAAGAAAACCGAACAAAATATTTAAGGATTATTGAAGAAGAGGCTGCGAGAATTTCAAAACTTGTAAAAGATTTATTTCAGCTTGCTCGTTTAGATAAGAATACGTTTCTCATTGAAAAGCAAAAAGTTGAACTTCACTTTTATTTAGTAAAAATCTGTGAAGCATTTCAATTAGCTTTAAGTGAAAAGAATGTCCATATTGAACTAAATTGTCCTAAGCATGTAAACGTACTAATTGATGAGGAGCGTTTTATGCAAGTCATTACAAACGTTTTAGATAATGCCTTAAAGTATTCTGAAACAAAAAAGATTTTAATGAGCGTTGAAGAAGGTAATTCACACGTCAAGCTGTCTATTCAAGACTACGGAGTGGGAATTCCAAGTGAAGACGTCCCATACGTATTTGATAAATTGTATCGCGTAGATAAATCAAGGTCTCGAAAAAATGGAGGCTATGGTTTAGGGTTATCGATTGTAAAAGATATTGTAGAGGCACATGGTGGAAAAGTAGAGATGACAAGCATAGTAGAAAAAGGAACAACCGTGAGGATTTCATTGCCAAAGGAGCGTTAATATGACTGCGATTTTATTAGTAGATGATGAAGTGAGAATGCTGGACTTATTAGAACTGTACTTAGCTCCACATGGTTTTTCATGCATGAAGTGTGAAGATTCTACAAAGGTAGAAAAGCACCTAAACAACAACCCAATGATTCAGCTAGTACTACTCGATTTGATGATGCCTAAAAAAGACGGTTGGACAGTTTGTAATGAAATTAGAGCTAAGTTTAGAGTCCCCATTATTATGCTGACTGCTAGGGATCAAACGGAGGATGTTGTAAAAGGTTTAAATAGCGGAGCGGATGATTATATTACAAAACCCTTTAGTGAAGAAGAGTTACTGGCTCGAATACAGGCTGTATTGAGAAGAACCGGTGTAGAAAAGAAAGAGGTTTCCTATAAGGAGCTTCACGTAAACGAAGAAAGCAGAGAAGTTATTTATGAAGGTGAGAGTATTTCAATGACCAAAACAGAATTTGAGTTACTTTGTTTATTTTTAAAGCATCCCAATCGTGTCTTTCCTCGTGAAGATTTGGTTACGTTGATTTGGGGCTATGACACAGAAATTGAAGGGCGAACGGTTGATTCCCATATGCGTAATCTCAGGGAAAAGCTTAGAAGCGCTGGCTTTCCAATTGAGCAACACCTTCAAACTGTGTGGGGAGTGGGATATAAATGGGACGTTCCATAAATAATCGCATCTTAAATTGCGTTTCTTCATAAAATCTGCACATTTCTTTTTTACACTAAACGTATATCGTTAAACCATTCGTAAAAAACTAGTGAGCGAATGAGAAAATTGTAAAAGAGGGATGAAGATGAAAAGATTACTATTTCTGATTGGGCTAGCGGCAATGCTTGGTTTAGCAGGATGTGCAGGAAACAAAGATGAGAGCAAAGAGATGAATTCAGAAGATAATCAAAAACAAGAACAAAAAGAAGAAGATCATGCACATATGAATCACTCTAGCTCAGGTGAAGTACCAGAAGGTTTACAAGAAGCTAAAAGCCCAACGTATAAAGTCGGAAGTAAAGCAACGCTGATAACTGATCATATGCCAGGGATGAAAGGTGCAGAAGCAACCATTGTCGGTGCATATGATACAACAGCATATGTGGTATCTTACACGCCTACAAACGGCGGAGAGAAGGTAACGAATCATAAGTGGGTCATTCAAGAAGAAATAAAAGATGCGGGTGAAAAAGAGATACCAGCAGGAACAAAAGTAGTTCTTGAAGCAAATCATATGGAAGGCATGGAAGATGCAGAAGCAACGATTGATTCTGCTGAAAAAACAACGGTATACATGGTCGATTATATGTCTACAACTGACGGTGAAGAAGTGAAAAACCATAAGTGGGTGACAGAAAGCGAGCTTACAAAAGAATAAAAATAACAAAGCATAGGTTGAACCCTATGCTTTTTTTCTACGCCTTAGGTCTGAGTATAATTTCAAACCTATGACTTTGGAAAAAGTGTTGAAAACTGCTTATACTAATTAAGGAGTAAGCAAGGAGGAAGACAATATGAAGCACAAAAAGAAAATCATCACGGGCCTAGTACTAATAGGAGGAATCACTTCACTTCTACTGTTCTTTTCAGTGGGCAAAGCAAAAACCATCTATAAAGAAGCGCCTGTTACGATAGATATACCACAAATGTATGAAACCAATATCGTTTGGCCTGTGGCAGCAAAAGATAAAAAAACAGCTGGTGAAGCAAGTGGTGTAGCAGTTGATTCAAAAGACAATATTTATTATCTTCACCGAGCAACGGCTACATATGGAAATGATGAAGTAATTAATAAAGACACGGTTGTCGTGCTGGATGCTCAAACCAAGGAAGTCAGAGATACGTGGGGAAAAGGTTTATTTAAGTCTCCACATGGCTTAGAAATTGATAGCGAAGACAACGTTTGGATAACGGATATTTCTCAAAATAAGATTTATAAGTTTTCGCCTGAAGGAAAACTGTTAGGTACATTTGGGTCGGACTATCCGTTTTATATGGAAGCGGCTCTTCGAATCCGAAACGTCCTTCCGAAGTTTCCAACAGGAATGGATGAATATACCTTTGCGAGACCAACGGATGTAACTGTATTAAAAGATGGATCTTTCGTTGTGAGCGATGGCTATCGTAATCGCCGAATTGTAAAATTTGATCAAAACGGAAAATTCATTTGGGAAAAGAATTTGCTTGGTAACAAAGACGGTGAATTTAATTTACCTCATGGTATTAGCCATGACGAAAACGGGAATCTCTACGTTGCAGATCGAAATAATGCACGTATTCAAGTGTTCGACAAGGACGGTAACTTTCTTGATAGCTGGAATTCTAAAGAGTTAGGAAGACCGTTTGGCGTCGAGGTTGGTGATGACGGGAACGTTTATGTAGCGGATGGAGGTAACAGCTTATATCCAGAAGGAGGAAAAGGGTCTCATCAAGTCGTGGTGTTAAATACAAACGGTGAAGTTATTCAACGCTTTGGTTCGTGGGGAGAGAATAAAGGTCAGTTAAAAATCCCTCATGATATTGCTGTTAACAGCAAGGGAGATATTTACGTAGCAGAGCTAGAAAACAAGCGTTTACAGGAATTTAAGAAGAAAGATTAGCTATGGAGTAGGTCTCCATAGCTTTTTATAAATTTTACTTAGTATAGATTGTAAATCAATTGTTTCCCCCTCTAAAATTTGTGATACGCACTAGAATGACAAGTTCATTCAGCGTACAAACTAACAAAAGAAGGAGGCTATTATGACTGAGTAAGTAGTAAAAACTGGACACACGAGATGTTCATTATTGTTGAGCAACATGGTTATTTAAAATTACTTTGGTCGCGTTGCCATACCAGTCGCAGTGCCTGCAATTTAAGAATCGTTTCACTTGAAGGCAACGGAATTAGGAATTGTTTTTTCCATTTATACATATTCATATACAATTATGCAAATCCGTGTAGATAGTTTACTAGACAGGTGCGGTATGAAGATTATGTCAGCGGGTTTACTCACCGCAATATCTTGGTTAATTGCTACTCTTTCAGGAATTGTAGTTAGGTGACATTAATCGAATTACGATTGCTGAGCAAAGTCATTATAACAACAAGAGGTGAAAGACAATAATGCGTATTGTGAAGCCTTCTAAAATACTGATTACTTCTGTGTCTAAAAAGCAGATTACAAATGTCTTATTGTATGATTGTTGTATTGGGACACTTGGTTATTTCATTGGAAAATATGATCAACAACTGATATATGAATTAACAGGAATTTTAGGAAGTATCTTGTTACCAAAAGCAATGAAGAGTTTACTTTTACGAAGTGAGTATTTTTTCTTTTGGAAAGAAAGAGTGATAGTGGTTCAATAAAATAAGTAGCAAACATAAATGTTTGCTACTTATTTTATTCTGTCTTTTAGAAATGTCCTCTAAATTATTGTTGACAGAAGAGAAGCATTCGTTTTATAATTATCTCGAATTCAAGATAAAAATAACTTCTTTTTACGGCTTGCAAAAGTAAAATGCATATTTTTTTCGACAAATATCTCGAATTCGAGAATTATGATATAGAGATTAGAGTTTATGCATTTTATGACCGTGGAATTAAATAGTAAAACGAAGTAGGAGTGAGTTCATTGCTATCAATTGATCCATCTGCACAAACGGAAAGAGAAAACTATAAGCTTCTAACGGGAAGCATTATTCCAAGACCGATTGCTTTTGTGACAACGCAGTCAACAAACGGAATAATTAACGCAGCACCTTTTAGCTATTTCAATATTGTCTCTGCAAACCCGCCGATGATTTCGATTTCAGTCCAGCGTAAAAGCGGCGAAATGAAAGATACGGCAAGAAACATTATGGAGAAAAAAGAGTTTGTGATTCACATCGTCGATGAAGACAATGTTGAGCAGGTGAATATGACGGCAGCTAATCTTCCAGCTGAAGAAAGTGAAGTCGAAGTAGCTAAGTTGATTTTGACCGAAAGTAAAAAGGTTTCGGTACCGGGAGTAAAAGAAGCAAAGGTTCGCTTTGAATGTGTACTTGAACAGGCAATTCCCTTAGGAGAAGGTGAAGAAACAAGTACCGACTTGCTTATTGGAAAAGTTGTTCAGTATCACATTGAAGATCAGCTATATGATAAAGGGCGAATTGATCCACACGGCCTTAAAGCTGTTAGCCGCTTGGCCGGCAATGACTACGCTAAACTTGGTGAGACTTTTACAATTGCAAGACCAGAATAATAGCAGTTTCATGTAACAATACATCTTAGAAATAAAACAGAATACCGACTTAAGGGGGTGATTTTACTCATCCAGATGAAACAGCGGTATGAATACGCATATAGAGGTGAAGAGAAATGGGATTTTTAGATAAATTATTTGGAACATCAACTAAGGAGGAAGAAAAAATGGAAAATGTAAAATTAGCGGTTATCTACTATAGTTCAACAGGTACAAACTACCAAATGGCGCAGTGGGCAGCAGACGGTGCAAAAGAAGCAGGTGCAGATGTAAAAGTATTAAAAGTACCTGAAACAGCTCCACAAGCAGCAATTGATTCAAATCCAGCTTGGAAAGCACACGTAGAAGAAACAGCTGCTGTACCAGAAGTAACGCTTGCTGATTTAGAGTGGGCTGATGCAATTATCTTTAGCATTCCAACTCGTTTCGGAAACGTACCAGGACAAGTTAAGCAGTTCTTAGATACAACGGGTGGACTGTGGTTTAACGGTAAATTAGCAAACAAAGTTGTTAGTGCGATGACATCTGCACAAAACGCACACGGTGGTCAAGAACAAACTCTTTTATCTCTATACACAACAATGCATCACTGGGGCGCGCTTGTTGCGTCACCAGGATACACAGATCCAGTCATTTTCAGTTCAGGTGGGAACCCTTACGGAACAAGCGTAACGGTTGACCAAAATGGGAAAATGGTTGAAGATGTGGAAGCAACAGTGAAGCATCAAGCAAAGCGTACAGTAACAGTAGCTGGATGGGTAAAACAAGGCAATCAATAATAGCGTAAAAGCTCAACGTTAATTAGACGTTGAGCTTTTTTATTTACATAAGCATTTAATAAGAGTTAAAAAGTTCTTCTTCAACAGCTTTCATGATAGGAAAGGCCCCATGTGATTTGTTTGAGCAAATAACTGCAGTGACAGAGCACTTTGGATAAAAAGCAGAGTGAAAGCTAACCCCTGGGTCATAACCCATAATATGATATTTGAAAATAGCTCTTTCTCTTTTCTCTATCCACACCCCATAGCCATAAAAACTATTTTCATTATTGGTTTCAGTATGAGGGGTAAGCAAACGCGTAGTATATTTCTTACTGAGTAGCTGATGATTTAAAAGAGAATTCCACAAGCGGTTCATGTCATAAACCGTTACAAACGCTCCGCCATCTGCACCTCCTTTAGCAGGAAGGGAGTAAATATTTGTTTTCCACTTGTTGTCTGGAAAGTCAATGTAGCCAAGTGCTGTATGATTTGGCAAAGCATCGAGTTCAAAATAGCCAGAGCTTGTCATATGTGCTTTATGTAGGATCTCTTTTTCTACGTATGTATGAAATGAAAGCTGAGTTGTTTGCTCTATAATTAAGCCGAGTAGGATATAACCGGCATTATTATAATGAAACTGCTCTTCAACTTTATACTTCATCGGTTCATATTGGAAAAAAGGAAGAAATTCTTCTAAGTTTCTTATTTTGTACATTGGGGTTTTTGTCCACAACTCTTCAAAATCATCCATCACTTCTTCATCAAAATAGTCAGGTATTCCAGCTGTATGCGTTAAAAGGTGATGAACAGTAATGGTTTCATCAAAACGAGGAAAATCAATATCAAGGCAATCTTTTAATCTTGTTTCAAACGAAAGGACGCCTGCTTCTACAAGCTGACAAATCGCAATAGCTGTAAAGAGCTTACAGCCAGATGCAATACCATATCGCGTAGCAAGGCTATTTTTTATTTGGTCAGCTCGATTGGCGTAGCCGTAGCTACTTTCAGCCAGTATATGGTGTTCATCTTTAATAAGAATACTTCCAGAAAAGTTAACTTTCTTTTGGATATCGCTAATAACGCTTAAAATATTCGTATTCAATGTAGTTCCCTCCGCCATCGTTCAGATCTTTTGAAATTATCTAATCCTTTCTCTATGTAGTTACATATTGCAATTGAGATTTCCTTCTAAATGATGTGAGAAGGACATTAGATAAAAGTATAAATGAGCCAGGTTCTTCTGAAGAACCTGGCTCATTAATCTATTAAAAGGAGTAAGCTTCACCGTCTTCTGGAACGAGAAGATGACTACTGAGTTGTTTTTCAGTAGCAAAAAGCTTTAATTCAGCTCTTGATAGCGTCCAATGATTTACGGCTTCCATATGAACGGAAATAATAGTTGCTTCAGGAGCAAACTGATGAACATGCAGGATGTCTTCTTTCCCCATCAAAAGTGAACCGCCTTCAAGGAATTGATTATCTCCACCATTTACAACAATAACGTCTGGCTGGTGGGCTGAGAGATTCTCTTTTACTCCTTCATACCAAACTGTATCACCTGCAACGTACAGCGTTTTTTCATCTTCATGCTTAAAGACAATTCCACACACTTCCCCAGTTAGCTTAAGAATCTCACCGCGGCCATGTTCACCGTTTGTTTTAATTAGCTGTATGCCTGCAAATTTTGTCTGTTCAGTTAACACTTCAATGTTTGTAAAACCAGCTTTTTTTACTTCAGCTTTATCCGCTTCATTTTGTACGAATAACTTTATATCTTTGTCTAATAGTTCTTTAGCAGTCTCATCAAAATGATCTAAGTGCAGGTGAGTGAGAATCACTGCATCTACATTTAATAATTGTGTTACAGGTACTGGTAGCGGCACAAGTGGATTACGTTGATCTTGTCGTACAGAGTTTGGAAATGGAGGGTACGTACCTTGATCCGCTAACATAGGATCAATTAAAAAGGTTTTATTCGCATAGGTAAGAACAAGAGTTGCATTTCGAATTTGTTGGATCTTCATGTTTTTAGCTCCTTTTCTTTAATTTACGTATAGTTTATAGTAAAAGTAACCCAATATTACATAGTGAAAATCAAGTGTTTTCACCGTTTTACTTGATTAATGAAAGGATTTGAAATTATGTTAGACCAAACCGACTTGTCCATACTGAAAGAGCTATCCAAAAACAGTCGGATTACGATGAAAGAGCTGGGTGAAAAGGTACATTTAACTGGACAAGCAGCTGCATCGAGAGTCTTAAAGTTAGAGGACGCTGGTATTATTGAGCAGTATACGATTAAAGTAAATCAGCAAAAGCTTGGCTATCATGTTCATGCAATGATCACTATTTATACAACGAGTCCTTATCATGAGCCTTATTTATCGTTTATTAACACGCAGCGTGACTACGTCGTTCACAACTATAAAATTAGCGGAGACGGCTGTTATCTATTAGAATGTAATTTTCCTTCCAATCAAGAACTGGACCAATTTTTAGAATCTTTAAACGGTCATGCTAACTATAAGCTGTCTATAATTATTAACAAAAGCTGACTAAAAAAAATTGCGCTGAATAGTTTAATACAGAATGTAAAACTCAAATAATGCAGCAGGGGGATACGATGAGAAAAGTTTCTTGGTTAGGCATAGGAGTATTTTTAATCTTTATCGTCACTGCGTGTATAGCTGAAGATTATGATGTGGGTCCACCTACGGCGCATCTGTACGCAGAAAATGCTTCGTCTGTAAGGTTAACAGAAGCGAATATTAGCTGGGCTTCATCAAGCGGAGATGTAAGTAAAACGGTAGATGATATTTGGGAGTTCGCCTTATCACAAAAGGACATTAACGCTTCTAGAAATGAAAAAGTATTTCTAGATTTTGAAGAAAATAAAGAAAACGGTGGAGATATTTGGACGAACCCAACTATAACAGCTAATCTTTGGAAGAAAGAGCAAAAGGTTGAACTTAAAATGAATGAAAATCGAGAATTTGAAATGCCAAAAAGTACAGGTAGATATGTGTTGGAAGTTACCTTTACAACCTCAAGTGGTACTGCTCAATACGTAGGAAGTATACTTGTTAAATAATATGTTGAATGCAAAAACCTCACTTCCAAGTGAGGTTTTTTATTAATGTAGACTGTTAGGTTTTATTCTGTTAGGAATTCTTAGCCTCTTTATCATTCGAATTGTGCAAGTGACGGGTAAAATAAACAATTCATATAGTAAACTGCTATTAGTTGGAGCTGTAAGTGTATATGCAACGCAGCTGATTGCAAACGTTTGAATGCTAGTTGGCTTTTTCCCATTAACAAGCATGCTAATGCCGTTTATTAGCTATGGTTTGATGCTCGTTCCTCTTAATTCCTTTTTTATTGGAATGGTGTTGAGCGTATATAGATGAAAAGACACAGCAATGAACTAAAGACAAAGAGCTTCTCTTTTCGCTTTTCTACTTTACATAATAAGACTATACGCAACTATAAAGGTTATCCAATATATGGACATAATAGAGGCTCTAAATTAAAATTAACACTAGCAAATCTAGTTACAAGGGGAATAGATATGGCACATACATATAAAATTGAAAAAGCAGTGCTCAGTGATGTAAAGGGGATCATTTCACTGAGAGTTGAACTGTTAAAAGAAGTGAACGAGATTAAAACACAGGAAGAAGAAAAGACAGTGATGGAAGCAACAGAAAGTTACCTAAAAGAAGCAATGGAAAAAGGGGAGTTTGTCTCGTTTGTTGCCAAAAATGGAGAAGAGATCGTTAGCGTGAGTGGCTTATCTTTTTTTACGAGACCACCTTATTTAGAAAATTTGAAAGGCGAGGAAGCTTATCTCTTAAATATGTATACACTTCCTTCTCATCGGAAGCAAGGATTGGCGCGAAGAATCCTTCAAGAATGCATGAAAGAGTGTCAAAAACGCGAAGTGAAAAGAGTGTGGCTACATGCTTCACAAGCGGGAGAGGCGCTGTATAAAAGTGTAGGATTTCAGTTTAAAGGTAGTGAAATGGAGTTGTTTTTGGATGAGAGTGAGGGGATGATAAATAAGTAAGCAGCAAGGAGTATGTAGCTCCTTGCTGCTTGGCTGTTTAAGAGCTACAAGCGCAGCCAGTAGTATCTGCAGCAGGAAAAGTAGCTTGATTATCTTTTGTATAGAAAAACTCCCATTCGTTGCCATCAGGGTCTGTTACCCAAAACTTATCCTGTAGGGCATAGCAGCAGTTTGTATCCATTTCCTCACGAGCAAAAAAACCTTCTTTTTCTAAGCGGACTTTATGTTCACGGATTTCGTTAGCAGCTTCTACTTGAAATCCAAAGTGATTTATTTGGTTTCCTTTTACTTCATCCCGTACGTTTAGCGTGAAATTTAGCCCAGGTTGATTTAATAAAAACTTCGCATAATCTACTTTTACTTTCACAGGCTTAACTCCAAAAAGCTTTTCATAAAAAACGACTGATTTGTCTAGATTTGTGACGTTTACCCCTACGTGAACATATTTCATAAAATATTCCCCCTAAGAATTTTTTTGAGTTTTTAGCAGAACTAATAGGTTAAGATGAGCAAGAGCTTTCTTTACGGAGTAAACAGCAGAGCTCATCCGATAAAAGGTGATTTACTTCTTCATCGTTTAATGCGTAATAGCTCCATGTGCCTTTTGTTTCTTTCGTAATTAGATTAGCGTCTAGAAGAATCTTTAAATGATAAGACAGCTTAGACTGAGGTATACCAAAAAAATCCGTTAAATCACATACGCAGGTTTGACCGCGCTGACACAGCTCATGCATAATTTCTAATCGTCGTTCATCAGCAAGTGCCTTAAATTTTTGTTCATATTGTTTGAATGAATGTGTCATAGTAATGCTCCTTAATCAATTTTTTTTGATTTATTGTGTAAATGCAAGGTAGGCTTTTTCAAAGTTAGAATAAGTTGTTTTGCCTCTAAGAAGTGGATCATAGTTGAAGAATCGTTTAAATATAAGCTCTTTAGCTTCATGTGCTTTCATCGTTTGAGTGTTCATAACTAGTTGAAAATAAGAAATAAAGTACTCTACTGAAAGGTTTCCAGAATTGTTTACTCTCACTTGTTCATCACCTTCACTTTCTTCATCAAATTTTCTTGATGAATTAAGCATAAATGGAAATTTCAGATAAATCAAGTTGTTTAATCAAATTTTTTTGATTTATTAAGATTAGCTTATGCCTCAAGACGTTCATACTTTTTTCTTTACCGCTTATACTAAAAAAGTCTTGAAAATTATTTCAAACAATATTATAGTTTATATAAACATATAAGCAAATTATTATATATTAATTCATTTTTGTATGGGAGGTGTCACGATGGAAACTAAAACGGTCGTTGAAATGGAAAAAGCGGCTCAAATTCTAAAGCTGCTCGGTGATAAAACGAGATTATCTATGATGAAGCTGATGGAACATAGTGAGTGCTGTGTATGTGAATTCGTTGATATTTATGGTGCAAGTCAGCCTGCAATCAGTCAGCATCTCCGCAAGCTAAGAGATGTAGGGCTAGTAAGAGAAAGACGAAAAGGACAATGGATCTTTTATTCGCTTAATAAAGAAAGCGAGAATTATCATTTTATAATTAGTATACTTGCGTCGATACCAAGCCAAGATCAACGCTTAAAAGAGTTAGAAGAAAAAGGGCTTCGTATTAATTGTTGTGAGTAATTGGAGGGTTAAAATTTGACATCAGTTGTTTTAGCATCACTGATCTTTTTGGTGACTTTAGTGTTTGTTATCTGGCAGCCAAAGAATTTATCGATTGGCTGGTCGGCGATGGGGGGAGCAGTTATTGCCCTTCTAGTTGGCGTTGTTAACTTTGGTGACGTTTGGGACGTAACGCAAATTGTTTGGAACGCTACGTTAACGTTTATTGCTATTATTATTATCTCATTAATTTTAGATGAAATTGGCTTTTTTGAATGGGCAGCCCTTCACATGGCGCGTGCTGCTGGTGGAAATGGTATTCGTATGTTTGTGTACGTTTCCTTACTTGGCGCGTTAGTTGCTGCATTTTTTGCAAATGACGGTGCGGCGCTTATTTTAACGCCGATTGTACTTGCAATGGTTCGAGCATTAAAACTCGATGAAAAGATGGTATTTCCGTTTATTATTGCAAGTGGATTTATAGCTGATACAACATCGTTACCGCTTGTGGTAAGTAACTTAGTAAACATCGTGTCTGCTGACTTTTTCGGTATTACGTTCTCGGAATATGCGTCTCGCATGATTATTCCAAATTTCTTTGCACTGTTTGCGAGTATTTTAGTACTGTATTTATATTTCCGAAAAAGCATTCCAAAACGCTATGATGTAACGCATTTGCAGGAGCCAGTAGCAGCGATTAAAGACCAAAAAATGTTCCGTTTATCTTGGTTTGTCTTAGGGCTACTTCTAGTCGGTTACTTTGTAGGAGAGTTTATAGGCGTGCCTGTTTCTATTATTGCAGGTATCATTGCCGTATTCTTCTTGCTTATGGCAAGAACAAGTCCTGCAGTTCAAACAAAAACTGTATTAAAAGGTGCACCTTGGGCAATTGTCTTCTTTTCAATTGGTATGTACGTAGTTGTGTACGGTCTTCGTAATGCGGGGCTTACTGAAGTGTTAGCAAACGTCATTCAAGCAGTTGCCGACCAAGGGTTGTTCGCGGCAACAATCGGTATGGGCTTTATTGCAGCGATTCTATCATCCATTATGAATAATATGCCGACTGTCATGATTGACGCATTAGCTATTGATGCCACTGCGACATCTGGAACCATTCGAGAAGCACTTATTTATGCTAATGTTATTGGATCTGATTTAGGTCCAAAGATTACCCCAATTGGTTCTTTAGCTACTTTATTATGGCTTCACGTTCTTTCAACAAAAGGTGTGAAAATTTCTTGGGGCACGTATTTTAAAACAGGTATTATCTTAACCATCCCAACATTGTTTATTACGCTTGTTGGTTTATATATTTGGTTACTCATACTTTCATAACAGACAAAAAAGGAGATGCTACACATGACAAAAAAAACAATTTACTTCCTATGCACAGGTAACTCTTGCCGTAGCCAAATGGCAGAAGGTTGGGCAAAAAAGTATTTAAGTGATGAATGGAATGTATACAGTGCAGGTCTTGAAGCACATGGGTTAAATCCAAATGCTGTAAAAGCAATGAAAGAAGCAGGTATTGATATTACAAATCAAACATCTGATGTAATTGACCCTGAGATTTTAAATTCTGCAGATTTAGTAGTGACGTTATGTGGTCACGCAGCTGATCACTGTCCAGTGACGCCACCACACGTAAAGCGCGTGCACTGGGGCTTTGATGATCCAGCAAAAGCAGAAGGAACAGAAGACGAAAAATGGGCGTTTTTCCAACGAGTACGTGATGAAATTGGAGCTCGCATTCAACGTTTTGCTGAAACTGGTGAGTGAAAAATAGATAAGTCGAGAGCTAGCCTCTCGACTTTTACTATATATCTAATATAAGTATATTATTATACACTTTTATTAGAGAGGGAGGTTGAGCATGAAGAAAATAGAGATTTTTGACCCTGCAATGTGCTGTTCAACAGGAGTTTGTGGACCCAGTGTGGATCCGGAATTAACTCGAATTGCTACTGTTATATCTCATCTTAAAAAAGGCGTAGTAGAGGTTGAACGCTACAATCTAACAAGCGATCCAGGACATTTTGTAGAAAATCAACAAATTAACGCTCTGCTTATGAGTAAGGGAACAGACTGCTTACCGATTACTCTTATAGATGGAGAAGTCAAAAAGATCAGTAGCTATCCTACAAATGAAGAAATATCAAAATGGCTGGAAGTAAATCTAGAAGATTTAAAAGTGAAAAGTAAAACCGCAAGCATGCCGATTACTTTAAACATCACAAATAACAAGTAGGAGGTAAAGTTTATGTTTCAACCTTTACAGCCTAGTAAAGTTAATAAAACACCGTTTTTATTTTTTACAGGAAAAGGTGGTGTGGGGAAGACTTCCACCGCATGCGCAATGGCTGTAGCATTAGCGGATGAAGGGAACCAAGTCCTGTTAATCAGTACAGATCCTGCTTCTAACTTACAAGATGTGTTTGAAGTGGAGCTGAACAACAAGCCTGCGAAAATTCCAGCCATATCTAATTTATACGCTTGCAATTTAGATCCTGAAGAGGCAGCGCGAAGCTATAGAGAAAAAGTTATTGATCCCTATCGTGGAAAGCTTCCTGATTCAGTAATCGCGACTATGGAAGAGCAATTATCTGGAGCTTGTACAGTTGAGATTGCGGCATTTGATGAATTTACAAACGTACTGGGAGATAAAGAGCTAACGCAGCAGTTTGATTTTATCTTGTTCGATACGGCGCCAACAGGCCATACGTTACGCTTATTACAATTACCAACGGCATGGACGGGATTTCTTGAAGAAAGCACACATGGAGCTTCTTGTCTTGGCCCGTTAGCTGGTTTAGGTAAAAAGAAGGAACAGTATGCGAAAGCTGTAGAAGTACTTTCAAATCCAGAGCAAACAACGCTACTGTTGGTAGCAAGACCAGATGCCGCTTCGTTAAAAGAAGCAAATCGAGCTTCACAAGAGTTAAAGGAAATCGGTATAAAAAACCAACTCTTAATTATTAATGGTTTAATGAAAAGTTACATGAGTGGAGATTCAGTATCTACAGCTTTTTATAAAAAGCAGCGAAATGCATTAAAGAATCTACCTGTTGAATTAAAACAGCTGCCAACGTATTCACTTCCTTATGTATCCTATTCTTTAACGGGTGTCAAAAGCCTACGCTATTTATTCAAATCATATGTAATGCCAGCGGTTGAAGTCAAAGGTGTTAACCTAGTGAATGAGCACCTTTCATCATTTAAAGATGTGGTGGATGATTTCTCAACCACCGGTATTAAAGTTATTTTTACAATGGGAAAAGGCGGAGTTGGTAAGACTACTGTAGCATCAGCTATCGCTGTTGGTTTAGTAGAAAAAGGTCATAGAGTTCATTTGACAACAACAGATCCAGCAAATCATATTGATTCTCTATTAAGTTCGACTGAAAACAACGATAGGTTAACAATTAGTAGTATTAATCCTGAAATAGTAGTTGAAGAATATAAGAATCAGGTAATTAAAAAAGCCTGTCAAGAGCTTGATGAAGATGGAATTCAATACTTAAAAGAAGATTTAAATTCTCCATGTACAGAAGAAATTGCGATTTTTCAAGCCTTTGCAGATGTAGTAGCAAAAGCAAAAGATGAAATTGTAGTAATTGACACAGCGCCAACTGGTCATACATTATTGCTACTGGATGCTACACAATCCTATCATAAAGAGCTTGAACGCTCGACTGGAGAATTATCACAAAACGCCTTAGATTTACTTCCACGGTTGCGAAATCAGCAAGAAACGAGCGTTGTTATTGTATCGCTAGCAGAAGCGACGCCCGTTCTTGAATCGAGTCGTCTTCAAGAAGATTTAAAGCGAGCGGGAATTATGCCGAAATGGTGGGTTGTAAATCAAAGCTTATATGCAACAAACACAGCTGATAGTCTATTAAAAGGACGAGCTTCTACTGAGAAGCTCTGGCTAAAAAAAATCAGTGAAGAACTAACTTCACATGTTTCAGTTATACCATGGCAAGAGGAAGAAAAAATTGGGTATGAAAAAGTGAAAGAATACGCTAAATAAATAGAATGTTTTTCAATACTACTAATCAGTTAGAGGTGAAAGTAATGAGTGCTAAAAAGTATCAGGAATTAATTGAAAATCGTATTTTTATTGGTGGAGCAGCAGATGCAAAAGAAATGATGGAAGATGAGAAAGCAGATGTTATTTTTGATTTGCGAGCTGAAGCCTTGGAGCATGATGTACCAGAGATTCGTGTACATGTACCTATTGTAGATGACGCTAAACAACAAGACGAGTCCGTTCAAAGAGCAATTAACGAAGTTGTCAAAGCGTACAAAGAAGGCAAGAAAGTATATTTTCATTGTGCTGGAGGAAGTAATCGTACGGGTACTGTTGCGATTGGAACATTGCTTGCACTAGGTGAAGCTAAAAGCCTGGAAGAAGCAGAAGAGAAGGCAAAAGCAGTTAGAACAAAAATTAATGTAAAGTCTGAAATGAAAGAGTCTCTTCAACGATTGTTTCCTGAGGCTTAAATGAAAAGAAGGGGGAGAGCTACATGAATATCTCAAACGAAGCGAAAAAAATGTTACTAGAGGTCTTTGCAAGTCAAGGAGGAAGTGGCATTCGTTTTTATTCTGAAGGACAGGGTTGCTGCGGGCCGCAAATAGGACTTTCATTAGAGGCTCCTGGCACAAATGATCAAGTTCAAGAAATCAATGGAATCTCCGTTGCAATAGAACAAGAAGTGTTATTTGCAACACAAGATTTAACACTTGATGTACAAGAAAATCCGCAAGGGAAAGGTTTTGTGTTAGTAGGAGTCAACAATAGCTGTTCTTAAGTTAAGCGGAACAAAAAGACTGCAGATTAGTGCAGTCTTTTTCGTTTCGTAGCTCTTGTGTAAAGCTACATCCTTTGAGTTTAAGAGGGAAAAACGATATACTTGACGAAGTGAAGATTTTTAAGTCAGGGGGAATCATTGTTATGAGTTTTATGCCTAAAGCTATTTTCTTAGATATGGACGGTACGATTTTAAACCGCTCAAATCGAGTAACAATTGAGACAAAAGAAATTATTGATGACCTACGTGCACAAGGAATCTTCGTCTTTATTGCAACAGGAAGAGCTTTTGATGAAATAGCAGAGCTAGTGCCTGAAGGCTTTGAAGTAGATGGATTCATTACATCCAATGGTATGGCAGGACATGTGGGAGGCGAAATGGTCTTTAAGCATTCACTGTCACGCGAATTGGTTGAAAAAGTCATTGGAAAAGCAAGGGAAAACCAAGTTTATTACGAATTATTCCCATATGGAGCACCGCGAATGACGCTTCAACAAGACAGAGAATATGTTGAACATGAAGTTCGTGAGCCAAAACCAGAAAGCGTTGAAATTAATGAATGGCTTTCAAGAAAAAAAGCTATCGGAGAAGAAATTCAGTGGCAAGAGAAAATAGAAGGCAGTGAATTCTCCAAGTTTTATTTCTTTGCTAGAACCTATGAACATATTAATAAATGGAAAGCGGAGCTTGAAAAGTTAAAGCAAGAAATGGATTTTACAATGTCCATTTCATCTCCTCATAACGTAGAAGTGATGGTTGCGAATGTGAATAAGGCAACTGGAATTCAACAGATGCTAAAGCACTATAACTTACCTCATGAAGATATCTTAGGTATCGGTGACAGTAATAACGACCTGCCAATGTTTAAGTACGTTGGATATGCAGTAGCCATGAAAAATGCCGGTGACCATATTAAAGATATTGTAGATGACGTAACAGAGTATAGCTGTGATGAAAACGGCGTTTATCATTATCTTTCTAAATTTAAAGTGAAAAAAAACAATCCCATTATGCCTAACGCATAATCTAAAAAGCTAACGAGCTACTTTGCTCGTTAGCTTTTTTATGTATGAAAAAGTTATAAAAACAAAACCTAATGTTAATAGTTAGCGCGGTTGCGTTAAAAACAACGTCTAAGGAGAACATCTATGAGCAATTCATCGTTTAAAAAAACCATTTCGTTATTAGACTTAATCCTTATTGGTCTTGGGGCTATTTTCGGTTCTGCGTGGCTATTTGGAGTCAGTAATGTCGCTTCAATGGCAGGTCCAATTGGAAGCTTTTCATGGCTAATTGGTGGGGTTATTATTTTATTGATTGGTCTTGTATATGCTGAACTAGGGGCAGCTCTCCCAAGAACAGGGGGAATTTTGCGATACCCCGTGTATTCACATGGACCACTCGTTGGGTATTTAATTTCTTTCATTACAATTGTTGCTTATACAAGTTTAATTTCGATTGAAGTAACGGCTGTGAGACAATACGTATCGTTTTGGTTTCCAGGCTTAACCAAAGCAGGATCTGAATCCGCAACGGTATCTGGTTGGCTTTTACAATTCGCCTTGTTAACGTTGTTTTTCTTACTAAACTACTGGAGTGTAAAAACATTTGCTAAGTCGAATATCATTATCTCAATTTTTAAATACTTTGTACCGCTGACGGTTATTGTTGTGCTGGCATTTTATTTTACGCCAGCGAACTTTACGGTACAAGGATTTGCACCTTTCGGGGTGCAGGGAATTCAAACAGCCATTTCAACAGGTGGAGTTATGTTTGCATATCTAGGCCTTCATCCCATTGTGTCGGTAGCGGGAGAGGTTAAAAATCCTCAGCGAAATATTCCGATTGCTTTAATTGTTTGTATTTTGCTATCAGCTATTATCTATACGACGCTGCAAGTTCTGTTTCTAGGAAGTATTCCAACCGATATGCTTTCAAATGGGTGGGAGAAAATTCAAAGTGAGTTTTCACTACCGTTTAAAGATATTGCTGTCATTCTAGGCTTGGGCTGGCTGGCTACTCTTGTTGTATTAGATGCCATCGTTTCACCAGGAGGGAATGGAAATATTTTTATGAACACAACAGCTCGATTAGTATATGCATGGTCGAGAACAGGTACGTTATTTAAAGTATTCAAAAAAGTAGATAAAGGTACGGGGATTCCAAGGCCATCACTGTGGTTATCGTATTTGCTATCTATTTTTTGGACACTGCCATTTCCATCGTGGAACGCTTTGGTTAACGTGTGTTCGGTAGCGCTCATTCTTTCATACGCCATTGCACCAGTTTCTATCGCTGCGTTTGAACGTAATGCAAAAGATTTACAAAAACCATTTAAACTAAAAGGTATGGGCATTATTGCACCAATTTCATTCATTTTTGCCTCATACATTGTTTATTGGTCAGGATGGACAACCATTTCGTGGCTATTAAGTTCACAGCTTGTTATGTTTATTCTCTATCTTGTTTTTAACAAATATGTTCCGACAGAACAAGTGTCTCTAGCTCAGCAGCTAAAGTCAACGTGGTGGCTAGTCGCTTACTATGTAGTTATGATTATTATTTCTTATTTAGGTTCATTTGGCGGAGGGCTTGGAGTGTTAGGGAACCCTTTAGATCTATTTTTAATTGCTGTTATTTCCTTAATGATTTACTACTGGGCAAAACATTCTGGCTTGCCAAAAGCCATTATTGATGAAGATGATTAACAAACAATAAGCCCCCTGATACGTTACGTATCAGGGGGCTTGTTTAAATAACTGGTTTATTCATTTTATAATTTGGATAGCAGTAATAAGGCGGTCTAGGACCAATTTTTGGCATGGACCACGAATTATGAATGTACACCATTTTTACTTTATCATCTGATTGAGTTACTAACAGCAGCTGTACCTCTTTATTAAATTCATATTTCATTCCGTTCAGCTCCTCATACTAAGAATTTGTTGACTCTCCGCCGTCTACGTGTAAAACTTGCCCAGTAACGAACCTAGAATCATCAGATGCTAAGTATACATATGTTGGAGCAAGTTCAAACGGTTGGGCTGCACGCTCGAGTGGATTAAAGGAGCCAAATACGGCCACTTGGTCTGAAGAAAAGCTAGCTGGAATAAGAGGTGTCCACGTTCTACCAGGAGCTACGGCGTTCACGCGAATTCCTTTTTTTGCTACGCTTTTAGCTAAAGCACGCGTAAATCCAACGTTTGCAGCTTTCGTTGCAGTGTAGTCAATAAGCTGTTTTTCACCCACATAAGCAACAACCGAAGCTGTATTAATAATTGAGCTTCCTTCTTTTAGATGTGGAAGAGCTGCTCGCGTCGTATAGAAATGAGAATAGATGTTGACTTTAAACGTTTCATCAAACTGTTCATCCGTAATATCTACAAGGTCTAGCTGCTGAAATTGAATGCCCACATGATTGCAAAGAATATCAAGCTCACCAAACGTTTCAATTGTTTGGTCAACAATTGAAACGCACTGCTTTTTTTCTCTCAAATCACCAGGCAACAGCAAACAGCGCTGACCGAGTTCTTCAATTCGAGCTTTCGTTCGATTTGCATCTTCGTGTTCGTTTAGATAGGCAATGGCGACATTAGCGCCTTCCTTTGCAAATGTAATGGCAGCGGCTGCACCAATTCCGCTATCGCCTCCCGTAATTAGCGCGACTTTTCCTTTAAGCTTCCCACTTCCTTGATAGTTTGGATTTTCAATAATAGGAAGGGGAACCATTAATTTTTCTACCCCTGGTTGACTAAGCTGACGCTGTTCGGGAACATTGATGGGGATTTCTTTAAACTGGGTAATGTTCCCATAGTTTGGGTAAAGGGGGTAAGGATTCTTTTGCATTTCGTTCGTAAACTTATCCTGCAATTCTTTAATTTGGCGCAGCTGTTCTTTATCGCTCTCGTTCATATAAACCTCCTATAGAACAAATTTACTTCTATAGCATCTCTATGTTCACTGTGATAAACAAATGAAGAGAATATTTCTTTTGAAGGGGAGTATTCATAAAAAAAGTAGGAACATAACGCGTGTTAAGTTCCTACGTAATAAGGTTATTCTTTCATTTTTAATAACCGTAAACTATTTAAGATAACGAGTAAAGCTGCGCCTGTATCACTTAATACTGCAATCCAAAGCGTCAGCCAACCGGGAAAGATAAAGATTAACGCAATAGCTTTAATGATAATAGAAAACCAAATATTTTGCTTGATAACCTGTAAAGCTTTGCGACTAAGCTTTATGGTGTGCGGAAGCTTCTCTAGATTATCAGCCATGAGAACGATATCCGCTGTTTCCATTGCTGTATCTGTCCCAGCTCCGCCCATTGCGATGCCAAGGTCAGCGGTAGCAAGAGCAGGAGCATCATTAATTCCATCACCGACCATTGCGGTTTTATGACCTTCAGTCTGCAGTTTCTGAATGGCTTTTACTTTGTCTTCTGGCAAGAGGTTAGCAAAATATCGCTCTACGCCAGCTTCTTTAGCAATAGTTTTGGCAGTTCCTTCATGATCACCCGTTAGCATGACAGTTTGTTTAATACTTGTGTTTTTTAAGTTTCGTAAAGCAGATACAGTTGTGCTGCGAATGGTATCTGCTACGCTAATCACACCTAAAAGCTCTTTTTCTGTTCCTACAATAATAATCGTTTTCCCGCTTTCTTCAAAATGCTCAAGGTGAGTCTGCAAATCTTCAAAAGTAGTTCCTAGTTCAATGAACAGCTTTTTATTTCCAGCGTAATAATTAGTTCCGTTGATGGTTGCCTGAACACCTTTTCCGGTAATGCTTCTAAAGTTAGCTCCGTCTAACGTATCAACGTTTCTTTCATCCGCGTATGCCACAATCGCTTTTGCAATTGGATGATTAGAATAAGCTTCGAGGGTTTTTATAACGGCAAGTAAATCTTGTTCAGATTTCAATGCAATTACATCTGAAACAGCTGGTTTTCCTTCTGTTAGTGTTCCGGTTTTATCAAACGCAATGGCGCTTATAGAGCCGGCTTTTTCTAAAAAGGTTCCGCCTTTAATTAACACACCATTTTTTGCGGCATTGCCAATGGCTGATACAATCGCGACCGGTGTGGAAATAACTAAAGCACAAGGACACGCTACGACTAAAAGTTCAAGTCCTTTATAAAACCATTCTCCCCAAAGCCCATCAACTAAAGGTGGGAGTACCATAACAAATAAAGCTAAAATAAAGACAATAGGTGTATAAATAGCAGCGAACTTATCAATAAACGCCTGAGTAGGTGCCTTCTTTTCCTGGGCTTCTTCAACTAGATGAATAATTTTTGAAATCGTTGTATCTTTCACAAGCTTTGTTACTTTAATTTCAAGAGAGCCGTTTTCATTAATTGTGCCAGCATATACAGTATCACCAACCGTTTTATCAACGGGAATGGATTCTCCTGTAATAGGGGCTTGATTAATGCTCGAATTACCTTGGATAATTTCTCCATCTAAAGGAATACGGTCTCCTGGCTTTACGACTAGAACATCACCAATCGCGACGTCTTCAACCGCTTTTTTGATTAAAGTATGTTCATTTTTTATCCAAGCATCAGGAGGGGCTAAATTCATCAAGTTACGAATAGAGTTTCTTGTTTGTTCAATGGATCTTGTTTGAAGCATGACGCCTAAAGCAAAGAGCCAAACAACAGTAGCACCTTCTAACCATTCACCAATAATAGCTGCTCCGAGTGCAGCAACGGTCATTAAAACATTCATATCGAGTGAACGGCTTTTTATCCCGTAGTACGCACTTTTTGCGGGCTTGTAGCCGCTAATAATCATCGCGATGGCATATAAAACGTTACTTATTAATAATGGAATTCCAAAGAAAGAGCCGGTGAATCCCAATGCAATAAGTACACCAGAAGTAATTACCGGAAGCGTATTTGTTTTTTGAGAAGAAGAAACTGTTCTGCTACTCGTAATTAAGGTAGCTGTATAGCCGGCTTTTGATATTTCACGAATAATCTCTTCTGTAGGGGTGTCGTGGTCAACCTGCGCTTTTCCAGTTGAAAAGTTGACGCGAACATCTTGAACGCCAGGTATATTTTTTAAGTGATTCACAATGGTATTTGCGCATGATGCACAGTCCATTCCTTCAATTAGGTATGTCTTTGAGTTTTGGTGATGAAGAGGCTCAATGTCAAAACCAAGCTTTTCTACCTGACGTATAATTGGAGAGAATGCAGATGAATGAGCAGCGGAAACCTGTAATTTTCCCGTGCTGTAATTTAGGTTTACATCTTGAATGTCCTGTAAATTTCGTAAGCTCTTTTCGATGGTAGCAGCACACGATGGACAGTCCATTCCATAGATGCGATATGTTTCAATTTGTCCAGAGCTTGCTAGATTAATAGATTTAGAGAGTTCACTAGTACAACAAGACGAATGTGTATGATGCTTTTGTAAACTGGCACTGCTTGAACCGCAGCAGGATGCTGCTTGTGTTTCATGTTGTTCTTGGCAACAGCTTTTTTCTCCTTCATGGTTTTCTCGATCTGAATGTGCCATTTCTTTCAACTCCTCATAGTATACAAAAAGCTTAGCTCGTTACGGATGAATCGTTTGTAAACATCGTTATCACTAATTGCTTAACGTGCTCATCAGTTAACGAATAAAAGGCAAGTTTTCCTTCTTTTCGATAGCTCGCAATATCTAAATTGCGTAATAGTCTTAGGTGATGAGAAGCAGTAGCAACCGTGCATTCCACAATATTTGCTACATCACATACGCATAGTTCATCACTTTGACAAAGAGCAAGCACAATTTTTAACCGTGTTTCATCTGCTAATGCCTTGAGTGTTTTTGTGACTGCTTGAATGCTTTCAGTATGAATCGATGGCTTAATTCGATTAACTTTTTCTTCGTTGAAACAATAAATATCACAGCGATCCTTTGCCATAGAGGTCTCCCTTCATTCAAATAATCGTTTGAATATAGTATATTACAGAGATAATAAAACGTTCAAACAAATATTTGAATATAAACAAGATATGTACACAAAAAAGCACATCATGCAGCGATGATGTGCTTTTTCCGTCTCTTATTTTAGGTTCTTTTTAATATACTTGATAATCTTTCGAAGCTCTGTTACAGCAGGGCGGCCAAATGGGCCCGTTTGCTGTTGTTGGTATAGAAGCTTGCCACTTTCATCAACAAGGAAATAAGCAGGTTCACCGTGCGTTCCGTGATCTTCATATGGAGAATCTTCACTATGATAGTATACATCGAATGCTTTTAATGCCGTTAAATCTTTGTCTTGTAATATTGGGAACGTCAAATCATTTTTTTCTGCTAGTTCTTGCAAGCTTTCTTGTTGGTCCGTTGAAATCGTTAATAGATGTACGTTTTGTTCATCAAAGAAACTTTTATGTTCCTGAAAATCTTTTAATTCGCTTTCACAAACTGGACACCATGCTCCGCGGAAAAATACGATTAAATGCCAGCTTTTATGTTCCAGTTGATGCTGATCAAACGAAAATGTTTCACCTGTAATTGTTGGTAGAGTAAAGGTAGGAATTGTATCTCCTAATTGAAACTTTGCCATTATGAATCTCTCCTTTAATAAAAGTTTGAGTAACTACTTTGTAAGCTATATGTATAATACCCCGAATCCGAAGTTTGTAATCTTAAAAAATAATATTCCTTTTTATAGAAAGAGATGAAACTTTAGTAAGGTTGAGTTAGGATATAAACGGAGGAATACATAGAATCCAAAATAATAGTGAAAGGAGAACCCACGATGTACATAACGTATCATACACCAAAAGAACAAGATTTAAGCGAGTTAATGGTCATTGAAAGACTGGGCTTCACTCCTGAAGAAGCGGCAACTGAAAGCGCAATGAAAGAAAGAATCCAATTTATAGCTGATTCGTTTATCATTGCAAAAAATAAACAAGGGAAAATTACTGGATACGTCGTAGGCCCAGTCATTTCTACACGTTATTTAACGGATGATTTGTTTGAAAAAACGAACCTAAATCCAAAAGAGGGAGGCTTCCAAAGCGTACTTAGCTTAGTTGTTCATCCAGATTACCGAGGGCAAGGGATTGCTCGTAAACTATTAAAAGAGTTGGAAGCTGTGTGCGTGAACCGTAAAAGAGAAGGAATTACGCTTACTTGTTTAGAAGAACTTGTTCCTTTTTATGAAGAAAACGGTTATTATAATGAAGGAAAATCAAACTCTACCCACGCAGGTGAAGTTTGGTTTAATCTCGTAAAAGAAATGTTGTGAAAATAGAGTAGGTTCGAAGTGTGGGTTGTTTTCTATACTAGTAGTACAAATGATTTATGAATATGCAGAAATATTCACAAATATGCTCAGGAAGTATTGACAATACAGTTTCTTCTTCATACAATTGAAAATGATTATCAGAGTCATTCGAGAGGGGACAACACGGTGTTTAAGAAGAAATTTTATTACAGTATTTTTATAAGTATGCTTTTATTATCAGTTTTTTTAACAGCTTGTACTAATAGTGCCAGCGAGGTAAAAAAAGACGATAATATGTTAACGATGGCTTGGCCGAGAGATGTGGGAGAAATGAATCCACACGTATACAATCCGTCCCAATTATTTGCACAATCGATGGTATATGAACCATTAGTAAGCTATCAAGAAGGCGGGAAATTACAGCCTGAGCTTGCTGAATCTTGGGAAATATCTGAAGATGGCAAGAATTATACGTTTCACTTACGTAAAGGCGTGAAATTCTCTGATGGCACTGATTTTAATGCACAGATTGTAAAAAAGAATTTTGACGCAATTCTTGAAAATAAAGATTTACATAGCTGGTTAGGCTTTATGAACAAAATTGACCAGGTTAATGTAATTGATGACAACACGTTTCAACTATCTTTAACCGAACCTTACTATCCAACAATTCAAGAGCTAGCAGTTGTTCGACCAGTTCGCTTCTTAGGAGAAGCAGGTTTCCCTAAAGACGGAGATACGTCAAAAGGTGTTGAAAAAGAAGTGGGAACAGGGCCTTGGATTTTAGATGAATACAAAAAAGATGAATATGCAATTTATAAGCGAAATGAGAACTATTGGGGAGAGCTTCCAAAATTTGAGAAAATTAAAGTGAAAGTAATTCCTGATGCAGAAACAAGAGTGCTTGCTTTTGAAAAAGGTGAAGTAGACTTGCTCTACGGTGAAGGCTCAATTAGCTTGGATACGTTTAAACAATTAGAAGCGAATGATACCTATAAAACAAGCATTTCAGAACCTGTTGCAACAAGACAGCTTGTCATGAACACGAAAAAGGAACAGCTTGCAGATGAGCGCGTTCGTCAAGCACTACAGTATGGTTTTAATAAAGCAGCAATGGTTGAAGGCGTGACGTCAGGCGTAGAGGAGAAAGCGGATAATATTTTACCGACGAATTTTCCATATACAAAAAATCTTGACGCCAAACCAGTAGATTATGATGTGAAAAAGGCTGAAGCGTTGTTAGATGAAGCTGGATGGAAGTTACCAAAAGGAAAAGAAGTGCGAGAAAAAGACGGACAGCCACTAGAAGTGGAATTAATGTATGACTCAGCAGAGAACATTCAAAAAACAATGGCTGAAACGCTACAGGCTGAATGGGCAGCTCTTGGTGTAAAGCTAAACATTGTTGGCGTGGAGTTAGCTGAGCAAGTTCAGCGATTTAAAGGTAATGAGTTTGATATTAACTTCTTTAGTAACTATGGGGCTCCTTATGATCCTCACACATTTGTAAACGTTGTGGCTTCAGACGGTTACGGCTTTAAGGAAGCTATTTCAGCTTACCCTAACAAAGATGAGCTGATTAAACAAATGGTAGAAGTTCCAAAAACAACGGATGAAAAAGAACGACAAGAGTTATATACATCAATTCTAACATCTTTACAAGAGCAAGGGGCGATTGTACCTATCTCTTATATTAAGAAAACAGCAGTCTATCAAAAACAAGTAAAAGACTTTACTTTCCCTGCTAATCGAGATGAACATCCATTTGCAGGTATTAACATTAAACAGTAAGTAGTTAAGAGGTGTGCGTTATGGGCTATTTTATACTAAAACGAATGATGTCAATTGTTCCTGTATTTCTTTTTGTAATGCTTATTACAACTGGAATGATTCATCTTTCGTCTGTTGATCCAGCTGAAGCATATTTGGCAGCAGCCCATATCCAGCCAACAGATGAGATTTTAGAGCAAAAAAGACAAGAATTTGGATTAGATCAACCATTTTTTCTTCAATATGTACATGCAATTATCAGGATATGCCAGCTTGACTTCGGCATATCCTATCTTTCAAATCAGCCGGTTTTAGATGAAGTAATGGTCCGCTTGCCAGCTACGCTGCAGCTAGCTTTTGGAAGCTTTGTAATTGCGATCATTGTCAGCGTCCCTTTAGGGTTTATCGCTGGAATAAAGAAGAATAGTGCTGTTGACCATATCAGCCGAGTCATCTCTTTTTTCGGAGCATCTATTCCTACATTTTGGTTAGGATATATTTTAATCTTTTTCTTTTCTGTTAAGCTTGATCTGTTTCCGGTGGAAGGGATTGGAACTTGGAAGCATCTTGTGTTGCCAGCGATTACCCTTGCTATTCCGCTAATTGCTATGTATACAAGGCTACTGCGTACGAGTGTTCTAGAGAACTTAGAAGAACCCTATGTGTTATTTGCTAGAACACGAGGAATTAGTGAGAGGGTAATTATGACAAAGCACGTCTTACGGATTGCTATTTCTCCAATGATTACGGGACTTGGAATGAACCTTGGTAAGTTGCTTACAGGAACAATCATCGTTGAATCGGTCTTTTCGTGGCCTGGGTTTGGCCGCTATTTTATTGAAGCAATTTTTAATCGAGATATTCCTGTCATTCAATGCTATGTGTTAATTGCGGCTGTTTTATTTATTGTTAGTAGTTTGATTGTGGATTTAATTCAAATGTACATTGATCCTCGGATTTCAAGGAAAGAAGGATAGTAGTGATGAAGTTAGGCATTTATAAACTATTTAAATCTCAAAAGGTAATTGCAATTTGTTCGATTATATTAGGGATTCTTTTTATCACTGCTATATTCGCTCCTTTCATTGCTCCTAATGATCCAATTGCTGTTAATCTAGCTCATAAGCTTCAGTCACCGTCTTTGGAATATCCGCTTGGAACGGACCATCTAGGTCGCTGTACGTTTTCACGTCTTTTATATGGAGCGCGCATTTCATTGGGGTTTGCGACGCTTATTTTCGTTTCATCACTGGTAATAGGGTTATTGGTGGGAGCCTTTTCAGGATATAAAGGTGGTTGGATTGATCAGTTTTTAATGAGGCTATGCGACGGTATTATGGCGTTTCCAAGTCTAATTCTTGTTCTTGGACTTGTTGGTATACTTGGACCAGGACTTTCACAGGTTGTTTTTGCCTTAATCCTTGTGCAGTGGGCTTATTACGCGCGGATGTTTAGAGGAATGGTACTGAGCTTAAAAGAACAAAATTTTATTGCTGCTGCGAAAGTTAGCGGTTCATCACAATGGAAGATTATTCGAAAGCATATCATCCCAAACGTACTGCCTCCACTTGCTGTCATGGGAACACTCGAAATGGGATGGGCCATCATGGATATATCTGCAATGTCTTTTCTTGGGCTAGGAGTCCAGCCTCCAACACCAGAGTGGGGCGCAATGATTCATGAAGGAAAATCCTATATTCGAACAAACCCTGAACTAATGCTGTATCCAGGCTTAGCCATCATGCTTGTCGTGGTTACGTTTAATTTATTAGGTGAAGCTTTATCAGAGCGATATGGAAGCAAACGTCAGTTCTAAAAGGAATGAAGAAGTTGGAACATATTTTACAAGTGAAGAATTTACACGTATACAAAAAAACAGCGAGTGGCCACACTTCTTTGGTTCAAAATATTAATTTAAATCTAAAGCGTGGCGAAGTACTAGGGTTAATAGGAGAAAGTGGCTCAGGAAAAACTGTCACCAGCACAGCAATCCTACAGCTGTTTCAGCAAAAAAGCGTACATGTCGATGGGAGTATTCTTCTAAACGGTAAAGAGCTTAACGGACTGGATGAAAAAGAAATGCGTACTGTTCGTGGTAAAGAAATTGCCTTTATCATGCAAAACCCAATGAATGCTTTCACGCCGGTTTTTACAATTGGGCATCAATTTGTTGAAACGATTCGCTCTCATACAAAATGGAATAAGAAACAAGCTAGGGAGATGGCTGTAGAAGCGATGAAAGCCGTCAATTTACCTAATCCAGCCAACATTTTAAAGCAGTATCCTTTTCAGCTAAGTGGGGGCATGCTTCAGCGCGTGATGATTGCTTTTGCGGCTTGCTTAAATCCAGCTGTTATTATTGCAGATGAACCGACAACTGCTCTTGATGTTTATAATCAAAAGAAAGTATTACTTCATTTAAATAATATTCGCGCTGATTATGGGTCAGCTATTTTATTAATTTCGCATGATTTAGGCGTGATTGCTGAAATGGCTGATCAAGTAGCAGTTATGAGAAAAGGTGAAATCGTAGAACAAACAGATGTATTTAAATTATTTGATTATCCAAAGCATGAGTATACGAAGAAGCTTTTACAATCTAGACCCATGTTAAATCTAGATTAATCATTAATTCGTAAAGAGGTGAAGAAATGACTTTATTACAAGTAAATAACGTTAGCCATCGCTATAAAAGCAGGAGTTTTTTTAAAAAAGAAAGCCATTCAAGAGAAGTGCTTTCTGATATCTCATTTTCTATAGAAAAAGGAACATGTCTAGGACTGCTTGGGACAAGTGGAGCCGGTAAAAGTACGTTAGGGAAAGTAATCCTTGGCTTAGAACAGCCTGAGCATGGTGAAGTCTTATTTCAAGGTCATAATCTTTACAAAGCAGGTAAGAAAACTCATCAGCAAATTCGCCGTGATCTTCAAGTGGTGTTTCAAGATTCATATTCTTCGGTTAACCCCCGTTTAACAGCAGAACGCATTATTGCTGAACCGCTAGAAAACTACGAAAGCTTAACGATAGCACAGCAAAAGAAAGCTGTTATCGAACTGTTGGAAAGAGTAGGACTTAGTGAAAATGATTTGAAGAAATATCCTCATCAGTTTAGCGGTGGACAGCTGCAGCGAATTAATATTGCAAGGGCAATTGCATTGAAGCCAAAATTAATTGTATTAGATGAAGCGGTTAGTAGCCTGGATATGGTGACCCAAACATTAATACTAGAGCTATTGCAAGGATTAAAAGAAGACTTCCAGCTATCTTATCTTTTCATTACGCATGATATTAAAGCTGCGTATACAATCAGCGATAGAATTGGAGTATTAGAAAAAGGAAAACTAGTACAACAGTATGATTCAAAACATGAGTTTTTCACTTCGGAACATTCAGCAGTGAAAGAAATGAGAAGCTCGATTCTTGCAGAGCATCCGCGCTTTCGTTCGATTGGAACAAAAGAAAAAGCGTATGCCCATGCGTAAAAAAGCCTTGGTTTTTATAATCAAGGCTATTATCTTTGAAAAAAGGAGCGTGGCTTATTGAATTATCGTACATATCTTGCTTTAGCTATTCCACTCACCATTTCAACGATGACGACACCCTTATTAGGAGCTGTCGACACGGCCGTGGTTGGACGACTTTCAGATCCAGCGTATATTGGCGGTGTAGCAGTTGGAGCCCTTATTTTTAATACATTATACTGGCTGTTTGGTTTTTTGCGCGTTAGCACATCTGCTTTTGCAGCACAAGCTAATGGAGCCAACAGCTCTGAGCAAGGAATACTTGCATTGTCGCGTCCATTTTTAATCGCTCTAGCCGTTGGCCTTATTTTTATTATGCTACAGGTACCGATTCAGCGTGCAGCTTTGGCAATTGTGTCTCCAGATGCGGCAGTAAGCCAATTCGCAGTTGAATATTTTACAATTCGTATATGGGGAGCACCCTTTACATTAATGAACTATGTGATTTTAGGTTGGCTAATGGGAATGGCTAAAATCAAGCATTCGCTCTCGTTGCAAATTATCACGAACGTGTTAAATATGACGCTTGCCATTTTATTCGTAGAGGTTTTTTCTTTTGGCGTTAAAGGCGTTGCAGCTTCTACATTAATAGCCGAAGTCACAGCGTTTATTTTAGGACTATTAATTGTTTCTAAAGCATCTCCGTTTAAGTGGAAAACACCTTCAGTAGGTATTCTATTTGATACAGCATCTGTAAAAAAAATGTTTAATGTGAATAAAGATTTATTTATACGTACGATTTGTTTGTTAGTTGTTATTAACTTATTTACAGCTAAAGGTGCTTCGTTGGGCACGGAATTTTTAGCAGCTAACGCAGTACTATTTCAAATTCACTATATTATGGCTTATTTCTTTGATGGCTTTGCAAATGCTTCAAGTATTCTTGTTGGAAAAGCAGTAGGGTCCCAAGATCGAAGTTTGTATATCCAAACTTTATCTCTATCGAGGAAGTGGGCCGTCATTGTAGCTTTTGTAATAGCAGGAGTATACGCAGCTTTCTTAGAACCAATCGTTAAGCTCTTTACGACTTTACCCAGCGTGATTACGCTTGCGACTGAATATGGAGTATGGCTCATTTTATATCCTTTTGTGGCTTGTTTTGGGCTTGTTATGTACGGGGCATTTACTGGAGCAACATATATTGCACCAATTCGAAACTCAATGATTTATGCGATGCTTTTATACATAGGTGCACAGGTCGTTACGACGCCTATATGGCATAATCACGGGCTTTGGCTGGCGTTTATTTTATATACGGTTGGAAGGTCGGTATTTTTAGTTATGTATCTTCCTAGCTTAAATAAACGATTTTCAAGTCAGTCGAACGCAGCTTAATAAATGTTTCAAAGGGTAGAAAATTGGAAAGAAACACGCGCATCAGTTATTCTGTAAATAGAATAACTGATAGGAGGCAATATAGATGATTACAGAACAGGATATAAAGCACCTTAAGCGCTGTGTGGAATTGGCTGGAAGCGCGCTTGAAGAAGGAAACCAGCCGTTTGGTTCTATTCTAGTTTCAGAAGATGGCAACGTGCTTTTTGAAGACTATAACCGTATTTCAAGCGGTGACGATACGCAGCACCCTGAATTCTCAATCGCGCGCTATGCAGCCGAGCACTTATCAAAAGAAGAGCGAGCGCGTGCAATTGTTTATACATCAGGTGAACACTGTCCCATGTGCTCAGCTGCGCACGGTTGGGTTGGGTTAGGGAAAATTATCTATGCAAGTTCATCGAACCAGCTAGCCCAGTGGCTGCACGAGCTAAACGTTGCTCCGTCACCTGTGCGTAACCTATCGATTCAAGAAGTGGTGAAGGATATTGAAGTAGAAGGACCTGTCCCTGAATTAGCTGAGGAAGTTCGGAAGCTGCATGTGAGGCTTCATCAGAAATAATGAGAGTAAACCTGCTGAAGATGATCAGCAGGTTTTTTATTGTATATGCTGTTTCAATTAATCTTAAATTTTCGTACAATAAAAAATAGTAAGATAAAAAAGGAGAAGGTTATGTTAAAACCTATTGGTAAACACATTTATTATTTAGATCATCAGCCTGAAACGGACCGACCTTTGCTAGCAGCTGTTGTTGGGGAGAAGCACTGTCTAATGATTGATAGCGGTAATTCACCTGCTCATGCTGAACTGTTCCAAGTGGAGCTTCAAAACGTTACGGAAAAAAAGATTGATATTGTCGCGCTTACTCATTGGCACTGGGACCATACGTTTGGACTACAAGCTATTGATGCTGTAAGCGTTGCACATGATTTAACAAAAGCTAGATTAAAAGAATATCAGTCGTTTGCATGGGATAACGAGGCGCTAGATCAACGAGTGAGAGATGGAATTGAAATTGAATTTTGTCAGGAGATGATAAAAAAAGAGCTGCCTGACCGCTCTAATTTACATATTCAAACACCTGTTATTACATTTGATAAAAGCCTAGAAGTTGATTTAGGGGGCATAAGCTGCCGAATCGAGCATATTGGAGGCGACCATGCAGAAGACTCCTCAGTCATCTACATTCCAGAAGAAAAAATGGTGTTTTTAGGCGATTGTTTAAGCCCTGACTTTTATAGCGGAAGCTGGAGCTATGATTCTAGTAAGTTAGAAAAGGTTATCGAACAAGTACGCTCTTACAATGCAAACTGGTATGCAACATCTCATGATCATGTAGAAACAAAAGCTGAGCTCTTTAAATATCTCGACCAGCTACAGCAGCTATCCAAAATTGCTGAAGATTATCTGTCTGAACAAGAAATGCTTACTAAGTTTAAGGAAGAGGTACATAGAAGTCCTAATGAAGAAGAAAAAGAGCTACTGGACTATTTTCTACAAGGTAACCGAAAGAAGGAAAAGCAATGAAAGTATTAGAACTTAATCAACATGATTTGGAATTAATTGAAGCGGCTAAGCAAAAGATTACGGCACTGTATGAAGATGATAAGCATCATGTAGGAGCAGCTATTCGCTTAGCAACAGGTGAGATTATCTCTACTGTTCATATTGAAGCGTACATTGGCAGAGTGACCGTTTGTGCAGAGGCCATCGCTATTGGAAGTGCCGTTTCAAATGGGTATAAAAGCTTTGATACGATTGTAGCTGTAAGGCACCCTTATAGTGATGAAGAAGATCGAACCATTCGAGTGGTGAGCCCATGTGGAATGTGTCGCGAGCTTATTTCAGACTATGCACCAAACTGCTACGTGATATTGGAAGTAGACGGTAAATTAGTGAAAACGACAGTTGGAGAGTTACTTCCTCTTAAATATACAAGAAGATAAAAGAAGTAATGATTAATGCTCGGAAAGTCTGCTAAGTAAAAGTAGGGTTTTTTTAATGAAGAGGTTACTTTTTAGTGACTATATTACTTGGAAGTACGTACTTTTTTTATCTCTTTATACGCGTCATAATGAATACATATCTAATGAATGTGATTGTTTATAAAAGCTTATAAATGGTTAATTTACAGAATATAATCGTAAAAGGAGATGCAAACAATGAAAGAAATACTAAAAGGTAAGCTTGGATTCGGTACAGCTCCACTTGGGAACATGTACAGAAACATTCCAGAAGAAGGAGCCATAGCTACAGTAGATGCTGCATGGGAAAATGGAATTCGCTATTTTGATTCAGCACCTTTTTACGGAGCAGGATTAGCAGAAATTCGACTGGGAAAAGCACTATCACATCGAAATCGAGATGAGTATGTCTTAAGTACAAAAGTTGGACGAGTCATCTTAGACGAGTTAGAAGATCCTTCAGCTCGTGATTTTGGTGAAAAGGGTGGCTTGTTTGAATTTGGAAGGAAAAATAAAATTATTAACGACTATAGTGCAGATGCAACGCTCCGTTCCATTGAACAAAGTCTAGAACGTTTAAAGACTGATCGTATCGACTTTGTTTATATTCACGACGTAGCGCAAGATTTTTACGGAGACGAATGGCTAGCTCAATTTGAATCAGCAAGAACAGGGGCTTTTCGAGTGCTGACTCAGCTTCGTGAAGAAGGGGTTATTAAAGGTTGGGGGCTTGGTGTCAACCGTGTCGAGCCGATTGAAATAATGCTTGAATTAGAAGAAGCAAAACCAGACGTATCGCTTTTAGCTGGGCGCTACACGCTTTTAGACCACGAACGTGCACTACAACGGGTAATGCCATCAGCAGTAAAACACAACATGGCTATTGTAGTAGGGGGGCCATATAGTTCCGGAGTTCTTGCAGGTGGCACACACTTTGAATATCAACCAGCATCACCGGAGATTATAGCCAAAGTTGAAAAGATGAAAGCAATTGCTGAGCGTCATCATATTACCATTAAGTCTGCTGCTTTACAGTTTGCACTTGCAAACCCTGCAGTGTCGGCTGTTATCCCAGGAGCTAGCCGACCTGAGCGTATTTTAGAAGATAAAGAAGCATTAAATACAGCGATTCCAGCCGCTTTCTGGGAAGAAATGCGTAAAGAAAATCTTGTGGCACCACATGTACCACTACCGGCTAACTAAGTGAAAAAAACCTCATCTTTCTACTTGTGTAGAGATGAGGTTTTTTTATTTGATAGGGTGCTAATCACTCCAACATACTCTTAAAAGCATTTATATGATAAAATAATACAATTGAGCAACGCTATTTTAATGAATTAAAGATATAAGGTGATTAACTAAATGAAGGTAATTATTGCAGAAAAACCAGATCAAGGGCTAAAGCTAGCGTCGCCTTTTTCGTTTAAAAAGCGAGACGGCTATGTGGAGATTGCTCCGAATCATTTGTTTCCAGAAGGAGCATATTTAACGTGGGCAATTGGGCATTTATGTGAGCTTGTACCACCCGAAGAGTACGATCAAAAGTGGAAAAAATGGTCGCTTGATACGCTCCCGATTGTACCCACGCAGTTTCAACATCGCGTAACGAAGTCAAAGTGGAAGCAGTTTTCAATTATTAAAGATTTACTACATAGACAAGAAGTGAATGAAGTTATTATCGCAGGTGATGCTGAGCGTGAAGGGGAGGCAATCATTCGAATCATCCTAACCCTTTGTAAAAACAGGAAGCCGATGAAGCGCCTGTGGATTTCTTCGCTAACGCCAAAAGCAGTGGTAAACGGTTTTGAAAACCTGTTAGAAGAACAAGAAACAAGAGATATTTATTACGAAGCGTTAAGCCGAGCGTGTGCGGATTGGTTAATCGGAATGAACGCTTCTAGAGCATACACGCTCTTGCTTCAGAAAAAAGGAATTTCAGACGTTTTTTCGACAGGACGAGTGCAGACGCCCACGCTTGCTTTGATCGTTAAGCGCGAGCACGAAATTGAAAATTTTAAGTCTGAACCGTTTTGGGAAGTGCTGGCTACTTTTAATATGGACAACAAAATATATCACGGTAAGTGGCATAAAGACGGTGAGTCTCGCTTGACCGATGAGCAGATGGCCCATAAAATTATGCAGTTTTGTAAAGGGAAAAATGCGGTTATTGATTCCATTGAAAAAGAGCGCAAAGAGTTTCAAGCACCGTTTTTATTCAACCTTTCCTCATTACAAGCAACAGCTAATAAAATGTTCAAATACTCACCGCAAAAAACGCTTGAAATTGCGCAAAAGCTGTATGTGAAAGGGATTATCTCTTATCCAAGATCTGATTCGAGCTACGTGACAAAAGAAGAAGCGGGAATGTTCCCAGAGACGCTTGCAAAGATTAGTGAGCTTGGTGCATTTAAGGAATTTTTCCCTCTTCCTATTGAGTCCATTATGAATAATAAACGGTATGTAAACGAAAAGAAAGTCACGGATCACTATGCCATTATTCCGACAGAGCAGGTGACAGATCCAGCTAAAATGTCAGGGGAAGAATCCAACATTTATACGCTCATTGTTAAAAGATTAATTGCGGCACATTATGAGCAAGCCATTTTCGACTATACGACCATTCATACGCTCGTCGAAGGACGGGCAACGTTTATTTCAAAAGGAAAAGAGCAAATCCAAGAAGGCTGGCGCAAAGTGATTTATGGGAAGCAAAAAGAAAAAGACGCGGATGAGGATGAACAAGACCTGCCTTCACTAGAAGAAAAAGAAGAAGGAATTGTTCAGGATGTAAAGGTGAAAAACGGAAAAACACAGCCTCCAAAGCGCTATACGGAAGGTCAGCTTATTACGCTAATGAAAACAGCCGGAAAGCATTTAGATGACAATGAGCTTGTAAAAGTGTTAACAAAAACGCAGGGGCTAGGAACAGAAGCCACGCGTGCAGGAATCATTAGCGTCCTACGTGATCGCAAGTATATTGAAGTGAAGAAGAATCAGGTGTTTGCCACGAATAAAGGAAAAGTACTAATTCAATCAATCGGACCAAGTATCCTTGCATCACCTGAAATGACGGCTAAGTGGGAGCAGCGTCTTCATGAAATTGGTCAAGGAAAAGCATCTTCTCAAGAATTCATGGAACAAGTAAAGAAGCTTTCTCTTAAATTAATTGAGGATGCAAAGGAACAAAGCAACCAATGGTCGTTTGACGGCTTTGATCTCAGTGAGTTCAAGCAAACAAGAGGAAAAAAAGGTGGTAAAGGCAAAACGACTGGAACCAAAGTGGGAAGCTGTAAAAAATGCGATGGTGACATCGTTGACAAAGGAACGTTTTATGGCTGTTCTAATTATCAAAGTAATCAGTGCAGTTTTACATTTTCAAAAAAGATTCTTGGCAAAACAATTTCGCAGGCAAATGCGAAAAAGCTGTTAAAAGACGGACAAACGAACCTTATAAAAGGCTTTAAAAAAGGAGACAAAACCTTTGACGCGAAGCTTGAGCTCAAAGGAGATAAAACGCAGTTTTTGTTTGAAAAATAAATGATGAAAATTTGTTGTTTCTAAAGCTGAAGATTAAACAAAGAACGGAGCTGTCACCTAACAGCTCCGTTCTTTGTTTAATTTCTTTATAGCTTACGCGCAACAAATCGATCAATAATACGGACCGCTTCTTTAGCACCGCCGCACTCTTGAAAGCTTTGGTTAATAGACTGAATTCCTTTTGTATACTGTTCATTAGCAAGCACTTCGTTGACCGCTTTTTTGAGCGTATCTGAATTGACGTGCTCTTTTTGCAATCTGTATCCAGCATCAAGTTCGGTTAAGCGCTGGGCAACCATCGGCTGGTCTTTATCATGGGGGATAACCACCATTGGAACGTTAAAATGAATGGATTCGTTTACGCTGTTCATGCCTCCGTGCGTAATAAATACATCTGTGTGCTCAAGGACCTTTAGCTGAGGCACGTAAGCAGAAATGATAAAGTTTTCAGGTGCTTCTTTAATTTGATTCATGTCAACGCGTTCACCTGCAGCAATGACTACTTTACCATCGAAGTCTGCAAAGGCATCAATGCACATGTTGAAAAAAGCTTCAGTGTGATCAAGTACCGTGCCCATTGAGATAAACAGCACTTGTTCATTCTTTAGCAGATTGATAGGAAAGTTATCTTTATCAGCACGGTTAGGAAAAGTCGGACCAATGAAGACTTTTGATTCATCAAATTGCTCATTGTTAGGCTGGAAATATGAGCTGGTAAATACAAATGTTAAATCAGCAGTGTTGTTCATAAACTGCTGGATGTTTTCTGGCTCCACACCGTACTGCGTCTTCATTTTTTCAAGAAGATTTAGCGCTTCTTCATTTGGTTGTAAGTGAGATAGAGGCATGTTTTTGTGAAATTCCTCTGGAAATAAAAAGGAAGCTGATGAGCACACGCCAGGAATTTGTAAGTAGTCTCTTACAAGCTGGCCAGCACCAAATTTTTCGTAAAATACAAAATCAAATGTAAATTCTTCACATAATTTCTTTGTCACTTCTAACGTATCCAGGGAATTTTGAATATTCATGTTTAAAAACGTATGTAACCCTTGTGTGGAATGCGTATCAATTTCCAGTTTGCTTAACAAATCAGGCTGAAGGTGGACGGTTGCTCCTGCGCCTTCTAAGCGTTTCTTGAATTTTTTAGCTGTAATATAGTGGACGCTGTCACCTCTTTCTGTAAAGGCTTTCACAATACCGATAGTAGGATTAACATGTCCTTCTGCAGGAAAATTAACCATTAAAATGTTTGCCACTTAAACCACGGCTCCTTATCTATATACTTAAAATCTATTAGGTGCTGATTTTAAGCAAATGTAGTAAGCTCCCCATTCATAAATAAATGGTAGGCAATGGAAACATTTTTATCATACTTTTTGAAAGGGCGCAATAAATATGGCTTCTATAATAGTAATATAGTGGAAAATAGTGAAATGGATATATGAAAGCCTGTTCCAATAGTCCCTAAAAATAAAAAGGAAGACAGCAGAAATAGAAGTTGAAAGAGTAAAGTTGATTTTAATTGCGGAGGGTTCAAGGAAGTAGATAGCTAAAATTATAACCAAAACAGTAAGGGACCTACAGGCGATGATTTGTAGGTTCCTTACTGTTACCTGCTGAAAAATTAATTGGAGTTTTTTCTTCCGTAAGGCGTTCTATGCCAGTTCACTATGATAAATAGGAGAGCTATAATACATAAAGTGAAACTTAGGTATAAAGAGGATAGATCTAAATCGTTTGTATATAAACTATAGATTAGTTGAAGAAACCAATAAAATGGGTTAAACATAGCGATTATACGTACAATATCTGATTCTAAAAATAGACCTAATCCAGGAATCGATATAAGAAAAACAAATGTAATTGGCTTCAAGATGGCGAGAGCTTGTGTCTCGGTTGACGCGTAAAAGGCCATTGATAAACCAAGTACTGTGCCAAGCAAAATGCCGATAATTATGATGAACAATATCGGTACTATGTTAAAAGGAACGTTTAATATAAAGCTACATACAACAAAGTCAACTAAAGTAATGATAGAAGCGACCGTTAGTTTAGCTAAAACAGGTATAGCAGGATGAGCAGGTTGAACATGCTGTAAGTCTATTGTTTTATTTTTTCTCTCTTCAACTAGGCTAAATAACAAAATCATTCCAAAGAACAAAAATGATCCGTAAAGGTTAAAAGCATACACTTTATTAAACAATGTAGGACTAAGCTTTCCAGCTTCAATTGGTTTACCATCTAGTATTGCTGCTGCTTTTTTTACAGACTCAGGAGATTCTCTGCCATCAGTGATTAGTTTACCATTCATAAAGCCTATTTTAGTGTCTAAGTCCCTTACCTTAGTTTTCATGTCTTCATAAGAACTTACTTCATAGACCATAATTTCAGCTGGTATAGTTACAGGTTGTTTTGTATCTTTCAGTACTACAATCTTTGGCATATCTGAATATGTCTCTGTTATGCCAGAAGCACCAAAGGCAGTAAATATAGGAAAAGCGATGATAAGCCAGATTAATATATTGCGACGTGCGAGTAGTAAATCTTTTAGCATAAAAGTAAAAAAAGTATTCTTCATAACCTGAACCCTCTCTCAAACATTAACTTTTTAAAGATAAAAATACTGGCTACATAAAATATAATTGAAAATAAAAACAATCCAGTATATGAACTAGGCGCAGGACCTTCAGTTAGATATAGATAGTAATAGGTCTTAATAAAGGGTTCAAATGGATTGAATGGAATAGAATCAATATTCCATAGCGGCAAAATAGCTCTAATCATAACTGCAAAGATAAAACCTGTAACAATACTACCTACTAGCATGACAATACTTTGTTTTTTTACAATCATAGCTAACAGAACACCACTGCTAATCATTACTAGAGAAAGAATGAGGGTCAAAAATAAAAACTGTATAACAAACTCTATTTCGTTTATTCTTGGGATCACAGCCAGAAATGAAGCTATTAAAATAATAAGCAAAAGTAGTACATGTTTACTAAAGAAGTACTGGGTAATACTTCTGCTAGTTCTCATAACTTGTATCATATTTGTATCAATATCCTCGGATATTTGCATTGCAGCCATCCAGAACAAAAGATCAATTAAAATAACAACATTAAAAATGGTTAGCCATGGCATCCACTGTTCGACCCATTGAATATGTTGAAAACCAAAAGACAGAACGTTAATTCCTAAAGCCATACAAAAGATATATCCGAAAATTAAAGCTACTATATTATTTCTAATTAGCTTAATAAATTCAATTTTAATCATCATGCTTCTCCTTTTAGTCCTCGACCTACTACTTTAATGAAAATCTCTTCAAGGCTAGCTTCTTGAGAATGAATGCTGTCAAAACTCTTACTATTTATAATGTCAGTTAGCATAGTTAAATCATCTTGTTTGGAGAAAGTTTTCTTTTGTCCGTTGTGTTCAACTGTAACTACTTGTTTACCAAATCGCTTTTTATAATTTTCTGGTGTATCTAATTCAATAATCTTGCCTTTATTGAAAAAAGCAATTCGATCACATAGTTTTTCAGCTTCATTCATATCATGCGTTGTTAGAAACATGGTAGTGCCGTTTTTATTCAAGTTTAAAATAATTTCTCGTACATAAGCTGCTATTTCTGGGTCCATACCTGATGTAGGTTCATCCATGAATAGAACTTCTGGCTTTGTAACTAAAGCTCTTGCTAAAACCAGCCTTGTTTTCATACCTTTAGAATAGTCCCCAGCTTTTTTATCTTTGGATTTAAACAAGTCCATTTTCTTTAACATATCAAGAACTTCTTCTTTAGGTGTTCCATAGATTTTAGCGTGCAACATTAAGTTTTCGTATCCAGTTAATGTAGGGTACAGTACATCATTTTCAAAAGCAATTCCTATCTTCTTATAAAAAGAATATTTTACTTTAGACATATCTTGACCCAAGATAAATACTTTACCGGGTGGAGGAGAAATAAGCCTTGTTAATAGCTTAATGGTAGTGGATTTACCTGCACCACTTGGGCCTAAAAATCCAAATATTTCACCTTTTTTCACTTCAAAAGATAAATTGTTTACAGCATGACTTTTTTTGTCATAAGAATATGTTAGTTCATTTACTTCGATTGCTTTTTGCATAAAATATTTCTCCCGTTTCTTATTTTTGAAACAAATTTAACTTTTTGTTTCATTTTTTATAAATCTTATAATAATTTTGAAACAAAATCAATGATTTGTTATAATATTTTTGAGGTGAAATAAAATAATGGATGGTTTTAAAATTAGAACGGATAAAAAGAGAGAGTTAATTATTGAATCAGCTCTTGAATTGTTTAAAGTGCTATCTCCTAGAAAAGTTTCTATTCGCGATATTGCATCAAAAGCAAAGGTTTCAGTAGTTACAATCTACAATTACTTTGGAAGCAAAGAAGGATTAATGACTGAAATTGTGAGGTTTGTGCTGTTTCAACAGCTGCAACTTGCTCAAGAGATTACTAAATCTAAAGTAAAAATGGATGAAAAAATAGCTAAGCTAATCTTTACAAAAACAGAACTTCTTACTCAATTTCATCCAGAGTTTATCGAATTAATGATGAATGATCCAGCAATGAAAAAGATGATAGAAGAAGAATTTATTTCAAAGACTTATGAATTAATAATAGAGTTTATTAATGACGGTAAGCGTGAAGGTATATTTTCAAAAGAGATTCCAAATGAAATGATTATGAAAGTAATCGAACTTTACAGACAAGATATGGCTTCTAAAAGTAGCATTTTATTTAGCGGAAAAAATGTCAACGATCATGAAACCATTTTGAGGATTCTCTTATATGGTATATCAGGGTATAAAGAATAAGGTCGAAAGTCTAAATTACATTTTAATTAATATAATTAGTAAAATTAGATTTATCTTTATAATAGTTTGAGTATCTAAAAAGATTTTAAGAATGTCTTAAAGTCTTTTTTTATTTTTAACAAATCATTAAACTTGTATGATAATCCTATAAATGGTATATTTCTTTAGGCTGAGGACATTACTTATATACTGTTATGTACTTATAAAAAGATAGTAAGAGGGAGGAATTTACTATGAGTAACCATCAGGCTGCACAGGCTTCGAATGTAAAAGCTTTGCCGATTATAGCTTCGTTTCTGATCGCTGGGTTCATCGGATTATTCAGTGAAACGGCTTTAAATATGGCTCTGCGTGACTTAATTATTGGCTTTGGTATTCATGAGACAACGGCACAGTGGCTTACAACAGGATACTTATTAACGCTTGGTATTTTAGTACCAATTTCAGGTTTCATTCTTCAATGGTTTACAACGAGACAGCTATTTATTGCGTCACTCATTTTTTCCATTATTGGCACGTTTATTGCAGCAATCGCACCAACATTTAGCGTGTTAATGATTGCTCGCGTGGTGCAGGCCATTGGAACAGCACTTCTTTTACCCCTAATGTTTAATACGATTTTGGTCATTATTCCGCCTCATAAGCGTGGAAGAGCGATGGGGATTATCGGTCTTGTAATTATGTTTGCACCAGCGGTTGGTCCAACAGTATCAGGGTTGATTTTAAAAACACTTACTTGGCACTGGATCTTCTGGATTTCACTGCCATTACTGCTTGTGGCATTAGTGTTTGGAGCATTTTTTATGCAAAACGTTACAACACCAACAAAGCCAAAAATTGATATTCTGTCCATTATTCTTTCAACCATTGGCTTTGGTGGGATTGTGTACGGCTTTAGCAGCGCTGGAGAAGGCGGGGGCTGGGGAAGTACCGAAGTAATTATCGCGCTTGTTGTTGGAATTTTAGGATTGGTAGTCTTTTCAATTCGTCAAGTAAAGATGAAAGAGCCAATGCTTGATTTAACAGCATTTAAGTACCCAATGTTTGTTGTTGGTCTTCTCTTAATTTTAGTTTCGATGATGGTTATTTTGTCATCCATGATGATTTTACCATTATACTTGCAAACATCACTAGCTCTATCAACATTTGCAGCCGGATTGATGCTTCTTCCAGGAGGAATTGTGAACGGACTTCTTTCACCTGTAATGGGTGGGCTATTCGACCGTTTTGGCCCTAAGTGGTTAGTTATTCCTGGTCTTATCATTGTAGTAGCGACAATGTTTGGCTTTTCAACGATTTCACTTGAAACGTCAACATCGCTTATTGTTGCTTTGCATATTGCTCTTATGATTGGCGTTTCCATGATTATGATGCCGGCTCAAACAAATGGTTTAAACGAGCTGCCACCAGAGCTTTACCCACACGGTACAGCAATTATGAATACGCTGCAGCAAGTAGCCGGTGCAGTAGGAACAGCGGTTGCAATTTCAATTTTATCGTCAGGTTCTAGAAGCTTTATGGAATCTGTATCAGACCCAACAGATCCATTAAATGCAGTGCTTGCGTTTACCAAGGGTGTTCAAAACGCCTTTATCTTTGGTGCAATCGTGGCTGTTGTTGGTTTGATTATTTCGTTCTTTATTAAGCGAATTATTGTAGATAACCAAGAGCAAGCACATTAAGATAACGAAAAGAGTGGTTCTAGATTGAACTGCTCTTTTTTTATTTTTATAAAAGTAAAAAAATGATTAAAATTCAAGTATATGTAAAGAGGAAGTTGCGTGTACAAAAAGACAATGAGTATGGGGTTGGAAAGTTTGAGCAAGTGTACAATCAAGCAGGCTTAGAAGAAGTGTTGAAAAAGGTTTACGGTAAAAACCTTGAAGAGTTAGAAAAAGAGTGGTTTCATTATATTTATACAGATGTAAAGGAAATAAATATGGAAGAAAAAATGAAGTCAAGGTTTTTCTATTACTTACAAGCAGGCTTAAAAGATTTAAAACCAGGAGAATTTAAGGAGTAAAGCGGACAGGAAGCTAGGTTTAATGACCTAGCTTCCTTTATTTATGAAAAGAAAATGAAATTTTATACACTGTTGACACTATTTAGAAAGCGAGTTATAATCCTTGTTATTGAAAATAGTAATCATTCCTATTTTCTTGTGAGTATAAAAATGATATAGAGGTATATGTGATGAAGCAAGAGGTAGAGTTTATTAAATTAAGTCCTACACAAAACATGACAATCTTAGTTAAGAGTCATCATTTCAACGGAGACTATCAACAAATAGCTTTAAAGATGATGGCGTACGATCATGTGTATGCAGAGCAAGTAGGTTTTATTAAAGAACCCAAAGATGGAAATGCAGATGGGCACCTTCAAATGGCTGGAAATGAATTTTGCGGAAACGCTTGTATGTCTTTAGCTGCATTTATTGCCCATCAAAGAGGCATTGAGGAAAATGGGATATCACATTTATCGATTGAAGCTTCAGGAGCTGAGGAGCTGATTGCCTGTCAGGTGCGAAAAGTAGAAGATGACTATAAATGTCGCATTGCGATGCCGCTACCTAAACGAATTGAACCTAGAGTTATAGAGTACGAGAATACATATGTTCATGCTTACTCAGTTGAGTACGAGGATTTTCTACACATTGTGCTTGAAGTAGACGAAGTTGATGAAGAGGTGAAAACAGCAGCAGAAGTACTTGCACGCTCCCTAGAAGAAAGTTTCCCTGAAACAACGCTAATTGGGGTGTTACTATACGAAAAAGTCAGATCTTACTTAGCCCCACTCATCTATATTCCTAAGCTAAACAGCATGGTATGGGAAAGGGGATGCGGATCTGGAACAGCTTCAATAGGTGCGTATCTTGCATTTTTATCAAAACAAAAGATTAGTGTAGAGATTAAGCAGCCTGGCGGTGGTATTCGTGTATTTGGAAAGTATGAAAATGGATTTGTGAGACATGTGCAAATTGAAGGCACAGTTCGCATTGTTGCTCAAGGAAAGGCATTTGTTACTGTATAAAACGTAAGATTGGAGATGATTGTGTGGAAGAACTATTAAAGTTTAAACATCAGCTACTGGACTTTTCAGGTAAGTTTAATTATTGGGCTTCACAATACGACAGTACCGCTCAGCATTGTGAAGAGCTAGAGAAATTAATTAACGAATATACAGCATTTATTATTGATGAATCTAACAGAGAGAAGTGGTTCTTACTTCAGGTAGAAGACATCAATGAGGAACTACTTACAGAACTACAGCAGATTTCGGCTCGTTGCGTAGCGATTATGGAAAAGTATCGCGCTCTTCAATTGCTTGGTGGACAATCAAACATTACTGATTATTTCAAAAATATCGAGTCTTGTATTGAAGAAGAGTTTGGTAATTTCCAAGTGAAACCCACTTCTAAAGTTCTATTAGTTGGCTCTGGAGCTTTTCCGATGACGCCACTATTGATTGCAAAAAAAACAGGAGCAGAGGTTATTGGTATTGATATTGACGACGAAGCCATCGAGCTAGGTGGAGAAGTATTACGCATACTAGGTGACGGACTGAATGTGCGAGTTCAAAATAGTCAACTGGACCAGTTAGACTGCTTAAAAGATATTACCCACGTTATTTTCAGCTCTACTGTGAAGGAAAAATACGACTTATTAGATCAGCTATATAATCTAACGAGAGATGAAATAACGATTGCTATGAGATATGGTAACGACTTAAAATCACTGTTTAACTATCCGCTTAAAGAAGTCAATAGCGAAAAGTGGATGCTCGTTGAACAGGTGTTGCGTCCGAATCAAGTTTTTGATATCGCGCTTTATCAAAAACAAAGAAAGGGTGAAGCAGTTGAAGTCGTTTAAGAATGTTTTGGTGTTGGGAACTGGACCAACCGCTTTACAGCTAGGATTAAACTTTAAGAAAGCTTTAAGCAGTAGAGTTGGTATTGCAGGAAGGACTTCTGTGCGTTCAGAAAAATTTTTTGCTTCCTTAGCTGAACACGGTCATCTTGTTCAGGTAGCTGTTCAAAATCGAAAGCATGAAAAGATGCAGGGGCAATTTATAGTTGATGATATATTTTTTCAGTATGAAGAAGTGGTTGGAGAATGGGATACGCTTATTTTAGCCGTCACAACTGATGCATATCTAGACGTATTAACCTCGCTTCATAAAAATACGTTAAAAGATGTGAAGACCGTTATATTAATATCACCGACTCTTGGCTCAAATTACTTAGTACATCACTATATGAAACAGTTTAACCCTCAGGTTGAGGTCATTAGTTTTTCTACATACTTTGGAGATACGCGTTGGTTAAGCTCTTATCCATCAAATCAAGTGTTAACAACGGCTGTAAAAAAGAAGATTTACTTAGGCTCTACGAACTCTTCGTCTGAAGCGGTTGAAAAGCTTGTTAATCTGTACAAACAGTTAAATTTAACAATTGAAGTAATGAAAACACCGATTGAAGCAGAGACGAGAAACATTTCTCTATACGTGCATCCTCCTTTGTTTATGAATGAATTTTCACTCAGCTATATTCTTAAAGAGGAAAAGCATCTGAAATACGTATATAAAATGTATCCAGAAGGGCCGATTACGCCTTCATTAATTAAGAATATGCTCAATCAATGGAAAGAAATTATGAGCATTATTTCAAGGCTTAACGTTAAACAATTGAATTTACTGAAATTTATGACGGAAGATAATTATCCTGTACGAAGAGAAAGTTTGTCTTTACACGATATCGAAAAGTTCAGTGAGTTAGAGAGTATTCACCAAGAATATTTGCTGTACGTACGATATGCATCTTTACTTGTGGATCCATTCTCAGAGCCTGACGAACATGGGCGCTACTTCGACTTTTCAGCAGTTCCGCTTCAAACCGTATTTGTGAATAAAGAACAAAAGTTTGATATTCCACGAATGCCTAAAGAGGATTATTACCGGCTGAAAATGATTCAAGCAATCGCTAGATACGTAGAGTGTGATTGTCCAACTATTGATCAGTTTTTAACAGCGTATAAAGAGAAAGTAAGGGCATTCTCAGAAGCTTATGAAGATGTAAAGCTTTCAGCCGCATTTTCAAATTTAGCATTTGAAGATGATATAAGCATGATTTATCAAGCTCTTGATAAACAAATAGTAAAACAATAGAAATAATACAATAATGGAGGAACAAACGTGAAAAAAAGAAAATCATTTACACTAGCAGTGCTTACATGTGCAGCTTTACTTGCTACAAGTGCATGCAGTGACAACGAAAAAGCTAGTACAAGTGCAACAAATAAAAATGAAATTACCTATGCAACATCCAAGGACATTAACGATATGAATCCACACCTTTATCCAGGTGCAATGTCAGCACAAGGAATGGTGTATGAATCACTTGTAGAAAATACGGAAGAAGGAATTAAACCGCTTCTTGCAGAATCTTGGGAGGTTTCAAAAGACGGTAAAACCTACACATTCAAGCTTAGAGAGGGTGTAAAGTTCCATGATGGAGCACCGTTTAATGCAGAAGCAGTTAAGAAAAATATTGATGCGGTGCAGCAAAATGCAGAAACACACTCATGGATTAAGCTATCTACTAAAATCGTAAGCTGTAACGTGGTAGATGACTATACGATTGAACTTGTTTTATCAGAGCCATATTATCCGACATTAGTTGAATTATCTATGACGCGACCTTATGTTTTTATCTCACCGAATGATTTTAAAAATGATGGAACAAAAGATGGTGTAGATGGTTATCATGGAACGGGTCCATATGTTCTAAAAAATCATAAGGTGGACAACTACGCAACATTTGAAAGAAACGAAAGTTACTGGAATGGAAAGCCAGAAGTTAAGACAATTACTGCTAAAGTCCTTCCCCAAGGAGACACGACGTTTTTAGCATTGCAAAAAGGTGAAGTGAACTTTGTCTTTACGGATGACCGGGGTGCAGACAGCATTGATGTAAAAGCAATGCAACAGCTTGTTGATTCAGGTGATTATCAGCTCGTTAGAAGTCAACAAATGAATACAAAAATGATTGTAGCCAACAGCAGTAAATCAACTAGTCCAGTAAGTGAAACAGCAGTTCGTGAAGCAATTTGGTATGCGATTGACCGTAAAACAATTAGCGAAACCATTTTTGAGGGTACAGAAACTCCAGCCAATACTTTGTTTTCTAAAAATGTTAATTATGCAGATGTAGATCTTAAGAAGCGTGGCTACGATGTGAAAAAAGCTAAAGCACTTTTAAGTGAAGCAGGCTGGAAAGAAGATAAACAAACCGGTATTCGCACAAAAGACAACCAGCTGCTTTCAATGACGCTTTATTATGACAGCAACTCTGCGTCTCAAAAAACGCAGGCTGAGTTTATTCAAAATGCACTTAAAGAAATTGGAGTAGAAATTAAGTTGACGGGAGAAGAGTCAACGTCAATAGCAAACCGAAGAGCAGCAGGAGACTATGACTTACTATTTAACCAAACGTGGGGATTAGCTTATGACCCTCAAAGTACTATTGCTGCGTTTACTTCAGATGCCTCTTATTTGCATACAACAAAGGGAATTGCTCACGCCGATGAGCTATACAAAAAAATTGAACAAGTAATGACGTCAACTACTGAAGATGAGCGGAAGAAGCTATATGCTGATATTTTAACTATTGTGCATGATGAAGCGGTGTTTATTCCAATTACAAACGGAAACGTAACCGTAGTAGCTCCAGAAAATTTAAAAGGAATTTCGTTTAAACAAACTCAGTATGAACTACCGTTTGAACAGATGAAGTTTGAAAAGTAAAAAGGGGAGATTTTCCCCTTTTTTAGTGGTTGAAAATAAAGAAAGGAAGATAAAGCATGGGTGTATATGTTGTAAAAAGGCTGCTGTTAATGATTCCGCTGCTGTTTATTATTTCGTTTCTAACATTTGTACTAATCAATTTATCTCCCGAAGATCCTGCTAAATTAGTTTTGCAAGCGCAAGATGTTCCAGTGATTACTGATGAGCTTATCGCTCAAACAAGGCAAGAGCTAGGGCTTAATAATCCTTTTATCGTTCAATACTTAAACTGGCTCGCTTCGTGTCTTCAATTGGATTTCGGAAATTCTTATGTTAAGGATGAAACTGTTTGGGTGCTCTTAGGGCCGGCTTTTTTTAATACGTTAAAATTAACGCTCGTTTCATCAGTAGTCATTATTAGTTCTTCCATCATTTTGGGCATTGTCTGTGCATTAACAGAAGGCAGATTACTGGATCGTTTTATTAGAGGGACATTCTTTTTCTTATCAGCACTTCCAGCATATCTAATCGGCATAGTAATGGTTTGGTATTTTTCCGTTACGCTTGATTTGCTTCCAACAAGCGGACTTGAATCGTACAAAAGTTATATTTTGCCTGTTTCGGTAATTGCCTTTACTCATATCGGACTATACTTTCGCACTGTGCGTAGCGCTATGCTCGCAAACCTAAACGAAGATTATGTTTTGTACGCTAGAGCTTCGGGGTTATCTGAGAAAAAAATCATAGCCGCTGTCTTAAAAAATTCTCTTCAAGTATCCATCTCGATTTTTTGTATGTCCATTCCGCTTATCTTAGGTGGGACGGTTGTTATTGAAAATGTTTTTGCATGGCCAGGGCTAGGTAGTTTAAGCATCAAGTCCATTTTAAGCAGGGACTTTCCTGTTATTCAAGCATACGTACTTATTATCGCGGTGGCTTTTGTTGTGTTTAATACAATCTCAGACATTGTTAACACAGCGTTAAACCCGAAGCTAAGGATTGGTGAATAGGATGCAACTATTAAAAGGCTTGGCAAAAGATAAGCTCGGACTCGCTTCACTTGTGATTATCGTCCTAACGTTGATTGTGGGGGTTTTTGCACCGGTCGTTGCGCCAAATGATCCCGTTAAAGTGAATATGGCTTTACGATATGCTGCACCTTCACTTGAATATTGGCTAGGTAATGATCACTTAGGGAGGTGCGTATTGTCCAGGCTTATTTACGGTATTCGTCCTAGTATTATCTATGTGTTAATCGCGCTATCATTATCGGTTGTACTGGGGGGACTACTAGGATTCATTGCGGGATACTTTAAAGGTGTTATCGACTCTATTATTATGCGAGTCTGTGATGCTATGCTTTCTTTTCCTGTGTACGTCATTACGCTTGCTGTTGTAGGTATTCTCGGGGTTGGCTTAGAAAATATTTTAATTGCGTTTATTTTAATGAAGTGGGCTTGGTTTGCACGCGTAATCCGAGTTTCCGTGATGCAGTATAGTGATTTGGAATATGTAAAATTTGCGCGAGCGTCCGGATTCAATCATTTCACCATTATTTATCGTCATATGCTTCCAGTCACTTTTGCCGATATTGCGGTCATATCAAGTAGTTCAATTAGCTCTACCATTTTGCAAATTTCAGGTCTTTCGTTTCTTGGATTAGGCATTCAAGCACCAAATCCAGAATGGGGTATGATGCTGAATGAAGCTAGAGATGTCATTTTCACAAAACCAGAACTATTACTGCCTCCGAGTCTAGCAATTATTACAGTGGTTCTAGCTTTTAACTTCTTAGCAGATGCGCTTCAAGTTGCGTTAAACCCGAAGCTTGCGAGCTCAAAAGCTAGAATGCAAAAGGAAGCGCACATCGTAAAATCACTGTTACATGAAAAGGAGGTTGCGAAATAACACCATGAGTTTATTAATAGTAGAAACGCTGCAAGTAATTGATAATCAGACAAATACGTCCATCATTCATAATAGTTCATTTCAAGTCGATAAAGGCGAATGCTTAGCTCTAGTCGGAGAGAGCGGTAGTGGCAAGTCAATGACATGTAAGTCGATCATGCGTTTACATAAGAAAGGAATTAGCCAATCTGGTCGCGTGTTATTAAAGGGAGAAGATTTATTTCAGCTTTCTGAAAAACAAATGAGAAGTAAAAGAGGGAAAGAGCTTTGCATGATCATGCAAAACGGCATGAGTGCTTTCAATCCTTCTAATCCTGTTGGAATGCATTTAATGGCTACCCTCAAGCAGCATATGGATTGGAGCTACCAGCACCTGGAAAGTAAGCTTATCGATGGGATGAAGCGTGTGCGTCTACAAAGTCCAATGGATGTCATGAACAAATATCCACATGAACTTTCAGGAGGAATGCTTCAGCGATTGATGATTGTCCTAGCGTTACTGCTAGAACCAGCTGTCTTAATTGCTGACGAGCCAACGACCGCATTAGATACCATTTCTCAGTTTGATGTAATCGAGCAGTTAATCAATTTACGAGAAAATATTGGGTCAGCCATGATTTTTATTTCACATGATCTAGGAATTGTAAAGAAATTGGCAGATCAGGTACTTGTAATGAAGGATGGGGAAATCGTAGAAAGAGGGGCAACACAAAATGTTTTTTTACAGCCTCAACATCCATATACGGAATATCTTATTTCAACAAAGCGTACGCTTAGTGAACATTTTCAGAAAATGGTAGGGGGGGCTGTCGATGCTTAACGTATGCGAAGTTGAAAAATCATATACATCTGGAGGGCTCTTGTCCAAAGAGAAAAAGCAAATCATTAAAAAAGTTAGTTTTAAATGCGTGGCAGGAGAGTGCCTAGGTATTATTGGTGAGAGCGGTAGCGGTAAGTCAACGCTAGGACGTTTAATTCTTGGCATTGAACGCCCGGATAAAGGAGAGGTTTTACTCGATGGTATAAGTACCAGGAACGTACAAGCACGCGTGGGGAAAATGAGCGCTGTGTTTCAAAATTATACGTCTTCCTTGAATCCTTTTTTTACGGTTAAAAAAGCCATTCAGGAGGCTCTTCAAATCGTAAAAGTACCCAAAAAAAATCAAGAAAAAGAAATAGAAAAATTACTACATCAAGTAGGGCTTCCTGCGTTTTATAAACATAAGTATCCACACGAATTGTCAGGTGGAGAAGCACAAAGAGTTTGTATTGCAAGAGCCATTGCAACAAAACCAAAATACCTCTTACTCGATGAAGCCGTCAGCTCATTAGACATATCTGTTCAGCTTCAAATTTTAATCTTATTAAGGGAATTAAGAAGCGCTTATGACATGAGCTATATCTTTATTACGCATGATTTGCAGGCTGCAACGTACCTTTGCGACCGGATTATGATTTTTAAAGAAGGACAAGTCGAAGAGGTAGTGTCAGTGAGCAATTTAAAAAACGTGAAGTCATCATATGCTAAGGCGTTGTTGAACAAAACCATTAGCTTATAGGAGGGGAAAACAGTGAAAGGAGCACTATCTTGGCCCTTTTTACGTTTATACGCATTAGTGCTTCTCTATTTTAGTGCTAATGCCATACTAAACGTGGTTATTCCGTTAAAAGGAGACAGCTTAGGGGCAACAAATACAACAATTGGTATCATCATGGGTGCTTACTTGTTTACGACAATGTTTTTTAGACCATGGGCAGGTTATATTATTCACAAATTTGGTCCTGTTAAAGTGCTACGCGTTATTTTGCTGATTAATGCCGCAGCGCTAATTTTATATACCTTTACAGGTTTAGGCGGTTATTTTACCGCTCGTATCCTTCAAGGCGTTTGTACGGCTTTCTTCTCCATGTCACTGCAAATCGCCATTATCGATGCACTTCCTGAAGAAAATCGTTCACAAGGGATTTCTCTTTACTCTTTATGCTCGTATATTCCCGGGATTATTGGGCCTCTGTTAGCTATTGGTATTTGGCAGGCAGATAATGCGAGCTATTTTACGATTTTGATGGTTGCTCTTGCGATTTTGACAGGAATAGTAGGGTATGGTTCCACAATGAATACGCATAACGAAGTGAAAAAATCACCTCCTCCTCTTGGAATGAAAGAGTCGTTCAGTCAGCTTTTTAAAAATCCTTACTTATTTAAATGTAGCGTAATCATGCTCGTATCCTCTATGGTGTTTGGAGCAGTTACAACCTTCATTCCTCTTTATGCAGAGCAGTTGGAAAATAGTCACGCCGGCATGTATTTAATGATTCAAGCAGCTACTGTTGTTGCAGCGCGCTTCACGCTAATGAAAAAAATCCCTTCAGACGGCAAGTGGCACTCTCTCTATATGGCAGGTACACTATTAATGCTGGCACTAGCAGCTCAGTCAATTAGCTTTGCTGTTGTTGGAGGAGCTTTTTTCTTTTATGCTGCAGCCATTTTAATGGGAATAGCTCAAGCAATTATTTATCCTACATTAACGACATATTTAAGTTTTGTATTGCCAGCTACTAATCGTAACGTTCTTCTTGGATTATTCATCGCTACAGCAGATTTAGGCGTTTCATTGGGCAGTGTAGTTATGGGACCGGTTGCAGATGCTTTATCCTATTCGGTCATGTACACGGTTTGTGCAGGTTTAGGTGCTTTGATGATTCTATTTTCTTATGACAAGCGTAAACAATTTGTTAATTGAATATGCTTATTCCGTAGAGTGTGATATGTTATACATACTGATTTGGTAGGTTTTTACCATCTTTCTCAGCAAAGGTGTATAAAATGACGAATCTTTTCAATACTGTTACAGATATGTAAAATTGATCGAATTACTTTCTTTTTAGAAGTAGTTTCGATACAATGCCCTCAAGATGTTTTCTAAACGAAAGCAATTTTTTGAAAAGACGAAAGGAGCTCTATTAACCATGAAGAAATTGAAATACCCTTTCATCGTTGGACTACTTTCCGTAGCGCTTGCAGCATGTGGATCAAATGATGCTAGCGACAGTGCGGATAAAAAAGAAGATTCGAAAACAGCTCAAACGGAAGAACAGCAGCAACAAACAAAAGAACAAGAAAAGCAAATGAAAGAAATGCAGGAGAAATTAGAAAAGCAGCAGGTAGATGAAAAGAAAACTGTAGCGCTTGTAAATGACGAAAAGATTTTAGGATCTGAATACAATCAAGTGCTTCAAACATCTCAAATGCAAATGCAGCAAATGGGACAAGACCCAACAACAAAAGATGCTGCTAAGCAGGTTAAAGATCAAACAATCGATAGCTTAGTGGGACAAACGCTGCTCATTCAAGATGCAACGGAAAAAGGTTATAAAGCATCAGAAGAAGAAATTAATAAGCAAATTGAAGATGCTAAAAAGCAGTATGATTCAGAAAAAGAATTTAACAATGTATTAAAGCAAGCAGGTCTCAATATGGATCAATTAAAAGAGCAGCTTGGTGAAAGTATTCAGTATAATAAGTATGTAGAAAAAGAAATTAAAGCTGATGAAGTAACGGATGAAGAAGTGAAAGAGTACTACGACCAATATGCGAAGCAAGCAGAAAGTGCAGGATCAGATCAACAGCAGCAGCTGCCAAAATATGAAGAAGTAAAAGATCAAATTAAAGGTCAACTTGAACAACAGAAGAAACAAGAAAAAGTAGGCGAGCAAGTTGAAAAGCTGAAAAAAGAAGCGAAAGTTGATGTGAAAATCTAACTTTTACTTAATCAAAAACGACCCGTATACATACGGGTCGTTTTTGATTAATTGGAAAAAGAGGTAAAAAACACGTTATAATAAAAAGAACCTTAAAATAGGAGTAGATAAAAGCGATGAGAAAACAGGTTCTTGCATTCATAGGATTAATAAGCTTTATTATGGTTTTAATAGGATGCTCAAGTCAACAAAGCGAAGATAACAAAGGGTACATAATCCAAGGTCGCATCATGGAAGTGAAAGAGAATGAAATTTTAGTTGCGAACGTCATTCCTAGGGACGTAGCGCTTAATTATACGACAAGCGAAGTATTAGGTGATGATACCATTCAACCGATTTACTTAAAGGTGCCGGATTCATCCGTTACCTACAAAAAAGGTCAACTGGTCAAAGCGTGGTTAAAGAAAGGTGAAAGTGTCAAGTACACAGTTCCAGCAAAAGGGAATGCCGAAGAAATCCAAGTGATTAAAGAAGGTAATTAACAACCAGGCAAAGTGGAAAGTATGTAATCCACTTTGCCTGGTTGTTTTCTGAGAGCAGAAAACGGGAGTGAAGGTGCCAAAAAGTGGATTGACATGAAAAGAAATCATCACTATAATAGTTTTAGTTCATATAATTTGTATACAAATTATTTTTGTGGAAAACAATATGATATTTGTTTAAAGGAAAGGAAGGAATGAAATGAGTAAGTCAAAGCTATGGACGAAGGATTTTGTAGCCGTCTCGATGACGAGCTTTTTTATTTTTGTTGTTTTTTATATGATGACGGTTACGCTTCCTTTATATGCTACAGACATTTTACAAGCAGATAAAGGCAGTTTAGGACTTATTGTTACAGTGTTTTTAATTTCAGCCATTATTTTTCGCCCGCTCTCCGGTAAATGGATGATTACCTTTGGTCAGAAAAGAATTTTAGTCATTGGAGCGGTGCTTTTTTTAATTGGTTCAGTTTTATATAGTCAAGTCAATTCACTTTCAAGTTTGCTGCTGCTTCGCGTACTGCACGGAGTTGGATTTGGAATGGCAACAACAGCTACTGGGGGGATTGTAGCAAACGTTATTCCTGATGATCGTCGTGGAGAAGGAATGGGGTACTTTGCTACATTTATGAACCTCGCGATGGTAATCGGACCGTTTATGGGATTAACACTAGTCGAAGCAGCTGGACATTCAGCTGTTTTTACAGTAGCAATTGTAGCCTCAGTGTTGGGGTTACTGTGTAGCTTGGTGCTAAAAGTTCCAACGCTAAAAGTGGTGAAAAGCTCTACAGAGGTGAAGGTTTCTCTCCTAGCAAGCCTATTTGAATTCAAAGCACTTCCCATTGCATTAGCTGGATTTGTACTTTCATTTGCGTACGCAAGCATTATTTCGTTTGTGTCTGTCTTTGCTAAAGAGATGAACTTTACAAGCGTAGCAAGCTATTTCTTTGTGGTGTACGCAGTTTGTTTATTATTATCTCGTCCTTTTACAGGAAAATGGTTTGACCGCTACGGTGAGAACTTCGTTGTGTACCCAGCAATTCTACTGTTTACAATCGGCGTGTTCCTTATCAGCCAAGCGTCTTCAGGAACGACTTTCTTACTTGCTGGTGGTTTAATTGGAATTGGGTTTGGAACGTTAACATCAAGCTTACAGTCTATTGCCATAAAGGTATCTCCACCGCATCGTCGTGGAGTTGCCACAGCGACGTTCTTTGTTTTGTTTGATTCAGGACTGGGAGTTGGCTCCTCTGTCTTAGCAATTGTCTCTGGTTCAATTGGTTATCAAGGAATGTATATTGTATGTGCTGTGATTGGTATAGTGGCACTTGTAGCTTATTACGCACTACATGGCCGCTATTCAAAAGTTGCCTCTAGGGTAGCGTTGGAAAAACAAGTAGTAAATAAATAAAAAATAGTGAAAAAGCTTAGAAAAGCACGGTGAAGAAATTGTTCGCTGTGCTTTTCTTTCGTTTGTTTACCTTTATAAAATTATATATAGCACATTGACGCGTAATAAATAGTGTTCAAACTATTTACTTTGAGATAAAATGATTTACAAATATAAAGATAACTTTTATAATGAAATTAACTTACAAAAAGTAACTAAATGAAATGTAAAGCATCCAAATTGGAAGGATGACATTAATTAGTTTAAAATAAGAATGTAATGTGATTGTCAGGAGGAACGAATATGTTAAATGAAAAAGTGATAGATGCACTAAAAGATAAAGTAAACGTGATTAATAATCAAGATCATTATATATACGTTGTAGGTCCAATTCGTTTACCAGTTAATTTAGAAGGAGAAACAAAAATCTTTCAATGGTATTCTTGGTTACGTTCCGATGATGTGGAACAAGGAGAACTTAGCTTAGAAGAACTGGTTGAACAGATGAATTCTGCTAACTTGGCCGATTTACAGCAGTCTAGCGTACTTGTATATGGAGACTTTAAAGAAGCGGACCAGGCATTAATTCGCATGCACAGTATTTGTCATACAGGTGATATTTTCGGCAGCAAGCGCTGTGACTGTGGATTCCAGCTGAAACAATCCATGAAGATGATTACGGAAAACGGAGCTGGTGCCTTATTTTATTTAGCAAATCATGAAGGAAGAGGGATTGGCTTATTTAGTAAAGCAATGGCTTACGTGCTTCAAGAAAACGGATTTGATACGGTTGAAGCGAACGAAGAGTTAGGTTTTGCTGATGATACTCGTCAGTATAAAGAAGCAATCAGCGTGCTAAAGCAGATTCGTAGAAAGCCGGTTATTTTAATTACAAATAACCCGAAAAAGCTTATAGCATTAGAAGAAAACGGTGCTTCGTTATCAGGACGCATTCCACTTTGGGGAGACGTATCAGAGTTTAATGAAAAATACCTTCAAACAAAAGTGCAGCGCTCGGGTCATTTAGGTGAGGAGGTACTGGTTTGAGTAGTCATGAATTTTACATGAACATTGCAATACAAAATGCAAAAGCTACAAAAGGGCAAACAGACCCAAATCCACTTGTTGGATGTGTGATTGTAAACGATAATCGTATTGTGGGAATTGGTACGCATTTAAAAGCAGGGGGTCCTCACGCTGAAATTCATGCGCTAAATATGGCTGGTGAGTTAGCCAAGGGAAGCACGGCATACGTTACGTTAGAACCGTGTTCGCATCATGGTCGCACCGGTCCTTGTGCAGAAGCGCTTGTTCGAGCAGAAGTTTCAAAAGTCGTCATTGCTACGCTTGACCCAAATCCACTTGTGGCAGGACGAGGAGTAAGTATCTTAAAGAATGCCGGCATTGAAGTTGAAGTAGGAATATGTGAAGAAGCATCCCGTCAAATGAACGAGGTGTTTAATCACTTCATTACGATAAAAAAACCATTTGTTATTTTAAAATCTGCCATTACCCTAGATGGAAAGATCGCAACGGCGTCTTCTCACAGTAAATGGATTACGTCAGAAGACGCTAGAAGAGATGTTCATCAGCTTCGTCACGAAACAGGTTCAATTCTTGTGGGTGTTCAAACAGTGATTGAAGATAACCCTTCCCTCACAACACGCCTTGAAGGCGGCCGCAACCCAGTTCGTATTGTGTTGGATTCAAAGCTAAGAACACCAATCGAAGCAAAAGTCGTAACGGATAAAGAAGCACCAACTTGGATTTTTACAACGAGTAACCATGATGGTGAAAAAAGAAAACAGCTTGAAGAACAGGGAGTAAAAGTTTTTGTTACAAGCGGTGAAAAACATGTGAACTTATCTGAAATGCTTGAAATAGTGGGTGAACATTCGGTTTCTTCCCTTTTAATCGAAGGAGGAGGACAGGTGAATGCATCGTTTATTGAACAAAAGCTAATCAATAAACTTGAACTTTACATTGCGCCTAAAATTGTAGGTGGTAAAGAAGCCCCAACTTTTGTAGAAGGCAAAGGCATTGAGAAAATGTCAGATGCACTAGAGTTTACAAACGTTACGGTAATCCAATTAGGGAAAGATTATAAATTTAGTGCGTATCCAATTTATGAATAAAAAGTAACTTCTAAAAAACTGCATTCGATCTGTTAGGTGTATTCTAACAGATCGAGATGCAGTTTTTTTCTATACTCTATTTAATAAAAATTAGGATTAAATTTTTCAGAATTTTAGAAACTAATTTTGTTTTTTACCGTTTTTTTAACATAAGGACCTAGAACCGGTTTAAAAAGCGGATTTTGAGTCTTTACATAAAGGAATTTGTTTAAGGGAAAGAGAAACAAATACTATTGGTTGAAAATCTATATAAGGGTGAGGAATGAGATGAGAGAGTATAGAATTGGGCGTGTCATGAGAGAGCTTCGAAAAATGGCGGAGCTAACGCAACAAGAGTTAGCAAGAGATATTTGTACCCAAGCACAGATTAGCAAAATTGAAAATGGTGAAGAATATCCTTCTAGCATTACGCTGTATAAGCTATCAAAGCGACTAGGCGTAGATGTAAACTATTTTTTTGATACAGTTGAGTCTCCCCGACTAGACTATGTGGATGCAGTTAAATCACTTATTCGTCAATATATTCGTCAAAGGGACTATGAGGCGATTGATCATATTATAAAGAAGGAAAAAGAAAGTCCACTGTTTCAAACAACGCTAAATAAGCAGTTTTTAACATGGCATGAAGGGATTTGTACGTATTACTTGCATAAGCAAAAAGAGAAAGCATTTAGCCTTTTATATGAAGCAATTGACTATACCAAGCAGTCGAAGACGTTTTACAAAGAAAAAGAAATAGAGATCTTAAACAGCGTAGCTATCATTTATCATGAAGAAAAAGAATATGAAAATGCAGAAGAATTATATAGACAAGCGTTAAAACATATAACGGCACTACCACAAATTCGTCAAGAAATGCTAAAGGTTCGTATTTTATACGGACTATCAAAAACATTAGCTGATATGAAACAATACGAAGAGTCGATTACCTACAGCAGCAGAGGGATTGATCTTTGTATAAGCAATGAGTCTATGTATTTATTTGGTGAACTTCACTACCAAACTGGTGAAAATTTAATTAAGCTTGGGAGAGTTAAGCAGGGAAAAGAATACTTAGAGAAATCCGTTCATATCTTCCAGTTACAAAGGAATGAAAAGTTCACAGAGTTAGTGAAAAGTGAAATCAATGAACTTTTTGTATAAAAATAAAAATATTCCTATTATTATAATTATCGAGAAAATAAAGCGAATTAGAAGAATAAGGCCGCTTAAACAGGTATATTCGCCCATATCAGCGAATTCACGAAAAAAAATCTTATGCTACACTAACATTAATCACAATAAGGGGAGGAAATATCTATGAAAAAATTATTAGTAGGATTAACATTAGCACTTACACTGGTGGCAGGCGTAGCATCAGTTGGTGCAGTCACTCAAGAAAACCAAGTAGCAACTTTAGGTTTACCGAACCAACATTGATCATAGCGATTTTCTTAATATCACAATAATAAGTCCGCTGTAGAGCTTTTTTCAGTAGACCCCCTCTATGAAATAAAAATATAAGTTAAGCCCAACCTATTCTTGGTTGGGCTTTTTTTGTAATTAAGGAGAGGTTTATCACAAGTTAAATAGTTAAAAATAGCCAAAAAGCCATGACGATAATCATGGCTAGTTTGGTTATTTCATTTTACGCACAATCACAAATTCACTCTCGTTTAACATCAAATCATTTGATACGTGCTCATTTGTCCATAAATCAAGGCCGTCAGCAAATGAAGTTGGAAGACTAACATTTAATGAACGATTTGTTGGATTAATAATAATGAGTAACTCTTCATCATCAAGCGTTTTGCGATAGCTTACAAGAGATTCATTCATAGCTTGGAACGCGAACTCTCCCTTGGAGAAAGCTGGGCTTTGTTTACGAAGCGAAATAAGTTTTTGAACAAAATGAAATACATCAAGATCCTGTTTATTTGTATCCCATTCCATACACTTACGACATAAAGGATCATCTCCACCTGTCATGCCAATTTCGTCACCGTAATAAATACAAGGTGTTCCGATAAAGGAAAGTTGGAACAAATAAAGCAACTTTAAGCGATTTGTATCCTCTTCACATATAGTTAAAATTCGTGCTGTGTCATGGCTACCTAACAGGTTAAAAGCAACCTCGTTTACGTGCTGGGGATAAGATTGCAACACGTGAACGAGCTCGTTTTGGAACTGCTCTACGGTAGTTTCTTTTTTTGCGAAAAAATCAATTGCTGCGTTTGTAAAGCGGTAGTTCATTACAGCATCAAATTGATCTCCCTGCAGCCAAGGCATTGCATCATGCCAAATTTCACCTAGGATATATGCGTCCGGTTTAATTGCTTTTACTCGGTTGCGGAACAATCGCCAAAAATGATGATCTACTTCATTCGCTACATCTAATCTCCATCCGTCAATATCAAATTCTCGGATCCAATATTCCGCTACTTCTAGTAAATAATTTTGCACATCTTTATTTTCTGTATTTAACTTTGGCATGGCAGGCTCAAAGGCAAACGTACGATAAGATAGCTGGTTTCCTGGATTAAGGGGGAATTCGGCAATATGAAACCAATCCTTGTATTTCGAGCTTTCACCGTATTTTATAACATCTTGAAACGGTTCAAAATAGTAGCCGCTATGATTGAAGACGGCGTCAAGCATGATTTTAATACCGCGTTTGTGACATTCGTCTACAAGTCGCTTAAATGTCTCTTTATCTCCAAACTGTGGGTCAATTTCAAAATAATCAATTGTATCGTATTTATGGTTGGTCATTGCTTTAAAAATAGGTGTAAAATAAATGCCGTTAATTCCTAGTTCAGTAAGGTGATCGAGGTGGTTAATGATCCCTTCAAAATCGCCACCAAAGAAGCTGCTTTGAGTAGGTGTTTCTCCCCATGATAAGACGTTCTTTGGGTTTAATTCTGGATTTCCATTCCCAAAACGCTCAGGGAAAATTTGATACCAAACTGTGTCTTTTACCCATGAAGGAGAGGAAAAGACATCTATTTGATTTAAGAATGGAAAGGCAAAATAGTAGTGACAGTGGGTAGGAACATCTTCAAAAAATCCTCTTTCCGTATACGTTAAGGATTCTTTTCCATCGTTGCAAATAAACCCATATCGTAAGCGAGCATGTGGGGGGCGAATGGTAGCCTGCCAATAATCGAACAAGTCATCCGAACCTACAAGTTTCATAGAGCTTGTTGAATAAATCCATTGACCATTTTCCCATATGTAAGGGTCCCCATGAATAAGAGTCACATCTTGTAAATCTCCTTTTTGCGCTTGCAATCGGATATGTAGAGTTTCTTCATCGTATGCGTACGCAAAATTATTTTTCGGGCGATGATAAATAGAAGAACGAAGCATTAAAAACATCCTTTCAAATTTAATTTATTAATTTGTTTAATTAATATTAATAACAACTTTATATTATGAGTAATTTTAGGATGTGTCAATAGAAATGAAAGGGTATTCAATTTAAAATATCATAAAAAAAGATGGTGTAAGTGCTTGCAAGAATGAAAAAACCGAATTATAATGATGAACCATAAACTTATTAATTAAAACAATTAATTAATTGTTGAGTAGGGGGTTTTATAATGAAGATAAAGAAAATAATTGCAGCTCTCTCTATTTTGACGCTTGTCAGTGCCTGTGGCATTGAAGAAAAGAGAGACGCTGAATGGAAAAAGCAAGATGAGGAAAAACCTGAAAAGCTAGTGATATGGGAAGAAAAAGGAAAAGGAATAGCGTTGCAGCCAGCTATTAAGAGTTTCGAGGAAAAGTATGGTATTAAAGTGGAGTACAAAGAATTGGAGATGTCCAACGAAATTAAAGAGAAAATTCGATTGGACGGCCCGGCTGGAACGGGCCCTGATGTGTTAACTTTACCTCATGACCAAATTGGTCAGCTAGCACTAGAAGGTGTCATTGCACCGGTGAACGTAGAGTCATCAATCGTATCGACATTTACAGACCAGTCCATCCAGGCAGAATCCTATGACGGGAAACTTTACGGACTACCAAAAGCTATTGAAACACCTATTTTTCTATACAACAAAGATCTAATGAAGCAAGCGCCTAAAACGATGAATGAGCTTTACGAAATTTCAAAATCTGATCAAAAAGCAGGGGAATATAGCTTCTTAGCTCCATGGGATAATTTTTACTTTGCCAATGCTGTATTGAGTGGTATGGGAAGCTATGTGTTTAAAGAGGAGAAGACATCGCTAGATTCAACTGATATTGGACTACATAGTGACGGGGCGATAGAAGGAGTCAGCTACATCTCAAAATGGTACAACGAAAACTTGTTTCCAAAAGGTATTATTGGTGAAAATGGTGGCTCTACATTAGAAGCGCTTTTTTCAGAAGGGAAAGTGGCTTCAGTCATGAGCGGCCCATGGTCTTTTGAAAGCTTTAAAAGTGCGGGAATTGATGTTGGCGCTACAACCTTACCACTCTTGCCTAACAACAAGCCAATGAAAACATTTATCGGAGTAAAAGGGTGGCATGTAAATAGCTTTTCGCCTTATCAAAAATGGGCTACAAAGCTAATTGAACATTTAACAAATGCTGAAAATGCGAAGGTTCGATACGAAACAGTAGAGGAAATTCCACCTGTTAAGAGCTTAGTTAATGATCCTTCTATTCGAAAAAACGAAAAAGCAAAAGCTATTATTGATCAAGCTGCAGTAGGAGAGCCAATGCCAAACATTCCAGAAATGAGTGAAGTTTGGGGGCCAATGGTGACAGCGCTTCAGCTTGTTGCAAACGGAAAGGAAGAGCCGAAAACAGCTTTAGACGACGCAGTTAAAACAATCAAAGATCAGATAGAAGCGAACCACGGAAGCTAACTTGAAGGGAGTAAAAAAGAAATGAAAATTGCATCTAATGAGCAAACTATGATGACGTCGCATCGGAAAGTAGCGCTGGGATTGTCAATTATTCCAGGACTAGGTCAGCTTTACAATCGTCAATTCTTTAAAGGCATGTTTTTTCTACTATTAAGTAGTGCATTCATCATTACGTTTAAAGACCTGGTGAATGAAGGGCTTTGGGGGATTGTTACGTTAGGTACGAAGCCGTTTCGAGATCATTCTATTTTTCTATTAGTTCAAGGGATTATTGCCCTTTTGTTGCTGATAGGGGGAGCATGTATTTATGCGTTTAATTTATACGATGCATATCAAAATGGTAAGAAAAAAGATGAGGGCAGAACCGTTCATTCTTTAAAGGAGCAGTATCATAACTTAGTAGACAATGGCTTTCCATATCTCATGATTTCTCCAGGGTTTTTCTTGCTAATTTTAGTTGTTATATTTCCAATTATTTTTATGGTGCTATTAGCGTTTACAAACTATAACCTTTACAATTCTCCACCTGCTAGGTTAGTAGAGTGGAATGGATTTAATAATTTTATTGATTTATTTAAGATGGATATTTGGCGCAATACATTTATTTCTGTATTCTCATGGACGGTTGTTTGGACATTTTTTGCAACTATTGGGCAGATAGCTGTGGGGATGGTTCTTGCCATAGCAGTAAATCAAAAAGACATTAAATTTAAACGGGTGTTTCGAACCATTTTTATCTTGCCTTGGGCCGTTCCAGCATTTATTTCAATCCTTATTTTTAGCGGGATGTTTAATGAAACATTTGGTGCAATTAACAATGACATTTTAGCGTTTTTGGGTATTGATCCAATTCCGTGGCTTACAGAGCCGCTTTGGACGAAAGTAGCGTTAATCTTTATTCAATGGTGGGTTGGCTTTCCATTTGTATTTGCTATGATTACGGGTGTTCTTCAATCTATTCCTGAAGAGTTGTATGAAGCAGCAACAATTGACGGGGCATCCTTATGGCAAAAGTTTCGTCATATTACCCTTCCAATTATTTTGTTTACAACTGCTCCAATTATGATTACGCAGTTTACAAGTAACTTTAATAACTTTAATGTTATTTATTTATTTAACGGGGGTGGACCTGCAGTTGCAGGACAAACAGCCGGTAGCAGTGATATTTTAATTTCATGGATTTATGAGCTAACTTTATCATCTGCTCAGTATGGAAAAGCAGCCGCTATTACAATGGTTTTATCTTTAATTGTTATTAGTGTCGCACTATGGCAGTTTAGACGTACAAAATCGTTCCAAGAGGAGGACATGATGTAACATGAACAAAAGAAACTTCGTTCGTAAATTGATTACTTATAGTGGATTAGTGATGGCGAGTGCAATTGTTATTTATCCAATTTTATGGATTATCGGATCTTCTTTAAACCCAGGAAGTAGCTTGTCAAGTTCATCCATGTTCCCAAAAAACCCTACGTTAACCCATTATAAAGATTTATTTACCGGTGAAGGTACCTATTACTTACAGTGGTACTGGAATACGCTCAAAATCAGCGTCATCACTATGCTCTTAGCAGTTACGCTCGTTGGAGTGATGGCGTATTCATTTTCGCGTTATCAATTTGTGGGACGCAAAAATAGCCTAATGTTATTTTTAATTTTGCAGATGGTTCCACAGTTTTCTGCCCTGATTGCAATTTATGTATTAGCATATTTAAGCGGCGTATTAGATACGCATTTAGCCTTAATTTTAATTTATGTTGGCGGACTGTTACCGATGAACACGTGGTTAGCTAAGGGATATTTCGATACGATTCCAAAAGAGTTAGACGAATCTGCTCGTATTGATGGAGCAGGACATTTTCGGATTTTTTACCAAATTATTTTACCGCTAGCAAAACCAATTTTGGCTGTTGTTGCATTGTTTAGCTTTATTACACCCTTTACAGATTTTATTTTGGCGACAGTTATTCTCCGATCAGAAGAGAAGTATACCCTGGCTGTTGGATTGTATCGAATGATTAGTGGACAGTTTGGAAACTCTTTTACACAATTTGCTGCTGGTGCTGTTTTAATTGCTTTGCCAATAGCCATTCTCTTTTTAGCTCTACAAAAATACTTTGTATCTGGCTTAACGGCTGGAGGTACAAAGGGATAACCTATTATTTTAATGCGTGCATGGTATAATAAAAGATACAAGTAAATACGAAGATGTAATAGGAGATAGAGAAATATGGTATTAAAAGGTCAAAATACAGCGCGTACAAAACAGCTAAATCAGTCATTAGTACTAAGAGTTTTGCTGCAAAACGGACCGATGTCGAGACAAAAAATTGCTGAGATTACACAGCTAACACCAGCAACAATTACTTATATTACAGCTGAATTGATTCAGGAAGGGTTTATCGTTGAGCGCGGAGATGTTCAAGAAGGAACAAAGCGAGTAGGCCGAAAATCAATCGCATTAGATTTACAAGGCAATGCTTATTGGACAGTTGGAGTCCACATTAGCATGGAGACAATTCGAGTAGGGTTAGTAAACTTAAAAGGTGAGACACGTAATGTTCAAAGGGTTCCTGTTCCAGCAGATTTTAACCAGGAGCAGTATTTAGAGTTTGTGGCAGGCACAATTAGTCAGTATATTAATACGCAGGAAGTAGACGTATCGAGCATTGGAATCGGTTCATTGGGAGCAGTTGATTTGAAAGAAGGAAAGCTTTTAGGAAACGATATAATTGGCTGGCCTGATGTGCCCATTGTGCAATATTTAAAGCAGAAGTTAAGGCTACCTATTTATTTTGATAATAATGTAAGTGCACTAGCTTTAGCAGAAAAGATGTTTGGACATGGAAAGCAAGTTGCTGATTTTATGTGTCTATACCTTGGGTACCGTATCGGTGCAAGTTTAGTGTTGAAAAGTGAGTTATACCGTAGTGGGTTAACAGGAGCAGGTGAGTTCGGCCATATGACATACTTGCCAGATGGAAAACCATGCTGGTGCGGAAGCAATGGCTGCCTTAATCAATATGCATCAGAACAGGCCATCGTAGAAGAGCTTCAAGCTCGAGATATTCAAGAAGTGCTACAGAGAGTAGCAAACCAAGAGGGAAAAGCTAGACGAGTTGTTGAAAAAGCAGCGGAACGAATTGCGGTGGTTCTTGCCTCATTTGTAAATATGGTTCATGTTAAAAAGATTGTTGTGTCTGGACCGTTAACTCTTGCGGGGATTGAGCTTACCTCCATTATCAAACAGGAAGTGAATGAACGATCTTTTTTAGCCAGAAAAGAAGAAGTAGAAGTTATTTCATCAAACTTGGGAGAACATGTTGAGATTATTGGCGCAGGAAGTTTAGCTTTATGGTATAGCGTATATCAAAAGCAATTGTAAAGGGTGTGAAAAGCGCTCTTTTCTTTTGAATATATTATTTAATTTAATGAATTAATTTAAAAGGGTGAATTAGTTTGAGCAAACATTCAATTGTTGAAATTTTAAATTTTAAATCTAGTTATTTGCAGAACGAACGTAATTTGTATGTTTATTTACCACCTAGTTATGAACAAGCACAAGACACCAAGTATCCCGTTCTCTATATGCACGATGGTCAAAATATTTTTCATCCAGCTTTTAACGGTCAATCCTGGAACATTCATCATGTTGTAAATAAACTTATTGAGCAAGGGGAAATGCAAGAGATTATTATTGTTGGAATTGAAAATATGAAAGAAGAGCGTGCGAATGAATATAGCTTTCATACACTTGATGAAGATAGCTTGCAAGTCCCTCCAGCTCTTGCTTGCATTCAACCGAAAGGAGAGCTTTACGAAAAATTTATTGTTAATGAAGTGAAGCCTTTTATTGATGAGCAGTTCCGCACCAAAAAGGAAGCGAAGTATACGGCGCTAATGGGTTCTTCTAGAGGTGGAGCTATCACATATCATATTGGATTAAAGAGACCTGACGTGTTTAGCATGCTTGCCATTTTGTCTCCATACTTTTATTATGTTGATCCTCATACACTTCAAGAATTCAGTCAAGTGAATATTCCTGTTCAAAAGGTAAATCACAAAAAGATATGGGTTGATGTTGGTGAATACGAAGGAGTTCTAATTCGCGTTGAGCACGTAAAAGATATAGCAAATAAGCTATTAACGTGCGGATATCAGTATGGTGAAGAAGTAGCTTACTATCAAGACGATACAGCAGCTCATACAGAAGCAGATTGGGAAGCCAGAGTTCATATGCCACTTCTATACTTCTTTGGGAAAGAAACGAAACTAGCTGATGTGGAATTAAAAGGGCGATCTATCTTTGGTTTAAACGAAAAAGCAGGTTCTCTAAATGCGGTGAAAACATATAGCAATGGTGTTAAAGTAACTGAGCTTCAAGGTGAATATCAGGTTGCAGATAAAGGGGTTGTTTCAATTGCCAAAGACGGAACGGTTATTCCTAAGTCTGTGGGCAAGACTGTTGTTCAGTTTCAGAGCGAAGGAAGAAAAACTTCAAAAGAAATTGAAATTGTAGATTACGTATCTGATAGAGTGCCAGTTTCCATGCAGGTTAAAAGCATAGATGCACTACCAGATGTATTAAGAATTTACGCTGATTTACCTCTTAAGAGGGTCGATTCTTACCATTTTTATAATCAGTTTATTCTCCCTATTGATACTGGATTAGGCTTTCGCTTTTACCTTGACAATGGAAAAGGAGAAGTTAAAGAATCCGGTGCTCCAGTTTATCATCGTATAATGATTACAGATCCAATTCATAAGAAATTCACAGTGGAAAAATGGTTATAAAAAGCAAGGGTCCTCTGCGACTCTTGCTTTTTATATGCATTATTTAATTTGTTTTGCTATTTTGATCTTTATTACGTTTGTTTCCTTTTGAGTTATCTCCACTTGCAATCTCTTCGCCCATTTCAACCATTTGATGCTGAGTTTTCGGATTGCTTTGATTTGCACTACCCTTATTGTTTTTCTTTGTCATAATCATCATTCTCCTTTTAAAAAGTTGGTAATGAATCTAAGTTGTTTGTTTCATCCCGGTCTGGAACGCTGCGAATATATGTATCGCCATCTTTTCCAATAAACGTTGTAACGTGTTCGATTTCACCTGCTGTTACGCGTTTCATTGCTTCATCGTAGCTTAATACTTGACCAGTCTGTGTTTTAAATTCGGTTAAGTTTCCCTTATCATTTTTACGAACCGCAATAAATCGATCCATGCTTTTCACCCTCTTAGTTATGATTATGAAGAAACCTACACAGTTTTAGCATGGCTAACATAAAGACTTTTATTCGTTTTAAAAGGTAAAGAAGCTTTCATCACGAATAACATAACAATGAAATATTTATAGTAGGAGGTACATAGATGACAACATTTAACTGGCATAAAGAAGCGCATTCACAGTGGAATGAAAAGGTTTCGTTTTGGAATCAAAAGAGTGAAAATATGTGGAAAAGCGGCAGTAGAAAAGGAGTTATCCCTTTAGTTCAACAGCACATTAAGAAAGATGGTATCGTCATAGATATTGGGTGTGGTGACGGATACGGAACGAGGCTGTTAGCAGAAGCAGGGTACAAAGCATTTGGAGTTGATTTATCAACAGAGATGATTGAAAAGGCAAAAGAATTACATCAGGATGTTGCTACGTTTGAAGCAGCAGATGTGATGGATTTACCTTTTGATGATGATTTAGCAGATGGTGTAGTCGTCATTAATGTACTTGAATGGACAGAACAGCCATTAGAAGCATTAAATGAAATTAAACGAATAGTGAAACCACAAGGACACGCATGTGTAGGTATCTTAGGGCCGACAGCACAACCAAGAACAAATAGCTACCGACGCTTATACGGAGAGAACGTCATCTGTAACACCATGATGCCGTGGGAGTTTGAACAGCTTGCCTCTGAAAATGGTTGGGAGGTTATAGGTGGTGAAGGTGTATATAAAAAAGGAGTTAATCAAGAAACAATTGTATCATTGTCCCCTAAACTGAAGCAGTCTTTAACCTTTTTGTGGTTATTTATATTGAAGAAAATGTAAAAAAGATAACATAAGACAAATGTAATTCAACATACCAATGAAGTAAGATTGTCAGATTAAAGAGGGATGAACGTGGAGCGAAAAAAACATGACATAACAAAGGAAAGTCGACCTCGTTTAATGCTTCCTGAAATAGGGCGAGTTGAAAAATGGTTTAAATTATCTCAAAAAGTGAACGTGACTCAATTTTGTACACAATCTGATGGGAAAAAGCGCGTATATAACAACAAGGATGCGGTAATCGATCACTCAACCTCTATGATTTTGGACCCTTGTTATGTGTCATACATTAATCTATTCGTTAATGGAGTTTTACAGCCTGCTACCTTATATGAAGTAAAAAGAGGCGTACTTATTTTAAAATCTGCAGACGTTCCAGCAAAGCATGTTCCCCTCATTCTACAATTTATTAAAATTGAACCTTAGGAAAGGTGTGAGGAACATATGCCAGCTGAATTAATTAAGCTTTTTATTACAGCTTCTAGCAACGTTACGGGGACAGTTGATACGACGACTACCACAGAGGTAAGTCCGGATTCTTTAAAATTTGTGGCAATTGTTACCGCAGGAATGGTAGTGGGGGATACAACGACCATTCCCGCTACTTCCTTTTTAGACGATAATGGAGACCCCGTTGCAGCACTGCCTACACCGGCAGCAGATAATGTGTATAACGTTTATATAAACGGAGTACTCCAACAAGCCGGGCTAAGCGTTATTACTCCTGCGCAGGTAACAATCAGTGCAGATGTACCGGTTGGTGTTCCTGTAGTATTAGAGCTTGATGATTTTGCAGATGTAACTTCAACGTCTACTTCTACTACGAACTTGGACGTTGATACAATCATTAATACGTAAGCATACTTCGTATATGCAAAAAAAAGGGAGTAACCGATGTTACTCCCTTTTCTACGTGTGTGAACCTATATAAAAGGAAAGGAATCTCTGTATCTAATGTAAGGTGGTTTCTTTAAACTCATGAATGACACTTGTTATTAAGAGAATATCTTTGTAAATCTCGTCTCTGATGCTTGAACATGAACAATTGCGATAATCTGCCAGCAACCTATTTAACTCGTGGTGAAACAGAAATGCTTCTTTTTTTGTAATCATTTTAAAAACTCCCTAACGTTTCAGTAAAGACTCCTGAGGTATGATGAGGAGCTGATAAACAGCTATACTGTTTATCATTAACGGATTCATTTAACATCATTCTGTTAAAAGTCTCTTTATATAGTATTTACTCTGTATTTACATAAATTAAACCTCAATTTGCAGTGTTTTTCTCTAGAAAATAGTGGGAATGGGTTTCTGTACGTGTCGCTATAAGCGAGCATGGCATAATTTAAATATAAGGAGGAGACAAGCGATATGAAAAAAATTTATCTTGATGCAGGACACGGTGGACAGGATTCAGGGGCTGTGTCAAATGGGCTTCTTGAAAAAAATTTAGTACTAAAACTTCAGCAATACATGATTCAATTTTTAAATGATCAATATGCAGGATTTACTATTCGCACTACGCGTACAACAGATGTTTTCTTGTCACTAAGCGAAAGAGCAAGTCGAGCAAACGCATGGGGAGCAGACGCATTTATGTCTATTCACGTGAACGCTGGAGGTGGAACAGGGTATGAAGATTATATTTATACAGGTCGAAGAGTTAGCTCTGTTTCATTACGAAATGCAGTACATGACGAAGTAAAGAAAATAATAAGTGGTTACAATCATCCAAATCGAGGGAGAAAAACAGCCTCTTATGCCGTGCTTCGCCGTACGAATATGCCAGCTGTTCTAACTGAAATTGCTTTTATTGATCGAGCTGCAGACGCGACTTTGCTTAAAAATGAATCGTTTTTACAGAATATAGCCTACGCCTATGCAAAAGGAATGGCAACTTTTTTAAATTTACCTACAAAATCAGGAGCTACACCTAAGCCAACTCCAAAACCAGTTCCAACTCCGCCAAAAGCACCAGCACCACAACAGCCAGAACCATCACAGCCTTCAGCTCCCCCGGCTTCAACTTCAGGAGATGCTGTTATTCGTACTATCCAACAAACGTTAAACTCTCGCTATAAAACAGGTATTGCTGTAGACGGCGTTTATGGCCCTAATACAAAAGCAGCGCTTATTAAAGGTCTACAGTCTGAGCTGAACACGCAGTTTAATGCGGGCTTAGCCGTAGATGGGATTTATGGGAGTAATACAAGGAATGCCGTTGTAAATGTCGTAGAAGGTGCTCGTGGAAACCTAACATGGATTGCACAAGCAGCGCTTTACCTTTCTGGCCACAATCCTGGAAATGTAGACGGGATTTTTGGTTCCAACACGTTAAATGCAGTCAAAGCATTTCAGCGCAGCAAAGGTCTTTCCGCAGATGGAATTATAGGTGCGAATACATGGCGTGCATTATTTTAAAGAAATAAGCGGACTCTATATAGAGTCCGCTTTGTTTGTGACCAGATTCTTTCATTTCCATTCATAAGGCGTTTCTTGGTAAACATAATAGTTTAGCCAATTCATAAACAAAAGATTTGCATGTGAGCGCCACGTTTTGAGCGGAGCACGGGTTGGATCGTCATTCGGAAAATAGTGCTCAGGAAGCTTTGCATCCATTCCTTTTGTTTTGTCGCGCATAAACTCATCTTGTAGTGTTTGGACATCATATTCAGGATGACCCGTCACAAATATGAACTTTTCATCCTTTGACATGACTAAATAGACACCAGCTTCTTCTGAGTGTGATAGCAACATTAAATCAGGGTGAGCTCTCACTTCGTTTAAGTCCACATCTGTATGGCGTGAATGAGGAGAGAAAAAGAGATCATCAAAGCCTCTAAGAAGCTTAATAGGTTCTTGAAGACAAGTATGTGTAAACACACCTGTACACTTTTCGTCAAGCGGTCTTTTATCAATGTTAAAATGATGATATAACCCAGCTTGAGCTCCCCAACAAATATGCATCGTTGACGTAACGTTTGTCTTACACCAATCCATAATTTCAGTTAGCTCTGACCAGTAATTTACATCTTCAAATGGAATATGCTCAATTGGTGCACCAGTAATGATCATGCCATCAAACTTTTGGTGTTTAATTTGCTTAAAGGTTTTATAAAACTGTTCCAAATGATTTTTACTCGTTGTCTTTGCTTCATGAGTTGCTGGGTGCAAAAGCGTAATATGTACTTGCAACGGTGAGTTCCCCAGCAGGCGAAGCAGCTGTGTTTCCGTTTTTTCTTTTTCAGGCATTAAATTTAAAATCGCAATATTTAAAGGGCGAATTTCTTGATTAAATGCCCGTACATCATCCATGATAAAAATACGTTCTTTTTCTAAAATTTCTTTTGCTGGTAGATCACGCGGGATGTTAATAGGCAATAAAACTTCCTCCTGTTTTTTCGTAATATAACGTGCAATCAACCCCTATATAGGATGAACGCACAGATTTTTATCTCTTGAATGGTTTTTCAAAGACAGTTTTCATTTCTATATACAATACACTATTATATGAATATACAGAATATTAATCAACTGAATTTTCGAAAAAGTGTAGTTTCTTATTCGTAATTTAAGTCAAAGGTGATACAATATACAACAGTAAGTGCTAGATGATACTTAGATAGGACTAATATATATAAATAAGGTTCTTTTAATGGTAAAAAGAGCGTGCATTCATTTGTATGAAAAAGGAGAAGGATAATATGACAACCAAGAAACAAGTGAAAAGTGATTTACAAATCGCTCAAGAAGCAAGAATGAAACCGATTAAGGATATTGCAGCTCAGCTAAGTATTTTAGAAGAGGAGCTTGAGCCATACGGTCATTATAAAGGAAAGCTTTCACTAGATATTATGGAACGCCTAAAAGACCAAAAAGACGGTAAGGTTATTTTAGTGACGGCCATTAACCCGACTCCCGCAGGTGAAGGGAAGTCTACGGTAACTGTAGGGTTGGCACAAGCGCTTCAACAGCTGGATGAAAAAGCAATTATCGCGATGCGTGAACCTTCTTTAGGTCCAGTCATGGGGATTAAAGGAGGCGCAGCCGGTGGTGGCTATGCCCAAGTTGTACCGATGGAGGACATCAATCTTCATTTTACGGGAGACCTTCACGCCATTACAACAGCGAACAATGCACTATCAGCTATTATTGACAATCACATTCACCAAGGTAACGAATTAGGAATTGATACGCGTAAAATAACGTGGAAGCGCGTTGTTGACTTAAATGATCGTGCACTTCGTCAAGTAGTAGTTGGACTTGGCGGCCCAGTTCAAGGTGTACCAAGAGAAGATGGTTTTGATATTACAGTAGCATCAGAAATTATGGCTATTTTTTGTTTGGCAACAAGCGTTCAAGATTTAAAAAAACGATTAGCTCGCATTGTAGTGGGTTATACATATCAAAATGAGCCAGTAACAGTCGCTGATTTAAATGCAGAAGGAGCACTAACTCTTCTTTTAAAAGAGGCGATTAAGCCTAATCTCGTCCAGACGTTAGAGCATACGCCAGCTCTTATACACGGCGGTCCATTTGCTAATATTGCCCATGGATGCAACAGCGTTATTGCAACGAAGATGGCGGCTAAACTAGGTGATTATGTTGTCACAGAAGCAGGATTTGGTGCTGATTTAGGAGCAGAAAAGTTCTTAAATATTAAAGCTCGAATGGCAGATATTCAACCTGAAGCTGTTGTGCTGGTTGCAACCGTACGCGCATTGAAAATGCACGGAGGTGTTCCAAAGACTGAGTTAAGTAAGGAAAATATTGAAGCGCTACAAGAAGGCATGAAGAATTTAGAAAAGCATATTGAAACAATCCGAGCATTTGGAGTTCCATGCGTCGTAGCAGTAAATCGCTTCATTACGGACAGCAAGGGAGAAATTGAAACGATTATGAGCTGGTGTGAGGAAAATAACATCAGAGTTGCCCTCACAGAAGTGTGGGAAAAAGGTGGCGCTGGTGGTGTGGACTTAGCGAGAGAACTTCTTGATATGATGAAAGCAGAAGAGTCGAACTTCGCACCGATTTATGATGTATCCGCGACAATTGAAGAAAAAGTAGAAACGATTGCAAAAGTAGTATACGGAGCAAGCGGCGTAGACTTTTCGTCTAAAGCTCAAAAGCAAATCGCTCAGTTTGAACAATATGGCTGGTCCTACTTGCCGATTTGTATGGCCAAAACACAGTATTCGTTAAGTGATGACCAAGATTTATTAGGAAGACCTGAAAACTTCCGCATCACAATTCGTGAGTTTAAGCCATCGATCGGTGCAGGTTTTCTAGTTGCTTTAACAGGATCCATTATGACGATGCCTGGCCTCCCGAAAAAACCAGCAGCGCTAAATATGGACGTTGATGAGAACGGACAAGCAGTAGGAATCTTTTAATAAGAAGAGGCGATGGGTGCATCGTCTTTTCTTATTTTTTCCAAAATGCGTATGTTATTATAGGAAATGGTTAGAACAAGTAAAAGGTTAAATTATTTTATTGTAAAGAAAGTAGTGGAACAATGTTCGATCCAATTGTATTTGATAACTTAAAAGTGGTTGTGGAAGGAGAAATATACGATTTAGATTTATCGGGACAAGTATCGGTTGTAAATCGTGAAGACTTAATGGACTTAGCTCGTTTTACAAGAACGTATCGTATTTCATTTCAACAGCATTCGTGCTGTACGGCAACCTTAGCGCTTTCAACAGATTTAGATAATATTCACGCTGAATTAACGCCGTCTCGGCAGGAAAAGCCCGGCTGTACGGTATTTATCTCTTTTTATATGAAGCAAGCTGTTGCTTATACAAATGAAGACTGCAATGAAATCCGAACGCTATGTGAGAAGGTATGGGGAGCAAATCGCGTAATTGAACAACGAGTCATTCATAAAGTTGATACTAACGAATATGAAAATGAAGTAAAAGTGGTATTTAATCGTTTTGTTTATGAAGACCAAGTGGCCGATTTAATCGAAATGATTGACTATATGCTCCAAACAACAGACCAGTTGAAAAGTTACTATGATCAGCAAACACAAGATGAGAACTTATAAATTGTTGAAACGACACCTCATGCATTACAATAAAGGTATGAACGATACTTTACTAAATGGAGGTCGAATGTATGTCAGTTTATGAGTATTCTGCAAAAACGATTAAAGGTGAAGAAGTGTCGCTTTCCCAGTATGAAGATAAAGTTTTGGTCATTGTTAATACAGCAAGTAAGTGCGGCTTTACTCCTCAGTATAAGGAGCTTCAGGCACTTTATGAAGAAATGAAGGATCAAGGCGTAGAAGTTCTTGGCTTCCCTTGTAATCAATTTGGTGGTCAAGAGCCGGGCAGTGCAAACGATATTGAACAGTTTTGTGAATTGAATTACGGAGTATCTTTTCCAATGTTTGATAAAGTGGATGTAAAAGGTGAACATGCACATCCTTTATTTACATACTTAGCCGAAGAGGCGCCTGGTGTGTTTGGATCTAAAACGATTAAATGGAACTTCACCAAATTTCTTGTCAACCGTCAAGGGGAAGTAATTAAGCGCTATGCGCCACAAACTGCACCAAAAGATATAAAGAAAGACATTGAAGAATTAATTTAACAAACAGCAGGTGAGCATAGTGTTCATCTGCTTTTTTGTTACTCAAACACCCTGAGCTTCTTTGTGGTAAAATAAATTGAATAAATGCGTTTCATAAGGAGGCTAAAATGAGGCGGACGATAAAAGAAGCAGAAGCATTTGTGAAAGAAAAGCTCGCACATGACACTACGGGCCACGACTGGCAGCATATTAATCGCGTGCGTAATTTAGCTATGCTTCTATGTGAAAAAGAAGGCGGCAATAAACAGGTAGTCGAACTGGCTGCTTTATTTCATGATGTTGTAGATGATAAACTAGTGGTTGATGTTGATAAAGCATATAAAGAAGTAGAAGAGTGGCTGATGGTTCACGAAATTGACCCAAAGGATTGTCATCATATTATACATATTTTAAAGACAGTGTCTTTTAAAGGTGGAAACCGACCGAAAATGACGACGTTAGAAGGAGAAGTTGTGCAAGATGCGGATCGCTTGGATGCAATTGGAGCAGTAGGTATCGCGCGAACATTTATGTATGCAGGAGCTAAAGGTACACCCTTATACAACCCTTCAATTGAGATTCGAGACGTGATGTCAGAGCAAGAATATCGAAACGGAAAGTCAACGGCCGTTGCGCATTTTTATGAAAAGCTACTGAAGTTGTACGAAGGAATGAATACATACACAGCTAAAGTAATTGCAAAGGAACGCCATGACTATATGCTTGGTTTTTTAGCACAATTTAAGAAAGAGTGGAATTATAAAAATGAAAATGATTACGATTGAAGAATTAACAAAAACGTACGGAGAAAAGAACTTATTTAATCACTTAACCTTTACCATTACTGAAAGTGAGCGAATTGGATTAATCGGTGTCAACGGTACAGGAAAGTCAACGCTGTTAAAAATTATTGCGGGGCTGGAAATAGCAGATAGTGGGGAAGTAGTGCACGCGAAGGATTACCGTATTACGTATATGCCTCAACACCCTGATTTTAATCCTGAACTTACAGTACTAGAGCAGGTTTTCAGCGGTGACACGCCTCTTCTTCAGCTTTTAAAGCAATATGAGCTTGCACTGTACGAGCTTCAGCGCGATGCTTCAAGTGAAAAAGCACAGCAGAATTTATATAACCTTCAGCAAAAGATGGATGCAATGAATGCATGGGAAGCAAACTCTAGTGCTCAAGCCGTTCTAACAAAGCTTGGAATTACAAATATGCAAGAGAAGATTGGGGCATTATCTGGTGGTCAGAAAAAACGTGTCTCTATTGCTCAGAGCTTAATTCAAACGCCGGATCTTTTAATTCTAGATGAGCCGACAAACCACTTGGACTATGAAACTGTAAAATGGCTAGAAGAATATTTAGCAAAGTATCAAGGTGCCGTTTTGCTCGTGACGCATGACCGTTACTTTTTAGACGCTGTGACGAATCGCATCTTTGAATTAGATGGTGGGAATTTATACAGCTACAAAGGAAATTACGGAGCGTTTTTGGAAGGGAAAGCACTTCGTGAAGAGCAAGAAAAAGCAACTCAATCCAAGTTAAGTAATTTATATCGTAATGAATTAGCGTGGATTCGACGTGGTGCCAAGGCACGAACAACGAAGCAAAAAGCGCGAATTCAGCGATTTGAAGAGCTTGAAGGAAAAGTAGGAAGTACTGAAAAAGAGGGGATGGATATAAGCTTAGCAGGCAGTCGTTTAGGGAAGAAAGTTGTTGAATTAAAAGAGGTGTCAAAAGCATTTGAAGGTAAGACGCTCTTGAGCGATTTCACTCATATTGTGAAAAAAGGAGATCGTATTGGGATTGTCGGTAAAAATGGAAGTGGGAAGTCAACGCTTTTAAACATGCTTGCTGGTCGTATTGAACCCGATAGTGGAGAGGTTGATCGTGGGCAAACCGTTAAAATTGCGTACTATACGCAAGAAAGTGATGATATGGACTTAAATAAACGAATGCTAGATTATATCAAAGAATCAGCTGAAATCGTCCAAACGACGGATGGAAAAGTTATTTCAGCTTCGCAAATGCTTGAACGTTTTTTATTTCCTTCTCATGCACACGGAACGCCAATTCGAAAGCTTTCAGGTGGAGAACGTCGTCGCCTTTATTTATTGAAACTTCTAATGACATCACCGAACGTGCTGCTGTTAGACGAGCCAACAAATGATTTAGATACACAAACGCTAACGGTATTAGAAGATTATTTAGAGGAATTTCCCGGCGTTGTTATTACCGTTTCACATGATCGCTATTTCTTAGATAAAGTCGCTGACTACTTGTTAGTATTTGAAGGAGAAGGGGTCATTTCAACTTATTACGGAGCTTATACAGATCAGCTGGAAGAAGCAAGACGTCAAAAGCAAAAACAAGTGCAAGAGACCAAAGTAAAAGAAGAAAAGCCTAGAGTCCAAGAAAAGCAGAAAAAGCGTCGTTTATCATATAAAGAGCAAAAAGAATGGGATGAAATTGAAGACAAAATTGCAGCCAAAGAAGGGGAAATTGAACGCTTAACAGCTGAGATTGAACGAGCTGGAAGTGATTACTCTAAAGCTCACACCTTATCAATGGAACAAGAGCAGGCAAACGATGATTTAAATGAGCTGCTAGAACGCTGGACGGAGCTTTCGGAACTGATTGAAGAAATTGAAAATGCATAAAAGCAGGTGATTAGACCCTCTGTTTTTGAGCATGTTACAATGTAAAAAAATGAATTTGAGGAGTATGAGTGTATGAAGATTAAATCAATTGAACCCACACCAAGTCCGAATACAATGAAGATCAACTTAAATGAAGTGTTGCCTGGAGGAAAAAGCAACAACTACAATAAAGATAATAGTCATGAAGCCCCAGCAGTTATTCAAGAAATCATGAAAGTTGAAGGTGTAAAAGGTGTATATCACGTCGCTGATTTCTTAGCAGTTGAGCGTAATGCAAAGTATGATTGGAAGCAAATTTTACCTCAGGTTCGCGCAGCTTTTGGAGAAGACGTACAGAGCGAGGCTGAAAATCAGCAGATTAATGAACATTACGGAGAAGTAAGCGTAGCTGTTCAGCTATTTAAAAACGTTCCTATGCAAGTAAAGTTAACGGACGGAACAGAAGAGAAGCGATTCGGTCTTCCAGAACGGTTTGCAAAAGCGGTTGCTGAGGTTCAGCAATTTGCATCAAACGTTGTATTAGAGCGTAAATGGAAAGAGCAAGGCGTTCGCTACGGTGAACTACAAGCAATTGGAGAAGATGTTGTAGAAGAGTTATCAGCGGCCTATCCTGAGGAGCGTTTGAATCGACTTGTCCAGCTTGCAAAGCAAGAAGAAAGTGGAGAGCAAGTTGTAAAGCCACGCGAAGCCTATAAAGTAACACAAGAAATGTTAGATGAGGAAGAATGGACAGTTCGTTATGCTCATTTAGAGCAAATGAATCCTACAGAGGAGGATTTACCCGTACTGAATAAAGCACTTGATGATGAAAAAGCATCCATCCGCCGCTTAGCAACTGTCTATCTTGGAATGATTGAATCGAAAGAAGTCCTTCCATTTTTGTATAAAGCTTTAAAAGATAAGTCTGTAACGGTTCGTCGTACTGCAGGAGACTGTATGTCAGATTTAGGATTTGAAGAAGGAATTGCTGCGATGTGTGAAGCGCTGCAAGATAAAAGTAAGCTTGTACGCTGGAGAGCAGCGATGTTTTTATACGAGGTAGGAAACGATACGGCATTACCAGCTTTAAAAGCAGCTGAAAATGACCCAGAGTTTGAGGTCGATTTACAAATTAAACTAGCAATTGAACGAATTGAAGGCGGAGAAGAAGCAAAAGGCTCCGTTTGGAAACAAATGACGGAAAGTCGTAAAGGGTAAGAAAAAAAGAGCATTCAGCTGAATGCTCTTTTTTATGTGTGAGAAGGAAATTGCAATGGTTTCATTGTATTATTAATAGTCATAGACTGATAATGATTAGAATGTAAGTACGTTAATATAGTAGGCAAAGACTGTGCGGTAAAAGGTTTATCGTGAAATAAGATAACAGGTGTTTGACCGCTTGCATTAACGTGTTCAATATGTGGCTCAATGGACTGGATAATTTTTGGTGCAGAGCGTAACGCCCAATCCTCACTATCAATATTCCAATCCCATAGCTGATAACGAGAAGTCAGCTGTGTTCTATGTGGTTCTTTTAAGTACGGAACGCTACCAAACGGTACACGGATGAGCTTGCTGTCAACGCCAGTTACGTCTTTAAGAGTGTTTAGGCACGTTGTCATTTCGTTTAAAGCGGCTCCATCTTTCCCATACATCTGATGAATATCATGTGAAACTCCGTGACACCCGACACTATGCCCTTCAGCAACAATGCGTTTAGCAATGTCAGGATAGCGATCAATTTGATTCTTTAATAAAAAGAACGTTGCTTTAACGTTATAGTCTCTTAGAGTATCTAAGATTTTTGGAGTATCATTGTTGGGTCCGTCATCAAACGTAATAAAAACTGGTTTAGTAAGCGGTTCGTTGCGGTCGTTTAGCGTATTTGCTAAATATGCGCTGTGATGCAATGTGTTTAACGTCTTATTCGCATAGTTTGCACTATTTTCTTTTTGTGGCATTGGTGTGTAAGCCAAAGGTTCTTTTACGGCTGGGCTCATTGTTTGTGCATTCGTGTATTTACCGATTACTGCCAATAAAAGAAAAATGAGTAGTGCTAAGCTAATTCCAATGTACAAGTGTTTTGGTTTCTGTAAAGCCGGTTTCAATGAAAAAAATCCTTTCTGTGTATAAACTTCTAACTATAACTATAGTATAAAAAATGGAAGAATAATAGTAAAATACGGCAAAAATTGAACGAATTTTAGTAATTGCGGCTTCTTCTCAACTTATGTAGTACTGAAGGGAGCTCCAGCTAGATTTTTCCTGGCATTTGTAGTATGATGTGTGGATGAATCATTGTAAGGAGGAAGATTACGATGTCAATGGCATATGAAGAATATATGCGTCAGCTTGTGAAGCCGATGCGTGAAGAGCTAACTCGTGCTGGGTATAAAGAGCTTACAACAGAGGAAGCGGTAACAGAGTTTATGGAAAATGCAGAAGGTACAACGTTTGTTGTTGTCAACTCAGTATGCGGATGTGCTGCTGGATTAGCTCGTCCTGCGGCAACACAAGCATTTTTACATGCTGAAAATAAACCGAATCAAGCGGTTACCGTATTTGCTGGCCAAGACAAAGAAGCAACGGCAAAGATGAGAGAATATTTTGGTGATATTGAGCCATCTTCTCCATCAATGGCGCTATTAAAAGGTAAAGAAGTTGTTCACTTCATTCCACGTCATGAAATTGAAGGTCAATCATTAGAAGCTATTTTTGAAAATGTTTTAGATGGTTTTAACAAGCACTGCTAATTTATAGTGTGCTACGAAGTAGATGAATAACGTAAGGCGTAAAAAGGATGTCTTCAGGCATCCTTTTTCTTCTGTGTAAAAAAATGTAGCTTAGGAGGAAAGGAGTAAAAATAATGATTGTAACGACAGCTGGCAGAACGGATGAGGAAATGATCAGCTTTGCTAAAAGCGTAGCAAATGATTTGCACATTCCATACGTTGCTCGAGCGAAAGCATCTGTAAAAACGTTGCAGAATAAAGAAAAATCAAATCTTCTAGTTGTTGGAAAAGAGCGAATGGAACTACATATTCAAGAAGTAGAAGAACCATTTTTCTTTCACCCAAACTCAGCAATGTTTCGTGCAAAGCGGCTGTTAAAGGGTGAACAAGACCCGTTCGTTCAAGCCACAAAATTAACAGCTGGTATGAGTGTATTAGACTGCACCCTTGGCCTGGCTTCTGACAGTATTATAGCCAGCCTTATCACCGGAGAAAGCGGGCTGGTAAAGGGGCTGGAAGGGAATCGCTTTATGGCCTATTTATTAAAGCATGGCTTAAAAACGTGGAAAAGTGGCATTTGTGAAATAGATGAAGCGATGAATAGAATTTCTGTTGTTCACCAAACTTTTGAAACATATCTTCATTGCTGTGAAGATAATTCATTTGATATCGTCTATTTTGATCCCATGTTTGAAGCAAATCTCTCTGAGTCTAACGGAATTCAAGGGTTAAAGCAGCTTGCTTTATACACACCGCTAACGGAGGAAGTAATAACGCAGGCAAAGCGAGTTGCAAGGAAGCGTGTTGTGTTGAAAGATCACTATAAAAGTACGCGTTTTCTTGATCATCAATTTCATGTATATAAGCGCAAAACAGCAGCTTTTCATTACGGTGTTATTGAGATAAATGAAAGTAGATAAACTGAAAATATGGTTTATATTCACCATAAAAGAGGTAGAGGGAAACTAAAACCAGCATCAAAATTTTTTTGACTATATCTTTTAATTGAGAAAAAAGTTTTAAAAAAAAGGTGAAAAAAATTGAAATGTGATACAATACACACTATATTAAAAATAGTTGAATGAAAGAAGAATTGAAAGGACCGATAATGATGCCTAGATGGTTGAAAAGAATGCTCGTTGTATTAATTACGGTATTTACATTTGGGCTTGTCACGCCACCTGAGTATTTATACGTTGATGACGCGAAAGCCGACAAGCAGCATAAATCAGGATATATACGTGATGTTGTGCCTTCCACAACCACGTTTGAAGATGCTGAGCTTCCCTCTATTCACTTTAAGTTTGAAGACGTTGATTCATTTGTTGCATATGCAATGGACCAAGCAGAGAAACAGTCCGTTGAAAAATTTGGAACGAAAATTGGACCTGTTATTGAAGATGAATTTCGTGGTGCTGTCCTACCTGAGATTGAAAAAGTCCTTACTGATATTGGTACAGAAAGAGAACAAGATATTACAAACCTAGAGATAAGTGAACATCCAGCTTCGGGTTACGGAGAGAAAATTTTTCATGTATATGATCTGCAGTCTGGGCAAGATTTGATTCGCTTTCATGTGCGGCGGGAGAATCCTCCAAAAGATGGATATTGGTTTAACTTCCATTATCATAAAGCAGAAGATAATTTTCAAAAGCACTATACGTTAGGGAAAATTTATTGGAACCGTAATATGCCTCCAAAATGGATGTCGTAATTAGGTTCAGTGACTAAAACTAGATTTTGATAAATCTAGTTTTTTTGTATTTCTCCTCAATAATAGGCTATGTAAGAAGAGTAGATGCCAAGATTTGCTTGGAAGTCTTTTCTGTTTTGTGTGATAGCATAAAGCTAGGGGAGGAACAGCAGGTGAAAAAGAGAATCTTATTTGTTTGCATGTTGTTGCTCGGAATCGGTCCGACAATAACATATTCTTCGTTTGAACGAAATTACACGCTATTAAAAAATGTGGATGTTGGAATGGAAACAAGCAACCAATCCTACATTTCTAGCTATCTAAATGAAATAGTTTACGTACCAAAAGACAGCTATAACGAACAAGAAGTAATGACCAGCTTGCACTATATTAGTCGCATACCGTCACCGCTCTTAAAAGAAATGGTTGAAAAAGAAATTAATATAAAGTTATTTAATGGGCAACTAACTGATGAGCCAGGTTTTCTGTTTTTAAGAGGGAAAGTACCAAGAGGCTATGAGCTTTCGAGTAAGGTATGGGATGATGTCCCTGGAGCAGGAGGTTCAAAAACGGTTTATGTGAAAATTGGTCACAGCGAAAAAGGGCAAGGGCACGGTTCGGTAAACTTAGAACTGCACGAGATTGCTCATACGGTGGATCGTCATATCTTGCACAATCTCCGTCATAAAGATCAATTCTTAAAGGTTTGGAACGAAGAAAAACAGGTTCTATTTCCGAATCAGCACTACTTTTTACACTATCCAGAAGAATACTTTGCTGAGGTGTTTGCAATGTATTATGCAAATTCCTTCACCCGTAGTTATTTAAAAGAAAATGCTCCACAAACAACTCGTTACTTACAAAAGGTCATTGATGCACGGAACTTCTAGGATACCAAGCAAGTAATATGATAAACCAAAACAAATTCGTTATAATAGAGATAAGTGATTTGACAAAGATTGTTAAACATGAACATAATTGTATGAAGTTTGTTATTGGAGGATTTATTAATGAAAAAAATTACGGAAGAAAAACAGTTTCATGAACAAATCAAAGGAGAAGAGCTAAGCGTTGGTATCTTCACTACAACATGGTGTCCAGATTGTAAACGCCTTGACATGTTCATTGATGAAATTATTGAAGAAAATCAAGATAAAGCTTGGTTTGAAGTCGATAAAGATGAATTTGAAGAACTTTCTGCAGCAAATAATGTAATGGGAATTCCATCGCTTCTTGTCTATAAAAATGGTGAAAAAATTGCACATCTTCACAGTGCAAACGCAAAAACACCTGAAGCAGTGCGTGAGTTTTTAAGCTCAATCTAATTTGAAAGCTACTTGTTTATATGAGCAAGTAGCTTTTATTGTATAGAGTTTTGAACCCGATTATTAGATGAAAAACAAGCTTGTAGAATACGAACGTATGTTTTGTAATTCTTGTATGGAAATAAAAGGTGATACGGAGGGGTTTTGAATGTACATAACAGTAGAAGACTTTATTAAAGAATGGAACCGGGAAGCCCTGCTTACTCAAAAAGTTTTAGAAGGTCTAACTGATCAAGCGTTAACTCAAAAGGTGTATGCAGAAGGCCGCACTCTAGGAAGAATTGTATGGCACTTTACAACAAATATTCCAGACTATTTGGTTCATTTTGGGGTGGAAATAGCTAAGCTAGAAAATGCTGAACATATGCCCTCCTGTGCTAAAGAGTTTGTGGAAACTTTCAATAAAATCAGCTTACAGGTAGCAAAAGCGATTAGCCAGCAGTGGACAGATGAAACATTAAAAGAAGTACAAACAGCCTTTGGGCGACAAGAGACGAATGCTCAAATCTTAATGGGATTGATTAAGCATATTATCCATCATCGTGGACAAGTTACGGTTCTTATACGTCAAGCTGGGCTTGAACCTTTTGGTGTATACGGTCCCACAAAAGAAGGATGGGAAGGTAGAGGCGTTGAAAATCCTCCTCTTTAAAGATAATTGGGCTATAAAAAAAGAGTCTTTTTAAAGACTCCAATGACTTACCCCTAAATTTTCAGCCTATCATAACCATACAATAGCAAAAGCATCTATGCCTTACTATTACTTTGATAGAACTTCTGACCTGAAATGTATGAACGTTATGTTGATTTTCTATTTCCATTTTGAATGGAGTGCGTTATACTAAGACAGGTGAATAATCGTGAAGCAATAAGGTCTCAATTTTAACATTGAGTGAAAAGGGAAGTTTGGTGCAAGTCCAACGCGGTCCCGCCACTGTAAACGTTAGATGTCTAAAGATGCCACTGTTTGAAAAATGGGAAGGCTTAGTACATCATATACGTAAGTCAGGAGACCTGCCTTATTGTCAACTGTGAAACCTTCGAGGAGAGGGGAAGCAGGGTATTTGACGTACATAAACAGTGCGAAAGTCATTCGCATCATTTAACGTTACCTGCTTTACTTTCGATTGAAAGTAAAGTTTTTTTATGTGTGCTGAGCGACTTCATAACCGATACATAAATAGGAGGGGTTATCTAAATGAAAAAGTGGTTATCATCTGTTATTGTTGCGATGTTCCTTGTTGTTCTTGCAGCCTGTGGCGCAACTGATGAAGGAAGCAAACAAACAGAACAAACAAAGCAAACAGAAGAGCAAGCTGTTACGGTTAAAGATGCAAGAGGAGAAGAAGTAACGGTTGAACAAGCACCTAAGAAAATTGTTTCTCTTATGCCAAGTAACACGGAAATCGTTTATGAGTTAGGTCTTGAAAAGGAATTAGTTGGCGTAACGAGCAACGATGATTATCCTGCAAGCGTGAAAGAAAAAGAACAGGTAGGGGATATGAATATCAACGCGGAAAAAGTTATTTCATTGAATCCAGACCTAGTGTTAGCTCACGGTTCGAGCATGGGAATGTCGGATGAAGTTTTCAAGCAGATTGAAAGTGCAGGTATTCCGCTATTCGTTGTAAACGATGCAACGGATTTTAATACCGTGTATGAAACAATTGAAAACATCGGGAAGCTAACGAATAAAGTAGAAGAAGCAGATAACACGGTGAACGAAATGAAAGCTGCTGTTTCAGAAATTGAAGAAAAAGCGAAAGAAATTAAAGATGAAGATCGTAAGAAAGTATGGGTAGAAGTTTCACCTGCACCTGAGATTTATACAACTGGTAAAGGTACTTTTATGGATGAAATGATTAAAACAATCGGAGCAGAAAACGTAGCTGGAAATGAAGAAGGTTGGGTAAAACTTTCGGAAGAGAAAGTGGTTGAGCTAAACCCAGATACAATTGTTACAACCTATGATGGGGACGCAAAAGAAATTAAAAGCCGTCCAGCATGGAGTGATATTACAGCTGTAAAAGAAAATCAAATTGTAAACGTTGATTCTAATAAAACAAATCGACCTGGACCACGAATTGTAGAAGGGTTAGAAGAGTTCGCAAAAGCCGTATATCCTGAGGTGTATAATTAATCGAGAAAAGGACCATATTCCAATTCAAAAAGGAATTGGTCCTTTTTTATCGTTACGTCTTCAGCAGGATGATGAATTATTAATGATGAAAACAAGTACACCGTTTAAAGCTTACAATTCAGGTGTGCTAGGAGACGGCATGATTGAGACCAATGTTTTTTATAATCGCTTTGTAAATAAATACTACCGTGCTGATTCACCAGCCGAAGAATATAGAGCATTTTTAAAAGAAAAAAGCTTCGTTTATGATAAAGTAGTAGGGTTAATGACGGCTGTTTATTTGCGCAATAAATCGGTTTATACATATTGTAAAGACGGTCTGACAATCTCATCCATTATTACTGCCGGGGTTGGTAATGCTGTGGATTTGACGAGTGATGATATTACTCCATTTTCTTCACAGCCTGGGACAATTAATATGTTCATATTTATTGACGGAAAGTTAACGGATGCTGCGTTTTTACAGTTATTTATTGCAGCAACAGAAGTGAAAACCCGAATGCTGTATGAGTTAGGAGTGCAAGATCCAAACACACAGACACTTGCGACAGGGACATCTACGGATAGCGTTTGTATTGCTGCGAGCCAAAAAGGTAGCTTGTATGAGTACGGCGGATCTATGACGGTTCTGGGACAAGCGGTAGGAAAGCTCGTTAAACTAAGTTTACTTGAAACAATTCAAAAAAGGTGATGTGTATGGAATTTCAACAATTAATTGTAGCGCATTTGTTAGCAATCTCACTAGCGCTTGTATTAGATGCTATTATCGGAGATCCTGTAAATTGGCCACATCCCGTCAGGTGGTTTGGAAGCTGGATTTCTTTTGTTGATAAGCGTTTAAATCAAGGTAAGTTTCAACGAATGAATGGTTTGTTTCTTGTATTAAGCATGGTAGTGTGGTGTTTTATACTACCTTTAATTCTTTTAACTGCCCTATACGAAACCTCATACTGGATTGGAATTATAGTTGAAGGAGTGGTAATTGCTACAACAATTTCAACAAGGTCTTTGGGAGAAGCTGCCTATAAAGTAGCACACCCTTTACAAAAAGGTGACTTACAGGAAGCACGCTTTCAAGTGGGGATGATTGTGGGAAGAGATACTGATCAGCTTGATGAAAGCGAAATTGCTAGAGCAACAGTTGAAACAGTGGCGGAGAATACCAGTGATGGCATTACAGCTCCTTTGTTTTTTGCTTTTTTCTTAGGTGGAGCGGGTGCTTTTTTTTATCGAAGTATTAATACGTGTGATTCAATGGTTGGCTATAAAAATCCTATGTATGAAAAGTTTGGATACTTTAGTGCGAAGTTAGATGACTGGCTGAATTTTATCCCTAGTCGGCTGACAGCGTTTATTATGGTTATTAGTAACGTAATGCACAGTGAATTTACAGCAAAGCATGTGTTTAGCATAATTAAAAGGGATGCACCTAAACACCTGAGCCCAAACAGCGGCTATGGTGAAAGTGCTGTTGCAGGTTTGCTTGGCATTCAGCTCGGAGGTCGAAACACGTATAAAGGAATTGTTTCAAATCGTGCGAAAATGGGAGATCCCCTTTATTCTTTAAATGTTAGTCATATTTTTAAAACAGTCCAAGTGATGAAGCGGACCGTTTGGTGTACTTGGTTTTTTTATTTGATAGGAGGGATATTGATTGGCATTACCTACACATGGAGCTAATCCGGCTGTTTTTCTAGAGGCGATAGGCCAAAATACAGAACGTTCATTCATTGATTTTAGCGTAAATACAAACCCTTTAGGGGCACCAGATATCATCAGTGAAAATTGGGATGTGCTTAGAGAAATCGCTTTTTCTTACCCTGATCCTGACGTGCAAAAGTTAACGGGTCTCATTGCCCATCACCATAAGCTTACTTCTGGTGAAATATTAGTAACAAACGGTGCAGCAGAAGCCTTCTTTTTGCTTGCTTCCATATTTTCAAACGAAAAGGTAGGGATTTTACAGCCTACTTTTATTGAATATGAACAGGCGAGTTTAGCTCATGGCTGTGAAATCATTCATATTTCTCTGGAAGAAACAGATAATTGGAATTGGAATATGTCGGAAATAAAACAAAAGCTTCCAATCTTAAAAGCGATATGGATTTGTCATCCCAACAACCCTACCGGACGAATGTATGACATAAATGAGTGGGAAGAGCTAATTGACTTAGCTCATCGTGAGAAGACTTATCTGGTTGTTGATGAAGCGTTTATTGATTTTGTAAAGGACGCCTCTTCGTTTGATCGGTGGATTCAAAGGTGTCCATATTTAATTGTTGTTCGGTCTATGACAAAAATGTTCAATATTGCTGGAGCAAGGTTAGGGTATGTTTTAGCTCATCAAGACGTTATTACTAAGTTGAAGCAAAAGCAGCCCCCTTGGAGTGTGAATGGTGTGGCGCAGCAAATTGGGCAATGGTGCTTATCTGAAATCGAGTTCGTGAATAAGACGGTCGAGTACATTGATAAAGAAAGAAATCGAGTGATAAACGAGTTGCAAAACCTAGGATTTAACGTATCTCAGTCAGTAACTAACTATTATTTATGCAGCATCCCAACGAGCTATACTGCCGATGGGTGGCTGGCATTTTTAGCGCAAGAAGGAATTGTAGCAAGACATACTGAAAATTTTCTAGGTTTAAATGGTCGATATGTTAGATTAGCCGTCAAAACAAAAGTAGAGAATGACCAGCTCCTAAGCGTGTTAAGAAAAGGAGTGGAAGCTTAATGTTAGTGTTTGTCACTGGTGGTGTTCGCAGCGGAAAGTCAGCAGCGGCAGAGTCCTTTGTCGAAAAACTAATGATCAATCGCGCTATCTATCTAGCGACTAGCCGCGTCACTGATCATGAGATGCAAGAGCGAATTGAGTTGCACCAACAGCAACGAAGTAACTCAGGGTTGTCGTGGTTGACTATTGAAGTTCCCAATAACATATCTAGTATTTATTCATTGATTCAAGAAACGGATCTTATTTTGCTAGACTGTGCGACAAATTGGCTGGCAAACGAGCTTTTTACCAAAGAGGAAAAGTGGCAATCTACCTTGAAAGCGAACGAGCTGGTTAATGAAATGATAGAGGTGATTCATCAATTGAATAAGCGATGTCAGCACCTTGTCATCGTATCAAATGAACTGTTTGAATCGGGTGTTCTAAAAGGACCGACGTTTATCTACATGAAGTTACTGGGAAGGATTCATCAAGAGATTGTGGATCAAGCAGACGTAGCGATTTCTGTAGAAGCGGGTATTCCCTATTACTATAAGGGAGATGAAACAGCATGGCAGTAAAAGAGTGGATAGTCATCGCACGCCTAGCCCTTCAGTTTTTTACAATTCTACCAACGGCAAAAACGATTCAATGGACGGAAAAGCGCACGGCGAAAGCACTTTATTTTCTACCGTGGATTGGTGCTTGTATAGGGGCAGTTAGCTATAGTTTGTTTGTAGGTCTGGAGTCGTTAGGAGTGAGCTCTGTGACTATTGCAGTTTTGCTTATGGTAGCCAGCGCAATACTCACAGGAGGCTTACACTTAGATGGGTGGATGGATGTGAGTGATGCTTATTTCTCACACCAACCAAGAGAAAAAAAACTTGTGATTTTAAGTGATCCTAATATAGGTGCGTTTGCGGTGTTATCAATTTTAGCCCTATTAGCTCTTCGTTTTAGCGGAATAAATGAGCTGATGAACACTCATCAATCAATTGATTTAGCTGCGTTTATGAGTGCGTTTATATTGCCGCGTATTGTAGCAGGATGGATTTTACTTTGGGGTCAGCCAGCCAAAGAAACAGGATTAGCTTCATACTTTCAAAAGGGTTCAACTGAAAGACAAAAGTGGATTTATGCGACAATGAGCATACTAATGATTGCAGGTCTTGTCTATTTCATGGAAAATAAAGCTGTGATTTTAATTGGTGCAATGGCTGTTTTTATCTGGATTAAATTTTATCGTGCTCAGTTTGGAGGCATTACGGGAGATGTTGTTGGAGCAACGATTGAAGGAGGCGAGACGCTTGTATGGGTGAGTATGTGGATATGCTATTTATTCGGCACGGTTTAACAGAACCCAACAAGCTGCGCCAGTACATTGGATGGAGTAATCCGTCGCTAAGTAGCGAAGGGATTGCACTGTTGAAAGCGTCTAATATGGTGCCAGACCTAGTCGTTGGAAGTGATTTGTATCGTACGCAAGAAACGGGCGCAATTTTATTTCCGCAGCAGCCCTATGTAGCTTTAAGAAACTGGAGAGAGCTCTCATTTGGCGATTGGGAAGAGTGTACGTATGAACAGTTGAAAAATGATTCAGCGTATCGAAAGTGGATTGATGCTCCTTTTGAAGAACAACCGCCGAACGGAGAGGATTTCGAAGCCTTCTCTAGTCGAATTTGGAAAGCTTGGGATCAAACAGTCGACTTGATGTTGCAACAAAAAGCTAGTTTAACAGCCGTTGTCACTCACGGTGGACCTCTTCGTTTCATTGCCTCTTATTTTCTAGAACAATCCTCATTTTGGGATCATTCTTTTTCGTATGGAGAAGGAATCCGACTGCGTTTCAATAAGGATGATATAAGGGAGAGAAAGCCATGCATTTCGTATTCGGTGGTGCGTTCAATGGAAAGCGAAAATGGATAAAGAAACAGTATGATAACCAAATTACAGCGTGGTATAGTGCCTATGAAAATCCGATAAAAGTGCCTACACTCGTAAAAGGAGATCAATACATAGTTATAGAAGGAATAGAACGATACATTAAAGAATTAATTGATAGTGGTAAAACTGTTGAGGAAGTGTGTTGCTACTTCAATGAACAATTACAAGCATGGCGAGCTGAGAATTTGCTAGCAAATATAATTGTTATTGGAACAGAAATTGGAAAAGGGATTGTTCCATTAAACCAAAATGACCGCAGTTGGCGTGATGCATGTGGCTATGTCTATCAAATGCTTGTAGCAGAAGCGGAAACAGTTGATCGCATCTGGTATGGAATTTCGAATCGAATAAAGGAGGATATAAAGGAATGAATATCTATACAAAAACAGGAGACAAAGGGCAAACGAGTTTAATAGGAGGGCGTGTAAATAAAGACGACATTCGAGTGGAAGCTTACGGAACAATCGATGAGTTAAATAGCTATGTAGGTCAAGCGATTGCTCAGTTAAATGACAGTGTATTTAATGAATTAAAAGAAGAGCTTGTGACTATTCAACACGAGCTATTTGACTGTGGAAGTGATTTAGCTTTTGCTAGAGATGACCACCCTTATAAAGTTGAAGCAAGTATGATTGAAGTGTTAGAGCGAAAAATTGATGAGTATATGAAAGAAGCCCCTGAGATTGAACGTTTTATTTTGCCAGGCGGAACACAAGCGGCAGCCACACTTCATGTGTGCCGCACGGTGACAAGAAGAGCAGAAAGGTTAGTTGTTGGGGTTCAGCGAGAGTTTAAAATTAACGAGGCGGTCCTTCAATATTTAAATCGTTTATCCGATTACTTCTTTGCAGCTGCTCGCATTGCCAACTCACGAGAAAATGTGAAAGATGTTGAGTATATTCGCAGTGCGAAAGTATTTAAAAAAGGAAAGACAAAATAAATAAAAGCGTGTGGATAGTTTTATCCACACGCTTTTATTTGTGAAATATTCGAAACCTGAAATAAATGTCTGTAAAAAAATATTGGTTACCTCTATAATAAGAACAGTGTAAAGAAAGAGAAAAGAGGTTAGGAGAATGAATAAGGGTACAGTAAGACAGCCGTATCAAGCTGGCTTGATATATACGGCTAGTGCATATGTTATGTGGGGAGTGTTTCCACTATATTGGAAGCTAGTAGATAACGTTCCTGCAGACGAGATTTTAGCACACCGTGTGATTTGGTCGTTTTTATTTATGATACTATTGCTGTGCATAACGCGGCAGCTTGGTAATTTGAAAGAAACGGTTGGTTATTTATTTCGTCATCCGAAAAAAACGCTCATTTTATTTTCGGCGTCTTTATTAATTAGTCTTAATTGGTTTATTTATATTTGGGCTGTCAATAATGAAAGGATTATTGAAACCAGTCTAGGTTATTATATTAATCCTCTTGTGAGCGTTCTGTTAGGTATTGTTGTTTTAAAAGAAAAGCTGAATTTTTGGCAAATTATCTCAGTTGGTCTAGCTGCAATCGGTGTGCTGTTTTTAACACTTCATTATGGAGAGTTTCCTTGGGTATCGTTAGGGCTTGCGTTTAGCTTCGGTATATATGGACTTGTGAAAAAGACCATTCAGCTAGAAGCTAAAGTTGGTTTGACTCTAGAAACGTTTATGGTTATGCCAATTGCACTTGTGTATTTTGTTATACTATATGTAAAAGGGCATTCTAGCTTTGTATTGAGTAACCCGACAACTAGCTTATTGCTAATTGGAGGAGGGGTTGCAACAGCAATGCCGCTTTTATATTTTGCAAAAGGCGCCCCTTTAATCCCGTTATCTATGGTTGGATTCTTACAGTATATTGCACCGACGATGACCTTACTTTTAGGTGTTTTTGTTTATCATGAACCATTCTCTAGCGTTCATATGATTGCCTTTTTATTTATTTGGGGCGGATCGGTTATCTTTGCGCTAGCAAAAACAAAGTTTATGATAACTCATCAGCCAAAGATTCGAAAGAGCCGTTCAGTAGGCTTGTAATAGAGAGTTCAACATCTATATGTTAGATGTTGAACTCTTTTTATGAGGAAAATGAAAGGAGACGGTGGTATTAGGAATGCACACCACCGTATGTATATTATAGCTTGCGTTGGAAGTGAGCGTTTAACTGCCCGCGCAGCATTTGATTTTTTACTTCTTTCATTTTTCTTTCTTCATCTTTTTTTGCTAGCTCAGTTCGAATTTCGCTTGTTTGTACCCCTTCTTCAATACGATCTGCAATTTCCATTAACCGTTCTACGTCTGAAAAGGAATACTTTCGAATTCCTGTATTCGTACGCTCTGGAAACAATAAGCTGCGTTTTTCGTAATAGCGAATCTGTCTTTCAGATAGTCCTGTCAATTCTTTCACGATGCCAATTGACATAACCTTTTTGTCACGATAAGATGCTTCATTTGTGGACAATCTCCCTCACCCCTGAGTGTATGATAATTATGTTATATCCTTTATTATAAAGGAAAAAAATACAAAAAAGTTATAACATGTTATATATTCTAACACAATTATGTAATGTTTTTTAGATAAATGTAAGGAAAAATAACAAAGATAATGAAATTAGGAAATAATTCTTATAAAATAGAGCTGAGAAAGCTAATAAGAAAGGAATAAAAAGATGAGCGATAATGAAATGATAAAGAAACAAGTTCTAAAGCTTGCTACGGAAATTATTGAATTGGATGTAAAAAGAGATGAAAAGTTTGAAGAGTTAACCGTTTTAGCAGGTAACCATGCTTACGAAATTCTAAGAAGAGTCCAAAATGGATAGTAAGGGATGAACAATCCCTATACAATAAAAAAACTCCCGCTGCAGCGGGAGTTTTATATTTATCCTTGATCTAAAACTATAAGCTCTTTTTTTAACTGTTCATGACGAAGATTTTCTCCAATAATAACAAGGTTAGTTGGCATTTTCATCAGCTCTTTCATATATAAAGGCATTCCGTATGAGTATTGAAATGAATACGTATCAGGAGAATGTGTGAAACGTAGATACCCTTTCATTCGATAAATCGTATCTGGTGTATGGCGCAGCCAATCTTCAAATTTTTCAAGGTCAATCGGGTTTTTGAATTCGTAAACAAATGTTTTTAAGTGTAAATGTTTTTCAACATGAGCTTGCTGATGTGCTTGTTTCTTTGAAAGCTGAGCGTTTGTTAAAAGGTTCAATTGAATAGACGAATAACTTGTAAATAAGCAAGTTGCTTGTGGATTAATCGATTGAATTTCATACAATAGTGTTGCTTTAGCTGATTCAGATAATGTATCAGATTTGTTTAATAAAATGACATCCGCATGTCGAATTTGTTCTTGGAGTAGCTTTTGTAATTGAATACTTAAGCTACCTCTGTCTTGCCACCTGTGAACATCTACTGTTGTTACGATACACTTTACAGTAACATCGTTAGCGAAGAGTGGGGACATACATGCATCTAATACTTCGATTGGATGTGCTACACCTGTTGTTTCAATATAAATAGCATCTAGCTTGTTTTCTTGTAAAAGCGAATGGAGCTGTGTTTCAAACTGCCCTTGAATGGTGCAGCAAACGCATCCGTTTAGTAATTCTTTAAGAGGCGTATCTTTTTCTACTTCATCGGAGTCGATAGAGATTTTGCCAAGTTCATTCATAATAACGGCGATTTGACGGCCGTTTTCTTTTTCTTGCTTTAATGCATTTTTTAACAATGATGTTTTCCCGCTTCCTAAAAAGCCGGATAAGATATAAATTTCAGTTTTGTTTGTCATTTTTCTAACTCCTGTATAAAATCGAAATGATTATGATTTATGATTATATACCATACACTATGTCTGCATTTTTGTATATATCTATCTAGGTAATAGATTAAAAGCATACTTACTCTACTACATAAATGGTATCACAAATGAAAATAAATTGGAAAAAGCGAAAAGATAAAATGAATATTCTCAATTTTAAAACGTTATTATGCTAAAATGGAATAATAGATAGCAATTGTATAGAGGGAAAGGGAGATGCTTTATGCGCATTTTAGTATTAGGAGCTGGCGGAGTAGGTGGCTATTTCGGTGGGCGTCTTGCTGAAAAAGGAGAAGATGTTACATTTTTAGTTCGAAGTCAAAGAAAAAAACAGCTTAAAAAAAATGGATTAGTCATTAAAAGCATTCATGGTGATTATTCATTTTCTCCCAAGTTAATTACAACCACTAGTGAGGGAGTGGAGCCCTTTGACTGCGTTTTATTTTCGACAAAAGCATATCATCTGGATCAAGCGATAGCTGATGTAAAGCCCTTTATAGGAAGTGGTACGACGGTTGTCCCACTTCTAAATGGGATTAATCATCTGTCGGCGTTGCGAAGTGCTTTTGGCGAGAATAATGTAATAGGCGGTCTTTGTTTTATTGAAACGACATTGAACGCAGACGGAGAGATTGTTCAAACAAGTCCTGCACATCGAGTCGTTTATGGAGAGTTTAATGGTGAAAAAACAAATCGAATTGAACGCTTAGAAGCTGCGTTTCGTCATACAAAAACGTCATTTGTACTCAGTGATCGAATTGAACAAGAGATGTGGCATAAGTATCTATTCATTACAACACTTTCTGGAGTTACTACCTTAATGCGTTCCCCAATTGGACCTATTCGTGATGTAGAAGGAGGTAGAGTGTTTATTCAGTCCCTTCTTCAAGAAGTATATGAAATCATGGTCAGAGAAGGTGCTCCGGTTACAGAGGGAATTGTACAGCAGCATATGAAAACAATGGAGTCGATGACGTATGGTATGCAATCATCTATGCAGCGAGATATTGAAAAGGGATATATGACTGAAGCGGATCATCTTCAAGGATACCTCCTGCGGTTAGCGCAAAAATATGATGTGAAATCAGACATTTTACATATTGTCTATCAACATTTAAAGATATATGAGAAAGTTCAAAAAGGGACTGATAGTCAGTGAGTTTAACAATTGATTTTGCAAAATTAGATGTCATAAAGTCTCTTGTGCCAGTACAACAGGTACAAAGTTTATCCTCAAAAAAAGGTCTATACTTTCTCTTTGATGAAGAAAAGGAACTTGTCTATATTGGTAGTACAATGAATTCATTAAAACAAAGGGTATTTGCACATCTGAAAAACGGTGATTTTCAAGAAAACCACCCTATTGCGTTTATCGGCTGGTTGGAAATAGAAGGTTCAAGAGAAACGATTGAAGCTCTTAAAACGATGCTAATTAATGCATATTTCCCCATCTATAATCAATATGGAATTAAGTATAAGCATGAGCGTCCTCTAAGAGCTGAGCATACTAATTGTCAGGTAGAGGTAAAGAAAGCTACAAAGCCTCCTACATCTAAAGTTAAAAAAGTTGGTGGAAACAAGCGTTTTACTTCGGCTAGTGTGAGAGAAATGGCAAATGGAGATGAAGCGAAGAGGTTATGGTCTCGCAGTGAAGCACGAGCGATACTCCATTTATCCGATGCTGAGATTATTACTTTGAGTGAAAGGTTGTTGGCAGAACAATATTTCTTTCAACGTGATATGAAAAAGAATCTTATATTTACGCTAAAAGATTTGGTTGTCATGCAGGTTTTATTAAATATTACTCAGCACCATGTGGTGAAGAAAAGAGAAATGAAAGAGGCTATTCGCTTAGTGCAAAAATTTGGATTAGTTGAAGCGCTTAGAATTTCTGAGCGGTTAATTACGAAAGTAAATATGTAGACGACAAAACCAAGCTGTATGTTAATACGGCTTGGTTTTAATGCCTAAGCAATTTCATCGATAACCCGTGGAAGGGCAATGATAGAAAGTATACATAAAGAGCTAACTACGTGATGCATTTCAAAGATAGCGATAATGAAAAACATAATGGACATGTATAGCTGCAATCCTTTTAATATCCAGGATCTTTGTGCAAGAAAGAAGTCACTTAACACGAATAAGAAAAAGATAAGCGAACTGCATACTATGATGACCGTGCTTGACATCGTATGGTTATAAGCACTAATAAGTAATAGTGTAATAAGTAATACAACGGCCGTTGTTTTTAACAATTTTATCATCATTTTCACCTTCAATACAAAGTGATCTGTGTTTTTATTTTATAGCATAGTCAATAAATCGGAAAGTCAAACACCATAAGTATAACAACAATTTAACATCTTTATAATGTATTTACAAAAGTTGTCTCCTAAAACTAGCTCTAAGGCTGTTAAATTGACGATTAACGGTCATAATGCTATAGTATGTTTTCAAAAAATCAAGCTAATACAGCAATGTGGAACGTTGTTAAACCAGTAAAAAGGACGTGTTTGTTTGAGCGAAAAACTATTATTAATTGACGGCTTTAATTTGCTGAGCCGCTGTTACTTTGCTACATCATATGGGCGGGAAGAAGCTGATTTGCCTCGCAATAGCAAAGGGTTATTTACAAATGCGGTGCGTGTAGTTGTTCAAAAAATGAATAACTTAATTAAGCAATATGAGCCGACGCATGTCGTTGTTGCATGGGATGTAAAGCGTAACGAGACAAAACGCAAACAAGCATATAGTTTCTATAAAGAAACGAGAAATGAGTTACCAGCATCATTAATTCAACAGTATGAGACACTGCGTGCTTTCTTTGAAGCTGTAGGAATTCCTCAGCTCTCAGTTGAACTCTATGAAGCAGATGATGTTATTGGTGCGTTTTCTTTAAAATGGACAAAAGAAAAACAATCCCCAGCGTACATTTACAGCAATGATCGCGATTTGTTTCAGCTGTTAAATGAACATGTATCGCAAATTGTGGCCAAGCCGAAAATAGGTGATGTTGTGTATACAGCTATGGACTTTACAACTGACTATGGCATATCGCCTTCTCAGTGGGTGGATGTAAAAGCTTTGTTAGGCGATAAATCAGATAATATTCCAGGTGTTCCTGGGGTAGGTGAGAAAGCTGCATTACCTCTTATACAACAATATGGTTCAATTGAAGGAATTTATGCACAGGTTGAAGATTTAGACGCAACTTTTAATCGATATAAGAAAAAACTAAAGAGTGGTCAAGAGTTAGCTGAATTGAGCTTAGAGCTTGTAAAGATTGATATGGATATTGAAGTGGTTAATCAAATTGAGTGGATTACAGTAAAATTTGAGCGAAACTTAGCACTTTGGGAAGAAGAATTAACTCCGCTAGAACTAAACATTATGCTTCAAACGTAATTTTTAGTAAAATACAAAAGAGGAAAGCTTGAAAGGAGTAAAAACGTTGCAACCAATTGATAAAGAGAGCGTACAAACAAAATTAGAAACTTTTTTTCATAATGATATATATGTTCACCTTGAAACAACAAATGGAGCATATGCATCTCATGTAAATGCAAAAGCAATGAACGTAGGAGCATTTATCCGCAATGGGAAAGTGAACGTATCAGGCGGCAAAATTACAGGCGAAGGACCATATCGCGTAGGGCTTCAAATTGATTTAGGTTGGATTTATGCTGAAGGCTTAACAGACTGGGAAGTTGACGAGCATAACAGATTACTGTTAGCAGGCCACGATTCCGATGGTCGTCTAGCCGTTGCGTTTCAATTAAGTGAAAAACCGTTTGAGTAAGAAAGGAGAATTATTGTGCAAGAGCGATTATTAATTGTATTTCCACACCCCGACGATGAAGCATTTGGAGCAGCTGGAGTGATTACTTTAGCAAGGCAAAAAGAAACACCGGTTACATATGCTTGCATTACGCTAGGTGAAATGGGAAGAAACATGGGGAGACCATTGTTTGCTAACCGAGAAACGCTTCCTAAGATTCGGAAAAAAGAACTTCAAGATTTAGCTGAAGTTTTGGATATTCAAGACTTACGTATGATGGGTTTGCGTGATAAAACATTAGAGTTTTTAGATATTGAAGAGTTTGCTGATCGTATTGAATCCATTATTCAAGAAGTAAAACCAACTCATATCATTACTCACTATCCAGGATTTGCGGTTCACCCTGACCATAATGCAACTGGAGCAGCTACCCTTCATGCAGTAAAAAGAATGCCAAAAGAAGAGCGACCAATCGTCTGGTGCCATGCATTCTCACATGATCGCATCGAGCATATTGGTCACCCTGACGTTGTGATCGATGTATCGAGTGTAAAAGACAAGAAGATTGAAGCATTAAAGGCACACCGTTCACAAACGGAAGCGATGTTTGACGGCGTGGAGGTTGATGCTTTATTATCTAACCCGCAGCTTGAAAGAATGCTTCTTCGAGAAGAATTCTGGACGTATAAATGGGACGACTAAGATGAAAAATCAAAAAGTATTATTTATTGGAGCAGGTCGAATGGCAGAAGCTATTGCAGCTGGTTTAATCCATACGAATGCTTTTATAAATGAACGCATCGTCATGACAAACCAACGCGATAGAAAACGATTAGAAGAGCTACAAGAAAAATATGTTGTCAGTGTGACCCAAGACTGGGAAGCAGAAGTCGAAAGTGCTACAACTATTGTTTTAGCAATGCCACCTGAAGTGCATGATGAAGTTCTTAAAAAACTCTCTAGGCTTGTAACCAATCAGTTTGTCATTACAGTTGCAGCGGGAATTGGCCCTAGCTATTTGGAAGAAAGGCTGCCAGCTCATACAGCGGTGGCATGGATCATGCCAAATACAGCAGCTACAATTGGTGAGTCAATATCGTTGTATGCAGTTGGCAACTCGCTGGACGAAAGTCATAAAAAAGCGCTAGCAGTTATTTTAAATAGTATAGGCTCCTCTCAGCTTTGTACGGAAGATGAAGTGAAGTACCTTACGGCTATCACTGGGAGTGCGCCTGCGTTTGTCGCTTATTTCTCAGAAGCATTAATTGACTCAGCTATGAGCTACGGAGTTTCTGAAGAAATTGCGCAAAAGCTTGTTTTGCAGATGATGTCAGGTTCTGCTAATTTAATTAAACATGTAGCAAACCCATCAGCTGTAAGGCAGCAGGTAACTACGCCTGGAGGTGCGACAGCAGAAGGATTAAAAGTGATGGAGCAACACCGCTTTAAAGAAATGATTCAACAAGCTGTGAAGGCTACTAATGCAAAGGCGAATGGAAGCATCTAATGGTATTAAAAGAGAACGTCTAATACGACGTTCTTTTTTTGCGAAGAATTAATCAATAAATCGCTTCTTCATATCTGGTGTTGGAATCATGCACTCGTTCTGTTTTCCAAACCATTTATAGCGGTTTTTAGCAATGATTTTATAAAAAAAGTTGCGAAGTGGTGTTGGAACGATAATAAAAACATAAGCAAATTTCCAAGGTGATTTTAGGTGCTTAGCAATTTTTAAAGCTGCGGTGGATTCAGTGTAAAGCTTCTTTCCCTCTAAATAAATGACGCTATCAAGTTGATTGCTTGATAAGTTAAACTCGCTTAATAAATGAGCAGCCCCTTCTGATTGCAGAGATGCAAACGAAAATAAAGCATGGTGATCGTTCTTTATAATGAATTGAACACTGTGGTTGCAAAGGTTGCACACACCATCAAATAAAATAATCTTCCTCACGTCTAAAAAACCTCCTGCTTAGGTAACATTTAACCTACTTATACTTGTGTTTTAGCAAAAAGAAAGGTACGTTTAAAAGATGTAGGTAAAGTGATCCAAAAAGGTACGTTATTACGATTATATAATAGGACTCAGATGAGTTAAAGGAGAAAGGTATGAAAGAACAAAATGATGTTATTTTATACAACCGAATAAAGCAAAAAGATCAAGCTGCTCTTGAATTGTTATACGACAAGTATGAACGGATTTTATACTCTTTTGTGTATCGATTAACAAGCCAGGCTGATTTAGCTGAAGAAGTTGTACAGGAAGTATTTATTAAGATATGGAGAGGAAATGGTGTTTATCATGAAGAAAAAGGGAAATTTTCTTCGTGGCTCTTTACAATTGCTCGAAACACAGCGATTGATTTAATTCGAAAGCGAAAATCAGATCCTATTTTTTCAGATGAAGTGTTTGATTATGTAGAGGATAAACAGGCAAAACCAGATGAGGAAGTAGAGTGGCAAGAGGAAAAGCTTCGCGTGCAAGAAGCAGTTTCTCAGCTTTCTGAAGAACAAAAGCAAATCATTAACGCCGTTTATTTCAGAGGGTTAACACAACAAAAAATAGCAGAAGAACACGAAATCCCTTTGGGGACAGTTAAAGGTAGGGTGCGGCTAGCATTGAAGAAATTAAAGACTTATTTGAGTAATGACTTGGAAAGGAGAGCTGATTCATGAGCATGTGTGACAAGTTAATTGATTTCTATAACGACAATTTAACACTTGGTGAAAAGAAAAGCTTCCAGTCACACCTTCAAACATGTTCAAGCTGTCAAGAAGAGCTCCAAGAACTTGAAGAAGTACTTGGTGACTTAACGTTTTTAGCAGCAGAGCAAGCGCCTCCTCCAGGTATGAAAGAACGCGTATTAGCAAATGTATTTCATGAAGAAGGACAATCGAGTGAGTTATCACATCATAAAGAAGGGATTAAGCAGGAGAAGAAGCTAAGAGCGACTAGCAGATGGATGCCGTTATTAGCAGCGGCCTTACTTTTCTCATTAGTCGGAAATGGTTATCTACTGTTAAAGTTAGGCAGTGAGCATGAGGTAAGTGAGGGTCCAAAACTATCCCAGCCTGCGACTTCTATTCAAACAGTTACTTTACAGCCCGCAAATCCTAAAGAAGGAAACGCAAACGCTTCTATTGTAGAAGACAATGGAAAAGTGAACGTGGTCATTCAAGCAAGCGGTCTTCAACAGCTTCAAAAAGATGAAGTCTATCAAGTGTGGCTTATTAAAGGTGACAAGCCTGTTCCTGCAGGTGCGTTTGTAGCTGATGAAAATGGGAACGGAACAGTGATTTATCAAATGACAGAAGAGCAGCGGAAACAACAGTGGGATACGATGGCAATTACTCTGGAGCCTAATGCTAACAATGAATTGCCACAAGGTGATATTGTGCTTAGCTCTGTATTATAATTATAAAAAAAGGTTTCATCGAATTTTGATGAAACCTTTTTTTATTAAAATAGTATGTTTGCTACGATAACAGCAATTGGAAGCGTAATAAGCGTGCGAAGAATGAAGATGATTACAAGATCCAAGAATTTGATTGGAATTTTTGAACCTAAGAGTAATCCACCAACTTCTGACATATAAATGAGCTGTGTGACAGAAACACAAGCAATAACAAAACGAGTCAATTCACTCTCAATACTCGATCCAATGACGGCGGGCAGGAACATGTCAGCAAATCCAACAACCATTGTTTGAGCAGCCTCTGCTGCTTCTGGTACTTGTAAGAGTGCAAGCAATGGTTCAAATGGTAAGCCAATCCATTTAAATACTGGCGTGTATTCTGCGATGATTAGTGCAGTTGTACCAATTGCCATTACGACAGGTACAACGCCCATCCACATATCAAGGATGTTTTGGATTCCGTCTTTAAAGAACGCTTTAACTCCTGTATTATTTTCTGCTCGATTCAACGCTTTTTTCATTCCCCACGAAAAGGACGTATGCTCTTTTGGAATAGTTTCGTCTGCCACGGTATGGTCTTTTGCATTTTCATGATACGTATCAGGTTTTCTTGATAACGGCGGGATACGCGGCATAATAATAGCTGAAACCAATCCAATAAGCAACACGGTTAAGTAATATGGGATAATATATGCTTCTAACTTTAAATAAGAAAGAATAACAATTGTAAACGTAATGGATACAACTGAAAATGTTGTACCAATTACCGCAGCTTCACGCTTTGTATAATAACCTTCTTCATACTGTTTACTTGTCAATAGTACACCAATTGTTCCATCACCTAACCATGATGCAAGACAGTCAATAGATGAACGTCCTGGTAACGTAAAAATTGGACGCATAAACTTTGTAAACAGAGCACCACATAGCTCTAGTAAACCGAAATTTAGCAGAAGAGGTAGTAAAAGGCCAGCAAATAAAAATACAGAGAATAATACGGGAATTAAATCATATAAAAGCGTCCCACCTGTGTTTTCTGACCAAACAGCCTCAGGTCCAATCTTAAAATAAGTTAAGATAACATATACAGCACCAACAAAGCGTGTAATAGTCCACACCCAACTAACAAGGAAAAGAGAGGATAGGAAAGAGCTGTTCTTTATAAAAGCCGGCTTGGTTAATTTAAATAAGATTGTAAAAGCTGCTGTTGCAACAACGATGATTGTCATGATTAATGGAAGCTGACTCTCAAGCATCGTTTGTACAGCATTTGCCAAAATAGCAATAGGAATAGTTAGTTCTCCCTTATAAGAAAACGGAACAATAAATAAGAAAATCCCTAGCAGAGAAGGGAGTAAGAATATCAATAAAGTTGATAAAGCAAACTTTTTTTCAGTAAGGGGTTGTTTCAATACTTTCACCTCATTATGCACATACATAGTTATTCAAAAGAAGTATGCTCAAATTTTGTATAAATTAGAGCAAGGTCTGGCTGTGTTTAAATGCATAAATCTATAAAATGATTGTATGTTTAAAACAGCAACGTTATAAAAATAACACACTTTATAGGAGAGTAAAAGTTATTAATTTAATTTAAATTTTCGGAATAAAAAGCATTTTTTAAAGCTAACTGTATGGGAGTGAAATACAAATAAGCAGCTTTGTTACGGCTGCTTATTCTTCATTAAATTCAATTGCAATCTGTTGGTTTACTTCTTGCTTTAAGAGTTTGATTTCTAACAATCCATTGCGGTACTTAGCTTTAATTTCATTTTCTACAAATTGAAAAGGAAGCTTAATCGTGCGCATGAATACTCCTGTATGCCGTTCATTAATCTTTAAATGCGGTTTTGCAACTTCATAGGAATAGGGAAGCTGTCCCTGAATGGTAAGGGTGTTGAGTTCTACTTTAATTTCTACATCTTTAGCTGATTGAAGACCAGGAAGCTCAGCCACAATAATTCCTTCTTTTTCAGTCTCATAAAGATCAATTGCTGGGAATTTTTTAGGTAGAAGTGTGGTAAAGTCGTTCCAAAAGTGGGTTCCTAACATCTCTTCAACTTTGTCATGCAGAGAACTCCAATCTAAATCATCAAAGTGTTTTGACATAATAGCTCCCTCCTCATTAACCATAATTGATTATTTATAAAACGCTGTGGGTTTGTTTTATATATATGAAGGAGACGCTCTTTTTTTGACACGATTTTTTAATAGGTGTTCGTTCGTGGTAGTTATTAAGTAATAAAGTAAGATAGTTGAAGAAATCACCTTCTATGGTATATATTATAAAATAAAGAACATAGGTTCTTGTTTTGACGAAATAACAAAGTTTTAACTGGGATTAAATATTTAGACTTATGTTATTAAAAGCAGGATTATGAGAGTGTAAGAAAGTATAATTATTATATAGTGATTCTCAAGCAAACTTGAAGTGGAGGTATACGTATGAGAGAAAAACGAACGTCTAGTGGATTTCTATTAAAGCAGCGTGCTTTTTTAAAGTTATATATGATTACAATGACCGAGCAAGAGCGCTTATATGGACTCAGGCTTTTAGACGTCCTGCGTGACGAATTTCGACCGTTTGGTTTTAAACCCAATCATTCGGAAGTATATAAAGCTTTACATGATTTAATTGAAGATGGTGTATTAAAACAAGTCAAAAAGAAAAAAGAAGGAATGAAGCTGCAGGAAGTAGTATATTACAAGTTTGCAGCCGGTGGAGAGGAAAAAGCAAAACTATATAAAAAGCAGCTAAAAGTGGAACTAGAAAGATGTGAGGCAATGATTCAAAAAGCCATTCGGGATAACTTTAGCGTTGTTTCAAGAGGTATTCAATCGTGAATACCTCTTTTTAACTGAAAAAAAGTTATTTGTAAAGAGGGAATTTCGTCCAATTTCTACTAGTAAAAGTTATATTATGGGTCAATAGTAGTGAAAAAGATGGGTTTATAGGTATAAATTGGTTTAAATACACACTTTTAACATATATGGATAGATTATTTTTTAAAGACTATGTACTATTCATAAATAAAGATTGAATTGATATGATACAAGTTGTACATAAATTTAAAAACGAAAATGCCACGTTTTGAGAATCAAAATCCACGTATGAGGACCAAATAAGAGCATTTTAGAACTAAGGATGTACAAGATTTTATTGCATGAAGTGCATGATTTACATCGTACGAAAGGAATGGAGATTATGAAGTCTACAGGTATTGTAAGAAAAGTAGATGAATTGGGTCGCGTTGTAATTCCAATCGAATTGCGACGAATTCTAAACATTAATACAGGTGATCCAGTCGAAATATACGTAGATGAAGACATTATTATTCTACAGAAATACAGTCCATACGGTGCTTGTGCCGTAACTGGTGAAATTGCGAGTGATAACCTTACGTTTGCTAATGGGAATGTCGTGCTAAGTAAAAAGGGAGCGGAACGACTTCTAAACGAGCTTCAACGTACTTTAAACAAATAAAAAAGAACGTCATTTGACGTTCTTTTTTATTATGCAGTTTTTGAAGCTTGGCCTGATAAGATAAATCGTTTTTGAATCGTTTTAAGGCGATAACTTAATCCAATTGCACCTACTGCCAAACCGCTAATCAGTCCAATCCAATATCCAAAAGCTGCAAGCCCCGTATAGTTTGCCAATATATATCCTAGCGGTAAACCAATTACCCAATATGAAACCAGTGCCATAAAGAAGGTAATATTCACGTCTTTATATCCTCTAAGAGCCCCCTGAATCGGTGCTTGAATTGCATCGGACAATTGAAAAAAGACCGCATAAACTAAGAAATGAGTTGTTAAGGCTAATACTTTAGGATCTGTTGTATATAAAGCAGCTACACTTTCTTTGAAGAAAAATAAAAAGACTGCCCCTAAAAGAGCTAAGCAAACGGCAAGTAAAATACCGATACGACTGTACATCTTTGCATCTTCAAACCGCTTAGCACCTGCTTCAAACCCTACAACAATTGTTAAAGCCATTGAAATGCTGAGCGGAATCATATACAGAAACGATGCAAAGTTTATTGCTGCTTGGTGAGAAGCAATTGTCACCGTGTCATATGTGCTCATAAATAATGTAACGGCTGAGAAGATACTTGTTTCAAAAAAGATAGCAAAGCCAATTGGAATGCCAATCCCAAGTATTTCTTTAAACGAAGAAAAAGCTGGTTTATAAACTGTGCGAAACACCTGAAATGACTGAAAAGGATCTTTTCTTGTGATGATCCAAATTGCCACAGCCAAAATGCACCAATAAGTAATAGCCGTAGCATATCCAGCTCCAACGCCCCCAAGCTTAGGAAAACCGAGTTTCCCAAAAATCAACAGGTAATTTAACGTAACGTTAATAGGCAAGCCAAGAAGGGTAATAAACATCGATGTTCTTGTTTGGCCGAGTGCATCAATAAAGTTACGTAACACGGTATAAATAAATAGTGGGAAAATACCAATTGATAATGCAACTAAGTAATCTAGTGCAATCTGAGCCACGTCTGGGTCTAGGTTCATAGCGTTTAGAATGGGAGTTACGATAAAGAATCCAATGACAATAACAATAAAGGCCATGATGATTGAAACGTATAACCCTTGAATAACTGTAAACGCAACATTTTTCTTCTTATCAGCCCCAATTAGCTGAGCTACAATAGGAGTCACGGACATCAAAATACCGCTTAGTCCAGTGAATACAGGCATCCAGAGGCTTGATCCAATAGCAACTCCGGCTAAATCATCTGCCCCAACACGACCTGACATCATCGTATCAAAGAAGCTCATTGAAAACATTCCAAACTGCGTCATTAAAATAGGTAATAAAATAAATAAAAATTGCTTGGTCTTTTCCGTTTTAGAAAATGTTTGATTCATGTTTGTACTCCTATCCGTCAAGTTCACACGAGAAAAATTATACCACGATGAGGCTTGTTTTTGCGAAAGAATAGTTAATATATTACTATTAAATAAAAACAGGGAGGCGTTAACATGGATTTAAAGCTACAAGGTAAAAAGGTGCTTATAACAGGTGGGACGAAAGGGATTGGCCAAGCAATAGCCTTACTTTTTGCAGAAGAAGGAGCTGATGTTGCAGTTGCAGCTCGAAGTGAAAAGGACTTAGAACGATTAAGTGCGAGGTTTCCTAACATTCATACATATAAAATAGATGTAACGAACGAAGACGAGCGTATTCAATTGATGGAAAATGTCGTAAAGGACTTTCAAGGCATCGATATTCTAATTAACAATGCAGGAGGAAGCAATGGAGGAAAAACGCTAGAAACAGATTTATCATTATTTTATGAGGCGATGGAGCTTAATTATTTTTCTGCTGTTCATTTAAGCAAGCTTGCAGCAGAATACATGAAAAAGCAAAAAGCAGGCTCTATTGTAAACATTACTTCTATTTTTGGCCGAGAAAGTGGAGGGAAGGTAACATATAACAACGCAAAATCTGCTTTAATTAGCTTTACTAAGTCATTTGCAGATGAAGTGATTTCTTATGGTATTCGTGTTAACAGTATTGCGCCTGGGAGCATTCTGCACGAAACAGGTAATTGGAAAAAGCGATTAGAAGAAAACCCTGAAAAGATTAACCAGTTTGTACAAGATCAAATTCCAGCAGGTCGTTTTGGAACTGTAGAAGAAGTAGCTAACGCTGTCGTTTTTCTAGCATCTGAAAAAGCTTCGTGGGTTGTTGGCGCAAGCTTAAATGTGGATGGTGGGCAATCAAAAATGAATTTTTAATAGTAAAAGCTCGCATTCCAGCTTTGTAATCTGAGCGGGATGCGAGCTGTCTATTATTAACCGATATGCTTTTTATTAATAGAAGGTAGCTGAAAATCTTCATTAATTGCATCAGCAGTTAGTTGGCCCGATAGAGTAACCATCGGAACGCCACCGCCAGGGTGAGTAGAGCCACCAACAAAGTATAAGTTTGAAAGGATTTGACTACGCGCAGGGATTTTAAAGCCACCATTCTTTTTACGATCAGTTGCTACTCCGTAAATAGAGCCTCCGTTTGCACCGTATAGCTGCTGGAGAGTGTTTGGCGTAAATCTTTCTTCAAATTCAATGCTATTGCGCAAGCCGTTAAGACCCATTGCTTCAAGTTTCGTAAGAACAACATCTCTGTATTGCTCTTCAATGGCGTTCCAGTCTTCACCTTCTTTTAGTGGAGGAACGTGTGTTAGAATGAATAAGTTTTCCTTTCCGTCAGGTGCTTGTGTTGGATCAGATTTAGATGAAACACCAATGTAAATAGTTGGATCGGAAGCAATTTCACCTTCATTAAAAATAGTATCAAATTCTTGCTTTTGATCTTTTGAGAAAAAGAAGTTATGGTGAGCAAGCTGCTCGTATTTTTTGTTAACCCCTAATAACAAAACTAATCCTGAGACAGTTGGTTCATACTTAGCAAGCTGTTCTGTATGTTGCTTTGCTTGTGGGTGATTTTTCAGTAATGTTTTATAAGTTGGTATTACTTCTAAGTTAGAAACAACTAAATCTGCAGCTAAGCTTTCTCCGTTTTTCAAAACGACACCTGATGCTTTTGAACCTTCAGTTGTAATTCTCTCAACTGGCGTATTTAGCTTGATTTCTACGCCTAATTCATCTAATAGTTTACCAATTCCTTCAGCAATCTTATACATCCCGCCTTGAACATAATAAATGCCAAGGCCTAGCTGTACATGAGCCAACTGCGTTAAGACAGCAGGTGCATGATAAGGAGAAGAGCCGATGTACATAATTAAAAAATTAAAGAGCTGGCGTAAGTGTTTGCTTGAGAAATATTTACGCGTAGTTGCATCCATCGATTTCATCGGATCCATCTGCAGCAACTCTTTGACAGTATGCATAGAACGTAAGTCGTTTAGGCCCGTTAAGCTTTTTTTATAAAAACTTTTCAAGTTTGATTCATACATTTTATGTGCATAGGATAGGTAGTCAAAAAAGCCGTTTACATCTTCTGGTGCACACTTTTGAATTTCTGTAATCATTTTTGGTAAATCGCTTGTTAAGTCGATTTGAGTTCCATCCGTAAAAAATGTGCGCCATTGAGGTTCTACACGCTTGATACTCATGTAGTCATGCACGTTTTTCCCTGCACTTTCAAAAAGTTGTTCTAACACCCAAGGCATTGTAAGGATAGAGGGACCCGTATCAAATGAGAAGCCTTTCCCACTACGCATGTTTAACTTCCCGCCGATACGCTCTCCTTGTTCTAAAACGGTTACCTTATAGCCGTCAGAAGCAAGACGAACTGCTGCTGATAGACCACCTAAGCCTGATCCAACGATAATTACTTTTTTATTCACTATAATTCCTCCTTATAAACTAACGAGTAGTTGGTAAGCATAATAATAAAAATTACCATGCATATTTTTAGAAAAAGAGTTTTTCATAACTGTTTGTTTTGCCTAATTTTTGTAAAAATATACATTCATAAGGAGAAAAATAATGTCATTTATAGTGGTCATGCTACTTCTTACTTCACTCTTAATTACTCGCATTCCAACGTTTCACCATGTGCGCTTTCAAAAGCCGTCTTCTATAGAAACAAGGAAAGTTTCCGTTATTATTCCAGCTCGTAATGAAGAGCATAATATCAAAAAGCTTTTAAGCACGCTTAATGATAACCGTTCCAACTTGTATGAGATTATTGTTGTTGATGATGGATCTACAGACCAGACTGCTCATATAGCTGCAGAGATGGGAGCAACTGTTTTGAAGCCAAAAAAGCTACCAAAAGGATGGTTAGGAAAATCTTGGGCATGCTGGAATGGTGCAAAAAAGGCAAATGGCTCTATCTTATTGTTTTTAGACGCGGATACGTGGGTAGAAAAAGGTGGAATTAAACGAATTCATGATGTGTTTGAATTGAAGAAAGGTTTTTTATCTATCCATCCGTATCATGGCGTTAAGAAGCCTTATGAATCATTATCTGCCTTTTTTCATTATATTGTTTTTGCTTCGGTAGGGGGCTTTCACCTATTTAATCAAAATGGAACAGCATCAGGTGGATTTGGTCAGTGTTTGGTTTGTGAAAAAAGCGAGTATTTTCGCTATGGGGGTCACCAAGCAATTTGCGGAGAGGTAGTTGAAAATATGGCTTTTGCTAACTACGTTCGTGAACAGCAAGGGGAAGTTTACTGCATGGGTGGTAGAGGTGCAGTCAGCATGAGAATGTACCCTAACGGAATTAGTGAACTCATAAAAGGATGGAGCAAAAGTTTTGTATCGGGAGCTGGAAAAACAGAACCGATTTATTTGTTTCTTGTAAGTTTATGGCTTACCGGTATGATTCACTATGTGTTTTCTCTGCCGCTTCTTATACAACAATACCCGATATTGGCTGGAACTAGCTATGTATTAATGGGAATTATGTTATTCAGTAAACTGCGGCATATCGGAGCGTTTTCTTATGTAACGAGTTTTCTTTTTCCTATTCACCTCTTCTTTTTTTTAATCGTGTTTGCATGTTCACTGTTACAAACAACAGTGCTGAGAAAAGTTACGTGGAAAGGGAGAAAGATTCAAGTTGATCATGCAAAAAAGAGGTTTTTTAAATGATGAACGTTAGCCCTGTCTTTATTACATGTATAAACATTAGCGCATGGCTTTTTTTTCATATGGCTGCCTCCTACGTTTGTGGAATCATTCCCATAACATTTTTTGAGAAAGATTACCTCATCTTTAAACGAATGAAGTGGGAGACAGATGATAAATACAAAAAGGTTTGGATTCATAAGTGGAAAATTCTTTTACCGGATGCAGGTAAGGTAATGAAGCAGGGTTTCTATAAAAAAACTTGGGAGTCTCGTTCTGCTGAGTATACGGTTCGGTTTTTAATGGAAACAAAAAGGGCAGAGCTTACTCACTGGATGAGCATCTGTCCAGCATTTCTCTTCTTTCTTTGGAATTCACCTTCTGTAGGTTGGGTGATGGTATGTTATGCTTGCGTTGTTAATATACCATTCATTATTATTCAACGTTATAACCGTATTCGTATTGCACGCATTTCGCAGCGTCTTCTTACTTCAGAATAAAAGTAGTACGTGTCGACTTTTTATTATTGATATTCATATGTATAAAGGAATAGCTAAGAAAAAATTTTTATTGTTTTATTTGCATTTTATGTGGGTAAAGAAGACGGAAACAATATCACTTGGTCTCTCTTCTTTATCAACTTTTCTTTGAGATCAATTACGAGGCAGTATAGTGAATTAGCGTTAGAATAATTAGTAATGTAATTGCGATAGAGAGTTTTTTCTTTAAAGAAAAAAAAGGAAGGGCCTAAGAAATACAATTCATTGTGTTCAACGTATCGTCGCCGTGTTAAATCGGCAAACTTAACATAATAGTAGTAAAATGCTTAATCAAAAAATAAATTAAGCAAAGGAATAAATTTATTTTTAAGTAGATGTTTGTACAGGCTGGGCATATAAATAGAAAAAGCAATGAACTAGTTATTTTTTCTTGTTTTCAATAAAATATACAACAAGAGTGTTGACAATTTTTTATAAAGAGTTAAAATGTGAAAGAACAGTTTAGCTCTCTTACAGTTTTTGTAAGGGAGATTTCTTTTTACGAATTTAGACTAACATTCATCCAGGTTTACGTCTAAAATAAATGAGCTCAAATTTCGAATAGATATAGAGGTGGGAATATGAAACAGCTCATGACAAACGGAAAAAACATTTTTGTTAAGCAATTGCCGCTGTTTTTAGTTGCGGTGTTGTTATTTTGGATTAAAACTTATGCCGTTTACCAAATTGAATTTAATTTAAGTCTTGAGAATTTTATCCAAAAGTTTTTACTATTTATGAACCCACTCGGTTCAGCAATTATCTTTTTTGCTTTTGCCTTACTATTTAAAGGGAGAGGAAAGGTACGAGCATTATTAGGTATTAACTTCTTATTATCATTTATTTTGTATGCAAACGTTGTGTATTATCGATTCTTTAATGATTTCATTACAGTACCTGTTTTGACTCAATCGAATAACTTTGGTCAATTAGGTGGAAGTGCAATGGCTTTAATTCAGCCAACAGATATTCTGTATTTCATTGACTTCTTTGTTTTAATTGCACTTGTAATGTGGAAGAAGTTTGATTTACCTACAACAATTAGTAAACGTACTGTAACAAGCGTATTTTTAGTCGGAGTTCTAGTTGTAAGTGCAAATATTGCTATTGCAGAAACAGATCGTCCACAGCTTTTAACACGTACGTTTGACCGTAACTATTTAGTTAAATATTTAGGTGCATATAACTATACAGTTTATGACATTATTCAAAGCTCGAAATCGTCAGCGCAAAGAGCTCTAGCTGACAGCAGTGACGTAACAGAGGTTGAAAACTATGCAAAGGCAACTTATGCTGAGCCAAATGAAAAATACTTTGGTAAAGCTAAAGATATGAACGTAATTTATATCTCACTTGAATCATTACAAACATTTATGATGGGATATGAATTAAACGGTGAAGAAGTTACGCCGTTTATGAACTCACTTAGAAATGATAAAAACACGCTTTATTTTGATAACGTGTTCCATCAAACAGGTCAAGGTAAAACATCGGATGCGGAGTTTATGGTAGAAAACTCAATATTCCCATTACCTCAAGGTTCTGTTTTTACAACAAAAGCAAATAACACGTACCAAGCTGGATCAGCCATTTTAGGCCAAAACGGCTATACAAATGCAGTATTCCATGGTAATGGTAAGACATTCTGGAACCGTGATGAAATGTACAAGTCATTTGGTGTCGATAAATTCTTCGACTCAGCATATTACGATATGAATGAGGAAGATACGCTAAACTATGGTTTAGAAGATAAGCCATTCTTTAAAGGTTCTATGCCTTATCTAAAAGAATTAAAACAGCCATTTAGCGCAAAGTTTATTACGCTATCTAACCATTTCCCTTATCCATTAGATGAGGAAGATCAAACAATTGAGCCGCATACTACAGGCGATAAATCAGTTGACCAATACTTCCAAACGTCTCGCTATTTGGATGAGGCATTAAAGCAGTTCTTTGATGATTTAAAAGCTTCTGGTCTATACGATAACACGATGGTTGTTATGTATGGTGACCACTATGGTATTTCTGAAAATCATAAGCGAGCAATGTCTGAAGTACTTGGAAAAGATGTAGGTGACTTTGAACAAGCGCAATTACAGCGTGTACCACTGTTTATTCATGCTCCTGGTTTAGAAGGTGGCGTGAAGCATACGTATGGTGGTCAAGTTGATATTCGCCCAACAGTTATGCATCTACTAGGTATTGATACGAAAGACTATATTGACTTTGGTACAGACTTGCTTTCAAAAGATCATCAGGAAATTGTTCCGTTCAGAAACGGTGACTTTGTAACACCTGAGATTACAAAAGTAGACCAAAAAGTATTCAATAATGAAACTGGTGAGCAATTGCCAGAAGAAGAAGCAAAAAAATATGATAAATACGATGAACTGGTAAAACAAAAGCTTGAGTTGTCCGATAAGCTTGTGTACGGTGACTTATTACGTTTCCATACTCCAGAAGGCTTTAAACCAGTAGATCGTTCTCAGTACGATTACAATAAGCGTGACTAAGAAGAAAGCGAAGGCAAAACATGCCTTCGCTTTTTTATATGAATTGAAACTTATTTACGTTTCGTTCGTATATAACGTATAAAGGTAATTTATTTTAGAACTGGAAGTTAAATGGTATAATATTCTTACCTTACTAAATGAAATAAAACGATGTTAAACATAAATAGAGAACATAAGGAGTGAGCGGACGTGAAAGTAATGACATTCTTAAAACGATTGTTTATCGTATGGACTGTTGGTACAGCTACGATTCCAATTAGTTATTTAGGGTTTAATGTAGGGGTAGGTGACAGCATTTTATTAAGCTTTGGCACTGCTGCACTAACAGGAATATTCTTTATCTTTAAAAGCGTTAGAGTTGCATATAAAGACCCGTATAGGGAAGAGCTTGCCTATATCAAGCATCAGGTAAAGGAAGCGCGTAAACAATTAAAAGTTATTAGTAGTTCTCGCTTTAAGCTAAAATCAATTCACATGTGGACAGAGCTTTCTAAGCTATACAGAGTAGGAAAGAGCATGGTTGATATGGTTGAAAAAGAGCCTGAGCGTTATAAGAGTGTTCAGCCATTTTTTACAAATTACCTGCAAGCAACGGTGACGGTTATTGAACGCTACGTATTTTTATTATCTAAACCTACTAAAAGTATTGATGTAAAAGAAAGTATTCATGAAGCTGAAAATGTGATACATGAACTCTCAGCACAGTACGATCAGCTTTTAAATTCTGCTCTTTCTCAAGATGTACTAAGTTTAGATGTAGAAATGAAGGTTTTAAAGCAACATTTTCAAAATGAAGAGGAATATGCGCCAATAAATCGAATGAAGTAAGGATGGGGTTTATATGAAAGAATTGGAAAAAAACCAATCGCTAGATGAACTTTTAAACGATCCGTTTGCATCACCCACTTTGGCTACACAGGCTGATCAACCGGTAGCTAAGCAGCTTTCAACGTACAATAGTTTAGCGCCTGAATATCAGGAAAAAGCACAAAAGATTGCTGAGCAAATTGACTATAAAAACCAGCAGGCTATTCTTCAGTATGGCGTAGCTGCACAGTCTGAGCTTTCCCAGTTCTCACAGTCTGTTTTACAGCATGTGCAAACGAAGGATACAGGTCCTGTGGGAGATGTAATAGCTGATCTAATGTCTAAGATACGTCAGGTTAATCCAGATGATTTTACAACGAAGAAAAAAGGGTTTATCGGGAGAGTATTTTCTGGATTGTCAAAGCCAATTCAAAATTTATTAACTAAATATCAAAGTATTAACGTTGAAATTGATAAAATTGCAGACAAATTAGAGCGCTCTAAGCAAATGCTTTATCGTGATATTACGATGTTGGATAGCTTGTACGATAAAAATAAGCAGTTTTATGATGCGTTAAATATTTATATTGGAGCTGCAGAGTACCGCCTGGAGTCACTTCGAAACGAGGCACTTCCTGCACTTCAACAAGAAGCAAAAGCGAAGAATGACTACTTAATGGCTCAGGAAGTAAATGATTTGAGCCAATTTATTAATCGCTTAGAAAAGCGGGTTCATGATCTGAAGCTAAGTAGACAGATTGCCGTTCAAAGCGCACCACAAATTCGTTTGATTCAAGAAGTAAATCAAACGCTTGTAGAAAAAATTCAAAGCTCTATCTTGACAGCAATTCCCCTCTGGAAAAATCAAGTGGTGATTGCTACTACGTTGTTGCGACAAAAAGCCGCAATGGAAGCTCAAAAGCAAGTATCTAAAACAACAAACGATTTATTAACGCGTAATTCAGAAATGTTAAAGCAAAATACAATTGAAGTGGCAAAAGAAAACGAGCGAGGAATCGTGAATATTGAAACGCTTAGACAAACACAATCAGATTTAATTACTACGCTTGAAGAAGTATTGAAAATTCAAGAGGAAGGCCGCACGAAGCGAACAGAAGCAGAAGCGGAGCTTTATCAGATGGAATCAGACTTGAAAACCAAGTTAATGAATTTAAAATAGATGGAAAAAGCCGAACAAAACTGTTCGGCTTTTTCCTTTATAAATTCTCGATTGAGCGAGTCATTTCTAAAAAGGCATTAACATTTTCTGTTTCAACCGGAGTAAAAATGGTAAGTCGCATAGCCGGACGTTTGTCAGATTCTTTCACTAAGTACGAAGTAGTACGATCCTTGTCGTTGCTGGCTGAATATACACTGCGAAATGAAAGATCCTCATTATAGGATGTGACAGAGTTTTTTTGAACATCAGCAGATACAGCTTCTAATCCTTTTATGGCTTCTTGCTCTATCTTATCCCAGTCCACGTTATTAGGGAGAACTTCAATACGCATCCACAAAGCATCATTAGCATCGTAGTAGATGACATCTTTTCGAGGTTCTTCTTCTGTAAACGTATATCCTTCTAGGACATATAAAGAATACTTTTGATTTTCACTAGTTTTTAAAAATCCCATTTTCTCCTCTTGCATACCTTCGTTTTCATACGTCAGCATTTGCTCAGGAAGTCGAATGGTTTGTTCATCAGATGAAGTATCTGAGGATTCTTTGGGTGATCTCTCTTTTGGAACTTGATCACTTGTGCTCAGAGAAGAGTCATCAGACTTAGAGTTTTCTTGTGCTGTTCCACAGGCTGTCAGCATAAACGCTGTCAAAAGAATTAACAGATATTTTTGCACGCTACCTCTCCTTTAACTGAATGCTATTAATCATATCGAACAATTGTTGTTCATCAGGTGAATTTCTTTTTACGTTGGTTGTAATAATGAGTATTTGTGCTCTACTAGGAACCTTTACGATATATAAGGATGCTTTTTCTTGATGAGTATAGGCTTCAAAAGCAGTAATGAGTGGCTTCTTAATGTGGTGCTGGTCGGCAATCATTTTAGCTTTTCCAAATTGTTCTTCAAAAGTAGATGTAGCTGAATTGACCGATGTAAGCGTATTTGTTGTATCGACTTTTAAGACTTGAATTCTCATCCACGTATGAGGGGATTGAGTCGAGAAAATGATGTCTTTTCCCTCTTCTTCTTTTTGTAATTCATAGTTAGGTAATACCTCTATTGAAAAACCTTGATGACTGGATGCATTCTCCCTTACGTTTTCTTGCTCATGTGCTAAAGGGGATATATTTGTTTTTATTTGAAGGGCACTAAGCGTAAAGATAAACAGAGCTACTATTACTATTCGATAGGTCATACACAGTCTCCTTTATCTGAAGTGAAATTATCAAAACCAATCTTAAATGCTCATGACATTCGATTTCTTACATTTTTCCCCATTCCATTAAAAGTAAACGCATTACCTGCGTTTTTATCGATTTGTTTTCATGTATTTGGGAGAACCTAAAAGAACATTCTAAACAGAAAGAGAGTGGATATTGAGTGAACGAAAAGCCGAAACAAGAGGAGTCGTTAGAACATTCATACGTGTGCAGTGAATCATTCTTTGACAATGACTTACGAGCCATTGTCATATCACAGCTAGAGCAAGATCAAATAGAGAAACAAGAAAGAAGGTAAGCGTATGAAAAAAAGTCTTTTGTTTCTTTGCGTATTTCTCTTTTTCGCCGGTGCATCGAACGGACAAGCAGCAAAAAAAAGTCGCTTTTACTATGAGAAAAAAGGTGATATTGTTTGGGAAGTTCCAACAAGTGAAGAAAAGATTATCGCATTAACGTTTGATGATGGGCCAGATCCGACATATACGCCGCTTATTCTAGATTTACTAAAGGAATACAATGCAAAAGCTACATTTTTTGTTGTAGGTGACCGAGTTACTCAATATCCTACAATTGCAAAAAGAGAGATTAAAGAAGGGCATGAACTCGCAAATCATACGTATAGTCATCTAGAAGTTCGCGGTCAAGATACTGCAAAAATAGAAGGAGAGATCGAAAAGGCTGATGAAAGAATTCAGCAGGTAACAGGTATTAAACCTTATCTCTTTAGGCCTCCTACTGGTTACTATGACGATAAAGTGGTGAAAGCAGCTAAAAACCAACAATATACGGTTGTATTATGGTCGTGGCATCAAGACACGTTTGATTGGAGAAATCCTGGTGTAGACAGAATTGTTCATCAAGTATTGAAAAATGCAAGCTCTGGAGATATTGTTTTGTTTCACGATACAGGTGGAAATCGTACGCAAACAGTTCAAGCACTAAAACAAATACTGCCTGAGTTAAAAGAAAAAGGATATCGTTTTGTTACAATTTCAGAGCTTTTAAAGCATCATCCAAACTATGAATCCCTTTATTTAATGCAAAAGGAAAACACAAACAAAGGCACTCCTTTAAAATAGGAGGTGCCTTTGTTTGTTTAAAGTGTAGATACTTCCTCTTCAGAAGGGTTCTTTTTCTTTTGAAAATATTCTGTAACGCGCTCGCGTTTCTTTTTAGATACAAGAACATATAGAGTATCCCCAGAGAAGATCTTAGTATTTCCGCGAGGTGTAATTAGCTTTTCTTCACGTATAACAGCTGTAATTAAAATGTCTTCCGGTAAGGGAATTTCTTCAAGTGATTTTCCGGAAATTGCAGCATCTGGCACTAGCTTCAGCTCAATCATCTCATTATTAGTTTTTCCCATAGAAACAAGTTCTAAGCTGTGTGGGACTACTTCTTTTTCACCATCTGAAAAATTCAAGTAATTAGCAAGCGGAGAAATTGTTGCTCCTTGCAATAACGCAGAAGTAAGAACAACGAAGAATACCACGTTAAAGATAAGCGCACTGTTTTCAAGACCAGCCATCATTGGGTATGTAGCTAAAACAATGGGAACAGCTCCCTTTAACCCTCCCCACGAAATGAATAGCTGCTCTTTCAGTGTATATTTGCTAAAGAGCATGCTGATGAAAACACCTAATGGTCGAGCAACGAGCATTAATAAAAACGACAGTAAAATACCTTGCCATGTAACCTGGATAAGTTCTTTAGGAAAGACGAGTAGTCCTAAAATAATGAACATAAGAATCTGCATCATCCAGGCAAATCCTTCATTAAATCGTACAATAGCATGACGATACGTTAAATGGGAATTTCCGATAATAACAGCCATTATGTAAACAGCTAGCAAGCCACTCGCTCCAATAAAAGCAGTGACACCATATGTTAAAGCTGCTAAAGCAAGAGATAATACTGGATAAAGGCCGGACGAGTCTAAATTAATGCGATTAATAATCCATACAGAAGCTTTTCCTAGCACTAGTCCCATTATTAATCCCATTCCCATTTGCCAGAAAAAATCGAGGAAAAGAGTAAAGATAGGTGATTCAGGTACTTGGATTAGTTCAATAATTGAAACAGTTAAGAAAATCGCCATTGGATCATTAGAACCTGACTCTGCTTCTAAAGTTGACGTGAGCTTTTGACGAATGTTTTTGGATCCTAAAACGGAAAAAACGGCTGCTGCATCAGTAGAGCCAACAATTGCTCCAAATAATAAGCCCTCTAGCCAAGTAACATCCAAAATATACTTTGCTAACACACCGGTTACAACAGTTGTAATTAAAACCCCTAATGTAGCAAGAGAAATAGAAGGGCGAGCAACGCTTTTGACGTCAGTCCACTTCGTTTGAATACCACCATCAAATAGAATGATAATGAGAGCAATTATTCCGACACCTTGTGCTAAAAGAGCGTTGTCAAAGTAGACGTAATGACTGAGTATCATACCTACAATAATAAACAGTACGAGGGAAGGTAGACCTAAACGAGAAGAGAATTTTGCTGTTAGGACTCCCGTAACTAGAAGAATGGATAAAAGGAAAATTAAATTGTCAATCGTAAAACTCAATGATTGTTCACCTCTTTTTCATAATTAAGTTGAATTTACTTTTGAATGGGTAACAGATAAAAAGCTGTTAGCAAACGTCAAGTTCATTATGTTCCTCCTTATAATAACCAAATCTACAGCAAAAAAGCTGTATCAATAAAAGTATACCATAATCGTCAGAATAGAAGGGATTATTATGCTTCAGCATGTTTTAATTAAAAAAGAACCCGGTTCTATAACCGAGTTCTCTTATTTTTATTTCAGATCTTGCTGATAATAAAGCTCAGGTGCTTTAAATGATTGTCCTCTTTGAGCTTTTGGTCCTTTATGATCTGGTCGAGCGCGATCATACACGGCAGTTCCTACAATTTCAGCAACATCTTGAAGTTTTTCTTTACTGATTTTGTCAATGCTATCTTCTGGAGTATGGTACCATGGCTCAGCTGGATCGTGAATAAATAGTGCAGCAGGGATGCCCGCTTCTGCGAACGGCACATGGTCACTGCGTCCACCTTCTGAATATGGAGTAGCAGCACCATTTAGACGTAGGCTTGAGGCTTGAGCTAATTTTGTTACGAAGTTAGCTTTTCCATCTGCTGTTTTCAATACTAAGTCACCAGCATCGCGACTACCAACCATATCTAAGTTAAACATACCAACGATACGATCTTTCTCATCGTGAGATAAACCATCCACGTACTCTTGAGAACCAATTAAGCCAAGTTCTTCAGCTCCAAATGTTACAAAGCGTAGCTCTGTATCTGTTGGTAGAGACTTTAATACGCGAGCTAATTCAATAACCATTGCTGTTCCAGATGCGTCGTCGTTTGCACCAGGCGCACCCTCAACTGAGTCATGGTGAGCCCCAATTACGATAATATCATCCGTGTTACGTTTCTTTTCAGTTGGTGATTTTGTTGCGGTTACGTTATATGAAATACGTTCGCTAACTTCAGCACCTTCAATATTTACAGTAGCCGTTAGAGTGCCTGCTTTTACTTTTTCAAGAAGCTGTTCACCCTCTGCTTTTGATAAAGCTACAGCTGGCACATAACCATCATTAGCTCCACCAAGCGTTCCGTTTAACTCACCATCAGCATTATTATAAATAATTACGGCTTTAGCTCCCTTTTCGGCTGCATTTAACACTTTTTCACCAAAGCTAATAGAACCACGTTGAATCAGTGCAACTTTACCTGTTAAGTCTTGAGTCGCTAACTCTTCTTTTGTTGCAAGACCAGCATAAACAACTTCAGCGCTGACATTACCGTTTACGCTGTATGTGAAAGAGCTAGGAGAATAGCTTGTCCCATCTGCTGAAAGTTCAACTTTAGATGCTTCAGTATAACCAACGAATGTAAATGGCTCGACGTTTGCTTTATAACCAAATGACTTTAATTTTTTCTGGATATACCAAGCTGCTTTATGCTCAGCCGCAGTTCCAGCTACACGAGGCGTTTTTGCTAAATACTCAATATCATTGTAGATGTTATCTACATTGATTTTGTTGAGAACCTTTTTATCTACCGCATTGTAAGCTTGACTCGATGAAGACTGAGCGACAGGAGCAGCTGCAGTATATGTACTAGATATTGAAAGGGCTAAGCTTGTTGCTAAAGCAACGGAAACAATTGTCTTTTTTGTTTTTTTCATTGTGTTCCTCCTTTGGGAAATTATAGATACAACTTAAAATTTATAATATTCATAAAAATAAAAAAAGGGCAAATATTCCTATTTAGTATGGGTGTTTTAGGGAAAATGCTATTTTTTTATGTCTAAAATTATAAAATTGACAAGAGGTTGTAAAAGAAAAGTAATCAAACCGTTATCGAATTCTTATTGATAAAGTTTCATGGACATGATGTAATAAAAGAAATAAGTGAAGCAGGAAGGGTAAAAGAATGAGAGATGCATATCAAAAGATTATATTGCCATATACGCCTGAGAATCTAAGAATGTTATTGTTACAAGTTTGTGATGATGAAAATATGTTTTCGCATCAAGAGCTCGCTTATTGGTGTGACAAATTTACGTTACATTACTATGAATACGATGCAGATGAAAAGCAGTGGATGAGTGATATGCAACAGCCTGATGCACGCCAAGACTTGGCGAGATCGTATGCTATCGCAAAAGATATTGGTTGGCAGTGGTATTATTACATGTCAAGAGGTACAACATTATCTGATATACAATATACGGATTTACACTACTTAGAGCTCCCAAAGCATTTATTTGTTAGGTGGCTAAATGAATTGTATGAAATGTAAATACATATGCAAAAACACCCCTTAATCAAGGGGTGTTTTTTTATGTTGAACCTTTAATGATAATAAATATGAACAATGACAAACAATTAAAGTGAAAAAATAGTAAAAAAAACGAAAACCGAGTTGACTTATTGGAATTGTTATAATATAAATAAAGGAGACTTATATTTGGAAAGTATTGTAGGAGGAATTATTTTGACTTCATTATTAGTTATTCTTAACATCATTATCATGCTGGCATTAATCGCTGGTTTATATATGATGCAAAAAAAATACGTTTCATTTTCAAAGCGTGTATTCACAGCTTTAGGACTTGGAATTGTATTTGGATTTGCTCTTCAATTTGTATATGGACCAACATCAGAAGTGACAGCTCAAACATCAGATTGGTTTAGTATTGTTGGTAGTGGTTATGTTAAATTTTTACAGATGATTGTTATGCCACTTGTGTTTGTTTCAATTGTGGCGGCGTTCACTCGTTTAAAATTAACGAGTAACATTGGGAAAATCAGTGGTCTAATTATTGGAATTTTAGTTGGAACAACAGCCATTGCAGCAGCAATTGGGATTGTGACAACAACAGGATTTAATTTAGAAGCTGTACAGATTGAACAAGGTGCAGCTGAAACTGAGCGTGGAGCAGCATTAGAAGAGAACTTGTCGGGAATGCAAGCCCAAACAATTCCACAGCAAATCATTGAATTGTTGCCTGCAAATCCATTTTTAGATTTAACCGGAGCACGACCAACTTCAACAATCGCAGTAGTTATCTTTGCTGCATTTATTGGAATTGCTTATTTAGGCGTAAAGCGTAAAAAACCAGAAGAAGCGGCTCTCTTTTCAAAAATTATTGATATGATTTATGCAATTGTGATGCGCGTTGTTACATTAATATTGCGTTTAACGCCATATGGTGTATTAGCCATTATGACAAAGACAATTGCTACGAGTGATATTGATGCCATCGTCAAGCTTGGTAAATTTGTTATTGCGTCTTATGTAGCGTTAGCAGCAATGTTTGCAGTTCATTTACTTTTACTAACGCTTGTTGGTGTAAACCCGGTTACGTATGTAAAAAAAGCATTTCCAGTTTTAACATTTGCTTTCACATCGCGTACAAGTGCAGGTGCATTACCGTTAAATGTGAACACGCAAACAAGACAGCTTGGCGTTCCAGAAGGAATTGCAAACTTTGCAGGATCATTTGGTTTATCGATTGGTCAAAATGGTTGTGCGGGTATTTATCCAGCAATGTTAGCCGTTATGATTGCACCAACGGTAGGTATTAATCCTTTATCACCATCGTTCATCGCCACACTGATTGCCATCGTAGCTATTAGCTCGTTTGGAGTAGCAGGTGTAGGTGGAGGTGCAACATTCGCGGCACTTCTTGTTTTATCTGCACTAGACTTACCGGTTGCGTTAGCAGGATTGCTTATTTCAGTAGAACCTCTTATCGACATGGGACGTACAGCATTGAACGTAAGTGGAAGTATGACAGCAGGTGTTATAACTAGTAAAGTAACAAAAGAATTAGATACAACAGTTTATAATGATAAAACAATTTCGCCTGAAACGGCAGAAGCATAAAAAAGTTGGGACATAAGTATTTCAGCTAATGATTTATCCGAGTGATCGCGAGTTAACTACTTTCGATCACTCGGATATTTTTTGTTTAAAAACTTTTTAAATAGAATAGTTGAATGAAGTGTAGAGCACGAGACTTACGAGGAGAAGGAAAGCAAGCTGAAATCTCGTAGCAAGGAGACTGCATTTCCTTCCTGTGGAAAGCGAGTGTCCGCAGCGCAATGGAATGAACTTATTCTTACAACCTAGCGACTGTAGAAAAAGTCATGATTCTTTTTTGAAAGTAAATCATTTAGCTATGTATCACTCTCTTTTGTGTGAGAAGATTAAAATTTCTAAATAATATGACATATCAGTTGATTTTTTTGAAAAGGGTAGTGTAAACTAATTCTTGGTAACGCTTTCTAAAATTGAAGGAGGTATGGATTTGATGCAAAATATTGGAGCAAAACAAGTTGAGGTAAGTCCAAAACTGAAGCAATTTTTACAAGGTGTAAAGAAGCTATATATTAACGGCCAATGGGTGGAAGCGGCATCTGGAAAGACATTCGAAACAGTAAACCCTGCAACTGGTGAAAAGTTAGCAGATGTAGCTGAAGGGAATGCTGAAGATATTGATCGTGCTGTGTTAGCAGCTCGTGAAGCTTTTGACAATGGACCATGGACAAAAATGTCTGCGGCGGAAAGAAGTCGTTTAATTTATAAGCTTGCTGACCTCATGGAAGAACATAAACTTGAACTTGCTCAATTAGAAACGCTCGATAATGGGAAACCAATTCGTGAAACATCAAATGCAGATATTCCTTTAGCTATTGAACATTTTAGATACTATGCTGGTTGGGCAACGAAAATTGTTGGACAAACTATTCCTGTACAAGGTGCATACTTTAACTATACGCGTCATGAACCACTAGGAGTGGTTGGCCAAATTATCCCTTGGAATTTCCCGTTGCTTATGGCAGCATGGAAGCTGGGTGCTGCCTTAGCTAGCGGTTGTACAATTGTACTGAAACCAGCAGAACAAACGCCTTTATCAGCTCTTTATCTAGCGGGTCTTGCTGAGGAAGCAGGCTTTCCTAAAGGAGTGCTAAACGTCGTTCCGGGATTTGGTAAAACGGCAGGCGAACCGCTTGTAAACCACTTACAGGTAGATAAGATTGCCTTTACGGGATCAACAGCGGTCGGAAAGTCGATTATGAAGCAAGCGAGTGAAACCCTAAAGAAAGTAACGCTTGAGCTTGGAGGCAAATCTCCAAATATCATTTTACCTGATGCAGATTTATCAAAAGCTGTTCCGGGAGCGCTGGCAGGTGTAATGTTCAACCAAGGACAAGTTTGTTGTGCAGGAAGTCGATTATACGTACAAAAAAAATTATATGATAATGTGCTAGCAGACTTAGTGGCACAGTCTAAGGTAATTAAACAGGGTAATGGATTAATAGAAGATACGACAATGGGCCCGCTTGTGTCTGCACAGCAACAGAAGCGAGTCAAGTCATATATTGATAAAGGTGTAGAAGAAGGAGCGGAAGTATTAACAGGAGGTTCGCTTCCGTTTGAAAAAGGGTATTTTGTGGAGCCGACAATCTTTGCCGATGTTGATCATTCCATGACAATTGCACGAGAAGAAATTTTTGGTCCTGTTGTTGCAGCTATGCCATTTGATGATTTAGATGACTTAATTGCTAAGGCAAACGATACGGCATACGGATTAGCAGCGGGCGTGTGGACACAAGACTTGAAGAAAGCTCACCATATAGCTCACGGTATTAAAGCGGGAACAATCTGGGTTAACTGCTACAATGTATTTGATGCAGCTAGTCCGTTCGGTGGCTATAAACAGTCTGGGATTGGAAGAGAAATGGGTAGTTATGCGCTTGATAACTATACAGAAGTAAAAAGTGTATGGGTTAATATGGAATCTTAAAACAATTTCTGAAACAATAGCATATCTATTTGTGAAAAAGAGTAGTCTTTAGTGGACTACTCTTTTTTAATTATACGTTGCATAAACCATCTAGTATTTTGCGGAAGCAATTAGTAACTACTAATTCCATAGAAAGAAGTGATGGATATGAAAGGAATACAAGGCCCGTCAACCTATCGTATGACAGGCCATTTGAAAGATTTTCAAGAAAGTCCGCTTTTGTTTTTGCGCCATCTCAGTGAGTATGGGGAGACAACACGTTTTCGGCTAGGTCACCGAAAATTTTACTTAACAACAAATCCTCAAATGGTAAAAGATGTTGTATTTACAAAAAACAATAGCTTTGTAGATGTAGGGATTAAAAATGTTGTTCGAGCACTTCATGTTCATGATTTATTTGAATTTAATTTTTTGTTGGGAATGCCAAATATAAAATCTTCTTTTGTAAAAAAGCATTTTTCTACCTGTCGAATTGATCATCGTACGATTATACAATCGTACTTATCTTTATGGAAAAGTGGAAGTTTAAGAATATTTAATGAAGAAGTGCAAGAGTTGGCACTATGGTTGTTAGCACATAGCTTTTTTGGTGTAACCCAAAATCATGACTTGACAACCCATTTGAAGAAGATAGCTGAGCTACGCACTAAAAGACATCAACCTTCAATGGTAAAAGTACGCCTTCCGAAAGTGGGAAAGCAAAATCAGATAGAGACAGATGCTATAGCAGGCGTTGTTTCCTGTCTTCAATCTCGTTATGATAATCAATTAGTGGATGAACAGCGTTATATTTACGATACACTTGTTAATGAAGATGAATCTGGTATTCTTCAGCGATTCTTTATCACGTATGACTTAATTTGTAATGCATGCAGCTGGCTAATGTATACGCTTTGTGAGCATGAGGATATTCTACGACATGTTCAGCTGCTAAAAGGTCATGAGCAAGATGAATACATGCGTATGGTTATTTTAGAGTCGCTGAGGCTCTATCCTCCAATTTGGTTATTTGGAAAACAAGCGGTAGAAACTGTTCAAGTTGATAACTATGTGTTTAAAAAAAATGAAACGATTTTTATTAGTCCTTATAGCCTTCATCGAAATGAAGCTTATTTTTTAGAGCCTCATGAGTTTTTACCTGAGCGCTTTTGTTTAGACTTAAACGTAGACATACCAAAGCATCTGTACTTACCGTTTGGTATGATTGCAGAAACTGAGGCTCAAATGGAGTATGTTATGACTATGGCAAGGGCAATTGTCCTCCCGATTGTAACGTCCTTTGATATAAAAAAAGTGCGTTCTATCATTCATCCAAAGGGAGAAATCTTATTGGAGATGAAAGAACCTTTCTCTATTGTGATAACAAAAGAAAAATTACCGATTGTAACGTCTTTGTAAGAGACTTTCTAACTATTGCTACACTAACGTATTGACATTAAACTCATTGAAATCTATCATTAAGTGCATCTATTATGAAAGGTACAGATAGAGGAGCTTATGGATAAACTACTGAATCAATTTATTGAACTTGTTGAAACATCCTTACTGCCTAACTTAATCATTAAAAGTGAAAATGAACATGACCCTGTTGTAGTCGAGTATGTACCTGATGAATGGATCTTAATTGGAAAAGGCAACTACGCAGCTGTTTTTTATCACCCTTTATATGAAGGTCTAGTAGTGAAAGTATATGGTCGAGCGTTTGAAGAGGTAAAAAAAGAAGCAAATGTCTATAAAAAATTAGGAAAGCACCCTGCTTATTCTCAGCTTTATTATTATACAAATAACTACTTAATTCTAAAGAGGCTACAAGGCATTACGCTATACGAAGCAGTTCAAAAGCGGGTTATAATTCCGTTAACAGTTATAGACGATGTAAACGAAGCATTAGCTTATGCTAAATTAAGAGGACTCAATCCCTTTGATGTTCATGGGAAAAACGTAATGATGAAAGATGGGCGCGGATACGTAGTTGATATTTCGGATTTCTATAAAGAAGGCATTGATAAAAAGTGGACGGATTTGGTGAAAGCTTATCACAAAATCTATGTGCCTATTATAAAAAAGTACCACCTTGCGATTTCACCATCTTTATTAAATCTAACAAGACACGTCTATCGCTTGTATCGCAAAGTAAAAAATAAATATAAAAATTATGTATGAAGGTCATCTGCTCTTAGTTCGTTATTAAAAGCAGATGGCCTTTTTATGTTGAAATAGCTATCTTATATAAACCTTTAAATTCTTAGGGAAGCACTCTGGTACTGACATTTATTTTAAGAAAAATAGAAAAAGTATTCAAAATTTCGTTTTAAATGTCGAAATAAAAGACAGGTATACTAAAACCACGATGCATTGAGCGGACAAAGATAGGAGACATAGAAATGGATAAAACATCTTTTTTGGGTTTGATTTTAGCACTGATTGCACTAATGGTAGGGATGTTTCTTAAAGGTGTCAGCCCAACAGTTTTAATAAATCCTGCGGCCATTTTAATCATTATTGTAGGCACAATCGGGGCGGTGGTCATTGCGTTCCCCACAAGTGAAATAAAAAGGGTACCTAAGTTATTTGGCGTTCTTTTTAAAGAGCCAAAAATGGCTACGCCAAAAGATCTTGTGTTTATGTTTTCTGAATGGGCACAGGTTGTTCGAAAAGAAGGCTTATTATCATTAGAAGCAAAAACAGCAGAGGTGGAAGACCCCTTCTTACAAAATGGATTAAATTTAGCAATTGATGGACAAAGCGCAGATTACATTAGAGACGTGCTGTCTGAAGAAATTGAAGCGATGGAAGACCGCCATCAGGCTGGCGCAGCTATTTTTTCACAAGCAGGTACATATGCACCTAGTTTAGGAGTACTTGGAGCAGTCATTGGCTTGATTGCCGCTTTAGGAAACATGGCTGACACAACTAGTTTAGGACATGCTATTAGCGCTGCGTTTGTTGCCACATTACTAGGTATTTTTACGGGATACGTTTTTTGGCATCCATTTGCTAACAAATTAAAACGGAAGTCTAAGCAAGAAGCCAAAATTAAATATATGATGATTGAAGGTGTTCTTTCTTTACTAGAAGGCGAAACACCTAAAGTGATTGAACAAAAGCTTGCATCCTATTTGCCAACAGCTGAGCGTAAGAAGCTATTGCAGGAAAGCGAAGTGGTTGAAAATGAGTAAGAAGCGTTCGCGAAAACAAAAAGAGGATGCTCATGTTGATGAGAGCTGGCTATTGCCATACGCGGATTTATTAACGCTATTACTTGCCTTATTTATTGTTTTGTTTGCCATTAGCTCGGTTGATGCTCAAAAGTTTCAAGCTTTATCAAAAGCCTTTAATGAAATGTTTGAAGGGGGAACAGGTGTGTTAGAGTTTCAAACACCACCTACTCCTAAAGAAGAAAATCTCCCTGCTGAAGACCCGACGGGAAAAAATGTAGCAAGAGATAATGGAATGGACCCAACTGAAAAAGAAGGAGAAAAGCCGTTAACAGAAGAAAACAAGCAGAAGAGTTCTCACGATGCAGATCAGCAAGAATTATTGACTGTTCAACAAAAAGTAAATACATATATTGAGCAAAATGGTCTTAAAGACGAGTTGCAGACCTCACTAACAGATGAAGGGCTACTAATTTCAATTCGCGATAACGTCTTTTTTGCATCTGGAAGAGCGGATGTTCGATCCGAAGATATAAGTCTTGCAAAAGAAATTTCAAACTTGCTCGTGATGGATCCTCCTCGTAATATTATCATTAGTGGTCATACTGATAATGTACCGATACGCAATGCAGGTTTTCAATCAAATTGGGAGCTTAGCGTTATGAGAGCGATTAATTTCATGAAGGTTATTCTAGAAAATAATCGCTTAAACCCAAGTATGTTTAGTGCAAAAGGATTTGGTGAATTTAAGCCCGTAGCCTCGAATGAAACGAATGAAGGCAAGAAGAAAAACCGCCGAGTAGAAATTTTAATTACGCCTCGAACAGAAGCAGAAAATGAGTAAAAACACGGTTTAGTCCGTGTTTTTATTTTTGTATTATAATAAAAGACGACGATTTTCATAAGTTCCGCGCACTAGATTAAGCTCTTCTCCCTCTAAAATTAAATCAATTAAAGCACCATTAAATAAATCAGATACTTGTTTTTTATCATTTGATTGCAAGTATTCAACTCGATACCATTTTTCATTATAACTAAAGTACATAAAGCGTCCCCACGTATAGTCTAGCCAGAATTTAATTGGTTTTCCATTCACAAGCTTCTTTACGTATCCCCAGCTTCTTCCTTGGTGTGAATCGGTCATTTTAGGCTGAGCTGAATTAAATACTTGATAATAAAGTTTATTGTTTAAATCATATAGCATCATACCTAAGCCACTCCTTTTTACTCGTTATTAATTAGTAGTATGCAAGGCAATAGAATTTAGAAGTAGTAAATAGACAAGCTTTCGTCATTTTAAAAATGATGGGAGTGTATACTAAAGAAAAGCTATCTAGAGTTGAAAAGAGGTGTTGATAATGGAAAGCAATTGGCTGATGAAACAAGTTTGGAGAAATCTATTATTTATACATTGGCCCGTTTCTGCAAAAGAGCTACAAAAACTTTTACCAGAGCCTTTAACAATAGATACATTTGAAGGGAAGGCGTTTATTTCACTTGTTCCTTTTACAATGACAGGCATTCGCTTTAAAGGTACGCCGTCTGTCCCATGCATATCTCAACTTCATGAATTGAATGTACGAACATATGTGAAGTATCAAGGCGAACGGGGTGTTTATTTTTTTAGTTTAGACGCAACGAATGCTCTTGCGGTATGGATTGCTAGACGCTTCTTTCATTTACCTTATCTACATGCTGACATAATGGTTAATAAATATAAGGATTCGATCAACTTTGAATGTACAAGGAAGCATAAAGGGTTTCAACAGGAAGAGATATTGTTGACGTATAAGCCTATATCAGCTCCTTATCATACAAAAGAAGGAACTGTGGATGAGTGGTTAACAAACAGGGACCGTCTCTTTACCGTGTACAAAAAGAAAGTTTTTCGAGGGAAACTTTTTCATGACCCTTGGATTTTACAAGATGGACATTATTCTATGAGAAAAAATACGCTTACGACAGCTTACCCACCAATAAATAAGGGTGAAACAATTGTGCATTATGCACAAGATCTTGTTACATATTTTTATCCTTTTCAAAAGATGTGAAGAAGTCAATATAAATAAAGTCTTGAATGATTCTACAAGGTTGTGGTACTATTTGCCTTGTGAAAATAGTGAATATTACATGGGGTAAAAATGGCCTTTTTAAATGTGAAAAGGTGAATGAACGGACGGTATATTTACATAAATTTGTTCAAATTATACATTTTTATCAAAAGATGTATGCGCTTTTACATCCTGCAGCCATTTAGTATTCAAGTCATAAGTTTAGGGGGATTTGATTTTGAAAACACCAAGGTTACCTTCAATTGGTGAAATTGTAATCGTGTTACTTTTATTTCTAGCGGTTGTCGTTTCATTTGCACTCATTTTCGAACTTCCCATCCAATTAGCGCTCTTTATATCATGGTTTATCGTTATTGCGCTAGGTATTCGCTTAGGATATAAATATAATTTTTTACAGAAAGCGATTACAAAAGGGATTGGGAACGGGTTAGAAGCTATTCTAATTTTATTAGCAGTAGGCGCTCTAATTGGAACATGGATTTCTGGAGGAATCGTTCCATCATTAATTTATTATGGTTTAGAGTTTATTAATCCTACGTTCTTTTTATTAGCCACTTTAGTTATTTGTTCAATCACTTCTGTTGCAACGGGTACATCATGGGGAACAGTAGGGACAGCAGGTATTGCAATGATGGCAATAGGGGAAGGAATGGGAATGCCTCTACCACTCGTAGCTGGTGCAGTTATTTCGGGTGCATATTTCGGAGACAAGCTATCTCCGCTATCTGACAGTACAATCTTGTCTGCTTCTATGGCAAAAGTAGATGTAATTGCTCATGTGCGAGCAATGCTTTACTTAGATATTCCAGCTTACATTGTTACATCTATTTTGTTTACCATTGCTGGATTTATGTATGGTGGTAATAACTTTGATAGTGAGCGAGTAGAGTTTTTAAAATCATCTTTACATGACGTGTTCCAAATCAACGTGTGGATGCTTATTCCAATGGTTGTTGTTATTGTGTTATTAGCATTAAAAAAGCCGTCACTACCATCAATTGCAGTGGGTTCTTTACTGGGTGTAATATGGGGAGTGCTTTTTCAGGATTTAAGCGTATCAAGTGCTTTTAATTCAGCTTATAGCGGGTTTTCCATCGAGTCAGACATAACGTTTATAACAGAGTTACTCAACCGCGGTGGGATTGAGAGTATGGTTGGTTCAATTATTGTTATTATTTTTGGGTTAGGCTTTGGTGGTCTTCTAGAAGAGTTAGGTGTACTCAAAGTACTTCTTTCTAAATTTGAACAGTTTTTAACAAATGCAGGAAACGTGACGACTGCTACGATTTTTACAGGTTTATTAGGGAATATTTTTGGTTGTGCTATGTACGTATCGCTTATTTTAACGCCAAAGATTATGCAAGATAGCTATGACCGTCTAAAAATCAATCGACTTGTATTAGCGCGTAACTCCGAAGTAGGAGGAACGTTAACCTCGGGTATGGTTCCATGGACTGATAATGGTATCTTTTTAGCTACAATCTTAGGTGTATCAACATTCGCTTATCTACCATTTATGTGGTTAAGTTTTGTTTCTATCATTATTGCTATTATCTATGGTTATACTGGAAAGTTCATTTGGTATACAACGGATGAAAATAAAAACGTTAGCTAAAAGCTAGCGTTTTTTTTTATGTATTTTATCTGAAAACGTTATCTTTATATTTTGTATTCATGAAATGTTGTAAAAAATCAGAAAAATGTTATAATCAAACAATGATTCTGATAGGAATACTTGCTTTTCGTGAAAATAGTTATAAGGAAAAGTGAGTAAACGAATGTTGGGAAAGATAGAAGGAAAGAAGTGAAGTTAATGGCACAACATGAAGGACAAAATGATTTAAAACGGACGATGAAAAGCCGTCACTTATTTATGGTTTCGCTCGGAGGTGTAATTGGAACAGGTTTATTTTTGAGTTCTGGTTATACAATCGGACAAGCTGGTCCGGGAGGAGCAATGCTTGCCTATTTAGTTGGTGGTTTTATTATGTATTTGGTGATGCTTTGTTTAGGTGAGCTGAGCGTAGCTATGCCACATGCAGGTTCATTTCAGGTGTATGCTACAAAGTTTATCGGACCAGGAACAGGATTTGCTGTAGGGTGGTTATATTGGTTAACTTGGGTTGTCACCGTAGGATCAGAGTTTATTGCAGTAGGACTATTAATGCAGCGCTGGTTTCCAGATTCGCCGGTATGGATTTGGAGCGTATTATTTGCGATTACCATTTTTGTATGTAACGCAATGTCAGTTCGCTTTTTTGCTGAATCAGAGTTTTGGTTTTCTCTTATTAAAGTAGTAGCAATTATTGTATTTATTATAGTTGGAGGAATGGCTATTTTCGGTTTTATTTCAATCGAGGGGCAGTCTGCGCCACTCTTTTCTAACTTTACAGGAGAAGGCGGTATGTTTCCGAATGGATTTACGCCAGTCTTAGCCACGATGGTCGCTGTTAGTTTTGCATTTTCAGGTACAGAGCTAATAGGAATAGCAGCAGGAGAAAGTGAAAACCCAGAGCGTGACGTCCCAAAGTCCATTCGCAACATTGTGTGGCGAACGTTCTTCTTTTTTATTGGAGCTATCTTTGTGCTGTCCGCACTTATTCCATGGAAGGAAGCCGGAGTGACAGAGAGTCCTTTTGTTACGGTATTTGCGCGCATAGGTATTCCATACGCTGCTGATATCATGAATTTTGTTATTTTAACAGCACTGCTTTCGATTGCCAATTCAGGATTGTATGCGTGTGCTCGCATGCTTTGGTCTTTGTCTAAGCAAAATATGATTTCCCCTGCACTTGGAAAGGTGACGTCAAAAGGAGTACCATTAAATGCTTTAATTGTAAGTATGGCGGTTGCTTGCTTATCACTTTTAACTAGCGTTTTTGCAGCTGATACAGTGTATATGGTATTAGTCGGTATATCAGGATTTGCAGTAGTAGCTGTTTGGATGAGTATTGCAGCTTCTCAGTATATGTTCCGCCGCAAGTATATTAAAGAAGGAAATGATGTAGGGAAGCTGGTCTATAAAGCGCCACTTTATCCTATTGTTCCAATTCTTGCATTCTTATTATGCTTAGCATCTTGCGTAGGATTGGCATTTGATCCAAGCCAGCGTATTGCTTTGTATTGTGGAATTCCTTTTGTCCTGCTATGCTATGCAGTTTATTATTGGAGACGACGTAAAGGATTAAAGGTATTTACAGATCAAAGTGAAGCAAAGTAAGAAAAGCCGCTCGTTTCTATAAATAGAAACGAGCGGCTTTATTATCTAACACATGTTTTTAACATTTAACACAGAAAAACACCCTATCCATTCCGAACTGGTTAAGTGTCCCGCAACAAGCGAAATGGTGATGGATAGGGTGCTAAGTTAAGAATAAGCTTTTTGAATCGGAATGTCAATGTTTAGAGGTTTGAACAGTTATATAATGATCCATTGTTATGTTGGGTTCGAAAAAACGTCCCATTTGTTTGTCCCACTCTTCAAATAATGAAGATTGAACAAAGTTCACCATATGGCTTTCGATAGTTTCCCACTCGACAATAATCATATATTTTGTATCCGTTTCAACGCATCGATGAATAGAATGGTCAATATATCCTGGTACGGATGCGATAACGCGAGCAGCTTGATGAAATGCATCTTCAAACTCTGCTAATAAATCTTTTTTTATATGAAAAAAAGCAACTTCTTTAACCATGATGTCCCCCTGTTTCTTCTATAGTATGATAAATAACTTCAAAGATTATCTCACATGGTGAATAGTCAGAGCAAACTTTTTTGACGCTTTCACCATCTTTTCATTTTGTTTTTGTATAGTTAAAAACGTAGAAAGAAAACTGTTCAAAAAGCTCATAATTTTTACGCTTACATACATAGCGTAAGTCATGGATGGAAGTTAGGAGAGGTAAGAAAATGGATAAGAAGAAAAAGAAAAAGCTTTTTTCTTTTCTTGGTATCATTACTGCTGGTGCTATCATTGCGGGTGTTGTATATCAAGTCAATCGCACCGATGCAGTAGCGAGTGTTGATGGAGACAAAATCACAAAGGATCAATTATATGAAGTGTTAATGTCTCAAGGTGGAACTGACGTTTTGGATTCAATGATTGAACAAAAAGTCATTAATAAAGAAGCTGAAAAGAAAAGCGTAACAGTTAGTGAAAAAGAACTTAATAAAGAGCTTGATGCATTAATCACATCATATGGCGGGGAAGACACGTTTAATCAAGCTTTAGAAGCAAGCGGTATTAAAGAAAAAGAAGTTAAAAAAGATTTAGAAACAAATTTAAAGGCTAAAAAATTAGTAGAAGATACAATTGAAATCTCTGAGGATGAGATGAAATCATATTTTGATGAAAACAAAGATTCATTTGATCAGCCGGAGCAGGTAAAAGCAAGCCATATTCTTGTAAAAGATGAAAAAACGGCTAATGAAGTGAAGAAAAAACTGAGCGATGGTGAAAAGTTTGCTGATTTAGCAAAAGAATATTCAACCGATACAGCCTCTAAGGAAGATGGAGGAAACTTGGGATACTTTAGTAAAGAAGATATGGTGCAAGAATTCAGCGATGCAGCATTTAACTTAAAGGTTGATGCCATTAGCAATCCGGTAAAAACGGAGTATGGTTATCATATTATAAAAGTAACTGATAAAAAAGAAGCTCAAGATGCAAATTATGAAAATAGTAAAGATGAAATTAAACAACTTTTATTAGAGAATAAATTCCAGTCTGAATATTCAACTTGGTTAGAAGAAACGAAGAAAAAGTATGACATTGAGAATTTTTCGTAATCCATTATTCTAAATAAAGTGAGGAATTAAAATGAAAACACAAAAGCCTTACAATAAGTTAGAACAAATTGTAGAAAAATTAAAAGAACGCGGTGTGCGAGCTGAGATATGCCGTCGCGTGGTACAAGTAACAGAAAGTGTAAACAATCAATCAAATTCTCATTCTCAACATGCTTTTAACCGTTGACATAGATAAAATGAATAAGGACATAAACAATCAGCAGGTAAACCTACCTGCTGATTGTTTATGTCCTAGCGATAAAGTAGTATATTTATAAATGAATGGAGCTGAGAAAATATGAATGTTTTATTAGCAGAAGATGATTTACAACTAGGAGAGCTAGTAAGTTATATGTTAAAGAAAAAAGCAGGCTTTAACGTCGAGTGGGTGACGGAAGGGCGTGATGCTTACCTATATGCTACTGATGCACATTACGATATTCTCATCCTAGATTGGATGATGCCCAACGGAGATGGAGTAGAAATTTGCCAGCAGCTTCGAAAAGAAGGGTATAATGGAGCTATCTTAATGCTAACAGCAAAAGATGCTGTTCAAGACCGTGTACATGGATTAGATGCTGGGGCAGATGATTATATGGTGAAGCCATTTGAAATTGATGAATTGTTGGCTAGACTAAGAGCTTTGTCTCGTCGTAACTATGCTCCAATTGTTGAAGAAACGGTTGAAATTGATCAAATTACCTTAAACCGTTCAAGTCAAATGATGAATAATGGAGACAAATCAATTCAGCTTAGTCCAAGAGAGTTTCAGCTATTGGACTTTTTACTGAAAAATAAGGGGCAGGTTCTATCAAGAGATATTATCTTAGATCGCGTTTGGGGCTATGAGTCAGATGTCTCCATTAAAACTATTGATGCAACGGTCAAGCTTTTGCGAAAGAAACTAGATCATTTTGGGAAACAAGAGCTAATCCAAAGTATACGTGGAGTAGGTTATAAAATTGACTAAAAAGTTAATAAGAAGAGCTCGTAACCGCATGAAGCAAGATTTATTTAGCAAAACGCAAAATCGTCTTACCTTTCGATACAGTGCACTGTTAATGATATTTCTGCTTTTATTTGTATTTATCGTCTACTCACTTGTGTACGTTGTGATTAGCAGCAATCAGCAACAAAGCTTAAACATGCTGCTCAAGCAAGAAACAAAATTTGTGAAAAGTCTCTTAGTTGAACAAAGTGACCGAGTAGAAGATGAATACCAAGATATTGTTGTGGCTAGAGAAGACGCATTCTTTTACTATGTCGTCAGCCCAGAAGGTCAATTACTAATGGGAAGTGAAGCGAGTGAAGGGTTGAGGCCGAAATTGTTAAATTTAATTAACGGTTGGATTCCAATTGAAAATGAAGTACGTAAAGAACGCATTGAAACAATTCGTCCCAATGTTGAACAGTTTGAGCGAAATGGTCATGCTGAAGATGAATTTAAGGTAAGCATTGATTTGCTTATGACTGGACAGCCAATCTTCTATAAAGGTGAGTTTTTAGGGATGCTTTACATTGGCAAAAACGTTTCGTTCCTATATCAATTGCTAAAGTGGCTGTTAGTAATCATGTTATCGTTAACGGTTTTATTTGTAGGCGTAGCTATTTACATGAGTCGCTTAATGTCAAAGCGTGCAATGATTCCTATTGAAACTGCGTTTTTAAAGCAAAAAGAGTTTGTAGCCGATGCTTCTCATGAGTTGAGAACACCATTAAGCGTAATGTTATCATCTATTAATGCACTAGAAATGCAGGATGAAGTAAATGAAGATCCCTTTTCTAAAAAGCTCGTCGGTAATATGAAAGCAGAAGTAAAAAGGATGACGAAGCTTGTAAGTGATTTGCTCACGCTTGCTCGATCAGATGCTAGCAAAAACCAGCAAGCCTTTAATAGATTTGATGTTAAGAAAATGGTTGAAAAAGTAATACAGTCCGTTGAACCACTTGCTCATTCTAAAAATATTAGCTTACACCTAGAAGCACCTAAGCAGATAGACATTTCTGGAGATGAAGAAAAACTTACACAGCTTATGTATATATTGTTGGACAACGGGATTAAATACACTACTCCAGGCGGACAAGTAGAAGTGTTTGTTAAGCAAAGAACGAATTCAGTTGAAATTCGAGTGACTGATACAGGTGTCGGTATCCATAAAGATGAACAAAAAAGGATTTTTGATCGCTTTTACAGGGCGGACAAATCCAGGTCTAGACAAATGGGTGGGCATGGGCTTGGTTTAGCTATTGCAAAATGGATTGTTGATATGCACAAAGGGACAATTAAAGTGGACAGTGAACCTGAGAAAGGAAGCACTTTTCGAATTAATTTACCTCAATAAAAATGTGCCAGATACTATCGTATCTAGGCACATTTTTTGTCTAGTTTGCACAAAACATCTTTTAAAAAAGGGTAAATTAAACGATGAAAAAATTAGAAAATTCAGTTACATTTAAGGTAATCTAATGCAAGTGGAAGGGGTTTATGGATGAAAAAATATGACTTGCTTATTAAAAGTGGAACGGTTGTGTTAGAAAATGAGGTACGCACAATAGATATTGGCATATATGATGGTAAAATTATCGCTTTAAAGTCTACTATTGATACCAGCCAAGCAAAAGAGGTAATAAGAGGAGAAGGAATGCATATATTACCTGGGGCTATTGATATACATGTTCATTTTGATGAGCCTGCAAGAGAACATTGGGAGGGGTTTGATAATGGTTCAAAAGCGATGGCAGCAGGAGGGTGCACAACTTATTTTGATATGCCTCTAAATGGCGTTCCTCCTACCATAACGGAAGAAGCATTTTTAAATAAAAAGCAGCTTGGAAACAAGAAATCATTTGTAAACTTTGGATTATGGGGAGGATTAGTACCTGGTAATAAAGATGAACTTGAAAAAATGGCAATGCAAGGAGCTATTGGTTTTAAAGCGTTTATGTCAGAAGCAGGATCAGAGTTTGAATTTTCGGACGGACTTACGTTATATGAAGGCATGAAAGAAATTGCGAAGTTGGGCAAGGTTCTTGCCTTGCATGCGGAGAAAGATAAAACGATTAAAGAGCTTCAAAAACAAAAAGAGAAAAAAGGGCTTACATCGATTAGAAGTTATTTAGAGACAAGGCCAATTGAAGTGGAAGTGGAGGCAGTGAAAGAAGCATTAGAGTATGCTAAGCAAACGGGATGTTCACTTCATTTTGTACATATTAGTAGTAAAGAAGCTGTTGATTTAATCTTACATGCTAAAAAAAGAGGAGAAGACGTTACTTTAGAAACTTGCCCACACTACTTGCTGTTTGGAGAAGAAGACTTTGAAGAAATTGGAGCGCTGGCTAAATGTGCACCTCCGCTCAGGTCAGCGGCAGAACAAGAGAAATTGTGGTCATCGATTGAAAAAGGTGAAATCGATATGGTATCTTCTGATCACTCTCCGTGTCCTATGGACTTGAAGCAATCAGATAATATATTTGAAGTATGGGGGGGAATATCGGGAGGGCAGTATACGCTTCAGGCAATGATCACAGAAGGATATCAAAAAAGAGGCGTGCCCCTTACTAAAATTGCACAATTAACTTCAACAGCTCCTGCTAAGCGTTTTGGGTTGTATCCTCAAAAAGGTAGCATTCAAGTTGGGGGAGATGCCGACTTAACAATTGTTGATTTAAAAGACTCCTACACTGTAAAGCAACAACACATGTTTTTTAAACACAAGCATAGCATTTATGAAGGCTATAAATTCAGCTGTACAATTCGCTATACGATTTGTGGAGGTGAAATCGTATACGAATCTGAAACTAATACGTTTGAGCAACCTCTTAACCAGTCAAAATTTGTGCAACAAATAGAAAATACAAACGTACGTTGAGGATGAAAGCATTCATCCTTTTTTTATTGTATAATTTTTATTATATTGGAAAATTATATAGGATAAAAGGCATATCTTTAAAAGAATACTAGGGTAAAAAGAAATAGAAAATATTAGTTTGATATTATAAAAAATCAGTAAAATGAATAATTAAAATAAAAAAATACAAAACGTTTTTTATTTAGGATAAGCTAGGTATAGAGCTATATCTGAAGCTTAAATAAGAAAAAAGTTGCATAAAAATATGTTTATTTACATTTTTTTATATTGACAGAATCATTTTATAAGAATAAAATTTTATTGTTTCTAATTTTATATCATCATAATTTTTTGATATTTTAAAAATTAGTAAACAGGGGAAAAAGGGAGAAAGATAGAGAAAGGATGTAAAATATGTCGCTTGATAAAGAGAAAATTGTCCAAAGTGTTCCTCAAAAAGGATTTTTTGGCCATCCAAAAGGATTATTTACGCTATTTTTCACTGAGTTCTGGGAGCGCTTTTCCTATTATGGAATGAAAGCACTTCTAATCGTGTATTTATACACGGAAGTATCCCAAGGTGGATTAGGTATTGATAAGGGAACAGCAGCATCTATTATGTCCATTTATGGAGCGCTTGTTTACATGTCAGGAATTATTGGCGGATGGATTGCTGATAGGATACTAGGAACCTCAAGAACAGTGTTCTGGGGCGGCGTGTTGATCATGATTGGTCATATCGTTTTAGCTATTCCAGCTGGGTTTAACGGCGTATTAGTAGCTATGTTGTTTATCATTTTAGGGACAGGTTTATTAAAACCAAACGTTTCAAGTGTTGTGGGAGACTTATATAGAGAGAACGACAACCGACGTGATGCCGCATTTAGTATTTTCTATATGGGGATTAACTTAGGAGCATTTATTGCTCCATTAATCGTATCTACGCTTGGAGAAAACTATGGGTTCCATTTAGGTTTCGGTGCCGCAGCAGTTGGAATGTTAGGTGGATTAATTGTTTTTTCTATGACAAAAAAGAAAAACCTAGGTTTAGCAGGTACAGAAGTGCCAAACCCGTTAAAGCCTGGTGAACGTAAAAAAACGTTTGGAATTATTGGTTTAATCGTTGCTGTGCTCGCTATCTTTTTAATTGTAGCAGGAGTGGTAGGCTTCTTAACTCTAACGAATGTTATTGCGTTCATTAGTTTCCTAGCTGTTATTATTCCAATCATTTATTTCACAGTTATGTATCGTAGCTCAAAAACTACAAATGTTGAACGCTCTCGACTACTTGCTTATATTCCACTGTTTATTTCTGCAGTTATGTTTTGGGCAATTCAAGAGCAAGGATCAACAATTTTAGCAATTTATGCTGAAACATCAACACAGTTAACATATGGAAGCTTTACAATTCCAGTAGGTTGGTTCCAATCACTTAACCCATTATTCATTATTTTATTAGCACCTGTATTTGCTAAGCTGTGGGTGTCGCTTGGAGACCGTCAACCATCTACACCACAAAAATTTTCTTTAGGCTTGTTATTTGCCGGTTTTTCATTCTTAGTAATGGTTATCCCGTCAGTAACAGGTGATGCAGATCATTTAACAAGTCCGTTATGGCTTGTATTAAGCTTCTTCTTAGTTGTAATTGGTGAGCTTTGCTTATCACCGGTTGGATTATCAACAACAACAAAATTAGCGCCAAAAGCATTCTCTGCACAAACGATGAGCTTGTGGTTCTTAGCAAGTGCAGCTGCACAGGCAATCAACGCACAGATTGTTCGATTCTATGAAGGAATTTCACAATCTGCATACTTTGGATTATTAGGTGGAATATCTGTTATTCTGGGTATCATCATTTTCCTTTCTTCTTCAAAAATTAAACAATTAATGAAGGGGATTAATTAATAAAAGCCGTCAAAAGACGGCTTTTATTTTTTTGATCCAAAGATATTCATAAATGACCGGTAACTTTGATCATCTTCTTCACCGTTATAAGTAGGAAATTGAAAGAGTGTGTTCATTGCATTCGTTGAATTTTCAGTTTCAGCAATAATTTGATAGATATGAACGGCTTCGGATGTATAACCCTTAGCATGTGCATTTTTTATTTGATTTAGCGTTAAATGAAGTGAGAAGACTTCTTTACGAAGCTGTACCTTTGTGTGCTCGTCCAAATAAAGAAATTTCTCGTAATAAAGATTGGACGCTTGATTAAAGACCCCAAGTCCATTTTCAAGCTCATTTACAGCAATGTGCCTAATCGCTTCATCATCTAACCGTGTAAACGGTTCTTCAATCATTAGACCCAAAACGATGGCTGTATCAGGTTTCAGCATAGCTATTCCCTCCTACTCTCAATTCGTCATTATTATATATGTATGAAAACATTGTTGGAATATTCGTTACACTTTTAAGGCTAGCCGAATATGGCAAGCTCTATACATTTTAATCATTTAATTTTTTTAGTTACAAAATTGCTTTAAAAGTTACAAAACGTATCAAGTTGTCTGAACATTAAGTATCATAGACTTTGTAGAAAGACAGGAGGTTAAGGTAATGGGTACAGCTCGTAAATTGGAAACGTTTTCTGAATATCAACAACCTAAGAAATCAAAAGGGCTATGGTCCAAAATTAACGATGTAAAAGTAGGTGTACTGCCACTTCCACTTTATGTTGTGTTAGCGCTAATTGTTTATGGAGCATCTGTTTACAATCAGCTTCCACCAGATATGATTGGTGGGTTTGCAGTTATTATGGTAATGGGGATTTTACTTGGCGACTTAGGTATGAAAATTCCTATCTTAAAAGATATTGGTGGGCCAGCAATATTAGCACTGCTTGTTCCTTCCATTCTAGTTTTTTATAATTTGATTAACCCTGCTTCTATGGAAGCGGTAACAACGTTGATGAAAACATCAAACTTTCTCTATTTTTATATTTCAGTGTTAGTAGCAGGAAGTATCTTGGGCATGAATCGAAAGGTTTTAATTCAAGGATTCACCAGAATGTTTATTCCATTAGTTGTTGGGACACTGGCAGCAGTGGCGGTTGGTATCCTTGTGGGACTACTATTTGGTTATGAAATTAAGCATACTTTCTTCTATATTATTGTCCCAATTATTGGGGGAGGAATTGGTGAAGGTATTCTACCACTGTCCCTTGGTTATTCTCAAGTGCTGGGTAATTCAGCAGAATCGTTTGTATCACAAATGATACCAGCTGCTGTAATTGGAAATATCGTAGCAGTTATCTGTGCCGGTATGATGAAACGCCTAGGAGAAAATAAGCCGGAACTTACGGGTAACGGTGTATTAGTTAAAACAGCGGGCGGAGATCAAATGGATGAAGAGACTAATATTGATAAGCCTGTTGATTTCTCTTTAATGGGTGCAGGTGTATTAATCGCTTGTTCATTCTTTATCTTTGGTAGCTTAGCTCATAAATTTTTAGGAATCCCAGGTCCAGTATTAATGATTGTAGCAGCAACACTAGTTAAATCTTTACAGCTTATGCCGAAAAAGATGGAACAAGGATCTTATCATTTATATAAATTTATTTCATCAAGCTTAACATGGCCACTAATGGTTGGATTAGGGATTTTGTTTATCCCATTAGATGATGTTGTGAAAATTATTACACCTGCTTATATCGTAATTTGTGCATCTGTTGTTATTGCAATGGTAGGAACAGGTTACTTTGTTGGTAAACTATTAAAAATGTATCCGGTTGACGCTGCCATTGTTACCGGCTGCCATAGCGGTCTTGGAGGAACTGGAGATGTTGCCATCTTATCAGCATCAAATCGAATGTCACTTATGCCGTTTGCTCAGGTAGCAACTCGTTTAGGAGGCGCATCTACGGTAATTATTGCAACATTATTAATGAAAGCATTTAGCTAATAAAAGAAGGGACGTTGACAAGCAAAATGACATTACGTGAAGAAGCACTTAAAATGCATAAAGAAAAACAAGGAAAACTTGGTGTACATTCTAAAGTAGAAGTTCAAAGCGCAAAAGATCTAAGCCTTGCTTATTCACCAGGAGTAGCAGAGCCGTGTCTTGAAATTGCAGACGATGCTGAAAAAATCTATGATTATACGATGAAAGGAAATTTGGTTGGTGTTGTTTCAAACGGGACAGCCGTTCTTGGGTTAGGTAATATTGGGGCGGGTGCTTCCATGCCAGTTATGGAAGGAAAGGCACTGTTGTTTAAGTCATTCGCAAACGTCGATGCATTTCCTATTTGTTTAGATACTGAAGATCCAGACAAGATAGTTGAAACGGTTAAGCTTCTTGAACCTACATTTGGCGGTATTAACTTAGAAGATATTGCAGCACCTTACTGTTTTGAAATTGAAGAACGTTTAAAGAAAGCTTGTAATATTCCAATCTTTCATGATGACCAGCACGGGACGGCAATTGTTACGGCTGCGGGATTATTAAATGCGCTGCGCCTAGCAAATAAAAAACTTGAAGATATTAAAGTTGTAGCAAATGGTGCTGGTGCAGCAGGTGTTGCAATTGTGAAACTTCTTTTAAGCATGGGTGTAAGAGATGTTATATTATGCGATACAAAAGGAATTATTTATGAAGGACGCCCTGTTGGCATGAATCCATTTAAAAAAGAAATGGCGCGCATGACGAATAAACATCAACAAGAAGGTACCTTAGCTGACGCATTGGTAAATGCAGATGTTTTTGTTGGGGTTTCAGCAGCAGGAGCCGTTACACAAGAAATGGTTCGCTCAATGAACGAAGATCCAATTATCTTTGCAATGGCGAATCCAGTTCCGGAAATTATGCCAGAAGAAGCAAAAGAAGCGGGGGCTTTGGTAATTGGTACAGGTCGTTCAGATTTTCCAAACCAAGTTAATAACGTATTAGCTTTCCCAGGTATTTTCCGCGGGGCATTAGATGTACAAGCAAAGGAAATTAATGAAGAAATGAAAGTAGCTGCAGTATATGCAATTGCTGGACTCATTAATGAAACAAATATCCATGCTGACTATGTAATTCCAGATCCGTTCGATAAGAGGGTAGCAGCTCATGTTGCAGCTGCCGTAGCGAAAGCTGCAATGGATTCAGGGGTGGCAAGAAAACAAATCGATGTGGAAGCTTTACGCAGCAAAATGCTTCAAACGAACGAAGTGCCAGAGCTTGTTACAACAAAATAACAAAAAAAGCCAGCGTCAGCTGGCTTTTTTTTATTTAACGGCTAAACGACTTAAAACAAATTCTTCTACTACCTTAGCAACACCATCGTCCATATTTGTATCTGTTACGTGATTTGCTAGCTTTTTAATATCTTCAGGTGCATTACCCATTGCGACGCCTAAGCCTGCAAATTCAATCATGGCCACGTCATTATAGCTGTCACCCATAGCAATAACTTCTTCACGCGTAATACCTAGCTTTTGAATAAGGAAATTAAGGCTTGTTCCTTTCGTTACGCCAACCTCTGTAAACTCTAAAAAATATGGTTTTGAACGCATAACGCTTAGCTGTCCATCAAGCTGTTTTTGTAACTTTTCTTCAACATGAACAAGCTCTTCACCTGGTGCGAGCATTAAGACTTTTACAACGGGTTCTTTTACTGCTTTAACAAAGTTGGGTACTAGTTTAATAGGTAATCCAGTAATATCACTTTCAATATTCGTAAACTCGTTCTCTATTTCCGTAACAATCTCATCTCCTACATAGGTATGAATTAATACGTTTTCTTGTTTGCTTAATGCATCTAATTGATGAACGGTTTCAGGCGGTAATGTACTGCTAAACAATTCTTCCTTAGTACGCCAATCAATAATCTTTGCTCCGTTAAAAGAGAGGATAAAGCTTCCGTAATCAGTTAGTCGAAGCTCTTCAGCGATATGAACCATACCATAGGTAGGTCTACCGGAGGCTAGCACAACTTTTACTCCGGCCTCCTGCGCGTCCATTAACGCTTGCTTTGTACGGGGAGAGATTGTATGGTCATCTCGTAAAAGAGTATCATCTAAGTCTAGTACAATCATTTTATAGGCCATTTTCATAATTCCTTTCTACGACAATATGTTCATATCGTACTACAAAAGGACGGGTAGTTCAATTTTTGTTCAAGTCATGTGAAAAGGAGTGCCTAAATCACACACATAAGATTGAAAAGGCAAATAAAAGCGAAGCAGCTAAAAGATGCTTCGCACATAGCGGTTACTCTAGTTCTGTAATTGGATGACGACGAAAAAACTCGTTTATTTGATGCTCATTGCCATCATTTTCAGCGCTAACGTTTTGAATGCCCTTTGAAGCATTTGGTTTAAGCGGATGTTGATGGAATGCTTCTAATTCTGCACGTGTAATCGTAATGCTTTGAGGAACAACAGTATGAACGTTAAAGTGGACAGAATCAGCATAGTCAATTAATCCAAGTAATATTGTTGCGTTATTAAAAACTCGTTCTTTAGTAAGGTTTGCTGACCAATTGTGTTCAAACTGCCTACTTGTTTCCGTTGATGCTTGTGTATAATCGACGGAAATATAAGAAGGGGATCTTTTGGTTTGCAACGTTATGTTATGAACATTTTCATGTCCAGGAAGTTCATTGATAATGGAAGTAGCATCATGTTGATTTTCATTATACGAATAGTGGGTAGCTGTTGGTTTTTTAACTTCAATTGAAGCATTCTTTTGAGAAGCGTCATTTATAGAGTTGCATCCAACTAATAGGGTGATAAAAGCAAAAAAATAACATAAAAAAACAAGGTTGCGCATGATAAGTCTCCATTCTTTGCTTGAAAATAATATTGTAATTATATACATTAAAGAGATAAATTTACAATAGTTAATAAGAAAAATAATCTAAAACGACCGAAGTTAAAAGGCCAAGTGACGTGATGAAACCCGTAACAGGGCCACCTTGTTCAAAAGCTTCGGGAAGCATCGTGGAAGCTACCATTGCGATAATACCTCCTCCCGCAAATGCAGCAATAAAGCTCATTGTATAAGATGAAGCCTGTTGCAAAAACATGAAGCCTCCTAATGAACTGATAGCAGAAATAAGAACCACTGATAGCCATAGAAATACAACTTTTTTGTGTGAGAACGAGTTTTTAATAAGTCCGGTTGTTCCGGAAATACCTTCTGGAAGGTTACTGATGAAAATAGACATAACGAGCAGTGGACTGACTTGATTCTGTTCAATTAGACTTGCTCCAATCATAATTGATTCTGGAATAGCATCCATTAATGTCCCCCCGAAAATAGCTAAACCTGAACTATTTGTATACTGAGGGCTAGAACGCTTTCGATTAAGACCACCTTTCCTAGCTAACAGTAAATCGAATACTGTAAAAGTTGCTGCTCCAACAATAAAACCTAAAGCAGTTGAGAGCATGCCACCTTCTTTGACAGACTCCTGTAGAAGTTCATAGGAAGCAGCGCCAATTAATACTCCCGTTCCAAATGCCATAATATATGAGTTTACACTTTTTTTCATAGGCAAAAAAATAGCCATCATAGCGCCTATAAAAACGGCAGAGCCAGATAAAGCTCCCCATAAAAAAGCAGAAGTCATTGATATCACACTCTCTTAAGATGTAATCTACATACTGTTAAGTCGGTTTTTCTTTTTCGTATAAATCAATATAGATAAAGCCAGTACGGTCAATTTGACCAAGCATTACATCAGAAATGCTCGCGATATTACGAGTAGAAAGCTGTTGGTGTACCCAGTCGAGCGTAAAAGAGGACGCAGTTAACTCTTTTTCAACAAGTTTTCCATCTTTAATGAGGAGTCGAGGTAGGCCATTGCTGCTTGTAACAATGTTCATTGCTTCCATCGTAACTGCTTGCTGGCTTGACTTTAACTGCACGCTAAAACCACCGTTTTGTTCAATAAGGACCGTCTCTACGTCTTGAAAAGAAAAGATACTTTGAAGTCTAAGCTGACTAGCAAGCTCTTCGACGTTTAACCGCGCCTTCCTTAAATTTTGTTCAAGAATTCGCCCATTCTCCATTAAAATGATGGGTTCCCCATTGTTTAGTAGCCGAAATTTATCAAATTTCATTGAAAGGTAAGAAAATAAAATTTCAAGAACAAGAATGATAACCAAAGCTGGTATATAGTTAGTAAAAGGTTGATTATGATCAACCGCACCTTTAGCAGCAATGGACCCAATGGTGATTCCAACAACGAAGTCACTAAAATTCATTTTTGATAGCTCTCTTTTTCCCATGATTCTGGTTAAAATAAGCAGAGAAAAATAAGCTAATATTCCTCTTAACAGCAAGTCGAAAAGGTGCTCCATGCCACCATCTCCCTAATCTCTCTTTTTTTAGAGAATGTCCAAAGGGGATAGGAAATATGTAAGCGGCAAATAAAAAAAGAGTACAGTAGTGTACTCTTTTCTTGATTCATGAAGAAGCATTGTTCCATTTTGTGTAAGGGGTGGAAGGAGAAGTGAAGTTCATCATTGATGAAATTAACGATTGCGGGCTGCTTGAAATATTGATAAGCTGAATGGCTGATTCTTGTGAAAAGCCCTCTGTTACAGCGTGTTCAACCATACTCATTAACGCATTATAATATCCGTTCACATTGAGTAGTCCAACTGGCTTTTTATGAATACCAATTTGGGCCCAACAAAGTGCTTCAAATAGTTCTTCAAAAGTACCAAACCCTCCTGGCAGGGCAATATAGCCATCAGCCAAATCGTGCATGGCGGCTTTTCTCTCGTGCATGCTGCTTACTTCAATCAATTCTGTAAGCGCGGTATGAACAATCTCACCGCTGAAAAGCCCTTTTGGCATAATGCCTACCACGTGACCGCCATGCTTTAACATTTCATTAGCTACTTCACCCATCAAGCCCATTTTCGATCCACCATAAATTAATTTATAATCATGTTTAGCCATGTACGCTCCCAGTTCTACAGCAGCATTTTTATAGTGGTGGTGAACACCGGAATTGGCTCCAGCAAAAACACAAATCGCTTTCATGTGCATTCCTCCTTTTCACAATGTATAGTAATAACATTTCGTTTATTTATGATAAAACCCTTTTTTATGATAAAAAATAATCGATTCCATAAATGAGAACATACGTTTTTGTTTTGATACTAAAAAAAGTAAAACCTCTTTTGGAGTTACCTTGATTATTAGTATAATTTTCTTTATAATCAAAGCGTATATTAAGTGTTTAATAGAAGGCGTCATGCAGCGTAGTACGCTAGTTAAAACGGAAAAGCTGAGAATTAAGCACACTCATATAAGAATTAACTAATAGAAAGTAGGTCGCGGTATGGCGAAAAAGGAACAGCAAAGTCGTATTGAAAAAGATTTTCTTGGCGAAAAGGAACTTCCAAAAGACGTATATTACGGTGTCCAAACAATGCGCGCAGTTGAAAACTTTCCAATCACTGGATACAAAGTAAACAAAGAAATGATTCGCGCTCTTGCGATGATCAAAAAAGCAGCTGCCATGGCAAATATGGATACTAAACGATTATACGATGGTATTGGAAGCGCTATCGTACAGGCGGCTGACGAAGTGATTGCAGGGCAGTGGCATGAGTATTTCATTGTGGATCCTATTCAAGGTGGAGCAGGTACATCAATGAATATGAATATGAATGAAATTATTGCAAATCGTGCATTAGAGCTAATGGGCCATGAGAAAGGAGATTATGTAAAACTTAGTCCGAACAGTCATGTAAACATGTCTCAGTCTACTAATGATGTGTTCCCTACCGCTATTCATCTATCAACATTGCGCCTATTAGATGATTTATTAGCAACAATGGGTAATATGGTAGAAGTCTTTAAAAAGAAAGCAAAGCAGTTTGATCCAATTATTAAAATGGGCAGAACGCATCTTCAGGATGCAGTACCAATTCGTTTAGGACAAGAATTTGCTGCATACAGTCGTGTTTTAGAGCGTGATATTAAACGTATCAGCCAATCCCGCCAGCATCTATATGAAGTGAATATGGGAGCAACTGCAGTAGGAACGGGTTTAAATGCTGATCCGAAATATATTGAGAATGTGGTGAAGTATTTAGCTGATATTAGCGGACTACCGTTATATGGAGCAGAGCACCTTGTGGATGCAACGCAAAATACAGATGCTTATACAGAAGTATCAGCAGCTTTAAAAGTCTGCATGATGAACATGTCTAAAATTGCAAACGATTTACGCTTAATGGCTTCTGGCCCACGCGCAGGCTTAGCGGAAATTAGTCTTCCTGCTCGCCAGCCCGGATCTTCGATTATGCCTGGTAAAGTAAATCCAGTAATGCCAGAACTAATTAATCAAGTGGCATTCCAAGTTATTGGAAATGACCATACGATTTGTTTGGCTTCAGAAGCAGGGCAGCTTGAGTTAAACGTAATGGAACCTGTGCTTGTCTTTAACCTATTGCAGTCTATTAGCATCATGAACAATGGCTTTGACGCGTTTACAAAATACTGCTTAGAAGGTATTGAGGCAAACGAAGAGCGATTAAAAGAATATGTAGAGAAAAGTGTAGGCGTTATTACTGCAGTTAACCCACACTTAGGATATGAAGTTGTTTCTCGTATTGCAAGAGAAGCTATTATGACAGGGAAATCTGTACGAGAACTTTGCTTACAACATGACGTATTGACAGAAGAAGAGCTAGATTTAATCCTAAACCCTTATGAAATGACGAATCCAGGTATTGCAGGCAACTCACTTTTTGACCGTCAATAATCGTAGGACAAGTAGACAGACTAAGAATTAACACTAAAATGATAAAAATGGAGGAGTCAACATGAGCAATATTATTCGTACTTTAATGATTCAAACACCAAGTGTACCAGGGAATTTAGGACGAGTAGCTACGGCAATTGGTCGCGTAGGTGGCGACATTGGAGAAGTTGAAACAGTTAAGGTAGGCCATAACTATACGCGAAGAAGCATTACCGTACAAGTTGAGAGCGAAGAACAACTAGAAGAGTTACTAGATGCAGTTCGTAGCTTGGATGGAATTACGCTGCACACAGTTTCAGATGAAGTTTTACACGCTCACGAAGGCGGAAAAATTCAAATGAAAAGTAAAATGAAAATTGAAACGTTAGCGGATTTACGACGTGTGTACACACCAGGTGTAGCCAACGTATGCATGGCGATTAAAGAACAGCCAGAAAAAGCAAAAATTTATACAAGCATTAGCAACACTGTAGCTGTTGTAACAGATGGGACAGCAATCTTAGGTTTAGGTAATATTGGACCAGTAGCCGGTATGCCTGTTATGGAAGGGAAAGCAGCCCTTTTTGATCAGCTTACTAATATTAATGCTATTCCTATCTTATTAGATGTGAACAGTCCGGAAGAAATTATTCAAACGGTTAAAAATATCTCACCAGGATTTGGTGGTATTTTACTTGAAGATATTGGTTCTCCGCATTGTTTTGAAGTGGAAGAGCGCTTGAAGAAAGAGCTGGATATTCCAGTTATGCATGACGATCAGCACGGAACGGCGGTAGTTACGTTAGCTGCAGCTATCTCAGCATGTCGCAGTGCTGGTGTTAACTTAAAACAAGCGCGTGTTGGTCAAATTGGCCTTGGAGCAGCTGGTATTGCAATTTGCCGCATGTTGATGGCATATGGTGTCGAAAGCGTAGTTGGGGCTGATAAGTCTGAAGAAGCAAAAGATCGTCTTCGTTCATACGGTGGCGAAACAGTTGATAGCCTAGAAGAGTTAATGAAGCAAAGCGATATTGTTATTGCAACAACAGGTGTACCAGGACTTATTAAGAAAGAATGGGTACAAAAAGGACAAATTATTTTAGCTCTATCAAATCCAAAGCCTGAAATTGAACAAGAAGATGCATTGGAAGCTGGAGCAATTTATGCGACAGATGGACGCTCTGTAAATAATGTATTAGGATTTCCAGGTATCTTCCGCGGTGTACTAAACGCTGGTGTTCGCGATATTACTCACAAAATGCTAGTTGCAGCTGCAGAAGCAATTGCAAATTCAACAAAACCAGGTGATTTAGTTCCTCATCCGCTAAATGTTAATGTACATGAAGCTGTTGCTGAAGCAGTAGAGCGCGCAGCAGTACAAAGTGACGTAAAAAAGAATGTTTATCAATAATGAATAAAAAAACCGCACTGAAATAATTCAGTGCGGTTTTTTATATACAAATTAGAAAAAATATGAAAAAATACATATTATTGAAACTTTTTGGGTAGCACAAGCGTATAAAAAGAAAGAATAAATGAATTGAGAGGATATATATATGGAAATTACACATTTACAGGGGAAGCTACCTTCCGCAGCTAAAAGCGCAATGAGAATTCAAGCGTTGTTGCCACATCTAGTATGGTTAGCTGGCACAATTGGTTATTATGTTCTTGTTTATTTTTTTAATTGGTGGATTTGGGTTTTTTGGGTTTCTGGAGCTTTGCTAATTGTTAGCTTTGTTGTGTATGTTGTTATCGCCCCCAGCATTTACATGAAAGTGTATTCGTACCAACTAACAGAGACGCATATTGAAGTACAAAAAGGTTTGTTTATCTGGAGTCATACAAAAGTGCCGATTGTGAAGGTACAACATGTGGAAACATCTACGGGTCCAATTTTACGTAGATACGGTCTTGCCTCAATTAATGTTGTAACAGCTGCAGGGTTTCTTGAGTTTCCAGCTCTACAATCAGAAGATGCAAATAACTTACGCGAAACAATCGCAAAGATGGCAGAGGTGAAGGACGAATATGAGTAAAAAATTACATCCTCTTGCCGTTCTTGTTCAAGCTGCAAAGTACATAAAAGACAATATTTTACCATTTGCATTTTTAATTATTCTTCAGCGAGATAAGATTTTGACATACTGGTGGATAGGTTTAATCATTGTAGGCATCAGCTTGTTTTTTGCATTTATTAAATGGAAAACATTTCGTTATGAAGTTACGGAAAAAGAAATTCGAATCAAAAAAGGCGTCTTTAAAAAAGAAAATAGTTTTATTCAATTAACGCGTATTCAATCAATTCAAATTGATCAGCCTTTCCTCTTTCGACTAGTTAGACTTGCACGACTTCGTATCGAAACAGCAGGTGGAACAGGAATGGGGGCAGAAGTGGATTTGCCGGGCATCTTGATGAAAGATGCTCACGAGTTAAAAACAATGCTTCAAGCAGGGGAGTCTCTTTCAGTGGAAGAGAGTCCTGAAAGGGAAAATATCATTAAAACATTAAAGGTTCCTACCAGTCGCTTAGTAATTGCTGCTGCATTATCGGCAAACTTTGGCTATATTTTTGCTGGACTAGGTGTGCTGTACGAATACGTGGATGACTTAATCAACCCATGGATTCAAAATGCTTATGAACAAATTATTACCCAGTCAATTGTAGCTATTATCATATTAGTATTTTTTATTTTATGCATAGCGTATATACTTTCTATTATTTTGTACGTAATTCGCTTTGGTAATTTTGTGGTGGAGCGTTATGAAAAGCATCTTCAAGTTCAGTACGGGTTATTAAACAAGCGCTCGCTCACGGTTCCTTTTGAAAAGATTAAGGCAATTACAGTTGAAGAAGGACTTCTTCAACGTTTATTTGGCTGGGGAGCTATTTCGTTAAAAGTCGTAACTTCTGATCTAGAACAAAAAGTATATTTACACCCCTTTCTAAAGAAAAAAGAAATGGTGGATGTTTTTTCAGATTATCTTCCTACTTATCATTATCTTGAGTATAAGCCAAACGTAGTGAGAAACTATGTTTGGTATAAGCTGTTGTATGTCTTCATCCCAGCTTGTATTGCAGTGGTAGCAATTAGCTTTTGGAAAGTTCAGCTTGTGTGGGGAGTAGTTATCCTCTTTCTAGCAGCTTGGCTATTAACATGGTTTGGATATCGCCAAGGAGGCGTAATGATGACACGTGAATTTTTAAGTGTTCGATCGCAGTTTATCACTCGGAAAACAACGATTATGCAGCGTAGAAAGATTCAGGATGTCAAAGTGAAAGCAAGCAGCAGGTTTTGGAAAAAAGGGTGGCGTTATCTTAGTGTATCAACGATGGGGCTTGGTTCTTCCTATGGAGTGGGCTACTTGCCAGAGCGCATATGGAAGCCAATCTTTGATGAAGTTACATGTTGGGATGTTAAGAAAGATAAAGTATGATGAGCAGAATGTGTCCACTGTGTGGAAAACAGAACGGCTGTCAGTATGTTTTAAAAGAAGAAGAATTTACTTGTTGGTGCACAGAAGAAGAGTTTCCTACTGCGTTGACAGCAAGTTCTAGTCATTCTTGCATTTGCAAATCCTGCTTGCAAGTCTATAAAGAGAGTCAGCGTGAAGAGTAGTACTTCCGCTGACTCTCTTTACTTAATTAATCAATGCTTGTAAGGGAGCAGGAATTCGTCCACCGCGATTTACCAATCGTTCAGAGCTGTAAGGATTAACACCCATAACTGGCGCTCGGCCTAGAAGGCCACCGAACTCGACCATTTCACCTTCATTTTTACCGGGTACAGGAATAACACGTACAGCCGTTGTTTTTTTGTTAATCATTCCAATTGCCGCTTCATCAGCAATCATTCCGGAAAGCGTAGCAGGACTAACATCCCCTGTTAAGGCGATCATATCTAAACCAACGGAACATACGCAAGTCATCGCTTCAAGTTTTGACAGATTTAGAGAACCATCAGTAATTCCTTTAATCATCCCATTATCTTCACTTACGGGAATAAAAGCCCCGCTTAGCCCACCGACGTAAGAGCTAGCCATTGCACCACCTTTTTTTACAGCATCGTTCATAAGTGCTAAAGCAGCAATTGTACCGTGAGTGCCCACACGTTCTAAACCAATTTCTTCTAAGATTTCAGCAACGCTGTCGTTAATAGCATTAGTAGGCGCTAGCGATAAGTCCATGATACCGAAGGGGACGTTTAGTCGCTCAGCTACGACGCGTCCAATTAACTCACCAGCGCGCGTAATTTTAAATACCGTTTTTTTAATTACTTCAGATACTTCACCTAAATCAGCGTTAGGATGACGTTTTAATGCATTTAAAACAACACCAGGACCACTAACACCTACATTTAAGACCACTTCACCTTCACCGGATCCGTGAAAAGCTCCGGCCATAAACGGATTGTCTTCAACAGGATTACAAAAAACCACAAGTTTTGCACAAGCAATGCCGTCACGATCTTTTGTACGTTCCGCAGCTTCTTTAATAATAATACCGAGCTGTTTCACAGCATCCATATTAATACCCGTACGAGTGGTAGCTACTGAGATGGAAGAACAAACGCGTTCTGTTACGCTAAGAGCTTCAGGCAGCGCGTCCAGTAGCGTTTGATCACTTTTTGAAATTCCTTTATGAATAAGAGCTGAGAAGCCACCGATAAAATCGACGCCAACCTGCTGTGCAGCGCGGTCTAGTGTTTTAGCAAGGGTAATTGTTTCTTCAACCGTTGCATGGCCTAAAATCTCTGCGATAGGAGTAATTGATATGCGCTTATTGACAATTGGAATTCCATATTCTTTTTCAACCTGTTCCGCTGTTTCTTTTAATTCGCCTGAATATGAAACAATTTTATTGTAAACATTTTGATTCATTGTTTCAAAGTTAGAATCTGCACAGTCTCTTAAACTAATACCCATTGTTACTGTACGGATATCAAGGTTTTCCATTTGGACCATGCGGATGGTTTCCATCATTTCTGTTAAGGCAATGCTCATATTAATTTCTCCTTTATACGCGGTGCATAGCTTGGAACGTTTCTTCAAGCTGCACGTGAATTTTTAAACCAAGCTCTTCGCTAATGTTATTTAAAGAACGTTGTAGCGAGTTTAGTTCAGTAGTTGATACATCGACAATCATCATCATTGTAAAAAAATCTTGTAATATTGTCTGACTAATATCGAGAATATTAACACCTTGATTTGATAAGATAGTTGTGACGCTCGAAATGATACCTACTTGATCTTGTCCAATTACGCTAACCACAGCGCGCTTTTGTTGCATAATAATCACCTCAAAAATAATATAGAAAATAAAAAAAGAGATTGGAAGAATCCAATCTCGAATAGGTCATCGAATAACATACGTATGTATCGTTACTCTTCTGTCCTTTTGCCTGAGATTGTGAATCCTTCGGCGCCGCCTGTGCGGTCTCTCCAGAAGCTGCTCCTGTTGTAGTGTTATCCACAACAATCATTGCTTGGGGAATATTCAACTTAGTATTGGCTCAAAAACCAATAGAGAAATCATATCAACAAAGGAAAGGATAGTCAACGTTTTTTGAACATTTGTATTATTTTATCACGTGTACGTAGGGAGGCTGGGGGTGCTTTGAAGTCCTTTTGCTTAAGGTGGTATGTCACAGTTAAAAGTAGAATAAGCGAAGGGGAAAAGGTACGATTTTTATAAAAATAAAAAAGGAAAGCGTATAGAAGTCGCTTTCCTTTAATAATTGTTGGCTTACTCGTCTTCTCCAGAAGGACGAGTTGTTTGAGTAGCAAGCGTGTCCCAAAAGCTTGTATCTGCTTTTTCTATTGAGCCATCTGCAATAGCTCGTACAGTTGAGTCTAAAGTAGTGATTGTTTGTTTAATTAAATAGCCGTTGCTTTTTTGACCAAGTACATATGATTCGTTGTTGTGATCGGACATTCCGCGCATTTCAAAGAGAAGGGTTGCAATACCATACTCAGTCGCAGCGCCGTTACGGCCAATCGCGTTATCAGAACCGCCAGCATATTTACCAAGGTGTCCCCAACCTTTTGAGTCAACGGAATGAAAGACAACAGACCCTAGCTTTTTCGATTTCTCAACCACTTCAGGATTTACCTGGGGATTTGTTGGATAAAGAATAGAACCGGACACAAGTTTTCCGTCACGTTCACTTTGTGTACCTTGATGATGCAAATCAATCATGTAGTCAATCTTATATTTACTTAATACGTTATTATGAAGAGCCTTTGTTTCAGGTTGCTCTTTTTTTACATGGTCACGGTTTAAGTCTACTTCCATGGCATTATAACGAGTTAAGTGACGATCTCCGCTTGCTCTATAGTCATCCAATGAGAAGTTTACGTCGCCCATCGCTCCGTCAGCGTTCAACATTGGTACAATTAAAATATTTACATTGTCAAGAATTCCTTTTGTTTTATTAGTCCCTAGGTGTTTAATAAACTCTAGAGTTCCTTCAGTCGTTAGTTGTTCATTTCCATGCTGCTGTGTTAAAAACAAAATGGTTGGGTTGTCTGGATTTGATATGTACTTGACTAAATGAATGTCGCGACCTTTTACAGTTTGTCCAATGACTTCAAGGTTCATTGCGCTTTGTTTTGCTTCTTGCGTTTTTAAGAAGTTTACCATTTCTTCATATGTATGGAGAATTGACGTGTTGATCGTTTCATTTTCACCAACGTTTGGACCGTTTCCAACAGCTTGAGCAGGTAGTGTAGTTGATGTAAATACCCCTAATGTCATAATACTAGATAATGATAATACCGTGATTTTCTTTTTCAATGTCATCCTAATTCCCCCAAGATATCAGATTATACGCTATGCCTGTACACACAGCGCTACTCTTTTATAATAGAATAAGTAGTTAAAAAAGGCATGAGCTTAAAATACTGTATTTTGAGAATATTTTAATGAGAAGATTAATAACCTATTGCAATCATACAAGCAAGTGGAAGGTAAGCTAGGAGAGAAGGGGGGAAGTAATGGTAGTGCTGAGTGATGTAAACTATTGATTATCATCATAGGTAGAATAAAAAGTTAGGTATTATAGGAATACTATGCTATACTAAGTTTACCATTTTCTTTACCAGTTACTATCTGTGTTTTGATTTTCCCTATTCATTCGTGAGTAGGGTTTTTATTATGTCTAAATTTTGTTGCAAATTAAAAACAGACTCTACAAGTAGAGTCTGTTCATAGGTGTCTGTATTAATTATGCTTTTTGAACGTTAGTAGCTTGAGGTCCACGTTGACCTTGCTCAACTTCAAAAGTTACAGCTTGACCTTCATCTAAAGATTTGAAACCTTCGCTTTGGATTGCTGAGAAATGTACGAATACATCGTCTCCGTTTTCGCGCTCGATGAATCCAAAACCTTTTTCTGCGTTAAACCATTTTACTTTACCTTGTTCCATAGTTGTTGCCTCCTCGTGTGCTTTGCACACATTGTGTTACTATTCTTGCTCAAATCTTCAGACGAAAGTTGTTAACTTGTCAATCCTTACCGAACAAAAATAATTCTTCCTAAGCATAACAGAAACAACTCAGTATTGCAAGTAAAGGGAGAAATAGCTACGTACTTTTATCAATTTCACTCATTCATCCCAGTTCTTACTGCTGATTTTCTCAATAATCTCGTGCAAATCCCCAGGCTTATGAAACTCAATCGGAGACGCGCCTTTTTCAAACAGAATCGATTCCGCTTCAATTACAGCTACGTAGCGTCCGTTTACTTTCGCTAAGTGAATATTTTCCCCGAAATCCGCTAACAGTCCTTTAATCTCCGTTTCGCCAAGCTTCATTTTAAGCTCGGCATCAGGCGTATGCTCGACGATATGAGCAGCAGCTTCCATAACTTGATGGGTATCCAAACGTTCTTGAAGCTCACGCTTTTCACTTGTTGCCCACAGTTCCATGTCCGATTCAAACTGTTCAAGTTCTACGCTTTCTGCTTCAAACGTTTCGCTGACGTGTTCACGCACCATATCCATTACCTGTGTTTTCATAATCTCAGGCATCGGCTCGTTGTAGTCAATGAACTTTAAGAAGTCTTCAAAGTAACGAGCGTGAGACGCTTGGTGGATGACAAGTTCGCTTTCTTCGACCATGCCTTCTTCAGGCATGTAGGGGTATTGAATAGACTTCATGTTCTTGGTTGTAATGGCCATTTCTACATGGCGAATGAGTGTTGACTCATCGGTAATTGAAGCTACTTTTGGTTCGAAATCACATTTTAAAATAAATACAAACGCATGATCGAAATATTTGCGTGGTACAGCGGATATAACTAAAAAAGCACCGCCTCGCACGGCTGCGGTATCTAAATATGCGTGAATAAACTGTTCGCTATTTTCCTCAAATTCTTCTTTTGTCGTTGCGAAGCGCGTGCGATGAAATAAGTTAAAGTTAGGGTTAGAATCCAAAGCGTGTCCAGGTTCTGTGACAAAGTACCCGAGTTTTGTGGGAACTTGTTCAGCCTTTGGGTGACGTTCAACCTTCCGTTTAACAATCTTTTTAAACTCACCGTCTAAAAAGTCTTTAATTGAGCTCTCTTCATACTCTTCTGTATCTAGCGTTTGAAAATGCTTGTAGCGTTTGTCTGCTTGTTCGTCTTTACCGTCTACTTGAATGACGTAAAATGATAAGAAATTAATTTTAAAATCCATAGCTTCACCTTGTTTCATTAAGAGTTCATCATTTCAGTATAGTGGAAAAGAGAAAAAAGCGTCAATGATAAATAAAGCATAGTTAAACTTGAAAAAACGAAACTTTCTAAAATTTACAAAAAATAGTATAATAGATAACGAGAGTCTAGTAAAAAAGGGAGGGAATTGTATGACTGTAGAATTACATACGAATGAAGCGCCTACTCGTCTGAGGAGTAGACTTTCAAAAGTTGGACCTGGATTAATCACGGCTGCAACGGGTGTTGGAGCTGGGGATTTAGTTGCTGCATTAGTAGCAGGGGCGACGCTTGGCATGACGTTCGCATGGGCTATTGTCGTAGGAGCCATTTTAAAGTACTACTTAAATGAAGGTGTAGGAAGATGGCAACTGTCAACTGGACAAACTATTTTAGAAGGCTGGAATTCAATGGGGAAATGGGCTACCAGCTATTTCGGAGTATATTCAGTTCTTTGGGGATTTGTATTTGGAGCCGCTGTTTCATCGTCGTGTGCTTTAGCCATGCATGCTTTATTTCCTCAGCTCCCGCTTTGGGCATGGGCGATTATTCATGCACTTATTGGTTTTATACTAGTTTGGAACGGGAGATATGCATTAGTTGAAAAGCTGATGACTATTTTTGTTGGCATCATGTTTGTTACGGTTGTAGGAACTGCCATATTGCTTTCTCCAAATCTAACAGCACTTGCTTTAGGCATGGTGCCAAAAGTACCTGAAGGCTCTTTGATGAACGCTTTGGCTTTAATTGGAGGAGTAGGCGGCTCTATTACAATGGCTTCGTATGGGTATTGGATTCGTGAGAAAGGTTGGAACCATCGTTCTTGGATTTCAATTATGCGTCTTGATTCAGCAGTTGCATATATTGTAACCGCTATCTTTACGCTATCTCTTCTTGTCGTAGGAGCGGAGTTTTTATTTGGGACAGGCATAACATTAAGTGGTGAGCAAGGTCTTGTCCAGTTATCGAGCATGCTAGGTGAGCGTTTTAATGAACCAATGCGCTGGTTATTTTTAATCGGTTTTTGGGCAGCGTCCTTTACGTCATTGTTAGGCGTATGGAACGGTGTGCCATACCTATTTGCTGACTTTGTTCGTATTATGAAAAAAGAGCCAAAAAATCCAGGGGTGGTCGTGGAGAAAACAAAACCATATCGTGCGTATTTAATCTGGTTAACATTCCCTTCCATGCTTTTATTGTTTATTGGAAAGCCTGTTGGCCTTATTATGGCTTACGGTGCGTTAGGGGCGTTATTTATGCCGTTTCTAGCTTTATCATTACTTTGGCTTTTAAATTCAAATCGAGTAGAAAAACAATATCGTAATCCATTATGGAATAACGTTATGCTGGCTGTTTGTATTTTATTATTTATTGTACTAATGATAAACGAACTGCGTAATATATTTTAATTATATATAGAAGAGAACAGTATAAATGAAGAAACTCTTCATTTATACTGTTCTAACATAGCAAAAAAGGATTTAACAAACTCATAAAAGATTTGATCAGAGGGTGCTAAATTTCGGTTTCTTGGGATAATCATTCCAACTGTTCGTTTCACTTCAGGAGTATGGATAGGAATCTTTGTTGTGAATCTTGGCGTTGTTTCAGAGACCGTACTTTCAGGTAAAAGTGTAATTCCCATACCTGCTGAGACTAGACCTTTAATTGCATCTAAATCTTCACCTTCAGATGAGATATTCGGCATAAATCCAGCTTGCTTACAAGCATCCACGGCAATCTTACGAAGCACAAATCCATTTGGGAATAAAACGAAATCTTCGTTACGTAGATCACGAAGGCGTAAATTTTCCTGTGTTGCTAAGGGATGACTTGAAGGAACAAGTGCCAGTATCTTTTCCGTAAATAAAATATGCCCTTCAATATCTTCATCGTCTACAGGTACAGGGCCTAAAAAAGCAATATTAATATCTCGCTTCTTAACGGATTCAATAAGAAACTTATAAGAACCTTGTCTTAAGTGAAAAGCAACGTTTGGATGACTCTCTTTAAACGCAGATATAATCGTAGGTAAAAGATGACTTGATAAGCTGGTAGGGAATCCGATTTTAATCGTTCCTCGCTCAGGATCTAAATATTCATCCACTTGCTCTTTTGCATAATCAATTGCTTTCATAGCCGTTTCCGTATGTTCTAGAAATAATTTTCCAATCGACGTTAACTTTACATTTCTTCCTTCTCTTTGAAATAACTCCACGCCCAGTTCATCTTCTAAATTGGCGATTTGTCGGCTGATAGCAGACTGTGCAACGTGCAAATGTTCAGCTGCTTCAGATACGTGCTCACGTCTGGCAACTTCCATAAAATAGCGTAATTGTCTAAGTTCCATTGGCTTACTCCTTCTCTATATCTCGAAATGAGATTGGTTTCATCTAAATTATATATTGTTTATATTAATTTGAAAACTTAAAATATAACCAAGTGGTCTTAATAAATAGATAAAGAAAACGAACGGGGGAGAAAAAAATGACATACAATCAAATGCCGAAAGCTCAAGGTCTCTACCGTCCTGAGTTTGAGCACGATGCATGCGGAATCGGATTATATGCTCACTTAAAAGGAGTGGCATCGCACGACATCGTAAAAAAAGGACTAAATATGCTTTGTCAACTAGATCATCGCGGTGGTCAAGGAAGTGATCCGCTAACGGGTGATGGAGCGGGATTAATGGTTCAAATTCCACATGACTTTTTTACAAAAGCATGTACTGATTTTTCATTACCTCAAAAAGGTCGCTACGGTGTAGGTATGATCTTTTTCTCAAATAATGAGCAAGAACAACAAGAAATCGAAGCGTATATCAATGCTTTAATTGAACAAGAAGGGCAAACGCTGATTGGTTGGAGAACTGTACCAACAAATGTCGGAAAAATCGGAATAGTCGCAAAAGAAAGCTGTCCGCACGTGCGCCAAGTATTTATTGGTGCAGATGAAAGCATTACAGATGATTTGGCGTTTGAACGCAAATTATATATTATTCGTAAACAAGCTGAGTATTGGGCAGCAGAGCGTAAAAATCGCGTTTACTTTTCAAGTTTATCTAGCAGAACGATTGTTTATAAGGGTTTATTAACACCAGAGCAAGTAGATGCGTTTTACCTTGACCTACAAGATGAAAGCTTTACATCTCCGTTTGCTTTAGTGCATTCACGCTTTAGCACAAATACGTTTCCGAGCTGGGAGCGCGCGCATCCAAATCGTTATTTAATTCACAACGGCGAAATTAATACGCTTCGTGGAAATCAAAATTGGATGAAAGCACGTGAGCAGCAGTTCGTTTCAGAAGCTTTTGGTTCAGATCTTCATAAAGTACTGCCAATTTTAGATAGCGAAGGCAGCGACTCGTCCATTCTTGATAATGCGCTTGAGTTTTTCGTGTTAGCAGGCAGAAAGCCAGCGCATGCTGCAATGATGATGATTCCAGAACCTTGGACTGAGAATCCTCATATGTCTGATGAGAAGCGTGCATTTTATGAGTACCATAGCGCTCTTATGGAGCCATGGGATGGACCGACTGCTATTTCATTTACTGATGGAAAACAGATTGGTGCAATTTTAGATAGAAATGGATTGCGTCCAGCGCGTTATTACGTGACAAAAGATGATTATATTATTCTTTCTTCTGAAGTAGGGGTTATTCCAGTAGAAGAGGACAATGTTCTTTATAAAGAGCGTTTAAGCCCAGGAAGAATGTTGCTAATTGATTTAGAAGAAGGGCGTATTATTTCAGACGAAGAAATTAAAGCTGAAATGGCGCAAGCAGCACCGTATCAGCAGTGGTTAGATGAGCAGATGGTAAAGTTAGCTCATTCAGCTGATGAAAAGCCGGAATCTTTTGACGATTTAGTTGTGCGTCAAAAAGCATTTGGCTATACGTATGAAGACATTCATAAATATTTACTACCGGTCGTGAATGAAGGTAAAGATCCGTTAGGTTCAATGGGAAATGATACGCCACTTGCGGTTCTTTCAGATCGACCTCAATCGCTATTTAATTATTTTAAACAGTTGTTTGCGCAAGTAACGAACCCTCCAATCGATGCAATTCGTGAGCAGCTTGTTACTTCAACAATGACGCTGTTAGGTGCAGAAGGTAATTTATTGCATCCAACAGAAGAAAATAGTCGCCGCATCCAGCTAGAAACGCCAGTGTTAACGAATGGACAGCTTCAAACGTTAAAAGAAGATAGTATTAAAGGTTTCAAGAGTGCTGTTCTTTCAACAGTATTTAAAGATGACTTGAAAGCATCTTTAGAAGGCTTATTTAATAATGCAGAAAAAGCAATTGTAGAGGGTGCTAGTATCTTAATCCTAAGTGATCGAGATATTAATGCCAACAGTGCTGCGATGCCAATTTTATTAGTTGCAAGTGCTCTTCACCAGCATTTAATTCGTCGCGGAAGTCGTACAAAGGTCAGCTTAGTTATTGAATCTGGAGAAGTTCGTGAAGTACATCATTTTGCAGCTTTAATTGGTTATGGAGCAGACGCAATCAACCCTTATTTAGCATTTGCAACGTATGATTATGAAATTGCAGCTGGTAATTTAAAAACGTCTTATCAAGTAGCGGTAACAAAGTATGTAAAAGCAGTTACTGAAGGCGTTGTAAAAGTAATGTCTAAAATGGGAATTTCTACTGTGCAAAGTTACCGAGGAGCTCAAATCTTTGAAGCAGTTGGAATCGGTGAAGAAGTTATTGCAGCTTACTTTACAGGTACAGCATCTCAATTAGGAGGAATTGGTCTAGACGTTATTGGAAGAGAAGCGCGTACACGTCACGAATCAGCTTATGCTGAAGCATACGAGCAGACTTTAGAGTCGGGAAGTGACTTCCAATGGCGAAAAACGGGTGAGCATCATGCGTTTAACCCGAAAACGATTCATACCTTACAATGGGCTTGTCGAAAAGGTGATTACGATTTATTTAAGCAGTTTTCCGAAGCTGCAAACGAAGAGCGTATTGGGTTCTTACGTAACCTGTTTGCCTTTAAACAAGAACGTCCAGCTCTTTCAATCGATGAAGTAGAATCTGTGGATTCTATTGTTAAACGCTTTAAATCAGGCGCTATGTCGTTTGGTTCTTTGAGTGAGGAAGCACACGAAGCATTAGCCATTGCAATGAATAAATTAGGTGCTAGAAGCAATAGTGGTGAAGGTGGAGAAAATCCAAGACGCTATGAGCTTGATGAAAACGGTGATAACCGTCGAAGTGCCATTAAACAAATTGCATCAGGACGATTTGGTGTGAAAAGTCACTATTTAGTAAATGCTGATGAGTTGCAAATTAAAATGGCTCAAGGAGCTAAACCAGGAGAAGGCGGACAGCTGCCAGGAAACAAAGTATATCCATGGGTTGCAGATGTTCGTGGATCTACTCCGGGAGTGGGATTAATCTCTCCTCCACCACATCACGATATTTATTCAATTGAAGACTTGGCTCAGCTTATTCATGACTTGAAAAATGCCAACCGTAATGCTCGTATTAGCGTTAAGCTTGTATCAAAAGCAGGTGTTGGAACGATTGCTGCTGGTGTTGCAAAAGGTGTAGCAGATGTAATTGTTATTAGTGGATACGACGGTGGAACAGGTGCGTCACCAAAAACGAGTATTAAACATACGGGCCTACCTTGGGAGTTAGGTTTAGCGGAAGCTCACCAAACTCTAATGTTAAACGGCCTTCGCGAGAAGGTAGTGCTAGAAACAGACGGAAAGCTAATGACAGGAAAAGACGTTGTTATGGCAGCACTTTTAGGTGCAGAAGAGTATGGGTTTGCTACGGCTCCACTAATTGTATTAGGTTGCATCATGATGCGTGCTTGCCATTTAGATACATGTCCTGTTGGTGTAGCAACACAAAATCCAGAGCTTCGTAAAAAGTTCTTGGGTGAGCCAGATCATATCGTAAACTATATGCGTTTTGTTGCACAAGAAGTTCGTGAAATTATGGCGGAGCTAGGGTTCAAAACAATGGAAGAGATGGTTGGACGCACAGATGTGCTGCATGTTAGTGAGCGTGCACAGTCACATTGGAAAGCACAGTACTTAGATTTGACAACACTTTTACATCAAGTAGATGGTGTGCGTACGTTTAAGACGCCTCAAAATCATAAAATTGATCAGTCTCTAGATGTGCAAAAAATCTTACCTGCTGTACAGCAAGCGATTGAAGAGCAATATCAAGTGGACCTTTCATTAGATATTCATAATACGAATCGAGTGGTAGGTACGGTTGTTGGTAGTGAAATTACCAAACGTTACGGTGAGCAAGGATTGGCTGAGGATACGATTACGCTTCGCTTCTCAGGTTCAGCTGGCCAAAGTTTCGGAGCATTTATTCCAAATGGTATGACGCTCCATTTAACAGGTGATGCCAATGACTATATTGGTAAAGGTTTGTCAGGTGGAAAAATCACGGTATCTGCACCAAAGCAATCCACTATCGTTTCAGGAGACAATGTTATTGTTGGAAATGTTGCTTTTATCGGTGCAACAAGTGGAGAAGCATACGTAAGTGGTAGAGCAGGTGAGCGATTTGCAGTTCGTAACAGCGGTGCGCATGTTGTGGTGGAAGGTATCGGGGATCACGGCTGTGAATATATGACAGGTGGTCGAGTTGTTGTTCTGGGAACTGTTGGTAAAAACTTCGGAGCAGGTATGTCAGGTGGTATTGCATACGTACTGGCAGATGATAAAGACGAATTTAAGAAGCTTTGTAATCAAGAAATGATTGGTTTTGAAGGTTTAGAAGCTCATGAGGCAGGCGAAGTAAAAGCGATGATTGAGCGTCACCTTGAATATACAAATAGCCAAAAAGCAGCGTTTGTTTTAGAGAACTGGTCACAAATGATTAGTAAGTTCGTAAAAGTTATTCCAAATGATTACAAGCGTATGATTACTCGTATTGAAGAACAAAAAGAAGCAGGGCTTTCTGAAGAGGAAGCAATTATGAGCGCATTTGAAGAAAATGCACAGCAAGAAAAGAAGTCAATTTCAAAACAACAAGAAGCGGTAGCTCAGTAAGAAAGGGGAGAGTAAAATGGGAAAACCAACAGGATTTATGGAAATTAAACGTGAAAAAGGCAAAGAAAGAGATCCTTTAAAACGTTTAAGTGACTGGAACGAATATGCTGCTCCTTTATCTGATGAGGCACTGAGTCGACAAGGAGCACGATGTATGGATTGTGCAACTCCATTTTGTCATATGGGGATGGATATTAATGCTTTTACATCGGGCTGTCCAATTTATAATTTGATTCCAGAATGGAACGATTTAGTATATAGAGGTCAGTGGAAAGAAGCACTTGATCGTTTAGTAAAAACAAATAACTTCCCTGAATTCACAGGGCGCGTCTGTCCAGCGCCTTGTGAGGGATCCTGTACATTAGCTATTTCAGACCCTGCAGTTTCAATCAAAAATATTGAACGAGCAATTATTGATAAAGGGTTTGAAAACGGTTGGATTACACCGCGTATTCCAGAGAAGCGTACGGGGAAAAAGGTAGCCATTATCGGTTCAGGGCCAGCTGGTTTAGCAAGTGCAGATCAGCTGAACCAAGCAGGACACTCTGTAACTGTATATGAGCGTGCAGATCGTCCTGGTGGCTTGCTAACATACGGCATTCCTAATATGAAGCTTGATAAAGAGGTAGTGGAAAGAAGAATTCGCTTATTAACGCAAGAAGGTATTGATTTTGTTACAAATACAGAAGTGGGCAAAGACGTAACGCGCGAAGAACTTCAAGAGCAGTACGATGCGGTTATCCTTTGTACGGGTGCTCAAAAGCAGCGTAATTTAGTCATTGAGGGTAGAGAAGCAAAAGGTATTCATTTTGCAATGGACTATTTGACAACGACAACAAAAAGTATGCTAGATTCTAATTTTAAAGACGGTCAGTATATCGATGCTAAAGGCAAAGATGTAATTGTCATTGGGGGAGGGGACACAGGAGCAGACTGCGTAGCAACAGCACTACGTCAAGAATGTCGTAGCGTCGTTCAATTTGGTAAACACCCTCAGCTTCCAACAGAACGTACATCTGATAACATGTGGCCAGAGTACCCTCAAGTGTTTAATCTTGAATATGCATATGAAGAGGCTCAGGCAAAGTTCGGAGATGATCCGAGAGAGTATTCAATTCAAACAAAAAAAATTGTCGCTGATGAAAATGGTCATTTAAAAGAGCTTCATACAATTCAGATGGAGAAGCTTGTTGATGAAAGCGGTCGTTATACATTTAATGAAATTCCAGGAACAGAAAAAGTTTGGCCAGCTCAACTGGTCTTTATCGCAATCGGTTTTGAAGGGCCTGAACAACCTGTTCTTGAGCAGTTGGGTGTTGAAACGAAAAACAACAAAGTGGCTGCAGCGTACGGAAAATATACAACAAATGTTGAAGGTGTATTTGCTGCCGGAGACGCACGTCGTGGTCAGAGCCTTATTGTATGGGCTATTCATGAAGGTCGCGAAGTAGCAAAACAAGTAGATCACTACTTAATGGGAGCTACTGTACTGCCATAACATTCAAAAAGAGGACTACACTGTAGTCCTCTTTTTTTAGCGTGGGTTAGGCCCACCAGGTCCAGGATTCTTGCGGAGATGCTCAAAGGCAACGGTTAAAACGGTTGTGGTAATACGAGCTTGTGAAGCAGGGGACACGCTATATAACGCCATGAGCTCAAAAATCCACGGTTCTCTTCGCTGAAGCTGTCGGTATGCTTTCTCAACTTTTTGGTTAATGGTTCCTGTAAAGCTATTATAGTTATCATCTACAAACCTTACAATTGAACGAAACAAGTATTCGGTTAGTTTATCGTCCATGCCTCCGCGTTGTGCTTCACGATAAATGCTTCGATATTGCCTTTTTAAAATTTTCATCACGCGGTCGACGTCTTTAGTAGCGCGCATAAACTCAACTTGGTGAGTTAAGTATGCATACTGATTCTCATCATATCGGTATGGTTCCTCGTAAGACGTATTAATTGTTGGTACAGCATAGGTGTATTGAGGCATTGTGTGATAGTTTGGAGTATAGTCTGGGTAGCTCCAGTGATAATAATACATTCATTTCACTCGCTTTCAAGTAGTGTAAAGTAAATAATCGTTTATCAATTAGTAAACGGGATGGTTTGTGTACTGGTGAAGTTTTTCTAAGTAATATCGAGGTGTTTTAAAGTATTCCCAGGTACTGTAAGCTGAATTTTTTGTGAAAACGTTAATATAAATAGGTGTATCAAGAAAAGTTTCTTTGGCAGGTAAGCTACTATAATAGCAATCAAAAGCTTTTAACAAGTCAACTTCAATTGATGCTTGTAGCGGCTTGATCCCACTGGAAGGAACAGTGAATGACCCAAGTATAGAGGTACATTGATTTTTGTAGGATATACTGTTTTGTTCCTTAATAAGGTCGAAATCAGTTACTATCCATGTCTCATACGACGCAACAGCAGGACTTATAAAGGTAAGTCTTAACTCCCAAGCGTTTATCATCTTTATCCCACCCTATAATCTTTACCTATACTTTTTATATGGAAAGAGGTAAAATTTAACTATAGTGTTTTCACCTAGATAATCATCCATAACATATAAATATGACGGGAGATTGATAGTGTGAATGTCCAAATATTTGATGGTAAAAATGAAAACTGGTTGACAACGAAAAATCCAGCTCAGCTTGCTGCAGCTATGGTTGATGGCAACATCGGCTTAGCACCGGTTTCCTGGGGGAATGAACAAGAAAAAACAGGATGGTATCATATGTATCAGCCTCAAGAGATTACGGGAATTCAAATTAGAGATAGAGTAGAAGATGGAAATATCGTTCTTCGAATTCCTGATAATTGGAATGGAAAGCTAGTTGCTGCCGGTATTCCAGCTACGCGGGGTGAGACGTCAACCGACTTATTGTTTAGTGACTATGTGCTAGCTAAAGGGTATGCATTTGTAGCTTCTGATAAAGGAACACCGGGAAAGGATAAAGAAGGTGATCCATTCGCGAAAGCCAAAAATGCTTTATCAATAGAAGGGGCTTCACTTGCTAAATGGAATAGGCAATTTCGTGCAACGGTATGCTACGCTCAAGAATACTTGCTTACGCACTATAAGACAGTTCAAGTAGCATCTGAGATTCCTACATATGGTATGGGCATTTCAAATGGTGGCTACGTTATTCGATATGCGATAGAAAATGACGGGAAAAACGGTGAGCCAAAGCTCTTTAACGGAGCTGTAGAGTGGGAAGGTGTACTTTGGAGAGCAGAAGACCCTAATTTAATTACATCTCTTACAAAGGTTATTCAGTCTGCAAAGGCTGCTTTATATGATGGGAACTCTGAAGCAGTCCATTCTTTATACGAAGCGGGATTACCTAAAGGAACAGAATTTTTATGGCCTTATCACGATCAATATTATTGGTTTTTAACACTTAATATTTATCGCGATCATTTTGATTCTCAAGCCCCTAAAAGACTACAGTGGCCTGAATACTTAGCTTTAAATGAGCAAGGTATTCGTGACCGGTCCCATGATTATATCTTTGAAAAGTATAGTTACGCAAAGCGTCCACAGAAAGTTAAAGACAAAGTGAAGGAAATTGAAAACACAGGAGAACTTACAGCGCCTTTAATTAGCGTAACGGCAGCATATGATGCCCTTATTTTCCCTAGTGTACATGCGTATCCTTATGAACAGCTAGTAAAAAAAGCAGGTAAAGCTAAATTGCATCGCCATTACGTGATTGAAAATGGAAATCATATTGATGGACTTGTATGGAATGAGAATGTAGACCCTAACCGCAAGCTTCAGCCTATGCTTCCATACGTATATCAAGCATTTGAGCTGCTTATTAAATGGGTAGAAGATACGGTAAACCCACCTGAAAGTCATTTTGTTCATGCGCCTACTGAGCCTTATAAAATAACGAATTTAAAAACAAAGCAACATATGAATCCATTAACAACGCAGGGATAGGCTTAATGCCTTCCCTGTTTTTTAATGTTTAAAATTCAGAGAGAGTGGAAGATACAGAATAAGAGCATATTAACTATTTAATAGATAACGAGGAGTGGACCTGAAATGATGACGCATAAAATGTATATTAACGGACAGTATACGGACTCAACATCGAGAGAATTAATTGAAGTGGTAAATCCTTCAACGGAAGAAGTTATTTCAAAAATTTATAAAGGTACAGAAGAAGATGCAAATAAGGCAATCGATGCAGCATACGAAGCGCAAAAGAAATGGGAAAAAGTCCCTTCGGTGGAGAGAGGGAAAGTGGTTCGGAAGCTTGGGAATCAAATAAAAGAAAAGCGTGAACGTTTCGTACAACTACTTATGGAAGAGCAGGGAAAAAGCAAAGATCAAGCTGAAGGAGAAATTGACACTGCCATTGAATATTTTTATTACATGTCAGAATGGGCTCGGCGTATTGAAGGAGAAATTATTCCAAGTGATCAACCAAATGAAAACATCTTTTTGTACAAACGTCCAATTGGCGTTGTGGCAGGGATAGTACCTTGGAATTTTCCGATGTTTATTCTAGCGCGAAAAGTAGCAACAGCTCTGATTACCGGATGTAGCATTGTTTTAAAACCAAGTCAACAAACACCAAACACAGCTGCTGAATTTACAAAGATTATTGCAGACATGAAAGAACTTCCCGCCGGAGTATATAATTTTATTACAGGAACAGGGTCTACAATTGGGACAGCGATGGCAAGCAATCCGAAAGTAGGGATTGTTACAATGACGGGCAGCGTTCCAGCGGGTACAAAAGTGATGGAAGCAGCAGCGAAAAACATTACCAAAGTTAACTTAGAGCTCGGCGGCAAAGCACCAGCCATCGTAACAAAGAATGCAAATCTAGACGTTGCGGTTAAAAGTATTAAAACATCTCGTCTTACGAACGCAGGCCAAGCTTGTACAAATGCTGAGCGCGTATATGTTCATGAAGACGTTGCTGAAGAATTTATTAAAAAGATAACGCAGGAAATGTCCAATGTGAAAATTGGAAACCCTTTAACAGATGAAGACGTGGAAATGGGACCGCTTGTAAGTAAAGAGCGCCTTGAAACAGTAGAAAAGATGGTAGAAAATGCAGTAAAGCAAGGTGCCGAAATTCAAACAGGTGGCAAACGTTTAGAAAAAGAAAAAGGTTATTTCTATGAACCTACCGTTTTACTCAACGTGACGCAGGATATGGAAATCATGCAGGAAGAAGTCTTTGGCCCAGTTTTGCCAATTATGACTTATAAAGATCTAGATAAAGCCATAGAGCTAGGGAATGATTCAAAGTATGGTCTTTCCTCATCAATTTACACGGATAATATTCATGAGGCAATGAAAGCAGCAAACGAGTTGAAATTCGGTGAGACATTTGTAAACAGAGAAAACTTTGAAGCCATGCAAGGGTATCATGCTGGTATGAGACAATCAGGATTAGGGGGAGCTGATGGTAAGCACGGTGTAGAAGATTTTCTTGTTACGCAAGTCGTTTATATGGAATATAATAAAGATTTTTCATAACCTCTATCCAAGTTTGTGGCTGGGGCGTAAGTATTTTAGCTAACGAGATATCCGAACTATTAGAAGTTAACGACTTTTGATAGCTCGGATATCTTTTTTTATTTCAAAAACAAGTTAAAAGGACCATTTCGTTATGCCTTAGCTCTTTTTTGTATACGATGAGACCGAATTTCTTGAATTTTCCTGTTATTTTGGTATGATAAAATACAATGTGAAACATTTTAAAAAATATGAAACTACATGAAATATAGTTCGTATTTACATATATACGAAATACATATATTTATACACCCTTAAGGAGGAGTGAGTTTTTAAGCTTTTAAAGCTAACAAATAAATCAAGATAAATTAGGGAGTAGATCGTGTGAAAATGCCGCGTTTCTTTAAAAGTGGATTAGGAATTTTATTGTTATTATTAATTTTATTTATGCTGTCAAAAGTACAGTATATCTTACAGCCAATTGGGGTTATGATTACAACTATCTTAGCTCCAATTTTAATTGCAGGGGTTTTATATTACTTACTAAGCCCTATAGTTCGGTTAATTATGAGAGCAAAAATCCCAAAAACATTAGCTATTCTATTTGTTTTTCTTTCATTCATTGGTCTTTTAACCGGTGGAATTGTGTTTTTATATCCTATTATTCAGGAACAGCTGTTGTCCTTAGCAAATTACCTTCCAACGCTTGCGAAAGACGTAATGAATTTAATTAAAGATCTTCAACATTCACCGTTTACCGCTCGCTTTGCGGAAGAAGCAACAAAGTTTGATTTAGAGCAACGTTTAACCGATATACTTGGTAACGTGGGAGATATGGCAACAACAATTGGTACAAGTACGTTAAAAATCTTTGACTTTTTAACTAGTACAATTATTGTTATTATTACCGTTCCATTTGTATTATTTTATATGTTAAAAGACGGAGAAAACTTACCTAAGCGAATTGTTCATTTAACACCAAAGCGCTACCGTCATGATATTGACGAAATTTTAAGTAAGATAAACACAGGACTAAGTGCATTTATCCAAGGGCAAATTATTGTCAGTATGTTCGTTGGAGTTTGCGTTTATATTTGGTATTTATTAATTGGGTTAGATAATGCACTTGTGTTAGCCCTAATTGCATTATTTACGAACCTTATCCCGTTTATTGGCCCGTTCATTGGGACTCTCCCTGGTGTTATTATGGGCTTAATTCAAGATCCGTATATGGCGCTTTACGTTATTTTAGGTGTGTTAATTATTCAACAAATTGAAAGTAACTTAATTTCTCCTCAAGTAATGGGAAGAAAGCTTGACGTCCACCCTGTAACCGTAATTTTACTGTTATTAATAGCGGGTAGCGTAGTAGGGTTCTTAGGGTTGTTATTGGCACTTCCGACGTATACAGTTCTAAAAGTAGTTGTTAGCCACATTTATGGTAGACTAATGGAAAATGACGAGTAGAATAAGCGACGTGTGTGATGTATATCATACACGTTTTTTTGTAGATATTATCCGTTTATTTTTGAATTATAGATAAAAAGATAATAGTTTTTTATAAAAATGTTGAAAAAATACGAACTTTTGTGTTAGATTATTTAATATAATTCGTAGATAAAGATTTGGAAGGAGCCGTTTTACATGACAGCAACGATTATTAAAGGTAAGGAAGTAGCAGCAGAATTACGTGCCGCTTTAAAAGAAGAAGTCGCACAGTTAAAAGAGCAAGGTGTTGTACCAGGACTTACAGTTATTCTAGTAGGTGATAATCCAGCTTCACACTCTTATGTAAAAGCTAAAGCAAAAGCATGTGAAGAAATTGGTGTGGCATCAGAAGTAATTAAACGTGATGTTAACATTACAGAAGAAGATCTATTACAAGAAATTCAACAGCTTAATGAAAGTGAAGCTGTACATGGGATTTTAGTACAGCTGCCATTACCAAATCATATTGATGAAAAAGCTGTGTTAAACGCGATTTCTCCTAAAAAAGACGTAGATGGTTTCCACCCCGTAAGCGTTGGAAATATGGTGATTGGAGACGAGTGCTACCTTCCATGTACACCACACGGCATCATTGAGTTAATCAAGCGTTCAGGTGAAGAAATTTCAGGTAAACATGCAGTTGTAATTGGTCGCAGCAACATTGTTGGAAAGCCAGTTGCTATGCTGCTTCTTCAAGAGAATGCAACGGTAACGATTGCTCATTCACGCACAAAAGATTTATCAGCAATGATTAAACAAGCTGATATTTTAGTCTCTGCCGTTGGGCGACCACGCTTAGTAAAAGCAGAAGACCTAAAGCCAGGTGCTATCGTTATTGATGTTGGAAACACGATGGAAAATGGAAAGCTTGTTGGTGATATTGATTATGAACCAGCAAAAGAAGTAGCAGGATATATTACTCCAGTACCTGGTGGTGTTGGTCCAATGACAATTACGATGCTATTAAAAAATACAGTTGATGCTGCAAAAACAATTAACGGTTTAGTGTGAAAATAAAGGTTTCAGCCATTTGGGTTGGAACCTTTTTTTATTTATTTTTAAAAAGTATATTGACTTGATAATGATTATCATTAATAATTAACGTGTAGTCATTAGAATATACATAGAGGAGAAAATGGGGCATGAACAAAAAACTTACACAACTTTTTAGTTTGCTAATGGTTTTAACGCTTGTGTTTTTAGCAGGCTGCGGAGCATCAGAAAACAATCAATCATCAAGTGAGAAAAAGAGTAATAAAAAGGAAGGTCCAGGGGTTGTAAACTTATATACTAGCCGTCACTATGAAACAGACGATGCATTATACAAAGCGTTCACGGAAGAAACGGGTATTAAAGTAAACGTTGTCAAAGGAGAGGAAAACGAACTGATTGAACGTCTTTCTAGAGAGGGACAAGCAACAAAAGGTGATTTATTCTTAACGTCTGATGCCGGTCGATTACACTGGGCAAAAGAAAAAGAATTGCTTCAAAATGTAGAAAGCGAAACATTAAATAACAATATTCCTGCAAACCTTCGTGATAAAGACAGCGAATGGTTTGGTTTAACAAAGCGCGCACGTGTAATTGTTTATGCAAAAGATCGTGTGAAGCCAGAAGATTTATCAACATATGAAGCATTAACAGAGCCAAAGTGGAAAGGTAAAGTACTTGTAAGGCCTTCTGAAAACGTTTATAACCAGTCGCTTCTTGCTTCGTTTATTTCACTAAACGGTGAAGACAAAGCAAAAGAGTGGGCGAAGGGAATTGTGAAAAATATGGCGCGTGATCCCAAAGGAAATGATCGTGACCAAGCAAAAGCGGTTGTTGCTGGTGAAGGTGACGTTGCTATTATGAATACGTATTACATCGGTGTAATGAAAAACTCTACAGATCCAGAAGAAGTAAAGGTAGCAGATCAAGTAGGCGTGTTTTTCCCGAACCAAGAGACAGATGGTACACACATTAACGTCAGCGGTATTGGTTTAACAAAGTATGCTAAAAATAAAGAAAATGCGATTAAGTTAATGGAATTCTTGTCTAGCGAAGAAGCGCAAGGGAAATTTGCTGAAGCAAACTATGAGTACCCAGTTAACCCGAACGTAGAGCCATCTGAGCTTTTAAAGTCATGGGGAGAGTTTAAAGAGCAAGACCTAAACTTATCTGAGCTTGGTGAAAAGAATGCTGAAGCTGTTAAGCTATTTAATGAAGTAAGCTGGAAATAAAAAATAGATACTCTTTATGCCGTATTTCCGTTTGGAGGTACGGCACTATCTATTTATAGTAAAGGTGGGGAGAAGTAATTGAACTTAATCAGGCAGGTAAAGATTCAGTTTAATACGTGGTCATTTTTTAGCTTTTTGTTTATTACTGTTGTATTGTTACCGATTTTCATTATGAGCGTTCAATTTTTCTCAGAACCTAGCGAAAATTGGACTCATATTAAAGAATTTTTACTAGCAAATTACTTAATAACAACCGTTAAACTTGTCAGTGCGACGGCTATATTTACAGCATTTATTGGAGTAAGTACAGCGTGGCTTTTGTCAGCATATGACTTTCCAATGCGTTCATTTTTTAAATGGGGCCTTATCTTACCCTTAGCCATCCCTCCTTACATTGGTGCGTACACGTATCATGGGATTTTAAATTATACGGGTGTGATACAAGCAACACTGCGTAATTCATTTGATATCACCGTTAATCAAAAATACTTTACTATCATGAACGTACCAGGAGCCATCTTTATTTTCACTATTTTTTTATATCCTTATGTTTATATTATTACGAAGAGTTTTCTCGAAAAGCAGTCCGCATCTTTAATTGAAAATGCTAGACTTTTAGGAAGTAGTCCGCTTCGCTTGTTCTTTCGCGTCGTGTTGCCTATATCACGTGCCGCCGTTATTGGTGGCGTCAGCTTAGTAAGTTTAGAAGTGCTAAACGACTTTGGTGTAGTGAAGTACTTTGGTGTTCAAACGTTTAGTACCGCTATTTTTCAAGCGTGGTTTGGCATGAGTGACTTAGGTTCAGCCATCAAGCTTTCCGGGATGCTTATGCTCATCGTAGTTGGTTTACTTACAATTGAAAAGGTCCTTCGAGGACGCAAGCGGTTTGGGTATTCAACGACAAAAGTGAGACCTTTAACACCCGTTCGGTTAAAAGGTGTCAAGGCTTGGGGAGTTTTTTTATATTTTCTACTTATTTTTATGGTTTCTTTTCTCATTCCGTTTGCACAATTAACTCAATGGGCGCTTATGACGTATGAACAAATTTTAAATCAAGAATTTCTGCAGTTAATTTGGAATTCAACATCAGTAGCTTTTATTTCAGCAAGCATTATTATTGTTATTGCCTTAGTGGTTGGAAACTTCACAAGACTTTTTCAAGGTGTGCTTTCAGCAGTCTTTTCAAAGGTAATTATCCTTGGATATTCTGTACCAGGAGCCGTTATTTCAATTGGTGTATTAGCACTGTTTTTGATTCTTGACCAACAGCTTTTCACTCTGTACGAACAAATGGGTAAAGAACCCACTTTAGTACTAAGCGTCAGTGTAGCCATGCTCATCTTTGCTTATGTTATTCGCTTTTTATCCATTGGATACAACTCAGTCGAAGCTGGCTTTTCAAAAGTGGGCGTAACGTTTACAGAAGCATCTAGAACATTAGGAATGAGCATGACAAAAACATTTTTTAAAGTCGATATGAAGCTTATCAAAGGAGCCATTTTTGGCGGATTTATTCTCGTCTTTATCGATATTTTAAAAGAGTTAACTCTAACTTTAATTTTACAGCCTTTTAATTTTAGTACGCTAGCGACGAAAGCATTTGAGTATGCAGGAAATGAAATGATTCATGAAGCAGCAGTATCATCAATGCTTATTATTTTAATTAGCGGGGTATCTATTTTCTTTTTTCATAAAGTACTAGAAAAGGAGTAAAGCTTATGTATGTACAGGTCAATAATTTATCTTTTCAATATCGGAACGCTTCAAAAGAGACAATAGAAAATTTTAACCTCGAGATCATGAAGGGAGAGGTTGTGTCAATACTCGGACAAAGTGGTAGTGGAAAAAGTACCGTTCTTCGCCTACTGGCTGGACTGGAAGTTCCAAAGACAGGTCAGATTATCATTAATAGTCAAACGATGTGTGATTCACGTGTGTTTATGCAACCTGAAAAAAGAGGAGTGGGTCTTGTCTTTCAAGACTACGCGTTATTTCCCCATATGAATGTGGAAGAGAACGTCAAGTTTGGATTAAAGAAAATGACGAGGAAGCAAAAGTATGCAAGAATTGATGAAGTCTTGGAACTTGTTGGATTAACAGAGTATGGAAAGCGTTACCCGTATGAACTAAGCGGTGGACAGCAGCAGCGCGTAGCATTAGCTCGGGCGCTAGCACCATCGCCGTCTTTACTGATGTTTGATGAACCTTTTAGTAACTTAGATACGGACTTACAGCACCGTATACGAGATGAGCTTAGAGTAATATTAAAGACAACAGGCATAACATCAATTTTTGTGACTCATGATCAAACGGATGCTAAGAAATTAGCAGATCGGGTTATTGTAATGGAAAAAGGTAAAATTATTAGAGTTGGAAAGCCAGAAGAGCTCTTAACGAGAGCCGTATCTTTGGGATAAAAAACAGCCACTTGTTGTAAGGTGGCTGTTTTCTTATTGTCGTATAATGCAGATGAAGAGAATACATTAAGTTGAAACCAAGTGTAAAGGGAGATGGGAAAATTGATTACGCTGCCGCTTCTTGTATACTCTCAACGCATCGTGAAACCGAAATTAGACGTTGTTTACCCAGTTATTCATGGAATGGCTAATCAAGCAGTTCAGTATAAAATGAACGCTAAGCTATTAAAACGAACAAACGAATTAATTGTTCAACAAGGATACGGAGAAAATCCTGATACGACCGAAACGGGATACTATGAATTGAAAAACAATCAGCGTGATGTGCTGAGCTTAATGCTCATAAACTATGCTTTTTCAGGTGGCGCTCATGGGTTAACCGTTGTCGTACCTATGACCTTTAACACCAAAAATGGAAAGGTCTATAAATTAAAGGATTTATTCAAGCCTAATAGCAATTATGTTCAGCGCTTATCTAAGCTCGTGGAGGTACAGATTAAAGAGCGCGATATTATGGTTCTCGGAGAATATACGGGAATTAAGCCAGATCAAGACTTTTATATCGCGGATAAATCGCTTGTATTATTTTATCAGCTCTATGATTTAGCACCCTATGCATATGGGATTCCTTACTTTCCCATTTCTATTTATGATATTCAAGATATAATCGCAGACGAAGGACCTCTTGGTCAAATGTTTGGATAAGGTTACAAAAAATTTCGGTGAGGACGAACGTAGCGCTTTACTTCTGCAGCTAACTGCTGACGAAGGGATTTATTTGATACCGCATTTGCAATATCTTTTGGTACAGGAAATATTCCAATGGAAGTAACGTGCACGCGTACGTCCCCTTCAAAAAGAGTGTCCCCTGCTTTTGTTTTAATCTTTGTGAAAACAAGGGCTTCTTTTGTCGCAGGTTTGTCTATTGAATAAGAGTCTTTAATATGAAATCGAAATGCATAATCTTCGCTCATAAATAGCCTTCCTTTTTTCATTTTTGTTTTATTATATTCACTAGATTCAAGCTATGTAAAGGATAAGTGTGTACGTTAATAACTGTTCATGTTTAAAAAAATGATGCATACATTAAAACGATAATAGAAAAAAGGAGACGATAAACGGATGGCTCATGAACAAGACGAACGTAATTATGAAGCGCCTTATATGGTAACCCAAGTCGATCCTTATGTATTTGCGACTCTTGAATCAGTTAAAGGTAAAGAAGTAGTTATTGAAACCGTACGTGGAAATTTACGTGGAAAAGTTAAGGATGTTAAAATTGATCACGTTGTCATTCAATCAAAAGATTCTAGCTTTTTTGTACGTATTCAACAAATTGTTTGGATTATGCCTGAATAATAAGTAGGGAAAAAGTGCACCTCAATTGTTAGATGGTTTAACGGTTGAGGTGCACTTTTTTTGTATAAAAGTTCATTTGGCGAATGAGACAACCTTATGACTTCATACATCTTAATGGATGGAATTTTTTAGAGACAGAGTGGAGGAATGCGCTATGTTTAAGCGGATTGATAAATTATTAATTGATTTACCAGAGCCGAAAAATCCAGATCCCAACGCTGCTGCCGCTGTACAAGAGCTATTAGGTGGGAAGTTTGGAGAAATGTCTACGCTAAATAACTATATGTATCAGTCGTTTAATTTTCGTACAAAGAAAAAGCTGCGTCCATTTTATGATTTAGTCGCGAGCATTACAGCAGAAGAATTTGGGCATGTAGAACTCGTCTCTAATACAATTAATCTTATGTTAGAAGGATCTACGTTTCCTGGTGACCCAGACATTACGCCAATGCAGAATGCAAAGGATGTACGTAATACCCAGCATTTTATTGCCACTGCGCAAACAGCTTATCCGTTTGATTCTATGGGAAAGGCTTGGACAGGAGAAAATGTCTTTAATAGTGGAAATTTAATTCTGGACTTATTGCACAATTTCTTTTTAGAGTGCGGGGCAAGAACCCATAAAATGAGAGTATATCAAATGACGGATAACCCTGTTGCCCGTGAAATGATTGGATATTTATTAGTTCGTGGTGGCGTTCACGTTGTGGCATACGCCAAAGCGTTAGAGATTGCAACCGGAGTGGATGTTACAAAACTAGTGCCAATTCCAAATTTAAGCAATAAATCGTTCGATGCTGCTAGAAAATATGAAGACCAAGGTGTTCATCGCCGTCTCTATACATTCAGTGATGCTGATTATATGGGAATTGCGAAGATTTGGAAAGGTACGCACCCAGAAGACGGTGGGAAGCTAGAAGTCATTGAAGGAACGCCTAAAGGAGGGAAAATTCCAGACTTAGAAGAAGTAACTGAAGAATTTGCTCCGGGAATAGGTCCAGATGAGTTCGCAGAGATTGCAAAGCGATTACAGCGTAACGCAGGACTATAGTGATAAGCAGGTGTAGATTACACCTGCTTTTTTTTGTAGATAAATAGTTAACCTAAGAAGATTGTTCATAATCAGTTCATATTCGTCTATTACACTAACTCTACAATCAATAAAGGAGTGAAAGAATGAATAGAAAACAGAAAAGAATTGATAAATGGTTAGTGGGCATTTTAACACTGGCTGTAGCCTTAAACTTTATGAATATATGGGAAGATGAATATGTCAATCCATATTACACCTCAGCTGTCAAAAGCATGATGCAAAATTTACATAACTTCTTTTTTGCATCGTTTGATCCAGCTGGGTTCGTAACGGTGGATAAGCCGCCCGTTGCGTTTTGGATTCAAACGATTAGTGCTAAGATTTTTGGCTTTCACGGTTGGAGTGTGATTTTGCCTCAGGCTTTAGCAGGAGTAGGATCAGTTATCTTGCTGTACGTCATGATAAAAAAAATATTTGGTGTAGCTGCGGGGCGAATAGCTGCCCTAACCATGGCTATAACGCCAATTGTTCCAGCCGTTAGTCGAACCAATAATATCGATAGTTTACTCGTTTTTACCCTATTAGTAGCAACGTGGATGCTATTTAAAGCAGTAGCCATGAAGAAACACCGCTGGCTGTTTCTAGCGTTTGTGCTCATCGGTGTTGGATTTAATATGAAAATGATGCAGGCTTATATGGTTTTACCAGCATTTTATTTATTTTACTGGCTAGCAGCAAAGATTGACTGGAAGAAGAAAATAGGCTTATTATCTGGAGCAACAGTACTACTAATTGTTGTATCGCTTTCATGGGCAACAATTGTGGACTTAATTCCAGAAGATAAAAGACCTTATATTGGAAGTAGTGAAACAAACTCAGTATTAGAGTTAGCGCTGGGTTACAACGGTATTTCGCGTTTGACAGGAGAAATGTCTAGTGGGGGTAGCAATGGACAAAATGAACAGCCGATACCTCCAAGCGGTAATATGCAAGATGAACCACCATTAGCAAACGAAGAGTTGCAAACTGGAGAAAATACAGCTGATTCAAGTGACAATGAAAATCAGCAAAACTCAAACTTAGATAGTGGACAAGACTTGAATTTTAAAAATGCACCAGGTGGCCAGTTCCCTCCACAAATGGACGGAGATAACAATGGTCCTGGTGGTGGAAACACTGGAAGATTTAATACAGGAACGCCTGGCGTGTTTCGCTTAATTCAAGACGGGCTGGCAGACCAGATTAGCTGGTTTTTACCACTAGCGATTGTAAGCATTATCGGTTTATTGAGTGGCGTAAGGCTAAAAGAAACCCTGAGCGCGAAAGTTCTTCATACTATATTTTGGTTAGCGTGGTTAGTACCAGTAGCTTTGTTCTTTAGCATTGCAGGATTTTTCCATCAGTATTACCTTATCATGCTAGCACCGCCAATAGCAGCAGTAATAGGAGCAGGACTCCCAGTATTATGGAAGGCGTATCGTAAAAACGAGGGTTGGAAGTCGTGGCTGTTGCCGATAGGTATTGCATTAACAGCTGGGTTGCAGGTTAGCATTATGCTACCTGACAAGGAAACAATTGGTCTTACATTTATCTTGGTTGTAGGGATTATCGGTATTATATTGGCTTTAGCACTTGCGGTCATAAAGCAGCGCTCAGCAATCAATACGTATATGATGACAGCAGCACTTATTGTGCTTGTGATTGGTCCGCTTTACTGGGCAATGACACCAATTTTGTACGGTGGAAACAGCATGCTTCCAGAAGCAGGTCCAACGTCTTCCAAAGATGGCCAGCTGCCTCAAATAGATGATATGGCATTTCCAGGTGATGAACAAGATGTCTCAATGAACAATGACAATCAAGTAGGTACGAATGAAGCACCTAATGATGAAAAGAGTCCTACCAATAGAGAGAAAAGGAATGATGGTCCTGGAATGAACGGACAGGTTAATCAGTCTCTTCTTACGTTCCTTGAAAAAAATCGCAATGGAACAAAGTATCTATTTGCTACCCTTGATTCAACAACGGCAGCACCATATATCATTGAAACGGGCGAAGCCGTAATGACGATGGGAGGCTTTTCAGGAGCTGATTCCATTCTAACAGTGACAAAACTTGAAGAGCTTGTTGAAAGCGGAGATGTTCATTATTTCTTAATAGGAAATCGAGGAATGGGAGGAAACGCTGAGATTATTAGCTGGATTCAGGAAAACGGTACAGAGGTTTCTGCTGAAGAATGGCGAGAAAATGAGGATAATCAGCAAGTTGGTCCCGGTGGAGGGGCTTCCAAGCTTTATTATGTTGATATGGAAGGAGAAGAGTAAATGAGTGCAATTAAATATTCCATTGTCATTCCCGTTTATAACGAAGAAGAAGTTATTCATACAACCTACCATCGTTTAACAGAAGTGATGAAGTCCACGGGAGAAGCGTATGAGCTTCTCTTCGTGAACGACGGTAGCCGCGATAAAACAGCTGATATTTTAATTCAATATAGTCAACAAGACTCGTCAGTTATGCTGTTAGATTTTGCACGTAACTTTGGTCATCAAATTGCAATTACTGCCGGCATGGATTATGCCAAAGGAGATGCGGTTGTGGTGATTGATGCAGATTTACAAGATCCACCTGAATTGATTCTCCAAATGATTGATAAATGGAAGCAAGGTTACGACGTAGTCTATGCGAAGCGTACAAAGAGAAAAGGAGAATCGTACTTTAAAAAACATACCGCCGCCATGTTTTATCGATTACTGCGATCGATGACTGATATTGACATTCCTTTAGACACGGGAGATTTTCGCTTGTTAGACCGTAAAGTATGCGATCAAATGAAGCTATTACAAGAAAAGAATCGATTTGTGAGAGGTCTTGTGAGTTGGGTTGGTTTTAAGCAACTTGCCTTGGAGTATGAACGAGATGAACGAGCAGCAGGGGAATCAAAATATCCGTTGAAAAAGATGCTGAAATTATCGCTTGATGGTCTTACTTCCTTTTCATACAAGCCTTTAAAGCTAGCAACCTATACTGGCATAGCCTTATCTTTTATCGGCTTTGTCTATCTTATTATCGTTTTATATTTAAAGCTGTTTACGGACAACACAATTGCAGGGTGGTCATCTCTTATTGTTATTCAACTGTTATTTAGTGGCTTTATCTTAATGATTTTAGGAATGATTGGTGAATATATTGGGCGGATTTATGACGAAGCCAAAAATCGGCCGCTTTATATTGTGCGAAAAACATACAAGCAACAGCCGGTAAGAAAGTTTGCTCATCGTGAATAAAAAAGGTTTACTTGCATTTTCAAAATTTTCATCAGTTGGTGTCTTAAACACGATAATGGATTTAGGTGTCTACATGGTGCTCACGTCATTTGGCATGTACTATTTAATTGCTCAGTGTCTATCTTATGGAACTGGAGTTGCAAATAGCTATATGCTAAACAGAAAATGGACCTTTCAACGAAAAGAACCCTCAACGGCTAAGGAAGTGACTAAATTTTTAGCGGTCAATTTGGTTACATTCATTTGTAGTTCACTGATTTTATGGCTATGTCATGAATATGCCTCTTTTAATCTTTTTGTAAGTAAAGGGGCTGCAAGTATAGGTAGTTTAGGAATTAATTTCTTGTTAACAAATCGCTATGTGTTTACAAAAACAATGGAAGGAAGGGAACAATATGAACGTTAGAAAAGCTGTCATTCCGGTTGGAGGGTTAGGTACTAGGTTTCTACCAGCCACAAAAGCTATTCCAAAAGAAATGCTCCCAATCGTTGATAAGCCTGCTGTGCAGTATATTGTGGAGGAAGCAGTAGAAGCGGGCATTGAAAGCATTATTTTTATTACAGGTAAGCATAAAAAAGCAATTGAAGATCATTTTGATAAGTCAGTTCAATTAGAGCATCTGCTAGAAGAAAAAGGAAAGTATGAACTATTGGAAAATGTACAGCGTATTTCGAAAATGGCAAGCGTACATTATATCAGGCAGCAGGAGCCTCAAGGGCTTGGGCATGCCATTTTGTGTGCGGAGAAGTTTATTGGAGATGAACCTTTTGCAGTCTTGCTTGGTGACGATGTAATGGTAGGTGAAACGCCAGCTTTGAAGCAGCTTATAAAGACGTATGAAGAAGTAAATCAATCGGTGATTGGTGTTAAAGAAGTAAAGAAAGAAGATGTATCAAAGTATGGAATTATTAAAGCAAGCTCTGCGGTAGGGGATGTATATTCAGTCGAAGGTGTGGTAGAAAAGCCAAAGCTTGAGCAAGCACCTTCCAATGTAGCCATTATGGGAAGATATATCTTAACGCCTTCTATTTTTCAGTCACTAAAAAAAATTGAAAAAGGAGTAGGAAATGAATTACAATTGACAGATGCAATAAATGATTTATCTCAGTATGAACAGGTTTTTAGTGTGCGACTAAAAGGAAGTCGCTTTGACATTGGTGGTAAGTTTGGTTATTTACAGGCAATGATTGAAATGGCTTTAAAAAGAGAAGATTTACGGAATGTATTTTTACCTTACTTGCAGCAAATTGTTCAACAGGAGCAATGGAAAACAAGGTAAGAGCATTGTTCATATTCAATTCATATTTAATTTATATAATAAAGTCACATGATAAAGGATGATAATGGACGGGGGAAATAAAACGTGATTCAAATTTTAGTAGCAGATGATGATCAGCATATTCGAGAATTGATGTTAGTTTATTTAGAAATACAAGGGTTTAAAGTGATTGAGGCCGGTGATGGAGAAGAAGCGTGGAAAAAGTTGGAGGAATTTAGAGTAGACTTGGCCGTGGTAGATATTATGATGCCTTATAAAGATGGCTGGGAATTAACAAGAGAGATTAAAGAATATTTTGATATACCTGTACTCATGGTAACGGCTAGAGGGGAAGCTCACGATAAGCTAAAAGGCTTTGACATTGGAACAGATGACTATGTTGTCAAGCCATTTAACCCTGAAGAATTAGTTGCTAGAGTAAAGGCACTTTTGAGAAGGTACCGAATTGAAGCAAGCAACATTATTCATATTGAAAATATACGATTGGATCGTAACAAGCTGGAAGTACATGTAGGTGAGTATGTCAAAAGCCTTCCTCTAAAAGAATTTGAACTCTTGTTTAAATTAGCCAGTTCACCTGGGAAAATCTTCACAAGAGATCAGCTTATCCAAAGTATTTGGGGCTATGATTACGAAGGGGATGAGCGAACTATTGATGTCCACATCAAAAGGGTGCGCGAGCGCTTAAATCAAAGTAGTCGTAAGGTGAACATTGAAATTAAAACTGTTCGAGGGCTAGGTTATAAACTAGAAGGGTGTTAATGTGAAGTCAATTTATTTGAAACTGGTGCTTTCCTTTATTATAACGATTGTACTAAGCGTTGTTATTACAATTACCATTACAACACTTTTAAGTAAAGACAGACTAGGTGATAAGTTAGAGCCAGATATGTTTCGGATGGGTGAGGAGTTCATTCAGCTATATGGCGCCAATGGTTCAGATGAAGCCGCTCGATTTTTATCCAATGCATCATTTATTCACTTTTCATTTATCATTGTTGATTCTGAATATAATAGAAGAGTATTAGGTGATCGAGGACCAACATTGCCCATTGACAAAAGTGTTGTAGACAATGTTTTGCAGGGAAATCGGTTCTCGACGGTTGAGAGTGAGCCCTCTAATAAACCAAAACCAAATATTGTGGGAATACCTTTTATTGAAAACGATCAGAGATATGCGTTATTTGTTCAGTCGCATCCTCAAAGGCAAATTTCCGTTATTCAAGACGTGCAGCTTATTCAGCTCATAAGCGTACTGTTTATCGGGATTATTTTATTTGCGTATGTTTCTACAATTCTTATCAAACCAATTCAACGGCTAAGTGGAGCGATGAAAAAAGTAGGGAAAGGAGATTATTCGGTTCAAGTTGAGCATGTATCTAGCGATGAAATTGGTTTGCTAACTCAAAATTTCAATCAAATGGCAAAAGAACTCAACAAAATTGAAACGATGAGACAAGAATTTATTGCGAGCGTCTCCCATGAAATTCAATCACCCTTAACTTCTATTAAAGGCTTTTCAAAAGCTTTAAAAGATAATATTGTGAGTGAAGATAAAAAGCAGCAATACTTAACCATTATTGAAAAAGAAAGTACAAGGCTTTCACAATTAAGCTCGAATCTTTTAAAACTAGCGTCATTAGATGCTGAGCATCATCCATTTCATCAAAAAACGTACGATTTGGATGAACAAATTCGTCATGTTATTTTGGCATTAGAGCCACAGTGGATAGGGAAGGGACTTGAAATTGAGCTCGATTTAGAAAAGGTTAAGATTGAAGGAGATGAAGAGCTGCTGGAACAGGTATGGCTTAACCTGCTTTCAAACAGTATTAAATATACTCATCAAAATGGAACGATTGCAGTTTCGATGTCTTCTGTGAACGAAGGGGTGACGGTTTCAGTAAAGGATACGGGTATTGGTATACATGAAGAAGATCAAACTTATATTTTCGAAAGCTTTTATACAGTAGATAAATCAAGGTCACTAAAAAGCAATGGATTAGGTCTTGCGATTTCTAAAAAAATTATTAACTTACATGAGGGATCAATTTCTGTTGAAAGTCGTATAAATAAAGGAAGTACGTTCACCGTATTTCTTCCCAATAAAAAGTCTCAAAGCACCTGAGTTTATACAAATGCTTTGAGGCTCTTTTAATTGGAGCGAGGAATACGAAAAGCAACGTCCACATGTTCAAAACCAATGCGAGGATAGTATTCAACCGCGTTTGGCGCAGATAACAAAATGATAGCAGCTTGGTTAGTTGCTGCTTTTTTCACTTGCGCAAGGAGGGCCTTCCCAATTCCTTTTTGTTGATATTCTTTACATACGGCAAGGTCCGATACATAGCAGCAATAGCTAAAATCAGTTAGACAGCGAGCGACTCCAATTAGCTTTTCATCATCCCAAGCTGTAACTAGTAAGTTCCCATGATTAAGCATTTTCTGAATTCGAGTCAAGTCTTGAACAGGGCGATTGATACCAGAAGACGCAAAGACGTTAGTTAGTTGTTGGGCATTAATTGGCTGATTTACTTTATATGTGATGGTAGTTGACACATTTAAACCTCCTTTTAGTTACAATAGATAATACCATATTTTAACTAAAAGGAATATTCGAATTTTTAATTCCTACTTGACATATAGGTAAAGTATAAATAATATAATAACTATAGATTATTTGGAAAAATGAGATAGTTAATTTGCTGATCGGTCAACCGAAGGCTCATACTTTGTCAAAGTATGAGTTTTTTTTTATCTCAACTCCAAATCGAGATGGTTAGGTGAGGAGGCATATGATGAGACTATCTTCTGCTCATATTACAAGTACTTATAGGTGTTGTTTTTTGCTGACAGTGTAAATAAATAAAAAGATAAAACCAAAGGAGAAGGATAAAATGGCAGCTATTACACAAGAAAAAATTGATTATATTGTGAAGTTATTAAGTGATATTAACTATGGTTCTGTACTAATTACATTGCATGACGGTCAAATTACGCAAGTAGACCATACGGAAAAGAATCGTTTTATAAAAGCAAAAGCATCTGCTTCTAAGTAAATAGTGAAACAGTAGAAAGGAGATGAACATGGAAAACTTATTGCGAAGTGCTGTAACTAAGCGAAAGAATGAGTTGATTCACCGCCTAATTAAAAGTGGGGTTTATAAAAAAGGAGACCAGCATTTATTTGAGCTAACATTGACAGAATTAGAGCACGTGTATCGAAGTTATTACCGAAATGAATAAAAAGTGAAAAAATCCGCTTTCTCTTGATGAAAGCGGATTTTTCTTATGTTATTAAAAGATATTTCAATTGTTCTACAAATAGTCATAAAATTAGTACCAGCTTATAATAACTCATGTTATAATGACGTATAAAACCATTTATTGAGGTGAATCAATGAAAAAATCAGCAGTGAAAATTACGGGCATTGGTACGTATGTACCTGAGAACCGATTGACTAACGAAGATTTGGAAGCATTAGTGGAAACAGATCATGAGTGGATTATTCAGCGAACTGGTATGAAAGAGCGTCGAATTGCAAGAAGCGATGAATATACATCCACATTAGCGATAAAAGCAATTGAAAATTTATTAGATAGATATGATGTAAACATTGAAGATGTAGATTGCATCATCGTAGCGACTACAACACCTGATTATTCCTTACCAAGCGTCGCAAGTCAAATTCAAGCACATTTTCAAATCAGCGAAACAGCGTCCTTTGATTTAAGTGCTGCGTGTGCTGGATTTACGTACGGACTTCATGTTGCAAATGGATTAATTACATCTGGAATACATAAAAAAGTAATCGTAGTGGGTTCCGAAGTGATGTCAAAGATTACGGACTATACAGATCGAACGACATGCGTTCTTTTTGGAGATGGAGCCGGTGCGATGATGCTTGAATATAATGAGCAAGACGCACACTTATTAGCCACGCACTATGGTACGGATGGAACGGGTGGGCAGCACTTATATCGTTCGAATTTATCTACGCATATTGGAGAAAAAGAGATTAATAGGTCAGGTTATCTTGTACAAAATGGCCGTGAAGTATATAAATTTGCAGCTCGTACCGTACCAAAAGGGGTGAAGAAACTGCTTGAAAAAGCAGGCTATCAACCAGGAGATGTTAATTGGTTTGTACCTCACAGCGCGAACTTACGCATGATTGAAACGATTAGTGCCAAACTGGGATTTTCAATGGACCAAACGTTAACTAGCGTACAGTATTGCGGAAACACATCATCGGCATCCATTCCTCTTGCTTTTGATTTAGGCATACAGGAAAAGAAGGTGAAGCAGGGAGATGTTGTTGCACTGTATGGCTTTGGTGGTGGCCTTACGCACTGCGGTGTATTGCTTACTTGGAATTGTATTGAAAAAAACTAGAGGTGAAAATCCTCTAGTTTTTTTATTGCCATTTTTCTTCTATAATCAAAATTATGGTAAAATATTCTTGGTGTTTTTTCTATAAAAGGTTTATCAAACCAAGCGGAATAAGGGGATGTTAATGAATCAACTTTTGTATATTGAAGATAATAAAGAAATTGCGCTACCAATTAAAACCATGTTAGAAAAACTAGGCTATCACATCATTTGGAAAGAAGACGGTGAGAGCGCGCTGTTGCATATTGAAGAAGTAGATTTGGTTATTTTAGATATTATGCTTCCAGGTTTAGACGGATTTTCAATTGGCAAGCGCTTGAAAAAACTAGCTTCAGATATTCCAATATTCATAGTATCAGCTCGAACGTCTTTAGAGGATAAAATTGAAGGTTTGGGCTTTGCTGATGATTATATTACCAAGCCATTTCATCCAGAAGAACTAGCCGCTCGGATTGAAGTATTATTACGACGATTTCAGCGACATAATCGAAATTTGTTAACAATCCATCATTTAAAGGTAAATCTTGATACGCAACAAATTGTAAATCAAGAAACAGCCCAAGAAATTTTATTAACAGGAAAACAATTTCAAATCTTTTATTACTTCTTACAACATTTAAATCAAATTTTAACCAAGGAACAAATTTATGAAGCGATTTGGAAAGAAGCGTATATAGAAGGTGATAAAACATTAATGGTTCACATTCGTTACCTTCGTGAAAAAATTGAAATCAATCCAGCTAAACCTCTTATTATTGAAACAATTAGAGGAATAGGCTATCGAGTGAAAGAGGCATGAAAAGTTATTCGTTATTGACCAAGTACGCCGTTATTATTATTCTCTCGTTAATTGTGGTGCCTGGAACATACTTTATCTTGAATTTTGTTTATCTCTTTCCTGTAGCCTTGTCAGAAGGGCTGTTAGATGAACCTTATAAAGGAAAGAGCTTTTACGAAGAAGCCGTTCATAAAGAGGCGCGTCAATTAGGTAACCAACCTGATAAGGTTATTCATGAACGTTTAAGTGTTTTCCATAAACAGTATCCAGAAGCACGTATCTTTTGGGTAGATGAGAATGGGGAGACACAGAATTCTATCCCAAAAGATATGGATATACCTAAAGCCTGGACGCCTGCCTACACGGTGGAATTTATGAAAGAAAGCTACGATTCAGACCCTTTTACCGTAGTTGCTTTTATTGGTACAGAGCAAAAAGAAGGCTTTTTAGTATTTCAAATAAATCAAGAGCTTTTAGAGTATCCGATGTTCCAGATAGATGATAAATATCGCAATCTTTATGAAGTACTTGTGCTAGCGATCATTGGCGTATTCTTTCTTCTCTCGTTATGGTTTTTCTTAAAAATCCGAAAGCGCTTAACAGCACTATCAAAGGTTATGCAAATTAAAGAGGGGAAAATCCCTAATTATGTTGATTCACCGGCTAATGATGAAATTGGAGAGCTTGAAAAAGCCTTTAATGAAATGGTGAGCGAATTAGAAAAGGCTAGAGAGAGAGAAGCAGAAGAAGCACGTATTCGACGTGAACTTATGACGAATCTATCACATGATATCCGAACGCCTTTAACAACCATTCGTGCACATGGATATAATTTAAAAGATGAAAACTTAACAAAAGATGGACAACAATCACTCAACATAATGAACGATAAGATCTCTTTTGTCAGTAGTTTAATTGAAAACTTGTTTTCTTATAATTTACTACAAAGTGGGAAGTACAGGTATCAACCAAAGGATGTTGATATTATAAAATTGCTTCGTACAGTCATTATTCAATGGTACCCTGTATTTGAAAACGAAGGGTTTGACATCCGCGTTCACTTTCCTGAACAGTCCGTTATTTGGTATATCGATTCTAATTGGCTCGAACGTATTATGGATAATTTATTTCAAAATGTAAAAAGGCACGCTCATAGCGGAAAGTTCTTTAGTATTAGTGTTGAAAGTACACAGGCAGAATCAATGATTATCATCTCCGATAAAGGTCCGGGCTTTAGAGAAAATTGTATGACCACGGAGTATGGAATTGGTCTAGGGGTTGTAGATGCAATGGTAAAAGAAATGGAGCTTGCATGGGAAATTGATACTTCTGATCAAGGTACAACTATAAAGATTATCCAAAGTAGTCATTAAAAAACAAGGCTTTGGCATAAGTAATTCAGCCCCTACTATACCTGAATAATTAAGAGTTCATAACTTTTAATTGTTCAGGCTTTTTGTTGTTGAGGAAAAAACAATTTGGAATAGGGTGGAATGGAACGAACTTGTTCAGTTAACAGAGATAGGATCAACTATTGTTCAACTTTTAGAAGCAATGATTTTGCTATATGCCAAACTCTTTTTATTGATTTACAAATCCATTGAAAAAAGTAGTGAAAAGAAGTGGAGTGTCTCGAACCCATGAAACGGTCCATTTTACACCTCACCTTCGTTTTTTAAACGAAATTTAAACAAAACAAACCGTTTGTTTAAGGTTGGCTTTCTATAATAAAAAGAGAGGTGAAGATATGAATATTATAAAAACGAGTCAGCTAGTGAAAGAGTTTAAAGGAAAAGCAGTTGTAAACAAGATTGATTTGACCGTTAGTGAAGGCGAAATTTATGGATTTTTAGGACCCAATGGTGCCGGCAAAACCACAACGATTCGAATGTTATTAGGATTAATGAAACCTACTTCAGGAAGTATTGAGCTGTTTGGGCGCAATATAAATGGCAATCACTTACACAGCTTGCGTCAAATTGGATCACTTGTCGAAAGCCCATCGTACTATGCGCACTTAACGGCTAGAGAAAATTTAGAAGTGCTTCGCATGGTTTTACAAGTCCCTAAGGCGAGAATTAATGAAGTGCTTTCAATCGTAAATTTATCAAAATACGCGGATCAACGAGTAAGTGGCTTCTCTCTGGGTATGAAGCAGCGATTAGGCATCGCGGCTTCCCTTTTAGGAAATCCTAAGCTGCTTATTTTAGATGAGCCAACAAATGGCTTAGATCCAGCAGGAATCCATGAAATTAGAGATTTAATTAAGCACCTTCCAAAAGAACACGGCGTAACGGTGTTAATTTCAAGCCATCTTTTGTATGAAATTGATCAAATAGCAACTCAGGTAGGCATTATTACGCATGGACAGATGATTTATAGCGGCAGTATTGAATCGCTACGTCAAAAAGCTAAGAAAAGGATTTGGCTCAATACAAGTGATGAAAATAAAACTAAAAGCTTGCTGTTAGCAAGTGGTTGTGTACCTACTTATGAAAATAATCGAATTTTTATCCCCTATATGGAAAATGAAAAAGTAGCTTCAGCGATAAGAAATCTTGTTCAAAACGGTATATCCATTTATCGAGTTGGTGAGCAAGAGCACTCCTTAGAGGATATTTTCTTACAGCTAACGACTGGAGGGATTCAGCATGCTACGAATATTACTGCAGGCTGAGCTGTTAAAGATAAAGAGAAAAGTACTATGGTTACTCGTTTTCTTAGGTCCGTTTGGGGTCGTGAGCCTGCAAGTAGTGAACTATGGTGTCCGAAAAGATTATTTGCTTTCACAAGAACCGGATGCTTGGAAAGGATTAATGCATGAGGTTAATATCTTTATACCAACCGTTGTTATTTTAGGCGCAACAATTTTAACAACGCAACTAGCAGCAGTCGAGTATGACAAAAGTTCGTGGAAACAACTTCTTAGTCTTCCTATAAAAAGAAATATGCTGTATGTAGCAAAGTTTTTAATTGTTTTATGTATGCTATTTATATCTTCTTGTTTATTATTCGTAGGAACCTATCTAGTTGGTTTAGGATTTGGATTTGGTCAACCTAATTCTATAAGCAAATTGATTTTAAACAGTTTTTATCCTTTTTTTGCTGTAATACCTGTAGTAGCAACTCAGCTTTGGATTGCAATTTTGTACCAAAACCAAAGCAAGGCATTATCTTTAGGAATTATGATGGGCGTGTTTATCTTGTATGCTGGCGACATGCCGTTTTGGTTTATTTGGCAGTGGCCAAGCTTAATTTTTACTGACTTTCCTCAATTGTATATGGTAATGGGAGTTATAGTAGGAACACTATTTTGCTTTTTAGGAGCTCTACATTTTCAAAGAAAGGATGTGAAGTAAATGGCGATATGGGATTTAGTAAGAGTAGAAGTTTATAAAATGTATAAATCAAAGATGACAATTCAGCTTATTATTGTAAGTCCCCTTATAGCTGTAATGATTGCGTTTCAAGGCAGTGATAAGGAATTTGTACCCAATCATCAATGGTTAACACCGCTCGTTTTAATGTGCTTTATGCATAGCTTATTTTTACTTCCGTTATTCACAGGTGTGCTAGCATCCCTAAGCTGCAAACATGAACATGATAATGGGGGGTGGCGCAGATTTTTAACACTTCCAGTTAAGAGAAGTCAAGTATACTTAAGTAAATTTATTACTATTATTCTATGTACGGCATGTATTCAGCTCCTCTTTTTTATTAGTTGGATTCTAGTAGGTAAAGTTACTGGCTATACGGATCCAATGCCTCTTTTTAAAATGACGGGAATTGTTGTGAGCGGTTGGATAGCTACGTGGCCTATAGCTGCCTTTATGCTTTTTATGGCAACAAAATTTACAAGTTTTGGAGCAGTGCTAGTAATTAATGTGATTTGTACACTTCCTAATTTGATGGTTGTAAACTCAGAGAGGTTTAATCCATGGTATCCATGGGTACAGCCTTTTCTCGGTATGATGCCCCAAGATGATGGTATTTTTCAATTTTTATTCTTTACGCCAACAACATTACTCATTACTGTTTTAGGAAGCTTTATTTTCTTTTTCCTCAGTGGATTAACCTATTTTAAACATAAAGCTATCTAAATGGTGAAAAAACCCTTCTATTATATATAGAAGGGTTAGCCTGCTTTGGGTAAAGTAAAGCCGAGACCAAATACATCCCGTACATCATGCACGACAACAAATGCTTGGTCGTCCACTTTATGAATAATTCGTTTTAGCTCTAAAAGCTCTTGTTTGTTAATCACAATATAGAGTACTTGTTTGGCTTCTTTTGTATAGCTGCCGTGAGCTGTGAAAACAGTAACGCCACGCTCCATTTTGCTATTAACTTGTTCAGCAACTTCGTTTGAACGAGTTGAAATTATCGTTACCGCTTTGCGAGGATTCAATCCTTCAATAATATAGTCAAGCACCTTCGTACCAATGTAGAGGGCGATAACGGTATACATCGTTTTCTCTCCTCCAATTACAAAGTAGGCACTTCCTACAACGGCTAAATCAATTGCAAGCATAGTTCTACTAATATTCCAATCGAAGTATTGGTTAGCCATTCGAGCAATAACCGCAGATCCACCTGAGGTCCCCCCACCTCTAAACACGAGGCCAAGACCAATTCCAACAAATAAACCAGCAAAGATGGCACCTAAAAGCGTATCGTCCAGCGGTGTTCCTGCTTCTTCAGTTAGATGTAAAAAAACTGAAGTAGCGACAATAGAAAGTACCGTATAGACAATGACGCGCTTATGTAAAAGTTTATATCCAACCAAAACAAGCAGTCCATTGATAATAAAGTTTGTTATACTTGGAGACCACTGGAACAAGTAGTAGGTAATCATAGTAATCCCAGTTACGCCGCCTTCTGCAAGTTCATTTGGAATGGCGAAATAGTTGATACCAAGAGCAAAAATTAAGCTGCCAAGTAAAATTAATATAATTTCTTTTATTCGTTTTACCATCATATACATCTTCTTTCTATTGTATTAATTTCATTCTGACGAAACTATCTCCATGACAATGTATTATATCAAGGAGACTACTGGAATGAAAGACTAGTTTTTTAAAAACGAAAGGTAAATCTTTTGACACGCTGAACTTCATATGGAAGAATGAAAAAGTTATGAAATAAATGAAGTATCCTAGGATAAATAAACATAATTTCTTCTTTACAAAAAGAACGTATGTTCGTTAATATGGATAATGAAAGGGGAGAGGAAATTGTATCAAGAAGAGCTAAAAGAATATGCAAAGCTTTTGATGCCGGAGCATGTAGAACAGATGAAAGAAATTTATCGTTCTCACTTAAAATTAGAGGCGCCACCAGTACGAACAAAAGGTAGAGAAGTTATTAGTCAAATCCTTCATACAGCGTGCGAACAACATCAGCTAGTTAATCTACACGTTTATGAAGGAAGCAGCATTCGAAAGTACAATCGCGTGACGATTGATTGTATTGATCAGCAATCAAACCGCCTGTTAGCAACGGGTCCTTATTATACATATTCTATTCGGGAAAGCTTTGTGGTTAACGCAATGCTTTGCATAGATTGAGCTACTTCAACTTTGAAGTAGCTTTTATTATATTCAGTGGCTTTGTATCTTTTTTAGAGGCTCTGCATATACTGATAAAAAAGCTTACGGCAGCACGAGAGAGTAATGAGTGTAGAAGTGTTCCGTAGCCATGTCAAGAAGAAGGGGAAAGCTATGCAAAATGAAAAAAGTCAAGTGAGAGAAATTGAGTTAACGCAGTTTATTAAAAGAAGGCTCGTTCGCTTTGCATCTAGTTTAGCTATTTCGTCAGCGCTAGCATCCATTTTATATATGTTGCTGTTTTTATTTAAATAACGAACTTCCCAATGGTTGTCCAAAAAAATGGACAACTTTTTGGTGTGGACAAATTTAAGTGGACAAACTCTATTTATCATAAAACAGTCATAAACGTTCAAAATTGACAGGTTTAGTAATTGATATGACCGTTTTATAACGTTTGGTTATAATAATCCACTTCATTATAAGTATACTGGTATAAGTATACTGAAGTCTACATATTGAAGCGCTTCCGTTAATTGTAAGTTTTAATTAAAAAACTTAAAAAAGTGAATGAATATGATTTTTTATGATTGATTTTGATTGATTTGCATGTTAAAGTAAAACCATGAAAGATAAATGAAAACGCTTTTTTGGAAAAGGAGTCACGTTATGCTAACACCTGAAAGGCATCAGCTAATGTTAAAGCTTTTAAAAGAAAAAGAGCTTGTTAAAGTGCAGGAATTTATTGAAGTGACCGGTGCCTCTGAGTCCACAATACGTCGAGACTTAAGTCAATTAGAAGAGGAGCAGCTGCTTAAACGTGTTCATGGTGGTGCTTCATTAATTCAGAAAAAGCGAATTGAACTAAGCGTCATAGAAAAAGCTGATAAAAATGTAGAAGACAAACAAAGAATTGCTGAATACGCATCTTCACTTATCCATGAAGGCGATTGCATCTTTTTAGATGCCGGAACGACAACATATGAAATGATTCCATTTTTAAAGCAAAAAGATGTAGTTGTTGTAACAAATGGACTTATGCATTTAAATTTAATGCTTGAAGAAGGTATTAATCTTTATCTAACAGGTGGTGCTGTCAAGCATAAGACTGGAGCTTTAATTGGAAACGGTGCGCTTTTAAGTTTAGAGCAGTATCGCTTTGATAAATGCTTTATGGGAGCAAACGGAATTCATCATCAATATGGATACACAACACCGGATTCTGAGGAAGCGCTCATTAAACAAACAGCGATGAAGTTATCTCAAGAGTCCTATATTCTAGCAGACTCAACAAAGTTTTTTGAAACCAGCTTTGCTAAAATAGCAGACCTACATGCAGCAACTGTTATTACAAATGAGCTACCGCAAGAGGTGCTTGTACAATATGCAAACAAAACAGACATAAAGGTTGTGAAATTATGATCTATACATGTACGTTAAACCCTTCAGTTGATTACATTGTACATGTAACAGACTTTCAAGAAGGCGAATTAAACAGAACAACAAGCGAAGTAAAGTTTCCCGGTGGAAAAGGGATTAATGTGTCTCGCGTGTTGAAACGATTAGGCGTTGAAAACAAAGCGCTTGGCTTTATCGGTGGGTTTACTGGAACTTATATCGAAGATTATTTAAAAGAGGAAGAAATTAAAACAGCTTTTACAAAGGTCAATGAAGATACTCGCATTAATGTAAAACTAAAAACAAAAGCTGAAACAGAAGTAAATGGACAAGGTCCTACGATTTCGGAAGCAGCTCTTCAGGAGCTTTTACAGCAAATCGCTCAGATGAAAGAGCAGGATATGCTCGTGTTGGCAGGGAGTATTCCGAAAACGCTTCCAAAAAATATTTATGAAACGATTGCACAACAAGCGACTGCTAAAGGTGTAAAAGTTGTGGTGGATGCAAGTGGGAAAACGCTTCTAGATGTAGTAAAGCATAACCCATTTTTTATTAAGCCAAATCACCACGAGCTTGGCGAATTATTCAACGTTGAGGTAAGCGGAGTGGAAGATGCAATTCAATACGGTCAAAAGCTAGTGGAAATGGGAGCAGAAAACGTAGGAGTTTCCATGGCTGGGGATGGAGCACTGCTGATTACAAAAGATGCGGTGTACCGAGCAACTGCACCAAAAGGAAATGTTAAGAATTCAGTTGGAGCAGGTGACTCACTCGTAGCGGGCTTTTTAGCAGCTTACACAAAAGAAAATGACTTACTTGAGGCATTCCGTACAGGTGTGGCATCAGGTAGTGCTACAGCTTTTTCACTTGAACTATGTGAAAAAAGCTATGTAGAAGAATTATTAGAACAAGTTTCAATTACAAAGATAAAGTAGGGGGAAACGAGAATGAGAATTACAGAGCTATTAAAAAAAGACACAATCATTCTTGATCTACAAAGCTCATCCAAAGCAGATGTTATTGATGAGCTAGTTGGCAAACTGGATGAAGCAGGTCGTTTAAACGATCGTGAAGGATATAAACAAGCAATTTTAAACCGTGAATCCCAAAGTACAACAGGAATTGGTGAAGGAATTGCGATTCCACACGCAAAAACAAGCTCGGTAAAGACGCCAGCGATTGCGTTTGGACGCTCAAAAGAAGGGCTTGATTACGAATCACTTGATGGTCAGCCGGCACACTTATTCTTCATGATTGCAGCGAGTGAAGGAGCAAATAATGCACACTTAGAAACGTTATCGCGCTTATCGACGTTACTAATGGATACAGATTTCCGTCAGTCATTATTAAGTGCTGCGTCGATTGATGAAGTTATCCAGTTAATTGATGATAAAGAAACTGAGAATGAACAGCCAGAAGAAGAAGTGGATACAAAGTCAGATGATGAGCTAGTTTTAGCAGTTACGGCTTGTCCAACGGGTATCGCCCACACTTATATGGCAGCAGATAGTTTAAAAGCAAAAGCAAAAGAAATGAACGTTACGATTAAAGTTGAGACAAATGGTTCCAGTGGAATTAAGAACGCGTTAACAGCTGAAGAAATCGAAAAAGCAACAGCGATTATCGTAGCAGCTGACAAACAGGTTGAAATGGCTCGTTTCGCCGGCAAAAAGGTTATTCAAGTGCCAGTAGCACAAGGGATTCGTAAACCAGAAGAGTTAATTAATCGAGCGCTTAAAGGAGATGCACCTGTTTATAGCGGTGACGGTGGTAAATCTGAGAATGATTCTTCTGGAAGCTCGGAGCGTAAAGGGTTTTATAAACACTTAATGAGCGGTGTATCTGCAATGCTTCCATTCGTAGTAGGAGGCGGGATTTTAATTGCCATCTCGTTCATGTTTGGAATTGATGCAGTTAAACCCGATGATCCAACCTATAATGCATTTGCAGCAGCATTAAATACAATTGGTGGCGGTAACGCATTTGGCTTAATGATTCCAGTCTTAGCTGGTTTCATCGCGATGAGTATTGCTGATCGTCCAGGTTTAGCACCAGGTATGGTCGGTGGTTTAATGGCCTCTACTGGTCAAGCAGGTTTTTTAGGTGGATTAATCGCAGGTTTCTTAGCGGGTTATATCGTACTTGGGCTGAAAAAGTTATTCAGTCGTTTACCACAGGCTTTAGATGGCATTAAGCCAGTTCTTTTATATCCATTATTTGGTATATTTGTTACTGGAATGATCATGCTTTACGTCATTATTGATCCGGTTAAAGCAATCAATGATGGATTAACACAGTGGTTGAGTGGGTTTGAAACGGGTAACTTAGTACTATTAGGAATTATCTTAGCTGGTATGATGGCCATTGACATGGGTGGTCCAATCAACAAAGCGGCATTTACGTTTGGTATTGCGATGATTGATGCAGGAAACTTTGGCCCTCATGCTGCAATTATGGCTGGTGGTATGGTTCCTCCATTAGGCTTAGCGTTAGCAACGACAATCTTCAAAAATAAATTTACGCAACAAGAACGTGAAGCAGGAAAAACATGTTACGCGCTGGGAGCTTCATTTATTACAGAAGGAGCTATTCCATTCGCAGCAGCAGATCCAGGTCGCGTAATTCCAGCAGCGGTTATTGGTGCAGCAGTAGCGGGTGCATTAACAATGGTATTCGGCATTGGTTTACCAGCTCCTCACGGTGGCATTTTCGTAATTGGTGTAGTAGAAGGTAACCCATTCTTATACGCACTAGCTATTATTATCGGTGCAGTTGTAACGGCTCTACTTGTTGGAGTATTGAAAAAGAAAAAAACAGTTTAAAAGCTGAAACCTCCTGCAAAAAGCAGGAGGTTTTGTTTTTCTCTTGTAGACATTTGTTCTTTTTGAGAGTACAATAGGTTTATTATCTGAAGAATTATTAGAAAAATTAGACAGAAGGCTTTTTTGTCAGACAAATTATGTTACAATAGTTGAATATTAAAAACAGGTAAGGAAGTGTCTCAAAGATGAAGGTTTCGAAATTTGGTGGGAGTTCAGTTGCAAGCGCAGAGAAATTTAAACAAGTTGCACAAATCATTCAAGCAGACAAAGAGAGAAAAATGATTGTTGTATCTGCACCAGGTAAGCGATATGCTGATGACACAAAAATGACAGATTTATTAATTGCACTCGCTGGGCAGATTCAGCTAGGTGAAGATTATGTAGAAGAGTTTGGCAAAGTCATTGATCGTTATCGAGAAATTGTGACTGAGTTAGAAATGTCTGAAGGGATTATTACAGAAATCATTGAAAACATTGACTCCCTAATTTCTTTACATAAAGATGACCCATTCCGCTTATTAGACTGTTTGAAAGCAAGCGGTGAAGATAATAATGCAAGGTTAATGGCTGCATATCTACAGCATTTAGGAGAAGAAGCTTCATATGTGAACCCTAAAGAAGCTGGTATTTTTGTATCAGATGAACCAGGTAGAGCAAGAATTTTGCAGCTTTCGTATGAAGAGTTACCGAAGTTAAAAGAGCGGGAAGGTATTTTAGTTATCCCAGGCTTCTTTGGTTATTCTGAACAAGGCAACATTGTGACATTTTCAAGAGGTGGTTCTGATATTACAGGTTCTATTGTTGCAGCGGGTGTTAAAGCAGACTTATATGAGAACTTTACAGATGTAGATGCAATTTATAGCGTAGATCCAAGGCTTGTTGAAAAACCGAGTGAAATGAAAGAAGTGACCTACCGAGAAATGCGTGAATTATCTTATGCAGGTTTTTCTGTATTTCATGACGAAGCGCTTGAACCGGTCTTTAAATCTGGAATTCCAGTATGTGTTAAGAACACAAATAATCCGAAGGCAAAAGGAACATTCATTGTTTCTAAGCGAAAAGTTGGTGACCAACCTGTCGTAGGCATTGCAGGTGATAAAGGCTTCTGCAACATTCATGTTGATAAATACTTGTTAAATCGTGAAATCGGATTTGGCAGACGCCTTTTGCAAATTTTAGAAGACGAAGGGATTTCATATGAGCATACGCCATCTGGAATCGATAACATTTCAGTCGTTATGCGTGAACATCAGCTAACGCCGGAAGTAGAAGAGCGTGTACTTGACCGCATTCAAACAGAACTAGAAGTAGATAACATTTCAATTGAAAGAAACTTGGCGCTAGTAATGGTAGTAGGAGAAGGAATGAACAGCTCTGTTGGAATTGCGGCTAAAGCTACAGAAGCATTTGCCAAAGCAGGCGTGAATTTAGAAATGATTAACCAAGGTTCTTCAGAAGTAAGCATGATGTTTGGCGTAAAGGCTGATGCACTTGAAAAAGCTGTTCAGGCATTGTACAATACTTATTTTAATAAAATGTACAGTATTTCATATTCAAGCGTAAAGTAATGTACTAATATGTGTATAATAAACGCCTCGTTGGGTATACGAAGAGTAGTCGTATATTTAAGGAGGCGTTTTTATGTTGAAAAAAGTATCTGTTCTTTCTGTATCGTTCGCTGCTTTATTAGGTTTAGCTGCATGTAACAATGATGAGGTGGAATCTCCGCCGCCAGAAGCTCCAGTTGAGGATAACGTAGATCAGCAGTCAACAAACAACGAAAATGATCAGAATATGGCGTTTAATTTCTCAAAGTTTGATTTAGATGTAGAATATAAAGGTTTAAATAATGACTATGAAGTAGAATATGAAAATGAAAAAGATGATATGGAAGCAAAGATTGACGATGAAGCAAACGATAATCACTTAAAAGGCAACGAGGCTTTTGATGAACTATCACCTCAGTTTGAAAAATTAACGTTTGACCAAAATACATCTGAAGAAGATGTTGTCAAAGAAGTATCAAAGGTATTTAATTTAAAAAATGATTATGAATCATTTGAATTAGAAATACGTTTTGCTGATGGAACTGAAAAAGAATACAATATTAACAAATAAAACAAGAGGCTGAGACATAAGTATTTCAGTCAATGATCTGTCCGAACGATTGAGAGTCAACTCTCAATCGTTCGGATTTTTTATTGACTCAAAAAACAAGTTTAAAAAAGAGTGGAATAGAGCGTAGGACATAGGAGAATTAAAGGAAAGGTTTAGATTTTTCTCCGTGGAAAGAAAGTATCTGGAGCGTGATGGAAAGGCTTTGTTTCTACAATCTATGATAAAAAAGTAATGCTTTATCTTTGACTTGAGAAGGAATCATTTTGTTATATCCTGGTCTCTTTTTGTTTTGACGTCTAAAAACCTATGAAATGTGAAAGGATGATGATATGACAGCTGAAGGAGGAATAAAGAATGAAAACAATTGTAATGAAATGCTGTGTCAGCGCAGTTTTTTTACTATTAGCAGCCTGTGGATTAGGACAAGGTCATCAACATTCCCAGGAGGAATATCAACCAGCAGCAGAAGTAAATAAGGGATCGATTGCCCCATTAACTGTAGAATTAATGAATACAAAAGGAGCAAAGGTAGGGATAGCAACGCTTACCGAAGAAAAAAATGGAGTGCGTATTAAAATTGAAGCAAAAGGGCTAACCCCAGGTAGGCATGGTTTTCATATTCACGAAATTGGTAAATGTGAAGTGCCAGATTTCAAAACGGCAGGTGGACATTTTAATCCCTATGATCGAAAGCATGGATTTAAAAACCCTAAAGGTCCTCACGGTGGTGACCTTCCTAATTTAGAAGCAGATGAGCGAGGGACAATTAAAGCAGAGACTTTCGCTTCGCTTGTAACGCTAGAAGAAGGAAAGCCTAATTCATTACTTGATGTTGACGGTTCATCGCTTGTTATTCATGCAGGTCCAGATGATTATGAAACGGATCCTGCAGGAAACTCTGGGGACCGTGTTATTTGTGGCGTTATTACCAAGTAAAATGTTTTTTAGTGAAAGTCGCGGTTATTCGCGGCTTTTTTCTTTTTGTTGATATTTTGGAGCAGACTATAAGTTGTCACATGAAAAAATGGAGCGCACAATAAGAGAAAGGAGGGTGATGAATGTGAATAGAGAAGTTGTCGTAATAGGTGGGGGAATCGGTGGGCTCACAGCAGCGGCTTTGTTAACAAAAGTAGGGTTTTCTGTTACCGTGTTGGAAGCATCAAGGGAATGGGGGGGCTGTGCAGGAAAGTTCAACCGAGGTAAGTATACGTTTCCTGTAGGCGCAACGCTCGGAATGGGTTTTGAACAAGGTGGGGTTCATGAAAGAATCTTACGTTTTCTTGGTCTTGATGTGGAAGTTCAAAAGCTCAGTACGGTTATGGATGTACATTTCCCTCACCGAACACTCACTTATTATCAGAATCGTCAAGCACATATCGCTTACTTACAGAAAGAATTTAAAGGGTATGAGAGTAACATTATGTCTTTTTATAAAGAGGTGGAGCAAATTGCATTAGAAGTGAGAAAACTCATGGCTCACTTACCTATTTTACCTCCTAAAACTTTTGCAGAATGGAGAAAGCTTGTAGCAGCGCTGGAATTTTCATCTTTACGGTTAATCCCTCACTTTCCCCAAACGTTCTCAGCGTTACTGAAGAAGCACGGCTTGCAAGGAGAAAAGGACTTTGTTCATTTTATTGATGGCCAGCTAATTGATAGCATGCAAACAACAAGCGCATCTTGCTCGTTAGTTTTAGCATGTTTAGCACTAGACATTTATCACGAAGGAGCGTTTTATGTAAAGGGAGGACTGTATCAAGTTGCAGAAGTACTTCAGATGTACATTGAAGACTATGGAGGAAAGACACTGAAAGGAAGAGAGGCAGTGCGAATAGAAAGAAAAGACAATCGGTGGATAATCCATGACCATCGTAATAATGCCTATGATGCTTTTCATGTTGTGTGCAACGTTCCCATTCAAAACTTAAGCACAATACTAGATAAAGATGTGTACATGAAACTAACCCCAAAGCTGAGAGCGAAAGCAAAGTTACCGCAGTGGTGTACATTTACGATGTATTTGGCTATCAAGGAAGAAGATTTACCGAGTAACCTTTCTTTATTTCAGCAGATCCTTCTTTCAGAGCAAGGAGTTATGACAGAGGGTGAACATATTTTTGTATCGATTTCTCACCCTAATGACGAGAGACGAGCACCACAAGGCTATCGAACGATTACGGCCTCAACTCATATCGACTTAAGCAAGTGGCAAACAAGAGAGGCGTATGATCAAAGAAAAAAAATAATGGAAAAGAAAATGATTGCGGGCATAAAAACATTAATTCCACATATTGAAAGGGCCATTCATCAAATTTCTGGTGCACCCATGGCATGGGAACGTTTCACATCAAGAGCCCACGGAGGTGTAGGCGGATTTCCTCAAACGCTAGAGCATGCTTTGTTTAACAGCCTTTCTCACCGCTCAGGTATTAACGGTTTATGGCTCTGTGGAGATACGATTTTCCCTGGTGCAGGAACGATTGGAGCATCTGTAAGTGGGTATCATGTATTTCAAAGCATCACTGAACATAAATATACTATATAACATGTGTGTGTTAAAAAATGGGAGGTGTGTGCTTTGCGAGCAGAGGTTAACGCCTTGTTATTTATGGACCCAGGTATTGACGATTCCGTGGCGCTTATGTATGCTCTTTTACATCCTAATATTAATGTAGTAGGAGTTGTGAGCGGATATGGAAATGTATCAAAAGAAGATGCAATTTTAAATACTTCTTATATTTTAACATTAGCAAACCGTAAAGATATTCCAATTATTGAAGGAGCTAAAGGGCCAATTACTGGTGAAATCTCTGTATTTTATCCCGAGATACATGGAGAAACGTTAGGACCAATTAATGTTTCTTCATCCTATGCGTTACCAGTGGAACCATTTAGTAAATCATTTGAATTAATTGAAGCATATAAAGGAAATATTACGGTTGTTGCTACGGGGCGCTTAACAGAATTAGCTATGTTATTTGTACTTCATGGGGATGTATTAAATGAGTATGTAAGTGAATTTTTGATAATGGGTGGGGCCTTTATGGTGCCAGGAAATGTTACACCTGTTGCAGAAGCTAACTTTCATGGTGACCCTATCGCGGCTAATGTAGTGATGGAACGAGCAGAAAAAGTTCGGGTATATCCATTAAATGTTACACATAAGGTGATTGTTAAACCCGAAACCATTCAAAAAATATCATCAACCAGTCAAAATCCATTTCAAGCTCTAGTCATACCAATTTATACTTATTATTTTGAAGCCTATAAAAAGCAATGGCCTGGTATACAAGGGACGCCTATACATGACATCGTCCCGTTAATGGCTTTAGTTAACGAGAAGCTGATTCAATATGTTCAACGTAAAGTAAGTATAGAGTTAAGTGGAGAAGCAAAAGGAGAAAGCATCGCAGATTTCCGTCCCAGAACATTAGTGGAAGAGCAAAAAGAGCCATCGTATATAGCATGGAATATTAATGAACAGGAATTCTTGAAAGAGCTTACAACAATTCTAGTTAGGCCTGTAATATAAGTAAAGTCCCCATGGTTATGGGGACTTTACTTGTTATGATAAAAAGAGCTTCCACCACTTTCGCTTTCTTTTCATATCAGCAGCAGCCGTTTGACGAAATGTTTGAACAAAATCATTGAACATTTCCTCTCGTTCAGAAACATTTTGACGATGAAGCTTTCGTTCTTTTTCCATTTCTTTTAAATAGTAAACTCGTTCTTCGTTCATGGAATCAATTAAATCTCGCAGCTCTTCTGTCGTATGACTAGAAGAATTAGAGAGTTTTTCGACCATAAATTTAACTTGATTCATTGCCACGGTAGAGTTGCTAGAAAAGCGGTCAAGCAAATATTGCATCTCTTTTGATGACTCATCGGCGTTTGTTACAATATCTTTCATGTATAGTTTCATTTCTTCAGCGCTCTGCTCCGCGGTATGCGATTGTTCATCCATAATAGATGAGATTTCATCCAGTGCTTTTTCGTTGGCACGAATGATTTTTTTAGACATATTCTCGACTTCTTTAGCGTTACGCTCTGAAGACTCAGAGATAACGGCTCCTACAGTTTCAACCATTTCGTACGTTTGATTAGCGCTCTTTTCAAGCTCTTTTTTTACTTCACCAACAATTTCTTCACGCACTTCATTACGCATTCCTTCCCGCATTTCTTTTAATAAATCATCTTTAAATGAATTCAGTACTTCAAAAACATCCTCATAACGTCGAACAGCTTCTACAAGCTCACCTTGCAGCATCTCTCTTTCGTGAACGATGACATCATGAGCAGATGGTTTTTCTGGTTCGATAGCAGACTCCTCAGTTTGCTCATTCACAAACTCCTCCATAGATGATACTATTTTTTCTTCACTTAATGGCTGTTCAATAGAAGGAATGGTTTGTTCGGTGGTAATCTTTGCATCGTGTGTCTCAATTTCTTCTGTATTTGCAGGTGCAAATTCATCAACTTGTGTCGGAGCAGCTTCTTCATAGACTACCTTCGTTTCTTGACTCACAAGCTGTACGTATTCTTTTACTTCATCTAAGGTACAGTTTTCAGCAAACAGCTGGTTAATATCACTGAGTAACTCAATCTTTTCTTCCGTATATACACGCGCCCCGTCTATTCGATCAATATATAAATAGCCTTTTAAGGAATTTTCCCACCCTTTTAATGTGCGGCGGTCTATATTTAGGCGGTCACATACAGCTTTAATTGTATAAATCTCAGTCATTTTTTTTCCTCCTCTAATTCTTTCCTAATAATAAAAGTATGTACTAGCTTGATTTTCGTTGTATGTTGTATTCACCATATCTAACTAATTTTTCCTGCTAGGTGACAAAGGTTGTCAAAACTAGACGACATTAGCCTTTTATGTAAACAAAAAGAGAAATTTGTAAAACGCTCGTATGTATAAAAAGTTGACAACATAAACTAAGTTCGGTAAGATATGTTCAAATGTTTAAGTTTTTAAACATACAAACAGAAAGGGTGTTTTAAATGAAAAAAGGATATGCTTTAATTACAGGTGCATCAGGTGGAATTGGAAAACAGTTGGCATATCATTTTGCAAAAGATGGCTACTCACTTGTCTTAGTAGCACGCAGTAAACAAAAGCTTGAAGAGCTAAAGAGAGAGCTTGAAGATAACTATTCAATTTCGGTTTTAATTAGTATAAAAGATCTTTCTAAACAAGAAGAAGCGTTAAAACTTTACGATGAGATAAAGCAACAGCGAATTACAGTTGAGTTTCTAGTCAACAATGCTGGCTTTGGTTTATATGGTACATTTATCGAGACATCTTGGTCTGAAGAAGCAGATATGATTGACTTAAATATAAAAATGCTTACCTATTTAACAAAATTATTTTTACCGGAAATGGTGGAGCGGAATGAAGGGCGAATCCTTAACATTGCATCAGTAGCTGCATTTTTACCTGGACCATTGATGGCGGTTTATTATGCAACAAAGGCTTACGTTTTATCGTTTACTGAAGCGTTGGAAAATGAGTTGAAAGATACTAACGTAACCATTAGTGCACTGTGTCCGGGTCCTACTAAGACAGGATTTAGTGACCGAGCTAATTTAAGTAGCTCAAAATTATTTGAATCAGGAGCTCTACGTGTGGAAGACGTAGCGAAAACAGGTTATGAACAATTTATGAAAGGGAAAACAGTGATTATACCTGGAGCGAAGTTTAAAGTAGCAACTATGCTACCGAGGTTTTTGCCACGTAAATTGATTACAAAAGTTGTAAGAAGCATGCAAGAAGTTAAGTAGGAGAGGAAAGAAGTTATGAGTACACGCGCAATGGAATTATTTCGATCAAGTATCCCTGTCTTTCAAGCATTAAGCGATTCAGCAAGGCAGGACATCATTTTATTACTAGCAGAAAAAGAGCCACTAACGGTCAATGAAATTGCAAACGAGTCAACACTATCTCGGCCGGCAGTATCTCATCATTTAAAGATATTGCGTGATCAAAAGCTTGTAAGCATTGAACAAAAAGGAACACAGCGGTATTATTCACTTGCATTAGAAGATGCGGTCGAGCTGTTAAAAGATTTAATTTCAACGGTGGAAACTGAATGTTTATAATTAAAGAGGTGAAAAAATGAAGCATAGTGAGTATTACGTTACAGATGAGATGGTTATCAGTAATATTGTAGAGAAACAAAAGCGCTATTTTTACGAGCAGAAAACCAAATCCAAAGCAGTTCGAATACAGGCTCTAAAAGACTTACAATCCATGATTAAATCCAATGAAGAAGCGATTATGGACGCTTTGAAAAAAGATTTAAACAAATCGGAAGTAGAAGCATACACTTCTGAAATCGGCATTTTGTTAGAAGAAATTCGCTTTACGTTAAAGCATTTAGATGGGTGGATGAAACCTAAAAAAGCAAAGACGACGCTGACTCATATTGGTTCAAAAGGTTATATTATTCCAGAACCTTACGGAGTTTCGCTTATTATTGCACCATGGAATTACCCGTTTCAGCTAGCTATTTCACCGCTAATTGGTGCTATCGCAGCAGGTAATACGGCAATTATCAAGCCGTCGGAACTGACGCCTAACGTTTCAAGGATAATGGAGGAGCTTATTGCTAAAACGTTTGATCCTTCGTTTGTTACAGTTATAGAAGGAGCGGTGGAAACGACTCAAATTTTATTGAAGCAAACGCTAGATTATATTTTCTTTACAGGAAGTGTCAATGTTGGAAAAGTTATTATGCAAGAAGCAGGAAAGCAGCTCATCCCAGTCACATTAGAGTTAGGAGGCAAGAGTCCTTGTATTGTGCATAAGGATGCAAATATTGAACTTGCGGCCAAGCGCATCATGTTTGGTAAAAGTATGAATGCTGGTCAAACGTGCGTTGCTCCAGACTATCTGTTAGTTCATAAAGATGTAAAGGTTCAGCTTATTGCTGAGCTTCAAAAAGCCGTAACGCAGTTTTATGGTGAAGATGCACTCACGAGCGGGCGCTATGGCAGAATTGTTAGTGAGAGACATTTCGATCGTTTAATTGAGTTTTTACAAGATGGAAAACCTGTAATTGGCGGTACTTATAATGAAGAAACGCTACAGATTGCTCCAACTGTCTTAGATGAAGTAAAATGGGATTCAAGCGTGATGCAAGAAGAAATCTTCGGGCCGATTTTACCCCTTATTGAATACGAAAGTGTAGATGAGGTTGTAAGTGCAGTTCATCAAAAAGCAAAGCCGTTAGCTCTATATTTGTTTTCAGAAAGTGAAGACGTTCAGCAGCAAATTATCAATACAACTTCATTTGGTGGTGGATGCATTAACGATACAATTATGCACTTAGCAACCCCACACCTTCCGTTTGGAGGAGTGGGAGAAAGTGGAATTGGTCAATATCACGGTGAAGCTAGTTTTAAAACGTTTTCTCACTTTAAAAGTGTTCTGAAACAAACGACAAAGTTTGATTTTGCTTTTAAATATCCGTCTGACAATCAAAGTTTAAAAACGATTAAAAAATTCTTAAAATAACGTTAAATGAGAGGGCTTCTCTTTATAAGAAGCCCTGTTTGTTATGAGTGCACAGTGGTTTGAGAGAGGGGCCATTGCTCTTGTTTATAGGCCATGTCCCAAAATAAATACTCAAGTTCACAGCTTTTTATAAAGTGTTCTTTCATGCGTTGACGTTCCTCAACAGAAGCTTTTTCTGCTAGATTATCCAATTTTTCACAAAACCACTTTGTCGTTTCTTTCATTTCTCCGTTAGTATAAAAGGAAATCCATTCGTAAAAAGGATGATCTGGTGTTATGTTTCTTTCGTTTGCAATACGTTCCCCAATTTCAACGTACGTCCATGGACAAGGTAATAAAACAGCAATAATTTCACCTAGTGTTCCTGTATGTGCCACTGTCATCATGTGACTGATATAGTGGTTGGCTGTTGGTGCTAATGGTTGATGCTTCATGTCTTCATATCGAATGCCAGCTACTTCACAAAAATTATTATGGGGATGGACTTCACTATGTAAAACAATTGAAATACCGTTGTTAAACACTTCCATTTCATCGCGGGTACTACATTTTGTTAACGCCGCACCATATATACGAACAAAAGCAGTTAAATACTCATAGTCCTGTGCTACATAGTGAATTAAAGCTTCTTTTGGAACTTTTCCCTCCTTAATACCTACAACAAAGGGATGTTGAAAAATGGCATCGTAAATGTAAGATGCTTCCTTGCGTAATTGAGCTGAAAATGACAATTGTTATTCCTCCCTAATTGAATCCACAAGAAGAGCACGTATAAATAGGGACAAAAACAAAAAAACACCCCATTATCTATGGAGTGGTAAAGGCAATTGTGGATGTATGACACAACAACGCCGTACCACTTCCCTACGCTGGTATAAACCAGATCAGGTTCAAAGGGATCAAGATTCCTTGTCTCAGCCAAAAGGCACCCCTAGTGGATTCTTTCATGTGTTCCTATTTAATCTAACATAAAAAAAAGAATTATACAAAAGTTTAGAAAGAATGATTCAAAAGTAACAAAGTATAGTGATCTGAATATTTATATTGTTTAAAAAATAACCGAGATAAATTACCTATGAAACTAGTAACTATACGCTTGAAGTAGTTGATGAAAAAATAAGAAAATTGTCACGAATCCTGTCGAAATGTGCAAAGGCTGCACTATCATGCTATAATAATCGTAAGCTCGTTACGTTTAAACAAGCTCAATTAAAGAATTAAGCTACAAATTAAAAAGGTGTTTAGCTGAAGCTAAATGGCCTTTTCAGTTTGCTTAGTTTAATATAAATTAGTCCTGTCAATTTAGTAGGAATTATATTTTTTAAGGAGGTTGTTTAATGAATTTATCAGCATGGGATTTATTTGTGGATGTTGGTTTCATCTCACTTCTATTAGTGGCTGGTACCATTATTCGAGCAAAGGTCAGGTGGGTACAAAATTTATTTTTACCTGCGAGTATTATTGCAGGAATTTTGGGCTTAGCATTAGGGCCAAACGGTATTGGTCTCATTCCATTCACTAATCAAATTGGAACGTATCCAGGTATCTTAATTGCGGTCATCTTTGGTGCGATTCCAATTGCAACTCAAAGTGTAAAGTTTAAAGAAATAGCTGGCCGCGTAGGTAGTATGTGGTCATATTCTCAAATGATTATGCTAGCGATGTGGGGAGTCGGTTTACTATTTTCATTGCTACTATTAAATAACGTTTGGGGAGATTTAAACTTAGGGTTTGGTTTGTTATTAGCAGCAGGATTTATTGGTGGGCATGGAACAGCGGCTGCTGTGGGAGACGCATTTGCAAAGCAAGGATGGGAAGAAGGATTATCGTTAGCGATGACATCAGCAACAATTGGTGTTATTTGCTCAATTGTAGTAGGACTAGCGTTTATTAAATATTATTCAAAAAAAGGTGAAACAAATTACCTTGCAAGATTTGAAGATTTACCACGAGAACTACGCACAGGATTAATCCCTCCCGAAAAGCGCACTTCTACAAAAATGGATACGGTATCATCGATTGCTGTTGATCCACTTGTCTTACATGTAGCGTTAGTGACAATTATCGCATTGGGTGGTTATTACTTAAGTGAGTTAGGTCAAACGTTGTTGCCTTCAGTAACAATACCAGCTTTCTCCTTAGCATTTCTTGTAGGGCTAGCTATTAAAGGTATTATGAAGAAAACGAACAGCGATCAGTATATTAATGCAGACGTAATGAATCGAATTAGCGGAAGCGCAACAGACTTTTTAGTAGCGTTTGGTATCGCTTCTATTAGTTTATCAGCAGTAGCGAGCTACATCGTACCTTTTGCACTGTTGTTAGTGTTTGGCCTAGTGTTTGCATGGTTTGTATTCCGAATTCTTTCTGGTAAGTTCTTTGGTCCAATTTGGTTTGAACGAGGAATTTTTACTTGGGGTTGGATTACAGGAACAACAGCAATGGGAATTGCATTATTGCGTATCGCGGACCCAGAAAGCAAAAGTAAAACACTTGATGATTATGCATTGGCGTATATACCGATTGCGCCGGTAGAGATTCTTCTTATTACATTTGCTCCGTTAATGATCGCAACGAACCAGCATTGGTTGTTTGTACTTATTACACTTGGAGCGAGCATCGCTATTTATTTATTTGCAATGTCAAGAGGCTGGGTGAAAAACGAAAAGAAATCATCGAGTCAATCAAGAAGTATAGAAGCAAACTCAAAATAAAAACTCAGCCTTAGGCTGAGTTTTTATTTTTTTTAGGAGTCAAAAGGCCTATTCTAAGAAATTTTGTGAACGAGTGCATAAATTTAGTTCAGACGAGGTATTAATGAAGAGAAGCTACTATTTGATCTTTTTAGCTAGGACGACTATATTCACATCTACAGGAAAGGAGAAATAGTATGGCGAATTTTCGTTTTTATAGCATCTTAAATGCGATTGGTCTCGTTCTCGTGTTAATCGTAAACTATTTAGCAAACGCGTTACCGATAGGTGGGCAAAATACAGGTGAGGTGTCTGATAGTGTGCCAACGCTATTTACACCAGCGGGTTATGCATTTGCAATATGGGGGCTCATCTATACGCTTTTGGTCATCTGGGTTATTCGTCAATTTATTGCAAGAGAAGATCAAAAAGAAATTTATGCGAAAATTGGTATTTGGTTCTTTATTAGTTGTTTACTAAACAGTGCTTGGATCTTTATCTTCCAATATCGTTATTTCACTCTTGCCTTACTCGTAATTGTTCTATTCTTAGTAACGCTGATGATTATTTACTCCATTATTCAAAATTCAAGAATGACAACGTGGTTCATGAGGCTGCCAATTTCTATTTATATTGGGTGGGTCTCCGTAGCAACAATTGTTAATGTCTTTGTTGTATTCCAAGCTAATGGAATTGAAACGTTATTTGGTTTAAGTGAAGAGACGTGGGCCATCATTATGCTTATAGTGGGAGGAATATTAGGTATTCTGTTTACAAGAAAAAACAGAGACATTGCATATTCACTCGTGTTTGTATGGGCTTTTATTGCAATTTCTGTTAAGCAAAGTGCATATTCAGGAATTGTAACAACAGTTTGGATTGTAGTTGTGATATTGGTCCTTAATATCCTTGTTCAACTCATTCGTAATTATCGAAAGTGAAGAAATCCTAGCGATGGCTAGGGTTTCTTTTTTTCGTTGCGCTCCTCTAATAAGGAAGAGGTAAAACCAATTAAGCAAATCAATATGCCAAAAGGGACAACAATGGGAATAAAAGATAAAATAAAGGTCATTCTGTACCCTCCTTTACACAGGATTGATTATATCTATAAGTATGTAGAGAAGAAAAAAATAGTCTAGGATGTTTAAATACGTGCATTCAAGGCTATAGGATAAGTGATAAAGTAGAAGAGGAGCGGAAAAAATGACCTATTTAGTAGCGTATACGAATAAAGAAAACATGGAATATAGTCAAATTACATGCCGAAATCAGGCGGAAGCGGAGCAAGAAGCCCTTAGGTTAGAAAAGGAGGGACATTTGCATATTGAAATTATTTCGAATCAAGAAGCATATGACGGTGACGAATCTTCTTTTCGTGAATAGTTAGAACTGAAAAATTATTGTAAGAAAATGAAATAAGCAATGTTTTTCTTGAAAAAGTGCAATAGAGAATGATTTTCTCTTCGAGATATGATAAAGTACTATTCAGATGAGTATAGAAGAGGAGAGAATTTGGTTATATGAGTAAAGCAAATCAGTGGTCTTCACGTTTAGGATTCGTATTAGCATCTGCAGGTGCTGCGATCGGTCTTGGTGCCATTTGGAAATTTCCCTATGTGACTGGGACAAGCGGTGGAGGAGCATTCTTTTTATTATTTGTACTGTTTACGCTCTTTATTGGATTGCCGCTGTTGTTAGCGGAATTCATTATTGGTAGACATACTGGAAAAGAAGCGATTAGTGCGTATAAGGCAATTGCCCCCAATACAGCTTGGGTTTGGATTGGGAGAGTAGGTGTTCTTAGCTGTCTTGTCTTGCTGTCTTTTTACAGCGTTGTAGGCGGATGGATTATGCTTTATACCATTATGAGCTTTAGTGGATTACTTACTGGGAAAGAATATGGTGCACTTTTTAATACGATTATCGCAGAGCCTTATCTCGTAATTGGAGCGCAGGCTTTATTTTTGATTATCAACGTATATGTTATATCAAGAGGAGTTCAAAAAGGGATTGAGCGTGCAAATAAATATATGATGCCTTTGTTATTTATTTGTTTTTTAATTATCGTTGTTCGTTCTTTGACCCTAGATGGCGCAACAGAAGGTATAGAGTTCTTCTTGAAGCCTGACTTTAGCGCTATTACAGGTACATCTGTCCTGTACGCATTAGGGCAGTCTTTCTTTTCTTTATGTGTGGGTTTATCTTGCATGGTTACGTATAGTTCATATTTAGGAAAAGACATAAGCTTAACAAAATCTGCTGGTTCCATCTCTATTTTAAATCTGGTTGTATCATTGCTAGCTGGACTAGCTATTTTCCCTGCCGTATTTGCATTAGGCATGGAGCCAACCGAAGGGCCAGGATTACTTTTTGTTGTATTGCCACAAGTGTTTGAGCAAGTACCATTTGGATCTGTATTTTTAGCACTATTCTTGCTGTTATTTTTATTTGCAACGTTAACGTCGTCTTTTTCACTACTCGAAATTATTGTGGCGGCTCTTACAAAAGAAAAGCAGGAAAAACGCCCGAGATCTGCAATGTTAGCAGGGGGGATTGTCTTTCTTGTAGGATTGCCTTCAGCGTTGTCATTTGGTGTTTTAAAGAATGTCACGGTGTTTGGTAGAAACATTTTTGATACAGCAGATTTCTTTGTAAGTAATTTAATGCTTCCTATAGGAAGTTTATTAATCGCTATTTTTATTACATGGAAAATGAAAAAAGAACACGTGTTTGAAGAATTTAAAGCCGGAAGCGTCAAGTCCGAAAAGCTATTTTCAACGTGGTTTATCTTAGTTAAATATGTGTTACCGTTCATTATTATTGTGGTTTTATTTAACTTAGTTAGTGCCTATTAGGCAAAAAAAAGCACTCCAGAAGGAGTGCTTTTTTTTATTTTGCAAAAACGTGGTCACCAATTGTAGTAGTAACTTCTTTTTGACGTAGCCATTGGTTATCTGTTTTTGAAGGGTTGAAGAAGAAGAGAGAACCGCTTCCTTGTCCGTGTAATGCTAACGCTTCATTTACTGCTTTTTTCGCTTCAGCATCCGCTGGCTTGTTAATTTCACCATTGCTTACAGGTTCAAACTGGCCTTTTTGGTAAATGACTTCACGAATAGAATTTGGGAATGCATCATCATCGACGCGGTTTAAGATAACAGTCGCAACTGCAACCTTTCCAGGATAAGGCTCTCCTTTTGCTTCTGCATGAATAATACGAGCTAATAGATCTTTGTCTGTACTGCTAATTGAACTTGGGATTTTTAGTGTTTCATTGATTGCAAGTCCGTCAGTTTCTTTATTGTTTTCCTCTTTTAAATCTTTGATAGAGACACCATATTCCATCCCAATTTTATAAAGGGAATCGCCGCTTTCTACGCGATGCGTTGTTTCCGCTGCGCTTGCTGAATGCCCTAATCCGAGCATAGGCACTGTTAAAGCACCAATAATAGCTAATCTTTTCCACATAGTTTTATAACCTCCGATGTGTATTGTTTTAGCGTGCACGTTCTAAAGAGTAACAGCTTACGAGGTGTCTTGTCATTAATGAAAACATACCAGTCTAGGAAGATATTAAATAAATTTAACAATAATCGTAATAAATGCCCATATCTTTAATGGATAGTAAACGTTGCGCTTTAAAGGAGTGAAATAACGAAGAAGAGTACCTATCCGTAAAGATACAATTAATTCAAATAATTATTCTTATTTCTAAAAAGAGGATTGACTTGAAATTCAAGGTGGCTTATAATGAGCGTGTAACTAGTTAACCGTTTAACTGGAGTGGGTATATGAATGGAAAAATAACGATTCGAGATGTTGCAAAGCACGCAGGAGTTTCTCCCGCAGCTGTATCTTATGTGTTAAATGGTATTAACAAAGTATCAGATGAAACAAAACAGAGAATTTTGAAAGCGGTTAAAGAACTTGAATATGAACCAAATCTAACGGCAGTAAGTTTGTCAAAGCGAAAATCAAACGTCATTGCGGTTATGTTTCCTTTAGTGAATGATTCCCTTGTTACGATGTTTAAAGATAATCACTATCAAAGTGAAATGATTAGTGGAATCGAATACGTACTTCGTAAAAATGGATATGATTTACTCATTTCAGGTGTGCAAAGTCCAAGTGAGTGCATGAAATGGATTCGCAAGCGAAACGTAGATGGCCTAGTATTTTTAGGCGTATTTCCAAATCGTTTATACGAAGAGATGAAAGCGTTATCTAAGCCTATCGTGTTAGTAGATACATACGATAAGTACGAGCGTTATTTCAATCATATTACGATGAACGATGAGGAAGGTGGCTATCAAGCTACGAAACATTTAATTGAGCTAGGTCATAGTGCAATCGGTTTCATTGCTCATCGAATGACAAATAGCCCTATCGACCATAAGCGGTTTATTGGCTACGAAAAAGCGCTCAAAGAGGCGGGGATCAAGCCGTGCAAATCACATATATTCGAAGCGTTAGATAGTTCATTTGAAAATGGATACAGGGTGGGAAAAGAGTTATTATCACGTCCACATTCTATGTCTGCATTCTTTGCTTCATCTGATACGCTAGCATTAGGAATAATGAAAGCGCTACAAGAAGAAGGTAAGCGCATACCAGAAGATTATTCAATTGTAGGATTTGATGATTTAACGTTTAGTAGTTATGCTACACCTAGCTTAACTACGGTACGTCAAGATGTATTTAATAAAGGGTCGGTAGCTGCCACATCAATTATTCAAGCAATTGAAAATGAAACTACCGCACTTCAACATATTCGACTGTCGACTGAGCTCGTTCAGCGGGAGTCCACAGCTAAAAAGAAAAGGTAAGTGGCAGGTTAATCGGTTCACTAAAAACAAATGGTGTTAAAGGGGATATAAAAATGACAAAAGTAACGGTATGGAACGAAAATCGTCACGAGCAAAAAAATCCAGTTGTAAGAGAAGTTTATCCAGAAGGGATTCACGGCGCTATTGCTTCATTTTTACAAGAAGCTGGGTATACAGCAGCTACAGCTACGCTTGATGAGCCTGAGCATGGGTTAACAGATGAAGTTCTTGAAAATACTGATGTGCTTGTTTGGTGGGGGCATTTAGCTCATGAAGAAGTATCGGATGAAGTAGTCCAAAAAGTACAGCAACGCGTGTTGGATGGTATGGGACTAATCGTCTTACATTCGGGACATTTTTCAAAAATCTTTAAAACATTAATGGGAACAAGCTGTGATCTAAAATGGCGTGAAGCAGATGAAAAAGAGCGCTTATGGGTTATCGATCCTTCTCACCCAATTGCAGAAGGGATTTCAGAATTTATTGAACTTGAGCGTGAAGAAATGTATGGAGAGCATTTTGATATTCCCGCTCCAGATGAACTTGTTTTCACAAGTTGGTTTGAAGGTGGAGAAATCTTCCGCAGCGGATGCACGTATAAGCGTGGAAACGGAAAGGTGTTTTACTTCCGACCAGGACATGAAACATATCCAACTTACCACAATAAAGATATCCAACGCGTAATTGTAAACGCTGTAAATTGGGCAAAGCCTGTTGATCGCAAACGTCCAGTATATGGAAACGCTCAACCGCTTGAAAAAATTACGGTAAAAAACTAAGGAACTAAAGGGGAGAAAAATAATGGAGAAATTAAAAGTAGCAGTTATCGGTTGTGGAAGTATTGCTCAGTATCGTCATTTGCCAGAATATAAAATAAACAAACATGTAGAGCTAGTAGCCGTTTGTGATATTAACGAAGAGCGTGCCAATAAAGTAGCAAGTGAATACGGCGTAAAGGCTTATACAAGTTATGAAGAGCTATTAGCAAGCGGAACAGTGGATGCAGTTAGCGTTTGTACACCGAACTACCTGCATGCTCCTATCTCCGTTGTAGCATTAAACAGCGGGGTACATGTTCTATGTGAAAAGCCAATGGCAACGTCAAAAGAATCTGCTGAAGCGATGATAGAAGCAGCTAAAACAAATGACAAAAAGCTAATGATTGCTCATAACCAACGTTTTGTAGCATCTCACCAAAAAGCGCGCCAATTAATTGAAAACGGTGAAGTTGGAAGAATCTATAGCTTCCGTACAGCTTTCGGACACGGCGGTCCAGAAGGGTGGAGCGTAGACGGTAAGGACAGCTGGTTCTTTAGAAAAGAAGAAGCATTTATTGGAGCGATGGGAGATTTAGGTGTTCATAAAACTGACTTGCTTCGCTACATTTTAGGGGAAGAAATTGTTGAAGTTGGTGCATTTGTTGAAACAACTGCAAAAGATTTTGGCGATGTAGATGACAATGCGGTTTGTGTATTAAAAACAGAAAGCGGTATTGTGGGTACGCTAGCAGCAAGTTGGGCGTACACAAGCAAAGAAGATAATTCAACAATCATTTATGGCGAAAAAGCAATTTTACGCCTAGAAGACGATCCAAACCATTCATTAGTAGTTCAATACGCAACTGGAGAAGTTGTGAAGTACGAGTTAGGGAAAATTCAATCAAATGATGATGGTGGTCAGAGCAACTCTCATGTTGTTGAAAAATTTGTGGAAGCAATTATTAATGATACAGAAACACCGGTTTCAGGCGAAGAAGGATTTAAGTCATTAGCTGTTATTTTAGCTGCTCTTGAGTCTAGTGAAACAAAACAAATTAAGCAAGTGTAATGAGGTGATAGCTGTGAAAGTAGGAATTATTGGAGTGGGCGGTATTGCAGTAGGCCGCCACATTCCAGCATTTAAACAGCTACAGGATGAGTGTGAGATTGTGGCCGTGAGTGATATTAATGTTGAGCGCGCAACGGAAGTAGCAAATGAGCATGGTATTCCACATGTATTTATTGACTACAAAGACATGTTTGCAGAAGTCGATGCCGTTTGTATTTGTACACCGAATAAATTCCATGCTGAATATGCAATAGAAGCGTTAAAAGCTGGTATCCACGTGTTATGTGAAAAGCCAATGGCTTTATCGAAAGCAGAATGCGAGCAAATGATTCAAGAAGCAAAGAAAGCAGATAAAGTGCTAGCGATTGCTTATCATTATCGATTCATGAAGGAAGCACAAGCTGCTAAAAAAAGCATGGATGAAGTTGGGAAGCCGCTTGTTGCCCGCGTAAGAGCAATGAGGCGTCGAAAAGTACCAGGATGGGGCGTGTTCACTAATAAAGACTTGCAAGGTGGAGGAAGCTTAATCGACTACGGCTGTCACCTTCTTGACTTAGCTGTATGGCTAATGGGGAATCCAAAACATACAGAAGTAGTGGGATCTACGTATAACGACTTAAGTCGGTCACCCAACCAGCTAAATCAGTGGGGGACGTTTAATCACGAAACGTTTGAAGTGGATGACCACGTTACAGCCTATATCAAGTTTGATAACGGTGCATCGTTGTTACTTGAGACATCTTGGGCAGCTAATATAGCAGACGACGAAGAGCATGTAAGCATTTCTGGTGTTAATGGAGGCATCAATGTGTTTCCGTTTGAATTATATACGTCTAAAAATGGCATGTTGTTAAACAGCCAAGCAGCTTGGATAGATGGGGAAGAAAACTATAGCTTATTGCAAGCGAATAATTTTATTAATGCTTGTAAAGGTAAAGAAGACCTTGTCGTAAAGCCGGAAGAAGCGCTTCAAACATCAGCTATCATTGATGCTATTTATAATAGTAGTAAGAACTAAAAGAGGAGGAGACTAAGTTGAAATTAGGGGTATTTACTGTATTATTTGCGGATAAATCATTTGAAGAAATGCTGGATACTGTTAAAGCTGCTGGGCTTCATGCAGTGGAAATTGGAACAGGGGGCTATCCTGGAAACAATCATTGTCCGTTGGATGAGCTTTTAGAGGATGAAGCTGCACGAGAAGCGTATAAAAATCAAATCACGGATCGTGGATTAACGATTAGCGCATTCAGCTGCCATGGAAACCCAATCTCACCAGAGGTTAATTTTGCAAAAGAATCTCATGAAACGCTATTAAAAACGATTAAACTAGCTTCGTTACTAGATGTCCCAGTTGTGAATTGTTTTTCAGGAACAGCAGGTGATCATGATGGGGCAAAATATCCAAACTGGCCGGTTACACCTTGGCCAAATGAGTATGGTGACGTTTTAAAGTGGCAGTGGGAAGAAAAATTAATTCCTTATTGGAAAGAAGTAGGCGCGTATGCACAAGAGCACAATGTGAAAATTGGTTTGGAGCTTCACGGTGGGTTTTTAGTACATACACCGTATACGTTATTAAAGCTACGTGAAGCAACATGCGACGCAATTGGTGCAAACTTAGACCCAAGTCATTTGTGGTGGCAAGGGATTGATCCTGTTGCAGCCATTAAAATTCTTGCTAAAGAAAATGCGATTCATCACTTCCATGCAAAAGATACGTATTTGGATCAAGAAAACATTAATATGTATGGATTAACAGATATGCAGCCTTATGGTGAAGTTCGCTCTCGCGCATGGACATTCCGCTCAGTAGGGTGTGGACATAGCTTAACAGAATGGTCTGATATGATGAGCGCTTTACGTACGTATGGATATGATTATGTTGTAAGCATAGAGCATGAAGACCCAATTATGTCAATTAACGAAGGGTTTAATCGTGCTGTAACAAACCTTCAAAGTATTTTAATTGAAGAGCAGCCTTCACAAATGTGGTGGGTATAAATAAAACAACGCACTTTAAAAAGTGCGTTGTTTTATTTGGATACATAAGGATGATCCGTAATCCAAAATCGCCAAGGGTAATCTTTTGCTTCACCAGAATTATCGATGCCAATCCTTGGTCCTGACGAAATAGATGTAGGCGTAAATCCTTTTGAGATGTAAAGAGGTGAACTAGTAATGTCATGTCCATAAGCATTCATTGTAATCGCAAGTGCTTTTGTTAACTTTCCAGGTCCGTTTGTCCAATTTTTGGGCAGAGCATGCTTTCGACGCTCTTGAATAAGATTAATTCCACTAAAAGGTTCGATTGCTCGAATTAACACAGCTTCTGGCTTATCAACTGGGCCGCTGACAATATTAACAAGGCAGTGGGTGTGCATCACATAGGTATATACATTGCCGGGAGCACCGAACATCACTTCCGTCCGCTTTGTTCGCCGGTTATTAAAGCTATGTGCAGCGCGGTCTTCAGGCCCCATATAGGCTTCTGTTTCAACGATAAATCCAGAGGTAGTACCCTCAGTTGTTTCGTGAATAAGTAAACAACCGAGCAGGGATTTTGCTAAAGATAGTGTTGGTTGTTTATAAAATGAAACATCTAGAGGCTGAAGTGTTAATGTACCGTCCACAGATAATCCCCTTCCTTTATGCTAAGTTAATCTTCAGGTGTTTCTACCGCAACACGTTTATATCCTAAAAATAACATAAATGATACGATGATTAATACTGTCATGCCGATGAACAAATTCTGAAATGCTGCTTCAATTGGTAAGCTTTTTTGCCAAACGATTGCTACTCCTGTTAAGGCTACGCCCGTAGCTCCACCAACGAACTGAGAAAGTTGTGAGAATCCCATTCCTGTACCAACACTATCTGAAGGTAAAACACGTGAAATTTCGTTCGCTACGCTAGACGTAAGAGACGTGAAGCCAACGCTCATAAACATATAAACAAACAGAATTGCTGTTGGAGACACCGTGCTAAAAAATGTAAATAATATAGCGGCAAGACATAAAAACAGATGGCCAAATCGAATTAATACGTTGTTTCCAAATTGATCAATAATTTTACCAATAAAACGAGAAGCAACTGCTGAAAGAATGGCACCTGGGAAAATTAGCAAGCCGATTTCAGCAGAGCTTTTTTGGAAAACTTGTACCAATAATAACGGCATAATAAAAAGAGTAGCAAAATGAGTCATGTATGCTGCAAACCCAATTCCATTTAATAGTAAATAGCCTTTACTTTGAAAAAGCTTGGGCTCAATAAACGGATGGTTATGCTTGCGGATACGAATGCTTAATAAAATAATAGCTACAATACCGACTGCTAGTAGTACCAACGAATAGGAAGTTAAAAATAGTAAAAAGCCAGTCACGCCTGCTGCTGTTAGGATACCACCTAGAATATCAAAGTAAACTTTCTTTTTATCTTCAGCAGGTAATACTTTATGAAATAGTGGGATGAAAATCAAAACTAATCCTGTAACGATGAATAGAAAGTTCCAGCCCATATACTCGGTCACTGCTCCTCCAATAACAGGTCCAAGACCAAATCCAAGCGACGCAGCAGAAGAAATCATAGACATTGATTTACCACGTCTAGATTTTGGAATATAGCGCGTGATTAAAATCATTGCTAGTCCAGGTACTGCTGCTGCCCCGGCAGCTTGAAGAACGCGAGCGAATAACAACATTGTAAAGTTGTTCGAAACAAAGCCGATAATTGAAGCAATTCCAAGAAGCGTTAAGCCAGTTGTTAGTAGCTGTCTAATCGGAACGAAGTCGGATAGTCGACTATATGTAATTGTCGCAATCGCAAAAACAACAGAATAGCCAGTAATAATCCAAGCAGAGGTTGAAGATGTTAAAGCAAATTCAGTGGATACTTTAGGAAGAGCAACATTAAACATTGTAGTGTTCATTACTACAAGCATAACTGTCAAACTCCAAAAAGGAATAACAACAGATTCTTTAAATGGTTTTGGTTCTAAGATTGAATGCTCTTCATTCTCTTCATTCGTAGTAATAGTAGTGGTAGTCATCTTTATCTCCTTACAAAATAGCATATTTAAACAAGGTTTAATGATATGTCATTAATTCTCAAACTTGTCTACAGGTATATAAATATAGAATTTTATGATACGTTTGTCAATCTTTTTCGGGTTACGAAATAAAATCAGGTGCACGCACCTGATTTTATTTCGCTTTTAAAGCTTTTCTTCCTTCTCAAACGTCACTTTATGCTCTTTGGCAAGCTTTTTAATATCACTTGCATATTGACGCATTCCCTTTCTTGCTTCATCTAACATTACATTAGCTTCAACAATTAATTCAGGGTCTTGTTTCTCAAGAGCACTGACAATCTTTGCAAAAGCATTATACTGAGTATTGGCAGCTTTAATGTAATCTTCATGAAGTGCTCGTAGCTCATCTGTTTCTACTTCAATTTTTTCCAGTTCTTCAATAAATTCACGATACTGTGGAATCACGTCATCCACAAGCGTATTGTACATTGTAAAATCATCTGTGTAGTTAGCTCCAGATACGCTGTCATATGCTTCAACCGCCTGTATTTCTATTTTACTGACCTTGGGAATTTCATTGTTTGAGTAGTTTAATAAATCGTCTTGAACGGGGTCGTTTAGGCAGGCTGATAAAAGCAACAGCAGTGGAGTAAACAGCAGCAAAAGTTTTTTCTTCATTTAACTTTCACCTCCATTATTAAGTGTATGAACGTACTGCTTGACACAGTATCAATATTCTTACTGTCTCGTGTAGCGAAAGTAGAAAGAATTTTCATAAGTAATGAGGGATTTTAAAATTTAATTTCAATTTTTATAAAAACTATTGAAATTAAATTTTAAATGAGTTATTGTTTATACTGTAAACGTTAACAGAATGAATCGTTTAGGAGGAGAAGAAATGCTAGAAAATTTAACTACTGAGGCTCGTAATGAAAAAACAATGAATTTAGACGAAATGTCTATTGTAGAGTTTCTAACAACAATGAATAAAGAAGATGAAAAAGTGGCTAAAGCCGTTAATGATGAAATTCCTTCCATTGCAAAAGCTGTAGAAGCAATCATAGAAGTAAAAAAACAAGGTGGTCGTCTTATTTATATAGGTGCGGGAACTAGCGGCCGAATTGGATTATTAGATGCTGTAGAGTGTCCACCTACTTTTGGTACAAATCCTGAAGAAGTGCTAGGCTTAATGGCTGGTGGAGAGAAAGCTTTTATTAAAGCGGTTGAAGGAGCAGAGGATAGCAAAGACTTAGGTAAAGAAGATTTGCAAAACATTGGCCTGACTAACGGAGACATCGTGGTAGGAATTGCTGCAAGTGGTCGAACACCTTATGTTATTGGCGCTTTAGAGTATGCTCGTTCAATTGGAGCTCCAACTGTAGCAGTTAGTTGTAACAAAGGTTCTGACATCGGAAGAATAGCTGATATTAGCATTGAAGTTGTAGCAGGTCCTGAGGTATTAACGGGTTCTACTCGCTTGAAAGCTGGAACTGCACAAAAGCTCATTTGTAATATGTTATCAACAGCTTCTATGGTAGGGGTTGGAAAAGTTTATGGGAACTTAATGGTAGATGTACAATTAACTAATGAAAAGCTTGTGGAGCGTGCAAAACGTATCGTAATGGAGGCGACTTCATGTACGTATGAGACAGCAGAGGAATACTTGGAAAAAACAAATTCTAATTCTAAACTTGCTATTGTTATGATCTTAACAGGACTTTCATATGAAGAATCTCTACAACGTTTAGAAACTACGAAAGGGTTTGTTCGTCAAGCAATTGCTAAATAAGTAGCGAATTTATAAAGGAGATAAGAACAGCTATGAGTAAACATCATCAAATAGCTAAAGAACTACTTCAAGCTCTTGGAGGTAGTTCTAATATAGCTAACTATACACACTGTATGACAAGGCTTCGAGTTACGCCAGTTAATCGTAGTAATATTAATGAAGCTAGTATAAAACAAGTAAAAGGAGTAGTGGGGGTTGTTGATGACGATACGTATCAAATTATCTTAGGGCCAGGAGTGGTTACGAAAGTTGCTGAACAATTTGGTATCGTAATTCAAGAAGATTCCGAAGGTCTTGCATCTCAAGGAAGTTCGACTGAGAACTTAACGTCAAAAGGTGCAGATATGAAATCGGAACTGAAAAAGAAAAATAATACCCCGTTTAAAAATTTTTTAAGAAAAGTTGGAAGCATTTTCATACCTTTAATCCCGGCTTTCGTTGGTGCGGGTTTAATAGCTGGAATTGCATCAATTTTAGCAAATAGTATCACGGCAGGAGACCTTGATCAAGACACATGGCAGCAGTATGTGACGATTTTAAATGTAATAAAAAATGCAATTTTTAGCTATTTAGCTATCTACGTTGGTATCAACGCAGCAAAAGAATTTGGAGCAACGCCGGCTTTAGGAGGAGTTATTGGTGGAATAACTCTCTTAACCGGAGTCACAGAAGAGTTACCTATTATAAATATCTTTACTGATCAGCCGCTATCTGCTGGTCAAGGCGGTGTAATTGGAGTTTTAATTGCGGTATGGTTGCTTTCCTTTTTAGAAAAGTTTTTACGCCGATTTATTCCTGATGCAATAGATATCATTGTCACACCTACGATTGCACTTCTCGTTATTGGGTTGCTAACTATCTTCTTTATTATGCCGTTTGCTGGCTTAATTTCTAGTAACTTAATTGGAGGAATAGATTGGACGCTTGAACGTGGAGGCATCTTTGCAGGCTTTGTATTAGGGGTAGCATTTTTACCATTAGTAATGTTAGGTCTGCATCAAGTATTAATTCCGATTCATATTGAGATGATAAATACAGCTGGCATGACCATCTTACTGCCAATCCTTGCAATGTCTGGTGCTGGACAAGTAGGAGCAGCTTTAGCATTATGGGTTCGTTGTCGTAAAAATGAATCACTTACTACAGTTATTAAAGGCGCTCTTCCTGTTGGTATTTTAGGTATTGGTGAACCACTTATTTATGGAGTTATTCTTCCTTTGGGTCGACCATTTATTACAGCTTGTATTGGTGGAGGAATTGGCGGGGCTGTCATTGGGATGTTCGGTAATGTTGGGTCCATTGCGATTGGTCCCTCAGGTTTAGCTCTAATTCCACTAATTGCAAATAGTTTATGGTTGAAGTATATTATTGGTTTAGCTGCAGGTTATGCTGGAGGGTTCATCTGTACCTATTTATTCGGTGTACCAAAGGATGCTATGTTAGGAGATTCTAACAAAGAAAAACTTGAGAGCAATAATAAAGTTGAAGTTGCTACTGAACTTCATACAAAAGAAAATAAAACGTTAGAAAGCGAGTTCGAACTTCCTTTTGATGGCTATGTTATGCCCCTAGAGGAAGTGCCAGATGCTGTGTTCTCTTCAAAAATGATGGGAGATGGTTTCGCTATTACTCCTACTAATGAGACGCTGACCTCTCCTATTGAAGGAGAAGTAGTAAGTATTTTCCCTACAAAGCATGCCCTAGGCTTAAAAACAGATGAGGGGTTAGAAATACTAATTCACGTTGGAGTCGAAACAGTCGCTCTAAAGGGACAAGGCTTTACCTGCTTAGTAGAAGAGGGACAAAGTGTTAAACGAGGTACGCCTCTTCTTAAGTTAGATTTGGACTATATTAAAGAAAATGCCAAGTCGATTGTAACGCCAATCATTTTCACAAATTTACCTAAAGAGCAAACAGTAAAAATCAATAAGCAGGGCTTTTATAATCAAGGAACCGATAAGGTTTTCACACTATAAGATTATTAAAGTACATCGCTAGTTCATAGGTAACATTTAAAGCTTCTCTGACTTTAATAAGTTATGTCGAGATAATTATTGTGATTTAAGTGCATTTTAAGCAAACAATGAGAAGAAGCTTTACTGTTGCATCAAAACCTACTTATATAGTAGACTTTTACTATAGCTTAATAAAATGGGGAGCTTGCGGATGCAGGCTGAGAGTATGATTAGGAAACCATCATAGACCATTTGAACCTGTTGGATAATGCCAGCGTAGGGAATGTAAGTAGATTGTAAAAAGCACCTTGCGTTCATGCAGGGTGCTTTTTTTATATCGAAAGGTAGGAGGACGGAAAAATGACAAAGCAAAAAGAAATAGGCCATTTATTATCTCAGGTGAGACAAGAGAAGCCTCTAGTACATAATATGACGAACGTTGTTGTAACAAATTTTACAGCGAACGGTTTACTCGCTTTAGGTGCATCGCCCGTAATGGCTTACGCAAAAGAAGAGGTTGCAGATATGGCAAAAATCGCTGGAGCACTCGTACTTAATATGGGAACGTTAACAAGTGCTGAAGTTGAAGCGATGATAATTGCAGGAAAAGCAGCCAATGAGGCAGACGTTCCGGTTGTATTTGATCCGGTGGGAGCGGGTGCAACGCCGTTTCGCACAGCTAAAGCAAGAGAATTATTGAATAAAGTAAATATATCAGTGATTCGTGGGAATGCTGCTGAAATTGCTAATGTTGTAGGAGAAAGCTGGGCGATAAAAGGTGTAGATGCAGCATCTGAAGAAGGGGATATCCTTACATTAGCTAAAACGGCTGCAAAGCAGTTGGAAACAATTGTTGTTGTAACGGGTGTACAAGATGTGGTTAGTAATGGAGACTCAGCTTATATTATCACAAATGGGCATTCAATGCTTGCAAACGTAACAGGAACAGGTTGTTTATTAACATCCGTTATTGGTGCTTTTGTTGCAGTTGAAAAGAAAAGAATAGTTGAAGCGGTTATTGAAGCATTATGTGCATATGAAGTTGCAGCTGAACTTGCAGCTGATAAAGCAGCAGGTGAAGGGCCAGGAAGTTTTCAGGCAGCTTTTTTAGATGCCTTATATCATGTTCAGCCAGAGCAAGTAAAACAAGGGGCACGAATTGAACAGCAGTAGAAGGGAGCTAACAAAAGGTGAATATTAAAGATTGTTTAAAGGTTTATTTTATTATGGGGAGTAATAATTGTAAGGAAGATCCTAGAGTTGTATTAAGGGAAGCGATTGCTGGTGGGATTACCATGTTTCAGTTTCGTGAAAAAGGAGACGGAGCTCTGCAAGGGAAAGAAAAGTATCAGCTTGCTTATGATCTTCAGCAAATCTGTAAACAGCATGAGATACCTTTTATTGTAAACGATGATGTTGATTTAGCAATTAAATTAGAGGCTGATGGTATTCATATTGGTCAAGAGGATGAAAAGGCATATATTGTGAAAGAAAAAGCTCCTCATCAACTAATTGGTGTATCAGTTCATTCGATTGAAGAACTACAGCAGGCAATTAAAGATAAAGCGGATTATGTGGGAATGGGGCCTGTCTTTCCAACCACTACAAAAACAGATACAAAAGCTGTTCAAGGCACAAACTTAATTCAGCAAGCTCGTCAAGAGAAGATTGATTTCCCCATTGTAGGAATTGGGGGTATAACAGCCGAAAATGCTCCGAAAGTCATTCAAGCTGGTGCTGACGGAGTATCTATTATTACAGCGATTAGCTTAGCAAGTTCACCTAAGAAAGCGGCAGAACAGTTGCTTCGAGCGATACAATAAAAAAATGCCTCCCACAGGAGGCATTTTCTATCTAGACTATAAGCTTATAGAAATTGGTGTATCTTTTCCTTCATTCATCAATTTGATATGAGCAGGCGTAATTTCAAGTAAAACGTAGTTAGGGTCATCAGGTCCATTAAACCACTTTGACATATGGTCATTCCAAAAGCGGTTCTTTAGCTCTTGACTATCATTAATTTTAGCAATCCCAGATACTTCTACATAATTGTCTCCGTATCCTTCGCCGCTATAGCCAAGCAAAATATGCACGTTGCCGTTTTCCTCAATTTCATCAGCTTTATGCGTAGCTATGCTTGTCGGGGTGTACAAGGTAATGTCACCATCTTTTTTGAAAAACGTCATGTAGCGAGAATTAGGCTTTTGATTCACAACGGTTGCTAATGTGCCCACTCGATTTTCATCTAGTAAGTTCGATAACTTGTCTATCATTTCTTGCTTATTCATTTGAATCAGCTCCTTAAGTTTATCGTCTTACTTAAGGTATACCACCGCTCAAAAAAACCTAAACATTGGAGTAAGAATACTAACCTTTCCACTAGTTGGGCATAATCTAGCCGATTTTAGACAGTTAAACAAGGTTAGAATTGCAATTTAACTATAAGCAATTTGTTTCTTTTTTATCAACGAATAACAAATCGTTATAAGAACAAAATAGTCTGTATATGGATTTAGCAGGGGGAATAGATACATCAAAGGAGAATTAAAAATGATAGCAAGATTATATAACTTAGCACTGTTAGTACTGCCATGGTTAACGCTATTTAAAACAGATAAACAAACCTTCAAAAGATATTTACCGGTTATTACGTTTAGTTCATTAGCCATTTCCTTACTAAGTGAGCTTGCCAAAAGTTTTAAATGGTGGAGAGTACGAAAGCCACTTGTACCTAGACTTTCTAGTGATATTTCATTTGTATTTGGAGGATTTTTCATTGCGAACTTTTGGGTGTTTAGATTAACCTACGGAAAGTTTATTCCTTATATGTTGCTGAATGCTGTATTTGACTACATGTTTGCATACCCACTTACGACACTTGGTGAAAAGCTTCGCGTATATAAAATGGGCACGCTCTCCCGTTTTAATCTTTTTCTAATGTGTATGGGAATGGCAGTAGTCAACTATCTCTATCAAATGTTTATAGATGATGCTTTAGAGCCAAAAAAGAATTCATCTAAAGAATCACTGAACCAGCACAATTGAGTTTAAAAGTATTTTCTTGATTGAGGGAAAATACAGCGGCAGTGAAAATACTTATTTTACGTGTCTAATAAGTTTATATGGCGTCGACAAAAAAGAGTAGAAAACCGTAATGATTTACTACTCTTTTGTTCGTTTTTATGTTTTTAGGCTTTACTACGAATTTTTGAATAGACAATAATATCATTATGTAAACTATAGTGAAGTAAAAAGCCCGCACTGCCGTAACCCGAAGTGTCTTAAATACCCAGATCAACTAGGTGGGTGTTCGCACAATCGGTTTTAGCGTCCCAAAAAGGGCATGCTATCCGCAACTGAATTTTGAACTCCCTTTTAACACTCAAAGGTTTAAGACAACATGAGTATACGCACAGCGCAGGTATGTAGGTATACCTTGGTAAAAGGTATACATGGTGTGTGTTAGGAATTTTACACAATCGCAATCATGTGTACAAGAGATGATTATAAAGCAATATCTGTAGAAATGCAACATAATTATTTAATGCTAAAAAATGTATTTAAAGGTGTATTGCTTTTTTCGTTATTTATCGTTAAAAGTAAAATGAGGGGCCCTAAGATAGGCAGGACACATACGAATCGGTAACGATGACCTTTAAAAAGAATATAGGTTAACCAAGTAAGGGCAAAGAAATCAATCGTCATCACGCTAACTAGTTGAGAACGCTTGAAAGCTTCTATATAGCCTGAAAATGAGCCTGTTGTAAAGCCATACAAATAAAGAACAAGAGTCATGGTCAACAAAAACAGTAAGAAAGTGCGTGAAGTTAACCATTTATTTAGAGAGCTAAACCCGCGATTCATAGTTGATTTTTCGCCCTTTAGTGCAAAGTAAGGTAAAAGTGCGAAAGCTCCTAATCCAAAGGAGAGCAGTGAAAAAGGCCAGCCTGGAAGTTTAAACGAATCGTTTGGCATAATTAGTGATGCAAATAAAAGAGGGAATAGTCCTAAACATGAAAAAATCATAACGACGAGTGGCTCCACCGTTGTGAACTGCCCAGAGATTAGCTTTATCATGATGAGGTCGTTTTTTCCTTTACTGCCGGGTGCTAATAGCCATGCATAAATAATAAGGAAAGTCCACATAGATAAATACTTCAAAATTCTCACTCCTTTTCGTTTTATCATAGCATGTAAAAAGAAAAGCACGAAAACGTAATGTTCTCATGCTTTAATGCAAGGTACCTTGAGTGGGACGAGTAAACCAGTTCCATAATTCTACTTCTCCTAAAGAAGAATAGGTGATCGACGGTTCGTTCTTTAGTTTTAGCAGTTCTTTTGTTGGTCCTGTTAAGACAATGCCGTATATTCTAACACCGTTCTTTTTTACAAATTTGTATCGATTCATTAACTGAAGATCATCTGGGTTCATCCATCTAATTTGTTGAACCGTCCGCTCGTTATCAGCAAGCACCTTTAGCATCTGCACGACGCGTTCTTCATCTGTAAAGGTTTCTTTTTCTTCATAATACGGTAACTCTAGCATTGATGGGAATCCAAAAGAAGAGGTTAAATCTACAAGTGGATTGCTTGTATCGCTTCCTTTTGTTTCATAACCAGTGTCTAAGGCATACCAGACGGGTGAGATGTCGCTAGAAAGTGTAGAGCTAAGTTTTTCTTCAATTTCTTCCATGGTATAGGCTTGATCAAAAGAAAGCGCAACTTCACTAACTGTGCCTTCTGGAAGTTGATCAAGTGCTCCCCATGTCTCATTTGACCAATCTTGATAGAAAGAAGGATCTTTTTCTTGTTTTACTCGCTCTGGATAAGCAAACGATAACTTCATATTATAATGATCGTTTAAAAAGTTTTTGTCGACGTTTGTAACTCGTTCAAATAGGTGGTGAAACGTATATTGTCCGACACTCTTTTGTTCATGGCCAACTTCTTTATACAGCGTGTATTCGTTTTGTAAGCGGAAAAAAGGCTTTGCTTCGGTTTTTGAGTTTTGGACGTATACGTTTGGTAAAGCAGATTCGATTGCTGCTTTATCAACGGTTCGTAAATATTCACTTTTATGAGTGAAAGAATAATAAATAACTGATAAAAAGCTGCCTCCTAACCAGAGTAAGGTAATAGCACTTAGCACAGTCAATACATTAGTAAAGCGTTGCCTCCATTTCGCTCTTATCATTGAGCGTTTTGCTTTTTCGTGATCAAACGTAGAGGAAGCAGTGACTGGCTGTATTTCTTCTTCATCAAGCAGATTTTGAAGATAATTCATACATTCATCACACTCTTCAGTATGACGTTCGAGCTCTTCTATTTCTGCATCTGTCAAAGTTCCGTCTTTGTATTTTTTCCATTGGTGCTGCATGTTTTGACAGCTCATACGTTCTCTTCCTTTCTTTTCTTTAATTGCTGACGTCCTCTATAAAGATCCATTTTCACTTTTGCTAGAGTAAAGCCAGTCATCTCAGCAATTTCTTCATATGTAAAACCGTGATAATCACGAAGTAGTACAATGTTTCTTTTGGGCTCTGGAAGAGTGGATACTTCTAAAAGCCACGTATTAATTTCGTCTTGTATAAACACTTTATCTTCAGCGCTTGGCTGTGGTGAAAAATGCCATTCCTCCAGTTCAACAGTTGGCCGCTTTTTTTCTTTTCGATACCAATCAATAAATGCGTGATAAGCAATTTTGAACAACCAAGGTTTTACTTCTTCACCGCTATATGTTTCTAAATGTAGTAATACGCGATAAAACGTTTCTTGCATAAGGTCTTCTGCAGCTTCTTTCCGCCGCGTAAGAGAGAGAAGATAGCGGAAAAGGTCGTGCATATGCTGTTCATAAATTTCTTCGAAATGATGCTTAGGTGCCATTTTCTCCCCCTTTCCTTTAACTAACGGAAATGTTCGTCAAAAGTTTCTAATTATAATATAGGAAAATATAACTGTTTTCTAAGCGTATAAAACATAAATGTTAGCATACCATATAGAAGAGAAAATGCGATGAAATTCGACAAAATTCCTTGGTAAATGTCATTTTTTTTAAAAACTAAGGTTTAATTGGTGTTCGGAATGGCAAGAAAATGGTATGATAAGACTCAGAAGGTATACATTGTCATATTGATGGCGTACATAGCATTTTAAAAATGACGCTCGTTGAAACTTCTCTCATAAAATTTTATTTAAACGTTTGAAATAAAGTAGTTTCGGGAAAAGTCACAAGATAGCTCAAACGAGTGGTGAAAATCAAGCTTTGTAGAGAAAAGATGTATATAGTTAATAAAATACAAAGGTGGGATCATCATGGATGTAGAAAATACACAAGGAACAGAAGAGCAAGCACCAAAGGTAAAAGCAGCAAAAGTCGGTGACACAATTCAGCCCAAAAAAGGTGATTTTAAAGGCTATAAAGGTATTGTCATGGTGGTTCGTGATAACTCCGTCATCGTAGATTTTGGAAAAGACGCTGAAACGGGCGAATCAATGAAAACAGTCGTTAATCACAAAAACTATAAAATTGTGAAAAAGTAGGTATCTACCTACTTTTTTTCATGACGTAAAACCTTTGAGAACCCAAATGAAATCTTGTAGAATGAAGAAAGCAAACCGAGAGAAAGGATATGAATTATGGCAATTGAATTAACAGATTTAGCATTACCAAGTGAGGTACTTACTCGCATTCAAGAAAGAAAACAAAAATTAACAACAGAAGATGAATTTTTAATTGGAAAAGGCGGCTATACTGCAGAAGAAGCTGATATTTTAGAAGATGCTCTTATTGCTCTAGCTCTTGGAAAGAACGTCCTTTTAAAAGGCCCGACAGGCTCTGGTAAAACAAAGCTTGCAGAAACATTATCTTATTTGTTTTCACAACCAATGCACAGCATTAACTGTTCAGTGGATTTAGATGCTGAAGCGTTATTAGGTTTTAAAACAATCGCTGAGAAAAATGGAAAGCAAGGGATTGAATTTGTTTCTGGACCAGTTATCAACGCGATGAAGAAAGGGCAGCTTCTTTATATAGACGAAATTAATATGGCAAAGCCTGAGACATTACCAATTTTAAATGGTGTTCTTGACTACCGTAAAATGATTACAAATCCATTTACAGGTGAAGTTGTAAAAGGAAAAGAAACCTTTGGTGTTATAGCGGCCATTAATGAAGGCTATGTTGGAACAGTTCCATTAAACGAAGCATTAAAGAATCGATTTGTTGTTATCGATGTACCATATATTCAAGGAGAAAGCTTACGACAAGTATTAAAAACACAATCACAGCTTCAAGATGAAAAGTTAATTAACCAATTTGTACAGCTTTCAGGAGATTTAATTACGCAGGTTAGCAACGGTCATATTTCAGAAGAAGCAGCATCGATTCGTGCACTATTAGATACGTGCGATTTAGCGTTATACATGCCTCCACTGCGTGCTATTAAGAGAGGAATTATTGAAAAGTTAGAAGATGAAAGGGAAAAGGCAGCCATTCAAAACATTGCAGAAACGTTATTTGAATAAGAGGTGGCGCTATGAGATTTATTAAGTTTAACGATAAAAACGTTGATTCATTTTTATATATGGAGCTTGCGGATTTAACCAAAACATTGACAAAAAACGATGATATTGAAGTGGAGTATCGAGTTTCGTCTTACTATGATCCGCTGCAGCAAATTATCTATTTAAGTCACTTCTGGGATAATCGACCTGATAGTGATAAAGTGTATGGCCTGAAGAGCGACGTGTTTTTAAGAGCGGTTGGAAGCTATTACCACTGTGATTTCCAAGAGGTAAACGCGTATCTGAAAAAAGTGAAGCGTTCATCTGTATCAAGCCTCGCAAAGCAGTTGTTTATGCTCTTTGAAGATTTGCGTTTGGAAGATTTATGTACGAAAGAAAGACCTGGTACGAAAAAAGCTTTCGCTACACGTAGAAATGTGTACCGCAAGTATTTTGCTACTCAGATCAATGCAAACTTAACTAAAAGCGTTCATACTGATGCGCTTTTTAACGGTATCTACCTTTTATTAACAGCGGAAAACCCGTTTGAAGAAATTCCGTTTATTACAAATGAAGTTGATATGGCAATGCCGTTTATTCGAAGCCAGCTAGTAAAGGTGTATGAAGCGAAAACCACTAAAGATATTTCACGTATTTGCTTAGAGCTTGTCGATTTGTTTGATGATATTTTGGAAAAAGACATGCTTAATACGTATTTCTTTTTGGCAGAACTTGATTATGAAGAGCTGGAGACAGGCCTAACATTTGATGATTTGAAGCGTGAATCGAAACTTGCAAACGATGATATTTTGGAGCATGAACAAGATGGCGATGAAGATATTCATGAAGAGAAAATGGAAATGTGGCATCGTGAAACAAGTAAAGCAACGCAAAGTTTTTTACAATTCGATATGGATCAAGGTTCTAAAACAGATATGCTAGGTGATGGCGTCCGTGAAGGAGATGATGGCGATCAAGCGCTTGGTATTGTTCAAGGTGCCTCACAAAAAACGTCAAGAAACGATTATTCACAAATGGAAGCGATGGACCAAACGCATCCAGAAAAAGACGGAGCAGCTGACTATGAGTATGGAAAAGATAATAAGTACGCATTTCCAGTGTTCTTAGATCCAACCATTCCCACAGACGAAGAAGCTGCTTTGTATGGTGAAAATAAGCAACTTATTTCATCTTTTCAAAAAAAGCTCAAGCAAATGATTGAGAAGACGTTAGAGCACAAAAAAACGTTACCGAGAAGTGAACTTCAATTTGGTCGTTTAAATAAGAGGTTGTTAAAGTTATGGACAGACGATAACCCACGCTTATTCTATAAAAAAGACCAAGAATCTCCGCAGATTGACGCGGTTTTCTCTTTACTTGTTGATTGCTCAGCATCAATGTATGACAAAATGGATGAAACAAAGCTTGGCATTATCTTATTCCATGAAGCGCTAAAATCAGTGAGAGTTCCACATCAAATTGTTGGCTTTTGGGAAGATACGAATGATGCAACTGAAACAAGTCAGCCTAACTATTTAAAGACAGTGATGGACTTCCAATCATCACTCAAACCTAAAAGCGGTCCTGAGATTATGCAGCTGGAGCCAGAGGAAGATAACCGTGACGGATTTGCTATTCGCCACATGACAAGACGCTTGTTAAAGAGAACGGAAAAACAAAAGTTTCTTCTGGTGTTTTCTGATGGAGAGCCTGCAGCAATGGGATATGAACAAAATGGTATTGTTGATACGCATGAAGCAGTACTTGAAGCAAGAAAACATGGAATGGAAGTAATTAATGTTTTCTTGTCAAACGGGGAAATTGATGAGGGACAGCGAAAAACAATTCAAAATATGTATGGAAAATATAGCATATTAGTCCCAGACATCAAAGAATTACCGGATGTGTTATTTCCACTTTTAAAAAAGTTACTTCATAAAAGTATTTAAGAATATTGACAGAAATACAGATTATCGACTAATATAAGCTTATAAATGAAAAATGTTCTCCTAGAGGGGAGTAGCTTTTACAATAAAGTCGTCATTTCAGAGCAGTTGCTCTCGGCTTTATTGGCAACGAACGATTGTTAGCGAGACCTTTACCCATACGGTAAAGGTCTGTATTTATGTTTAAAGCCTTTACCACATTGGTAGAGGCTTTTTTCATTTAATATAGACATTAGAATTAGAGGAGAAAATAACATGATTTTACGAAAATATATGTCCCTGTTAGGTGTGGGGGCGGCTCAGATTGATTTAATCTTATTAAAAAATCAGTATTGCAAAGACGAATGTGTAAAAGGAGAGTTTCATTTAAAAGGTGGAATTGTTGAGCAGGAAATTACGCGCATTGAATGTGACTTGATTGTAACAGATCATCACAGCAAGGAAGAAGTAGTGATTGGTTCAACCAGCCTTTTAACATCAAGAAAAATTAAAAGTGGACATCAAGAGAAGATTCCTTTTACATTTGACTTACCAGCAGAGCTCTTACCTTCTAACGATAAACGGTCATACAGGTTTAAAACAAGGTTAACTTTTAGCGAAGGAGTAGAAAGTAAAGACCAAGATCACATTACCATTACTGAATAAAAAACAACCTGGGATTTTCCCAGGTTGTTTTTTTTATTCTTCTTCCTTATCAAACCAAAGCAGTTCTTGGTCGTCAACGTCTCCGTTATAGTTAATTAACACTTCTTCCCCAGCTTTAATGTCTGTATAGGCATAAAACTCGAATACGTGTTTATCAAAATTAATTTCATAAGTAGCATTAGGGGTATAAGAGTGATTAAATAGCATCCCATAGCCTAATAAAATAGCAGAGTGATTAATCCCATATTCAAATGAATAATCTGCTAAAAGCGTTTTTTCAATGTGTTCATGCTCTTCGTTAGGATAAGCAATAACAGGTGCTTCGTGGATTAACTCACCTTTTTTAATATCTTGCGTTGCAAATACCCCGCGATTAAACTCACCATCACTTAATGTTGAGGCCTTAATTTCAATCATGTGTTCACCTATTTATTCTTTCTTCTAAATTTTAGTTCCTCTTTAAGCTTGCCAGTTAATCATGTAGAAAGCAACCATATTTTAAAAATAAATTGGGGGGCAATAGAAGAAGGGGTTAGAAAAAAAGTGTTTATACCCTTTAGATAAATAGACTTTTCTTCTAAAAAAAAGAGCGCACTCAGCGCTCTTTTTAAATGATTAAACGATTGGCTTAATCGTAAACTCATGAACATATGGACGATTAGCATACAGCGTATATTGTGGATGCGTTTTGGCTCCCCAGCTATCGTCACCACCTACACCCATTTGCTTATAGTTAATGCGAATCGACGTTTTATCACTACTAGGTAACTTGTAATGATGATCATAACTTTCAAGCTCAAACGGAGTATACGGTAATGCACTTAATTCAATCGTCGGTGTACCCTGAATAAAGAAACCAACTCCGTTTTCATTGAGAATGTTTGCTGAACGAACATCCGTTTTATTCCCGCATTCCTGTGGACGTAAATAAGGTGTTACCTGGGAGTTTACATCGCTTGTATAGGAGCCAACTTTTGCTCCTGTATTACGGTCCCAATGATTTTCATGAGGTCCTTTTCCATACCAAGAAAGCTGGTTGAATTCTTTTGGCATAGTAAAGCGTAAGCCAAATTCAGGAATTTCAGGAAGCGTACTGCCCGGAATCAGCGTTTGGCGAATAGCAACCTGTCCACTGTTATCTACAGTATATACAACTTCACAGCTTGTGTTTTCAAGCGAATGAAACCAAAAGCGTGTGGTAATAGTTATATGACTTTTCTCTTCTTGTACAGTAAACGATTCCAGTTCTCTGTTAAGGCTTGCTTCTCTCCAAACTTGGCAGCGTTCTTGAAGTTTATTACCCAAATCGTTATCCGTTACTGCTCGCCAAAAGTTAGGCTGCAATCCATCTAGCAATAATTCGGTATCCCTATATAAATAAGAAGTCATCAAGCCAGATTGTTTGTTGAATGTAAGAGTAGCAGAGTCAGCTTTAATCATAAGTTCTTGGCTTGTATTTTTTATAGAGCGTGGTGCTTTTGTCTCAGCTGCACGTTGTAAAACAACTTGTGCTGGTAGAATAAACTGTTCAAAAGCTACTTCATGCCCTTTGTCAGCCCACTTAGTTTGATTTCTTAATTTCATTGATAGAGTAGCAATAAATTCATCATTAATCTGAGATTTGTTATAATCATCCAATGGTAATTGAATCTCTTTTGTTGTTTGAGGCTTTACATCTACTATAAATGAATGGTTATAAATGTCTTCGCCATTTTTTGTTACTGTAAGCGTAAACTCATAATCTTTTAAATTTGTAAATAAGTAATCATTTTGGACAGTAAAGATTTTTCGTTTAAGATCAGTAGCTTTCCATGATACAGCTTCATAGCATTTTTTAACTTCATATAACTTTGGCGTCACGTCACCATTAGCAAATAAAAGTCCGTTCCCACTGAAATTACCATCATGTGGACTCTCGCCAAAGTCGCCACCGTATGCTAAATAAGTAATTCCGTCTGGTGTTGTTGTTTCAAGAGCTTGGTCTCGCCAATCCCAAATGAAGCCACCTTGTAAGATTGGATATTGATTAATAACATTCCAATAATCAGCTAAATTACCGCATGAGTTCCCCATTGCATGGCTATACTCACAGAGAATATAAGGCTTTTTGGGGTTCATCAGCGCATATTTTTCAATGTCAGCTGGCTTAATATACATCGTGCTTTCGATATCAGATGCATCGTAATCTCGGTGATGGAATATTCCTTCATAATGAACGAGACGCGTATCATCTTTTTGCTTGAAGAAATCATACATATGCTTGAAATTTTCCCCACCAAACGATTCGTTTCCAAGAGACCAAATCACGATAGAAGAGTGGTTTTTATCACGTTCGTACATAGAACGACAGCGATCTAAAACATTTTCTTTCCATTCAGGCTTACTTCCTGGAATTGCATCTTGTTCACCTTCTTGCAGGTAACTCCATGTCCCGTGTGTCTCCAGATTGGTCTCATCAATTACATAAAGGCCGTACTCATCGCAAAGTTCGTACCAGCCTGAAGCATTAGGGTAGTGAGAGGTACGAACTGCGTTGATATTAAACTGCTTCATTAATAAAATATCATGAAGCATCTCTTCTTTTGTAATGCCGGCTCTACCTTTCGTCGCAGAAAATTCATGGCGATTTACACCTCTAAAAACAATTGTTTCCCCGTTAATCTTCATTAATCCGTCTTTTAGTTCAAATGTGCGAAACCCAATCTTGCAGCTTTGCGCTTCAATTACGTTTCCATTTTCATCTTTCAAAGTAAGTACAAGCGTATAGAGATAAGGACTTTCTGCGCTCCATTTATTTGGTGAGGCAATGCTTGAGTCTAGCGAAACAGTCTCTTGTTCATGTACTGAAATTGATGTTTGCAGCGGCTGGTTTAGCACTTCTTTAAGCTCATCATTATAAAGCATGGCTTCAAGCGTTACATTTTCAGCACTCTGTTCGATATAGTTGGTGATATCAGCAGAAATTGCTAGTTTTCCATTCACATAATTTTCATCTAGCTGTGCGCGGACGGTAAAGTCAAAAATATGAACTGGAGGAGTAGAATAGAGATAAACGTCTCTGAAAATCCCACTCATTCTCCAAAAGTCTTGATCTTCAAGCCAACTAGCGTCACTCCAACGATACACTTCTACAGCTAATTTATTTTCACCTTCTTGAATATAAGGGGTTAAATCAAACTCAGCAGGCGTAAAGCTATCTTCACTATAACCGACTAGTTCACCGTTTACCCATACATAAAAAGCAGACTCTACTCCTTGGAAACTAAGATAGATAGGTTGGTTTTTCCAGCTTTCATCCACGGTAAAAGTACGCGTATATTGTCCTACAGGGTTATAGTTCGTTGGCGCAAAAGGCGCTTTGATATCATCATGATGTATCCAAGGATACGTTACGTTTGTATATTGTGGATAATCATACCCTTGAAGTTGCCAATGGGAAGGGACTGAAATGGAGTCCCACGTGCTATGATCAAAATCTTTGCGATAGAAATCCACAATGCGTTCATCTGGGCGCGGTACCCAATGAAACTGCCAATCTCCATTCAAAGACTGATAGTAAGAAGATGAGGTGTTAGAGTGTAAAGCTTGTTCTGACGTTTGGTAAATCGTCGTATTTGAATGAGCTGGTAAGCGGTTTAGCTGGAAAATATCAGGGTTATTATTCCACTCAGGAAATCCGTTGGCTGGTGGAGTGTAGTTGAATTTTTTAATTGTTTTTAACATGTTCATCCATCCCTTATTCATTTATAATGGTATATGAACATGATAACGCTTACCAAAAGGCGAATCAATGAGACAATTTTAAAAAAATATAACAAAATTCATATGAAGAATGATGAGTAGGAGAGGAAGTTAAGTGGATAAAGCAATTTTTCCCACGCTGACAGAGTTAGACCTTAGATTACCCTTTTATGTATCAAGTGTAGGATATTGGAAACACCAAGTGCATATTGTACGTGAACACGAGTTTCCAGACTTTCAGTGGATTCAGTGTATGAGCGGAAAAGGGAAGCTTTGTGTGAATAATCAAGCATATACAATTGAACAGAACGAAGGCTTTTTTCTAACTCCCTACGTTCCGCATGAATATTATCCTTTAAGTGAACAATGGGAAGTATGTTGGGTTTCATTTAACGGAGCACAAATCAATGAAACTCTTCGTACATTTGGCTTGCTAACCTCAACAAAAGTTAAGGTAACATATGCTGAAACTCTTTTACAAAAGCTAAAAGATATGATTTTAGCTTTTGAAGTCAAAGGGTCATCGAGTAGCTTAAAGGCTTCTGAGTTAATTTATAGCTTTTTGCTTCATTTACAGAATGATTGCCTGCTGTCTGAAAGAAAAACGAGACATGAGCATCATGCGCAGCTTCAGCCTGCCATTGACTATATTGAAGGTTCGTATGCTAGCGTTGTGACTCTAGATGCTATCGCTCACTCTTTAAACGTAACACCTCAGTATACGTGCCTTTTATTTCAACAAGCTTTTGGTTTAAGACCAATCGAATACGTTACGCGAGTGCGCATTCAAAAAGCGAAAGAGCTTTTAATTAAACATAGCCAAATGTCTGTCTCAGAGGTGGCAGCATTAGTTGGATATGAAAATGTCAGCTATTTTATTAAGCAGTTTAAGAAATATGAAAACCTGACCCCTACAGCGTTTCGCAAATTATATTTATCATCATAAATTAAAAAAGGAGTCGAGGGATGAGCTTTGTTATAATAGAAACTAAGCGGTTAATTTTAAGAAAGATGAGAGCGTCTGATGATCAAGCGCTGTTTCAAATATTTAGTGATCCAAAAGCGATGAAATTCTATCCGCATATAAAAAGCGTAGATGAAACCAAACTTTGGATTCAATCTGTTCGAAATCATGATATGTCTTACGGCTTTAGTTTGTGGACCGTTGAAAAGAAAGGTGAAAAACAAATTGTTGGACAGTGTGGCTTGTTGTTGCAAAAGGTTGATGGCGTTATAGAGGTAGAGTTAGGGTATTTATTTCTTCAAGATTTTTGGGGGAAAGGTTATGCAACTGAAGCGGCTCAAGGCTGTATTAACTATGGATTTCACAAGCTTGGATTAACGAGGATTACAGCTTTAATAGATCCTAAGCATCACGCATCGCAAAAAGTAGTGGTGAAAATAGGGATGAAAAAAGAAAAGCAGATTATAAAGTGGAATAAACCTATTGATGTTTATTCAATCCAAACAGGAGGGATGTCAGTTGACTAATATTGTAACATTAACAAATGTTTCGCTTATACGCGAAAACAAACTGTTGCTAAACGATATATCGTGGAAAATTAATCAAAGTGAGCATTGGTGTTTACTAGGGTTAAATGGATGTGGCAAAACAACGCTCTTAAATATTATAAATGGATACATATGGCCAACTAAAGGAGAAACTACCGTTTTAAATCATAAGTTTGGTGAAACCAATTTGCCAGAAATGCGCAAAGAAATTGGGTGGGTCAGTTCGTCTTTACAGCAGCGATTTCCTGAGGATGAAACAGCAATAACAATTGTTTTAAGTGGGAAGTTTGCTTCAATTGGACTATATGAGAGTGTAACTCAGGAAGATGTGGAACGTGCAAATCAATTTCTCCATCAGCTTAAGTGCAAACACCTTGCTAGTCAACCCTATCGCACTTTATCTCAAGGTGAACGTCAGAGAGTGTTAATTGCACGCGCATTGATGGCATCTCCAAAGCTTCTTATTCTAGATGAACCGTGTACAGGTTTAGATTTTTTGGCCAAAGAGCAATTATTATCGTTAATTCAACAAATTGCGATGGAACCAGATGGTCCAACTCTTATTTATGTGACGCATCATGTGGAAGAGATCTTATCTAGCTTCACTCACACCATGTTGATGAAAGAAGGAAGAGTGTTTTCAGCAGGCAAAACAGCCGATTTGTTAACGGAAAAGAAGCTTTCTGCGTTTTTTGAACAGGAAGTAGGAGTTCAAAAAATACAGGATCGTACGTGGCTATCACTAAAAGAGAAAGTTCCCTATTGAAAATATAGAATTTTCAAATAAAAAACTTCTCCAATCAATGGAGAAGTTTTTTTAAGTTTTTGCACGATAATGTGAAAGAGCTAATAAAGGAAAAAGGTCGTTATAGCTGTGGTAATTAATATAAAATTGTCCAGGAAGTCCAATGCCGGTCGGATAGTTTCGCTGCTGCATGGTTTGTTCTGAGCGATTGAGTAAAAAGGAAACACCATCTATTATTTCTTGATTAGTTTTTGGACAGACACCCAGTAGAGCATCTATAGCCCAAGCTGTTTGAGAAGGTGTACTAAACGATAGGGGCATATAGCGCTTATATTTAGCACTGGAGCATGATTCTCCCCATCCGCCGTCTGAACGTTGGATGCTCTTAAGCCAGTTAATTGCTTTTACAATCTGCTTATCGTGTTTTGATACACCTACTGCTAAAAGCCCCGTAACAGCTGCCCAAGTACCATATATATAACAAACTCCCCAGCGCCCATACCAACTGCCATTCTCTTCTTGATTGTCTAATAACCACTCAACGGCTGCTTGGATTTTGGGATGATTCTTGTTCATACCTCCAAATGAACCAAGACATTCTAGTACCCGGCCCGTTAAATCAGCAGTTGCAGGATCCGTAGCCGCATCTTCTGCATTTTCAAGGGGCAGGTACGTAAACAACGTGCTATCAGTGTTTTTTTCAAAGGCAGCAAAGCCACCGTCTCGATTTTGCATCGATAACAGCCAGTTGATTCCTTTTTGCCACGAGTGGAAATAAGATGGGTCGCCTGCGGCTCGACTAGTTAATGCACGAATTGCAGCAGAAGTGTCATCTAAATCAGGGTTGATGGTGTTATTGTGTGAAAATCCCCATCCGCCTGGTTCAATACCTGGGTTATGAACACGCCAATCTCCAAAGCGAGAATGTTGTTTTTTCTGTAAATAAGAAGTCGCTTTTTTTATCATAGGGTTTTTCCAAGATAAGCCGGATTCTTGAAGCGCATAAGTTAAAAGAGCTGTATCCCATACCGTTGATGTAGAATTTTCAATATGTGTATAAGCCGAGCATTCACTAGCTAATCCACAAATCCCTTCAACGGCCCGTTGAACAATAGGAGAAGTACGCTCATATCCAAGAGCTAATAGAGCGTACACCATAAAAAATGTAGCACTAGCATAGCTGTATAATGTCCCATCATCCTCTAAGCGGTCCAGCATGTAACGTTCGGCCGCTTGATAGCCAAGTCGATGAATATAAGATGGAAGGGATGTTAAGTGCTTAACTTGCTTAAGAAATGGTGATGATTGAATATTTCGTTGCATATCTAGTTCCTCTGACCGTGTCAGCAAATGATTGAGAGAAGGGGTGTGCTTAGACGTGACTGAAAATTTTTTATTGGCAACAATCATCATTGGGATAAAATGAATGCGTGCATAAGCGCTTAAATTATAAAAGCTAAGGGGAGCGTTAGGCGGAACGACTAGAAATGAAAGTGGTAAATAAAACAACGAAGGCCAATCGTATAATCCGTTTGCTGCAAGCATCCATTTTGTCATAAAATGAGCCTTTGATAGTGCATTGGTTTCAATGAGGTATGCCTCTGTTTTTCGAAGAATGCGATCTTCGCGCGTATAGAAGCCAGAGTATAAAAGGGCTGCATAGGCTTGAAGAGTCGCAGAAGGATTTGACTTTTCATCATCGTGCAGGGTCCAAACTCCATCCTTATTTTGTTTTGAAACAATTCGCTTCGTAAGCTTTTCAACAAGCTTTTCGTCCGGGTGTTCAATGCTTCGCAAGAGCATAATTAAGAAAGAGTCCGTCATAACACCCCCTTCAAAGCAATACTGAAAGGAACCATCAGCTGATTGTCTGCCTTGAATTTTTTGTATATAATAATGGATTTCTTTTGCTATTTTCTCTTGTAGCATTAGTCATCACCTCAAATTAATATTTATTAATTCAAAACGCTCACTCTTTAACTTTATTCCATTCGGATGTCTTGTATGAGGATTGAAAGTTGCAAATCGATGTTCATTTCCTGCAAAATAAGAGTAGATTAAATGAGGTGAAAAGGAAATGAAAGACATAAAGGTAGAGATTATTCAAGGAAGAGGTTCTTATTATAATCTTGGAGTACTACAAGGGTTACAACATAAAGGTACAAAGCTTGAAGAAAATCATTTAAAAAGAAGAAAGCGTTCAACTCGAAGTTATAAGGCGAATCAACGCCAGGCTAAAACGTATTATGATTTGTTTGCACCTGACTTGTGGAGTGAACTAGAAGGATTGCGTGAAGGATTAGATTGGTCGCTTGAAGATGTTGTTCACGAGTATAGCGGCTATCAACAAAATTGGGATAAAACAGGATGTTCGGCTCTTATGCAAAACGGGGTGTATGTGCGCAACTATGACTATCACCCTAAAACATATGAGGGAAGATTTTTACTCTTTCAACCTGATCGAGGTTTTGCTAGCGTAGGATTTGGAACTAGAATGATTGGCCGAATGGATGGCATGAATGAAAAAGGCCTTGTAATCGGTTACCATTTTGTTAACCGTCGTAGGCAAACAGATGGCTTCATTTGCTGTACGTTAGCTCGTTTTATTTTGGAATCATGCGAAACAACAGAAGAAGCGGTAGCTGTTTTAGAGAGAGCTCCTCATAGGCACGCATTTAACTATTCACTTTATGATCGGAATGGATATGCAGCTGTTGTTGAGGCATCAGGTAGAGGAGTGCGCGTATTGAGAGGAGGGGCGATGGCTTGTACAAATCATTTTCATGAATTGATTGAAGAAAATCGCCATCATCTCGTTGAATCAACAGAGCGTTTAGAGAATATCCGTAACCATATTGACCAAGCACTATCCATAAGGGATGCATTTCAAGTTTTCAATGACCCAGTCCATGGAGTCTTTAAAGAAGACTATAAAAATTCAGCTGGAACGCTGCATACGGTGGCATATGAACCTCATACGCTGCAAGTAGCAGTTGGAATTGGCCGATCAGCTGAGCCCTTCATCTTTTCCTTTAAAGAATGGATAGAAGGTAAAGCGTTGGATAAATCATACTTAGAAGGAATTATTCATACAACAGAGCCATTTCCATTTGAAGAAATAAAGCACTGATTACCTTTTATTAAATTTTGTTAACAACTTTGTCTGACAAGTTGTCAAAACCTTTGGTAAATGATAACGTTGTTGTTAGCTAAAACTATATATAGAAAGAAAGTGATGTTTTGTACTATTCATCAAGGCCAAGAGGCGTGCATTTATTTATTCCGGGCCTACTGTTTGTACTGACAATTGTTTTATTTACAATGGTGCAAGTAGGATTTTATTTAGAATCAGCAATTATCCGAAAAATTTGGGTCATTCTAATGGCATTACTCCCAATAGCTGGACTTGTTACAGCCATTAAAGGAAAGCGTGGAAGCGTGAAGCCCTGGTTAATTATTGGAAATGTAGTGCTTGTATTAACTGTAACCGTGATGAGCGTTCAAGCTGTGTTTTCATAAGTCTCTACATAGGAAAATCGTACATGAAAATGTACGATTTTTTAGTGTTTTATTAAATTAAAATTGTTTTTGTTTCTACATAGACAGCTTCACCAGCAATTGAAACGCATAATTCACTGGAGTTTTCAATTTTTACATACACCAACCCGTCTCTCTCTATTTCCAGTCCTTGTTCGACAAGTAGATTCATACTGCTGAAAGCAGAGTTGTTAACATAGGTTGCATAGTAAGCACCCATCACGCCGGAAGCAGTCCCTGTTACCGGGTCTTCTACTATCCCTGAATAAGGAGAAGAGAAGTGGCGCCCATGCATATGTGCTGCTTTATGAATGGTTTCAAAGCAAAAAGGGTGAATAGAAGCTCTCGGAAAATCTGTTAGTATTTGAGGGAATTTCTCGGACAAAGGATGCATTTTTTGACAAGCATTTAACGATTTTAATGGCACAATTAAAGTCCAACTTCCCGTGCTTCCGTAAACAATAGGTAAATCAGAAGCAAAGTCATGGACTGTAATTCCAAGAGCGCCCGCTAATTCATCTTTTGAACCTTTAAAAGGTTGAAAAATAGGCTTTGCTTGATTCATTGTAATGAGCACCTGGTCGTTATCTTCTATCTTGATTGGTAAAATGCCAGCTTTGGTTTCAATCGTCAGTTCTCTTTTTGAGAGCATGTTATTCGTATACAGTGCGTAAATAGACGCAATGGTGGCATGTCCACATAAATCAACTTCCTGTCCAGGAGTAAAGTAGCGAATATGTAAGTCTGCGGATGAAGATGGTAAAATAAAAGCTGTTTCACTAAACTTTGCTTTTGTTGCAACGAGCTGCATCTCATGATCAGTTAAGGAATCGGCATGAAAAACAACTCCTGCAGGGTTTCCTTTATGTGGTTTTCGACTAAACGCATCATATTGATTAACTTTAATTTGTTTCATATAGTCACCTTCCTTTCTCTAGCATATCACAATTTTAAAGATCTTGAAGGTAGCAGATAAAGAAGTAGTTCAAATTTTGCGCTATACAAAAACTGGATTTCAAATAGATCTTTTGTGGTACCATATGAATGATAAATAGAGTATGAAAAGGGGCATGAAAACATAAAAAATGTAGCAGCTGCTTTTAGCGTAAGTGCCATTTTTATGCTGACGAGCTGTGCAGCACCATCAAGTGAGTCAGTTGAAAAAGGTAATAAGCAACAAACGGTAGGTGTTGAAGTAAAGGAAGAGAAAGCAGGGCAACAGAGCCTAAAAGCGCATTGCAAGATCTTAGAGAGATTCCTAGAGAGAGGGGGGACATAAAGAAGTAGTTATGAAGAGGAAGCGGTAGAAAAAGAACTATTAAAAGCTGATCAGCAGTTAACAGGTATTGAAGTTTACGACTTGGTTGTTCCTTTATTAGCCGCTAATATAAAAGAAGATGCCATTAAGCTTGAAGAGTTAGATTCGGTTGTTCGAATTGAAGAGAGTGACATGCCAACTCAGCAGGTGAACATACCTGATGCCGAAGAGCTAAACGTTGCATGTTTAATTGATGCAAGCAAAAGTATGAATAGAAGCGTAATCGGCGGCCAAAAAATGGAGCTGGGCAAACAAGTGGTACGTGACTATGTAAATAGCTTGCTAACAGGAGCAAACATATCTCTTCGGGTATATGGGCACAAAGGATCAAAACAAGAGAGTGATAAATTTGCTTCTTGTCAAAGCAATGAAGTAGTCTATAGTTCAAGCACATACAATCAGGATAAGTTTGAAAAAGCACTAGCTTCTTTTGAAGCAACAGGCTGGACACCTTTTGCTTCAGCCATTTAAGTTTAAAAATAAAAAAGAAGCCGAAAATTATCGTGATCTTATTAAGGAGCGTTATCAGACGGTTAAAGATTTTTACCAAAACGAGTATGAGCGAAAAAATCAGATTCGTAAGCAAACAAAAGAAGCAATCGATAAGCGAATTAAAGAACAAAGTGGTAGAGAACCACCTTTATCACTTAATGACTAATAGAGAATAAAGGAATGTTATAAATGAGTACATATATCGTCATCGGAGCAGGGATATTAGGAGCATCAACTGCTTATCATTTAGCCAAATCAGGAGCAGATGTAACGATTGTAGACAAAAAGCATGATGGACAAGCAACAGATGCAGCTGCAGGAATTGTATGCCCATGGCTTTCGCAGCGCCGTAATAAAGCCTGGTACCGCTTAGCTAAGTCCGGAGCAAAATATTATCAAGACTTAATTGCAAGCTTAGAAGCAGATGGAGAAACAAGTACAGGTTACCAAAAGGTTGGAGCCATCGGTATTCATACAGATGAAAATAAAGTTGATAAAATGCAAGAGCGTGCTTACAAGCGGCGTGAAGATGCGCCTGAAATTGGTGATATCAAGCGCTTGTTAGAAGATAAAACTCAACGGGAGTTTCCCTTTTTAAAAAATGGCTTTCAATCTGTTCACATTAGCGGAGCTGCTCGCGTTAATGGCAGAGCATTGTGTGAAGCTCTGCTTGCAGGGGCCAAAAAACATGGAGCAAAACTCATTCATGATAAAGCCGAACTCTTATATAAAGGGAAAAAAATAAAAGGAGTTCTTACAAGTTCAGCTACTATTGAAGCAGATTATGTTATTGTTACGGCAGGAGCGTGGGCAAGAGAGCTATTTGAACCAATTGGGATTGATTTGCAGATTACGTATCAAAAAGCCCAAATTATGCATTTGCAGCTTGATGAAGAAGAAACAGATTCTTTACCTGTTGTCATGCCTCCCAATGATCAATATATACTTGCTTTTGAACAAGGTAAGATTGTAATTGGAGCAACACATGAAAATGACACAGGCTTTGATTACCGGGTAACAGCTGGTGGGATTTATGAAGTGCTGCATAAAGCTTTAGAGATAGCACCTGGATTAGCCGATGGGGCAATAGATGAAATCCGTGTAGGCTTTAGGCCGTTTACGCCAGGGTTCTTACCGATTATCGGACCTGTTCCGTCACATTCCAACGTCTTTTTAGCAAATGGGCTTGGAGCATCTGGCTTAACGGTAGGGCCTTATTTAGGCTCACAGCTTGCTAAACTTGCGCTTGGAGAAGAAATTGAACTGCCTCTTGATGAGTATTCCGTAGCAAGTGCAATTCAACTAAACCAATAAGAACTGAAAGCAAAAGCTAAGATAAACGGCTTTTGCTTTCAGTTTATTTAATCAATATATGTTCTAACTAATTATTAAGAGTGTGCACTAGTCGACTAAGTTTAATATAGTGACAAAAAATCTTAAGAAATCTTAAGATTTTCATCCATAAAATCTTCATTTTTATCTTTTATCCTAAAAAATAAGAAAAGATAATGGAGTGATGAAGAATGGGTGAATTATTTATTTCTCAATATGCGAAAAAACCAAGAACAGTAGGAGCAATTTTACCAAGTTCTCGTTATTTAGCTGCCAAAATGGTAGGTGAGATTAATTTTGAAACGGCTAATGTAATTGTTGAATACGGACCCGGTACAGGGGTTTTCACAAAGGAGCTGTTAAAAAGAAGAAAGCAGGGGACAGTTCTTTTGCTAATTGAAATTAATGAAGAATTTTATCAATATCTGCTTGAAGAATATAGTGAAGAGAAAAACGTTCATATTATTCATGGATCCGCTGAGCATATCAAGCAATATTTGGAGGGTTATGGTATAAAATGTGTTGACTACATTGTGTCCGGATTACCATTTTCTTCATTGCCAAAAAACCTTTCAATTTCTATTTTAAAGGAAGCTACGTCTATTTTAAGAAAAGAAGGTATGTTTATTACATTTCAGTATACAAAAATGAAAAAAATGTTTATTGAACAGTTCTTTTCCTCAATGAAAATTCAAAGAGAATTTTTAAATCTTCCACCAGCGTATATATTTCATTGCCAAAAATAGAAAGGAAAGAATAGACATGAGTAAAGCTATAATGGTTGTTGATGATGATGAAAAGATTAGAAATTTAATTGGAATTTACTTAGAGAACGAGGGTTTTAACGTCTGGAAATGCCAAAGCGGGTTAGAGGCTTTGGAACTTCTGAACAATCAATCATTTGATTTGTTAATCTTAGATGTGATGATGCCAGAAATGGATGGAATTGAAATGTGTATTGAAGTTCGAAAGAGAGCTCATATTCCAATCCTTATGCTTTCAGCAAAGTCTGAAGACCTGGATAAAATACAAGGTTTAACTGCAGGAGCAGACGATTATTTAACAAAGCCTTTTAACCCACTCGAGTTACTAGCAAGAGTGAAGTCTCAGCTTAGACGATATACAAAGTACAACGCACAACCTAAATCTCAAAGTGAAATTGAGATTGAAGACTTAACGATAAATACAGAAACAAGGAGTGTGAAAGTAAACGGTCGAGAAGTTCATTTAACACCAAAAGAGTTTGATATCCTTGAGTTATTAGTACGAAACAAAGGAATTGTATTGAGTGTAGATAAGATATATGAAGAGGTATGGAAAGATCCTTTCTTAAAATCAGATAACAATGTAATGGTTCATATTACAAAGCTTCGTGACAAAATTGAGCCAAATCCCAAAAGGCCGATTTATGTGAAAACGGTTTGGGGAGTTGGCTACAAAGTATGAAATGGAAAAAGGTGATTTTTAGAAAAATTAGCTTACAACTATTACTGGCGATTTTTGTTAGTTATGTTCTTGCTTTTTTCATATTGGGATTGTTTTCAAAATATGTAGTACAACCTTATCTTTTACATACGTATGAGATTAACCCAACCCTTTATAACATAATCCTATTTTTAATTCTCCTTACTACGGTAGGAGTTTTTATCGTTAGCTTTTTGCTCTTTGTTAGGAAAAAAGTTCTGTATTTAAAAAAGATTTCAAATGAAATTACAAATATTGCAAACGGTGATTTAGAGGTAGAAATAGAAGTTAGAGGTCATGATGAACTAGCAAACCTTACCCAAAATATTAACAAAATGTCTGCGGAGTTAAAGGCGAAGTTTGAGCATGAGCGGTTAATTGAACAAAGTAAAAATGAACTAATTTCAAGTGTTTCTCATGATTTACGTACTCCATTGACTTCTATTATTGGCTATCTAGATTTATTAAAGCAAAATCATCACCTTAATAAAGAAGAGTTTCTAGAATACTTAGATATCATTGATGCCAAAACACAAAATTTAAACTATTTGATCAATGATCTTTTCGAGTATACAAAATTAACAAGCCCTAATTTAGCTCTTACTTATTCAAACATAGACATCAGTTTGTTGTTACAGCAGTTAACGAGTGAGTATCATGCCATATTAAAAAGCGAAGGGATTTCAGTGAATTTAGAAATAATGAACAAGGATATGACGTTATGTGTAGATGTTGACAAAATTGTAAGAGTATTTACAAACTTATTGGATAACGTGAGAAAATATGCAGTAAAACCGTCTGATGTATTTATTGTTCTAAAGAGAAACGAAACGGATGTTTTATTTTCTATTCATAACCAGGTTCAGTCAAATCAAAGAGTTGATACAAATCAAATGTTTGATCAATTCTATCGTGCAAATAAATCGAGAACAAACGATGGAAGTGCGGGGTTAGGTCTCTCTATTTCAAAGCGTATTGTAGAATTACATAATGGAGAAGTATGGGCTGAGCATGATGGGGAATGGATTGCCGTTTACGTACAGCTCCCTCTTTAATAAAAAGATGTGTTCCACATAGCACGCAGAACACATCTTTTTATTTAATCAATAGACGATGGTACAAGCTTTTCTTTTTGAATGCTAGGTACACTTTTTGGTTCATAACGAAGGTCATTCGTTGAAAAGAGCATAATACTTACTGTGCTCCCTTTTGCATACGCTCGAATAAGTAACGGCTGGTCATAGTTGTTTCGAAAATTAAAATCCGGTCCGTACCAGCTTACCGTAGCATCTCTTCCAGGTGGAACATAGTGAACGGTTTTACTATGTGAAAATCGCTGAGTCACTTCTAATCCTGCTCGATCAACAGCATTAAATAAAGTTGAAGAAACCTGGCAAATTCCACCACCAATACCTTCCGAAAATTCACCTCTAATAATAATCTTAGCAGGAAGATATCCCTTTTCTTTTGTACGTTGTCCCACAGTACGATTAAACGAGAATGTCTCCCCAGGGAAAATAACTTGATTATTAATAGCTTCTGTAGCTAAAGAAATGTTGTGTGAGCGGTTTTTATTATGCGTATTAAAATAAGTATAATAATGACTAATTTGCTTGGAGCGAACGGAAGCTAACAGCTCGCTGTCAACTTTAGGATAAATAGCCATCTTTGGAATCTGAACAGATGTTTGTGAACGATTGTAAAACGTTCTGTAGAACTCTTCTTTAAACAGTACGCTATTGAGCTGTGATCCAGGCTGTTCAGGAATAATGTTGCCCGCACGATCAAGCTTTGCATTAATAGGTGGTTTATAGGCAATAGGCTGAATTTTTTTCAGTAGCATGTCGTATTTATCATCATCAATAAGTGGAATACCTGGAATATCACTTTCAATATCCGCAAGGTTAATAGTTGTAATTGGTTTATTGTCTTCGGTTAATAACAAATGGTCTGATAACGAAGTTGGATGAGCAACCAACATAAGACCTAACATCCAAGTTAGTTTCATACGCATTTCCCTCCCAATGTTAGTATGGATAAGCTCCCGAATTTCATGTAACCGAATAAAGCTTACTTTTTAGCTATTAAGTGCCAATTATAAAATACATGAACCGTCGTATATTAATAAAGCTAAAATGTATATGAAAGAGGTTTATGTATGAATAAATATTTCATTATTTTATTGTTTATAGGTCTTATCACGCCAAATCATGCGGATGCAAAAATCAAAAACCACCCTTTAACATATTATGGAACAGTACAAAAAGGTAAAATTATACCATGGAAAGAAGCTCAATATTTACTTCCTAAAGGCAAGAAATTTACGATAATTGATATGGATACTGGTTTATCTTTTAACGTGCAGCGACGAGCCGGAAACAAGCATGCAGATGTACAACCCTTAACAAGAACGGATACTGCTGTTATGAAATACATTTATGACAACCAGTGGAGTTGGGATAGAAAAGCAGTTTTGATCCCTATAAAGGGAGAGCTTATAGCTGCATCAATGAATGGTATGCCACATGGAGCCGGAGCGCTAGATAACGGATTTCCAGGCCATTTTTGCATTCATTTTTTAAACAGCACTACACATAAACGAAATCATACAGATCCAGATCATCAAATGATGGTATTAAAAGCCGGAGATAATCTTGAGAAATTTGTTTCTACAGCTACACCAGAACAGCTCATTCAGCTTTTCTTAGTCGGAGTAAAACAGCAGGATGAAACTTTGTTGAAAGCAGCAGTAGGTGAGAAGCAATTGCAGAAAATCTATTCAAAAGTCAAGAAAATTGAAGCTTTAAACTACAAAAAAGAAGAAATTGAAGAAAAAATAGAAAACAGTCCCCTTGTTGTAAAGGGAAAGGTGAAGATTTTAACCATTGCAGTTGAGAAAGGAAAGGGGCAAACTAGTTTATCAATGGAATTTGACTTAGAGAGGTCTGCGGTCAATGACCTTTGGGAAATTAAACAAGTAAATTTTAAGTAGGTCAGGAGAGGCTAGCACATAAATATTTCAATTAATAAAACAGTTAAATTGTACCTTAAAATGCTATACTTTTGATTGTATGTATTTTATACTGAAGTAAGTCAAATGGCTTATTTTAGGAGAGCTAGAAAGAGATTTTATAGTGTTGAAAGCTGAATCATCGGGTAGTATATCTTTGTGGATATTCTATTTGGGTTTATTGCTGGACTTTTTATCTATAAAAGATTGGAGATTTTGCTGCTAGGATTCTTTACTGACTTCTTAGTGGGTGGCTGTATTGTTTTATTTCGATGGTGGAAAGAAAGCGTCTGAGAATAAAAAGTAATTGTACACTCATTTAATTAATGAGGTTTTACAATTAACGTTTTGGTCATAAGTAAAATTAGAAAAAATATGTTATAATGCTTCTAATAGTAACAGTTAAGGGTGATGATAATTGGAAATTGGTCAGCGTATCAGAGAACTAAGAGGAAAAAAAGGAATGTCTTTAACGGAGCTTGCTACGCGGGCAGGAGTAGCTAAATCCTATATTTCATCGGTAGAACGAGGAATTCAGCTTAATCCATCAATTCAGTTTTTAACAAAAGTATCAACCGTATTACATGTTAGCGTCGAATCGCTTATTAATGATAGCAGTAATAAGCAAGAACCACAGTTAGACCCGGAGTGGATGGAACTAGCAAAAGAAGCGGCGCAGTCGGGTGTTAGCAAAGAACAGTTTAAGCAGTTTTTGGAGTTTCAAAAATGGCAACAAATAAAACAATGATATAATTTAGCAACTGCAGTAGCTGTTATAATATTTTCTTAACATTCAGATCCTCTATACTTCTGCAAATATTTTTCCTTGATAAATAATTCATTTCTAGATATATCATACGTATTCTTCAGTCTTAATTTTGTTCATATTGTTATTAAACGAAACAGGTATCAATTATTATAACAAAATGTAATAATTGATACCTGTTTTATAAAAGGTACATAAGGGCGCTTTTACTTTTTAGCTTTATCTATGTAAAGATTTAATTAGTTTATAATAAACAGAGCGATTGACAATTAAAAATAAAAGTGTTAGTTTTTAATTATGTTCTTTATAAAGAACATTTGTTATTTCTGTTGCTTTCTATATTTAGTATTCACTATAAAGATGTGAAGCACAAAATTATAGGAACTTCTAAATAATTTCCTGTGCATATTGTAATGAGCGCTATATCCTATAAAGAAACTAAAAAAATAACTTGTTTCGTTCTTTATAAAGAACGAAATGTTGGTATTTAAATGTTCTAGTTTGATTTCGCTGCTATCAGTGCAAAGGTATTTCATCATAGCGGTGTCAATCTGTCTATCCGCTTAAGCATTAAAAATAAAATTTACCTATTGATAGATCTTCTGCTATAAATGACTAGAAACCAGAGTTAAGGAATATAATTGAATAAATAATAAAAAGTATGAGGGATACAAATGATAGGAGAAAAAATTTATAGAATTCGTAAATCTCGAGGGCTTACGCTTTCTGAGCTTGCTGAAAGAGCAAATGTATCGAAATCATATCTAAGCAATATCGAAAGAAATGTAAATCAAAATCCATCTATACAAGTTGTAGAAAAGTTAGCCGCGGTACTCGGAGTTGAATTCACAATACTAGTAGAGGCAAACTCTGAAATAGGCGAGCTTGTAGAACCGGAATGGGTAGATTTTATTAATGATTTAAAAGAAATGGGAGTAAAAAAAGAGCAGCTGAGTGAGTACAGGGAGATATTGAAATTTATCAAATGGCAAAAAGAAGAACAAGGTAATGATAAATAAAATATGATTAGTGTAGAATCAAAGAGCTTAAAGCACCTTTCCGATTGTATATATGCATATAATTCTAATAAATTAAATGAAGGTACCAACTTGTTATAGCAATAAAGAAGAGCAACTTTTTGTATAAAGTTATTTAATAGTTATATTTTTCTAAAAATGTTCTTTAAAAAGAACAAAGAATGTTTTATAATGAAAAAGAACTAGTAATCATGCTAAAGAACTAGTTAAAAAAGAAATCTTTGCATGGTTTTGTTCTCAATAAAGAACAAAAAGGAGAGAAGAAGGTGCAAAATAACGTACATGAAGCGCCCAAAGTACTAAATCATCAAGCTATTCAGTTTGAAACGGCTCAAAGCTGGAATCCGGGCAAGGGAAACCAAGATCATCCTGGAACAGGAAACGATGGAATAAACTTTCCACCAGGCAACCCTAATCCACCAGGTGGTGCAGGCACGCCAGGAAAAGGTAATGGGAAGAAGTAAGAAGCTTCCTGTTAAAGTAAGGCTAGTAGTCAATGGCTTCCATTGACTGCTGTTTTAAAAGTTATGGATTGAGGAGATAAAAAAATGAAAATCATGCATACACGAATTGCTGATCATAACATTGATATATATACGGACTCCAAACGTGCTTGGGCATTTCTTAGTCAATATTTTTTCTGTTTCGAACGTAGAGAGAAAGATAGCGGCCATCTTCAAATAGAAATAGAGATGGGGTATGGCGTATCTTTTATTGATTACAATGTTGAGACAAAAGACGAGCTTGATGTCATTACTTTTAAAAGAGCAGATTATAAAATTGAAGTAGATCATGGGTATAAAAAAGCGAAAATAATGGCGTATGATGAATTAGCTTTAAAGCATGCCACAATGAATCTATACAGCGCTTTTATTGTTCATCACAACTGGGGAATTTTACTTCATTCATCCTGTGCTGTAGACAGTGAGCAAGCACATATTTTTACAGGCCACTCTGGGGCTGGAAAATCAACAGCAGCACAATTGTCACAGCCTAGATTGTTATTATCTGATGAAGCGACAATAGTAAAAGTTCAAACAGGTAGCGTTATGATATATAATTCACCGTTCCGCAGTGAACTTCACGCAAAAGAGGTTGAACAACCCATTCCGCTTGCGAGTATTCAACTACTATATCAAGCACCTAGAAATGTAAGAATTCAACAAAGAAAATCCGTTGCTCTAGTGGAGTTAATTGATAAGGTTTTTTACTGGTCATATAGAAAAGAGCAGGTTTCTCAACTTATGAAGTTGTTAAAGCAAGTAGCAGATGAAGTACCAGTGTATCATCTGCATTTTCAAAAAAACAATACGTTTTGGGAGTTGATTTCGTAATGAGTTGTTATATCAGAAAAGAAAATTATGAGATTGTGGAAATAGATCAAGAGTGGGTTATTTTAAACACAGATGCTTATACTGTAACAACTATTAATGAACTGGGTAAATATTGTTGGACGTTACTAAATACCCCACAAAGCAGCAGTAGCTTATACCAAGCTATTATAAATAAATATGAAACGAGTATAAATGCGTTAGAAAGTGACATAGAGTCTTTTTTACTAGAGTTAGCGAGTTGTAACTTAATTGAGCATGCAAACTAAAACAGGTCAAAGTTATTTGGTGAAAAAGATTATAAAGCAACAAGGGTGCATCAATATTCCCGCAATTGGAACGAGTATGTACCCCAATATTAAAGAAGGAGATTCTTGTCGATTTGTAACGTGCAATCTATCCTATTTATCAAAGGGTGATATTGTTTTATTTGAATCTCAAGAAGGAAAGCTTGTGGCACACCGGTTTATTTCTAGGAAACAAGACGACAAAGGAAGCTTTTACTTATTTAAAGGTGATACGAACTTACGTCTAGATGATGTTATTCGCCCAAGTTCAATTATTGGAAAGTTAGAAACAATTAAAAAAGGTAATCGGATAATCGAGTCTACAAGCTTCTTAAATAAACTATGGGGAAGACTAGTAGTTTCATTGCCATTTCTATCGAGATTGTTAAATATATATATTCATCGCGTTCTTGGGAAGTGAATATAGAGGTGTAAGAACATGAATGTTAAACGAGTCATTGAAGGGTTAAACATTGAGCAGTACTTATCAATTAAAGATATGAAGCGCATTTTTGTATGGGTAGCCCCGTATGTTAAGCGATATAAGATAGCTTATATTGGACTGTTTGTCTTACTATTTGTAGACATAGCTGTAACCTTGGGGTTTGCCTGGTTCTTTGGAAATATAACAGATGCAGCTGTCCACAGCGATTTTGAGAAATTAAAGTGGTTTGTTTTGGTAGGAATAGGATTGTCTTTTATTAGTATCGTAACTAATTTTATTGATACATACTTAGAAGCAATTGCTATAAATGCAGTAAAAAGAGACGTGAACTTGGATTTATATAAGCGGCTCTTACTTTTAAGTGAAAAAAATATATCTAATAAGCATTCGGGAGAGCTTGTTTCACACTTTACAAACGATATTCATAAAATTGAAGGAGTCATCGGCCGGGGATTAATTAACTTAATTCGCTTTCCAGTTATATCAATTGCCGCGTTAATTTATTTAACTAATATTAGTTGGAAACTTTCATTATTTAGTCTATCAGTAGCCCCGGTTGCAATGCTAGGAGGAGCAGTTTTTGGTATCCTTCTACGAAACAACAGTCGAATTGTTAATGAGTTGATTAGTCAGATTATCAGAAAGTTGAATGATACATTTCAAGGTCTTACAATTATTCGGTCTTTTACATTGGAAAACGTCTTCTTTCAAAGCTATGGAAATAAAATTAAGGATCTTTATAACCTAGAGCTTAAAGAAACGAAGATTAAAGGCTGGTTTTATGCGGGAGGACAAGCGGTTGGTTCAACCGCATTTTTAATTAGTCTAGTAGTTGGAGCTTATTTTGTAACAAGTGATGTCATTACAATAGGTGCATTATTAACTTTTGTCAATTTAATTAATCACCTGATTTCACCACTTACAGGGTTAGCTGGTCAGTGGGCAGGCTATCAGCGTGCAATATCTGCTTTAGAACGAATTGTAGATGTATTTGAACAGCCAATAACATCAAAAGCTTTACCTACTCAGCAATCGGCTAAATATCCAGTTCATCATAGTGAAATTGAATTTCGAAATGTTTCATTCAAATATAATGAGGGTGAAGACCTTTTTAGTAATCTAAACTTGAAAGTACCAGCTGGAAAAGTGACTGCAATTGTTGGGCCAAGTGGTGGTGGCAAGTCTACATTATTTAAATTATTACAGCGTTTTTATGAACCTGATTTAGGTTGTGTATTAATTGATAGTAATCCTCTTCAAAACTTAAGTATTGAAGAAGTGAGAAACTCAATTTCCTATGTGCCGCAAGAAACATTTTTATTCAGTGACACTGTAAGAGAAAATTTAAAAATGGCAAAACCTTGCTTGACGGATGATGAGATGTATCAAGCTTCACGTCATGCTAATATCCATCAAGATATTGAAGCTTTAGCTAATGGATATGACACTGAAGTGGGAGAGCGAGGGTCTAAATTGTCAGGTGGGCAAAGACAACGTGTTGCTATTGCAAGAGCGCTTTTAAAAGATGCACCTATTCTGCTGTTAGATGAAGCAACATCTGCTTTAGATAATGAAGCGGAGCATCTTATTAAGGAATCTTTAAGTCAACTTATGAAGAATCGAACAACATTAATTATTGCTCATCGATTGTCGACCATACAGCACGCTGATTTTATTGTAGTAATGGATCAAGGAAAGATTGTACAAGTAGGTGCTCATACCGAGCTAATAAAGGAACAGGGGTTATATCGAGAGCTTCATGATAAACAATTTTTTAAAGAAGAACCTTCTCAACAACCTATCACATGTTGAGAGGAGAGAAAGGAGAGTTCAATGATTCATACATTTATACAACAAATTTACATGGACCACCCTCTTGCATATCAAAAACATGACTATCAAAAGTTACTAAATGAAATTGAGAAAGACGCCGTGTCTTCTCAAGTTTATTGCTTGCTAAAAAAATATGGAAAACTAGAAGAAATACCTTTAGATATGCGTAACAGACTTGAACAAGTTTATAAAAAAATAGTGTTTCAAAACTTAATTATTAAGAAAGAAAAAGATGATGTCTTAAAGGCACTTACAGAGTTTGGTATAGCAGTCATTGTACTTAAAGGTACTTCTTTTGCAGAACGGTACTATGGGCATATAGGTGCAAGACCAACCTCTGATATTGACGTATTAATTAAGCCAGATAATCTAGCCAAAGCAAAAGAAATCGTGATTTCTATGGGATTTAATGTTGAGAATGAGCCAATTGAAGGGCATTTTCATGTTACTTTTAGCAAATATATGCCAGGCTCTATCGTACCATTGATGGTGGAACTTCACTGGAACATTTTAAGAAGTAACACGTCTGTATTAAACATTGAAGAATTTTGGGCGGCCTCCACCCCTGAAAAAAACAATCCATATATTAGAAACTTAGACCCTCAGCATGAGTTTTATATGATTTGCTTGCATGGATGGCGACATAACTTAGACGCAGCAAAGTATTTTTTAGATATCATTCAAATGTGTGAGATTTTAAAAGGTAAAATTGATATTCCAAAAATGCTAACAGACTCCAAGCAGCACCATACAAGAAAACGTTTAGAAAAAACGCTATCTATTGTTCATCAAACATATCCTGAGTTAGAACATTTAAGTTTTTACTCGGCTATTAATCACGAAAAATACAAGCTCGACTATTATGTCCATCGTCATACTAAAGTTCCATTGATAAGATATATTGATCGTATATCACATCGTTTTTTTAACTATGATTTAATTACGTATAGCTTTAAAGAAATAAAAAAGTGGTGCATTCAAAGGTATAATAACAGCAGATAAAGTAGAGGTAGCAAAAATAAATCACTTTTTACTGCTTTTGAAGGTTTCTGCTCTATTCTTAGGTCTATCCATTCACTTTTATCAAAAAAATTCCATAAATATCATTCTATCTCATCAAAGTGAATCTGTGGAATTTATGATACAGTAAATGTAGCTATTTTCTGAAAGTGTTGTTTCAGAAAGGGTAAGATGAGTGGATGGAGGTAGACAATGAAACCATTTAAAAAACTAATTGAAGAATTAGGAAATAAAGTCGATGTCTTGACAAGTAAGCAGTCGAGCATTTATTTTGAAAAATTAGTGGGACAATTTCCCTTTACAAAAACCAATACCATTGATTGGAAACGCGTGCTAATCAAAGAAAGATGTGAACAGGTTCAGCAGGTTATTCAATGGCTACAAACGATGAAAATTTATGATGAACACGTTATTCTATTTTCAAAAGATTATCAAATTCCAGCTGTCCGAGTAAATTTAAAAGAAGCATTACCGGTCGTGACAAAGCTTCAAGACTGTCATTTGTTTATTTATTGCCCAACAATTGAGTATGTGATTGAGTGGGTGAAAGAGAAGTGTTTTACTATCGGACTAGCTGCAAGGTAGCACATAAAAAGCATCGTCGTTCTATACGACGGTGCTTTTTTCTTTGCAAGCATAAATTTACTACTTTTTGTTGACATTATAAAAAAAGTACGTATAATTAACATTAATCAAATTGTTAATTATAAATTCAATCAGGAGACAGGGCAATGTTAAATCATGATCAAAAAAGTGTAAAAAAAGAATACCCAAAGCCATACGGATATACGGCAGATATTGCTGTGTTTACGATTGTAGCTACTGAAAAAGAAGCATATAAACCACCAAAGATGGTATTGAAATTAATGTTGATTCAACGAGCAATTTTAAATGCCGAAGGTGAACAAAATATTGAAGCAGGTAAATGGGCGCTTCCAGGTGGCTTTGTACACCCTAACGAATCGGCTTATGAAGCAGCTAAGCGTGAACTAGAAGAAGAAACGGGCGTATCGGGTATTCATATGAAGCAGTACGGAATATATGATAAACCTGGTAGAGACGCACGGGGATGGGTTATTTCAAATGCTCATTATGCTATTGTGCCAGAAGAAATGTTGGCAAAAAGGCAAGCGAATGACGATGCAGCAAACGTTGAGTTGTTTGACCTAGAAGAAGTTTTTTCACTGCCATTGGCGTTTGATCACGCTCAAATTATTCAAGATGGCATTACTGAAATAAAAAAAGATCTCCTTCAAACGACGGTCGCACAAAAGTTTTTACCTAAAATGTTTACTTACTCTGAACTTCAGGCTGTATTGCTTACAATTACGAATAATCCAGCAATTCGGAGTGATCAGGCGTTTGCGCGTAAGATTCGCATGCTGCCTTTTATTGAAGAAGTAGAAGGACAAACAACAACTAGAACATCTAAAAAGCCAACAAAGCTATATCAGTTTATTGATGCAGATTTTGCTACATCTATCTACACAGCTAGGTATTAACTACTCAACAATTTGTTTATTGTTAATTACCAATAAGGGGGCAAAGTAATGAGAGCACTTATAAACATTGATTATACGAATGATTTTGTAGACGATAAGGGAGCTTTAACTTGTGGAGAGCCTGGACAGCAAATTGAATCGGAAATAGTTAGCTTAACCAAGGAATTTATTGATAACGGTGACTATGTGGTATTTGCGATTGATTTGCACGAAGAAAGTGATCAATACCATCCTGAAACCAAATTATATCCGCCGCATAATATCAGAGAAACAAAAGGAAGAAGTTTATATGGTAGGTTACAAGAGGTATATGATACGTACAAAGAAAGCCAAAACACTTACTGGATGGATAAAACAAGGTACAGTGCTTTTGCAGGCACAAATTTGGAAATGAAGCTTCGGGAAAGAGGCATTACTGAAGTGCATTTAATAGGGGTATGCACCGATATTTGTGTTTTGCATACTGCTGTAGATGCCTATAATAAAGGCTTTAATATCACAGTGTATGAAAAGGCAGTTGCAAGTTTTAACCAAGCAGGGCATGAATGGGCATTAACTCATTTTACGAATTCACTAAACGCAACGGTTATTAAATAAGTTGTGCATTGATTATTTGGAGGAAAATAGAATGACTTTATATAAAGATGACAGCATTATGCTTCATACGGATTTGTATCAAATTAATATGGGTGAAACTTATTGGGAAGATGGCATTCATAATAAGAAATCAGTGTTTGAGGTATTTTTTCGCAAGCTTCCATTTGGAAACGGCTATGCAGTGTTTGCTGGGTTAGAGCGCATTATAAATTATATTGAAAGCTTTCGTTTTTCAGAATCAGACATTATGTATTTACGTGAAGAAGTAGGATTTAAAGAAGACTATTTAGATTTTTTAAAAGAGCTACGCTTTACAGGGAATATTCGCTCAATGGTAGAAGGAGAACTTGTGTTTCAAAATGAGCCTATTTTACGAATTGAAGCCCCCCTCATTGAAGCTCAGCTTGTTGAAACAGCTATTTTAAACATCGTCAATTATCAAACGCTAATTGCTACAAAAGCTTCTCGAATTAAACATGTAGTTGGAGAGCAAATAGCAATGGAATTCGGTACTCGCCGCGCTCAGGAAATGGATGCAGCAATCTGGGGAACAAGAGCGGCATACATCGGTGGATTTCAGGCCACGTCAAACGTGAGAGCAGGAAAGAAATTTGGTATTCCAGTGGCAGGAACGCATGCGCACTCAATGGTTCAAGCTTATAAAGACGAGTACGTAGCGTTTCATAAATACGCTCGCCGCCATAAAGACTGTGTATTCTTAGTTGATACGTATGATACCTTAAAATCAGGCGTGCCAAATGCTATTAAAGTTGCACAAGAATTAGGCGATAAAATAAACTTTCGAGCGATTCGATTAGATAGTGGAGATTTAACATACCTTTCTAAAAAAGCACGGCAGCTTTTAGATGAGGCTGGATTTGTTGATACAAAAATCGTTGCTTCAAATGACCTTGATGAAGATACTATTATGCATTTAAAATCTCAAGGTGCTCAAATTGATATGTGGGGTGTTGGTACAAAGCTTATTACGGCATATGATCAGCCGGCATTAGGTGCTGTATACAAGCTTGTATCTATTGAAGGAGACAGCGGTGAGATGGTGGATACAATTAAAATTAGTGCTAACCCAGAAAAAGTAAGTACACCAGGTTTAAAGCGCGTATATCGTATCATTAATAAGCTGAATGGACGATCAGAAGGAGATTACATTACTCTTGAGGGTGAAGATCCACAAAGTGAGGAAAGGTTGAAAATGTTCCATCCAGTTCATACGTTTATCAGTAAGTTTGTAACCAACTTTGAGGCGAAAGAACTTCATCAAGATATTTATAAAAATGGAGAGCTGGTGTATCAAACACCAAATTTACAGGCGATTCAGCAATATGCAGAAGATAATTTAGAGTTGCTTTGGGATGAATATAAGCGCACGAGAAATCCAGAAGAATACCCGGTTGATTTAAGTGAAAAGTGCTGGGAAAACAAAGCGCGTCAAATAAATGAAGTGCGTAAAAAAGTTTCGTCCAAATTAAATCAAGGTTAAAAGGGGATACTGAAGATGGAAGAAAACAAGTGGAACGAGCTAAAGCAGTTAAATAATACGAAGCAACTTAATCACCTTACTTCACCGGGAGTGAAGATTGGAATATATGGTTCATCTTTTGATCCAGTTACTAATGTACACTTATGGACCGCATCAACCGTAGCTCATCGTAAAAAGCTTGATTATATTATATTTCTTCCATCTTCTAATAAACGCACAGATAAACGCTTGCAGACAACAGATGAACATCGCGTTGCTATGATTCAAAAAGCTATTTCAACTAATCCTAAGTTTTTATTAGATACTTATGAACTAAACGTATTACCAGGTTATCACTACACATACTACACAATGGATTATTTTAAAAAACTTTTGCCAAAAGCAAGTTTTTATTTCATCATGGGGGCAGATTTACTGATTGATATTGCGGATGGTAAATGGAAAATGTCAGAAGAGCTTGTCAGTGAAAACCAATTTATTGTCATGGCTCGAAATGGCATTGACATGTTACAAGCGATTAGTCGTTCACCTCTTTTACGCAATTATGATGATGGTCGCTTTCAGCTCTTAGATAAAGGATTAGCCATGGAAATTAGCTCTACTTATATCAGAGAAGAATTCGCTAAAGGCGGAGAGCCTCGCTATTTATTGCCGGACGCATGTTACGACTATATTAAAAATCATCATTTATATAAAAGATAAAATGAGAAATTGAAAGGAGCTTATTATGACAATTCAACAGCAAATTATGAAAGAACTAAATGTTTCTCCAACAATCACTCCATCAGAAGAGGCTCGTAAACGTGTTGATTTTTTGAAATCGTATGTGAAAACAGCTCATGCAAAAGGATTTGTGTTAGGGATTAGTGGAGGTCAAGACTCAAGCCTAGCAGGAAGGCTCGCTCAGCTTGCCGTTGAAGAACTTCGTACAGAAGGCTATGAAGCAAAATTTATTGCGGTTCGTTTGCCGCATGGAGTTCAAAAAGATGAAGACGATGCGCAAGCGTCTTTGGATTTTATTAAGCCTGATGAAACAATTACATTTAATATTGAAAAAACAGTCACATCGTTTTCACAAACTTTTAATGAAGCAGCTGGTCATGAATTAGGAGACTTTCATAAAGGAAATGTAAAAGCACGAGTTCGTATGATTACACAGTATGCAATTGGTGGAGAGAATGGATTATTGGTAATAGGAACAGATCATGCTGCTGAAGCAGTCACGGGATTTTTCACGAAGTATGGAGACGGGGGAGCGGACGTCTTGCCGTTATCTGGGTTAACAAAGCGCCAAGGAAAAGCACTATTAAAAGAACTAGGTGCAGATAAGCGCTTATATGAGAAGATTCCAACTGCAGATTTACTGGATAACAAGCCAGGCCAAGCGGACGAAACGGAATTAGGCATTAAGTACGATGAGCTGGATGATTATTTAGAAGGAAAAGAAGTGACACCTGAAGTAGCTGAAAAGATTGAGAAGCGCTACCGCATGACCGAGCATAAGCGCCAGCTACCGGCAACGATATTTGATTCATGGTGGAAATAACAGAAATAGCAAAAGGAGCTCTAGTAGTAGAGCTCCTTTCTTAGGATTATTCTTGCACGGCTTCAAGCAATAAATCGACGAGGTGAACAGCCCTTACTTTTGACGATAATCCTTCTCTTTCAATTCCCAGCTTCATTTGAAGCAGGCAGCCAGGGTTAGCTGTCACAATTGTTGTAGCTTGCGTAGCCACAGCACTTTTCATTTTTGTATCAAGGATTTGCATAGACATTTCGGATTCAACAATGTTATAAATACCAGCAGATCCACAGCAGCTATCTGCGTTTTTCATTTCGCGGTATTCTACATTAGCAATCGCTTTTAATAACCTTCTAGGTTCACTTGATGTTTTCATAACGTTTCGTAAATGACAAGAATCTTGATACGTAATCACCTGTTGAGGTAATGAAAGTTTCTTGTTGAAAAATTCAAGGTCGACAAGAATGCTGCTTATATCTTTTAGTTTACTTGAGAACGTTTGAGCACGCTGAGCCCACTGAGGATCATCTTTTAACAGGTGATCGTAATCAATTAAAAAGGCACCACAGCCTCCTGCATTTGTGATAATGTAATCTACATTCAAATCTTCAAATGCTTGAATGTTACGTTTCGCGAGCTTTTTAGCTGCATCTTTTTCACCGCTATGGCCATGTAGAGCCCCGCAGCAAGCTTGATTTTGAGGAATAACAATTTCACAACCTGCAAGCTGAAGAAGCTTCATCGTAGCGTCATTTGTTTTCATGAACATCGTATCCATCAAGCAACCGGAAAAAAATGCAACGCGTTTTTTGGTTTCATTTTTTGCAGGTAGGTGTGTAGGGCGTTCTTTCATCTCTTTTAAAGTTGGAACAGTAGGTAACACTTTTTCCATTGATGCTAGGTTATCTGGAAGCAACTTTAATATCCCTGTCGAACGAACAACACGTTGTAAACCAGAGCGCTGATAAAAGCCAAGTAACCCCGTCATGTTTTGCATGCGGTTTTGATGAGGGAACAATCCCTCAAACACCACTTTTCGAACGGCTTTTACAGGAATGGAATGCTTTTTATTTTGATTAATAATATCCCTTGCTTCCTCTAATAAATGTCCATAATTGACTCCTGAAGGACATACAGGTTCACAAGCTCTGCAGCCAAGGCACATGTTTAAGGATTTTTCTACATCTTCATCAGGTTCAATAATCCCATCGACAACAGCTTTCATGAGCGCAATTCGTCCTCTTGGAGAATGTGATTCTTGAAAACCTGATTCAATATAAGTAGGGCAGGTTGGTAAGCAAAACCCACAGCGCATACAGTTTAATAGTTCATCTTCGTTCATTTGTTCTTTAAATTGTTTTTGGATAAGCTCTCGCTCTTTTATTGTTGTCATCTTGAAATCACCACCCGTTTTCGCGAGTCTTTAGCAAAGATTTTACCAGGGTTTAGAATGTTATTTGGGTCTAGAGAGGCTTTAATGGCTTTCATAGCAGCAATCCCTTCTTTACCTACCTTGAGTTCAAGGTAAGGGGCTTTCATGACTCCAACTCCGTGTTCACCAGTAATGGTGCCCCCAAGTTCAATAGCTTTTATAAAAATTTCTTCAAAAGCTTGTTCGACACGCTCAATTTCTTCATGGTTTCGAACATCGGTTAAGCATGTGGGATGAAGGTTGCCATCTCCGGCGTGACCGAATGTACAAACTGTTAACCCATATTTTTCAGCAATTTCATTAGTAGCCACAACCATTTTAGCAATTTCAGATCTTGGAACCGTTGCGTCTTCTAGAATCGTCGTGGGTTTTAAACGAGCCAAAGCTGAAAGGGCAGACCTTCTTGCTGTACGCAAATCATCCGCTTCTTTTTCCGAACTAGCTACCTTTACCGATAGGGCATGCTCTCTTTTACAAATAGCAGCCATGCTACTCATATCTCGCTTGACGATATCAATCGGTCCATCTTGTTCAATTAAAAGAACAGCTTTTACATCGGTAGGGAGGCCAATTTTTGCAAAATCCTCTACAACTTTCAACGTTGGCTGATCTAAAAATTCAAGAGTGGTCGGAATAATTTTATTGGCAATAATCGTCGATACGGATTTTGCTGCAGCTTCAAGGTCTTGATAAAGGGCAAGCATTGTCATTTTCGCTTCAGGCATTGGTATTAGTTTTAAGATTGCTTTTGTAATGATTCCAAGAGTTCCTTCTGAGCCGACAAATAAACGTGTTAAATCGTAGCCAGCCACATCTTTTGCCAGTTTTCCTCCGGTCTTAATAATATCTCCATTGGCAAGCACCACTTCAAGGCCTAACACATAATCGCGCGTAACTCCGTATTTAAGTCCGCGAAGCCCACCTGAGTTTTCATTGATGTTGCCACCAATTGTAGAAATTTTCATTGAGCTTGGGTCTGGAGGATAAAAGAGTCCTTTTTCTTCAACTTGGTGGATAAAGTCTAATGTAATGACTCCAGGCTGAACCGTAGCTGTTAAGTTTTCTTCATCGATTTCTAGCACTTTGTTCATATGTTTAAATAAAAGAACAATTCCACCTTCAGTTGGACAAGTACCAGCACATAAGTTTGTACCAGATCCTCTAGGTACAATCGGGATATTATGTTGATTGCATAGCTTTACAATAGCTACTACTTCTTCAGTATTTTTGGGTGCAATAACGGCATCGGGCAGCGATTGAAATTGAGGCGTAGCGTCGTAGGAATAAACGAGTCGTCCGGCTTTTGAGTCATCATAATTATGGGCACCGACAATGTCTTCAAAGGATTTCTTTAGTTCAATAGGTATCATGATTATAGCTCCTTTTAAGTAAACAAATTCTTATTTTTATGATAAGAAATAAAAGAAGGATTAACTATAGTTAATCCTCTAAAATGTAGCGGTTATTTATCTGATATAGTTGGTTATTCATCTAAAAATAAGAAAGCGAGATGGAAAATGAGCAAGTCCTCGGTATGACGAAGGTTTAGTCCAGTTAATTCTTCGACTCGCTTTATGCGGTAGTGTAACGTGTTGATATGAATATGCATTGTATCTGCTGTAGCTTTAAAGGATTGATTCTTTCTTAAAAACGTCTTAACGGTTTTTACTAATTCTTGGTCCTTCATAACCTGGGAAATGGTTCTGCGTACAAATTCAGCCTTTGTTTCTTTCTTTATATCCTTTAACAACATTTCAAGGCGAAGGTCATCATCAAATATAATGGAGGCTGATTTTTTGGCAGTATTCAAAGCTCGTTCCGCTTCGTGGAAGGATTGATGAACTGACTTTGGGGAAGCAGGTTGTCCAATTCCAATTGCGACGCTTAGCTGATATCTGTTTTGAAGGTAACTACTAATTTGTTTAGCAAAGTAAAGCGTACGTTCTTTTGTCTTCTTACCAGCTTGTAAAATAACAAAGCGCTCATTTCCCCAGCGAACAAACACATCTGTATTATTCTTATCGAAAGTTTCCATGAGCTCTTTTAAAATTTGATTCGTCATCATGTCTGAACAGTGGCCAATCAACACTTGTCTTTCAATTGAAAGGTCGATGCCAATTAGCTCGCCTTGATGAATAAATTCTTCGCTCCAATCAGATTTTTGCACCCAGTCGAAAACAAATGCTTCAAGTGCCCGTGCTTGCCATTCAAGCTGTTCGGAATAGTAACGCTCGTTCATCATTAATTCGGTCATTCTTTTTAAAATTTCTGCATAGGCAGATACGCGTTCTGGGTTACCTGTAATTCCAATTACACCAGCAATTTGGTTTTGAAAAAGGATTGGAAGGTTAATACCTGCTTTGACGCCTTTTAAAGTCGCTTGATCCTCTCGAGTAATAATGAACTTTTTCTTTTTTTGCGTGCAAATAAGAGCTCCCTCATGAAATGTATTTATTCGGTTTTTATCCGTGCTGGCAATAATCATGCCAGACGTATCAGCTACAATTAAATCTTCATGAATTAGATGATTGATTTCTGAAATGATGCTATCTGCTAAGGATGCTATCATCATGCATATTCCTCCGTTCGGTTTCTATCACTAGTGTAGCATAGTGGGAGTGAAGAGCTAGTAGTGTAATGAAAAGAGGATGAAGTAAAATTTCTCGCATTTGAGCAAGCGGGCTTCATCTTTATCTTAATCTTGCAAACAAGAAGAGACTCTAAAAGAGCCTCCCTCTAGTTTTATTGAGCCGTATATCCACCGTCAATAACGACAGCTTGACCGGTCACGCCTTTTGCTGCATCACTTGCTAGAAAGAGGGCGTAATCGGCAATTTCACGTACATCTAATAAACGCTTTTGAGGAACGAGCGGATAAATTACTTCTTCAAGTACTTTCTCAAGCGCAACGTTTCTTGTACGAGCTAAGTCTTGTAATTGATTGCGGACAAGAGGTGTATCCGCGTAGCCGGGACAGATAGCGTTAACGGTCACACCATGTTCAGCACCTTCTAGCGCAGCTACTTTTGTTAAGCCAATAACTCCGTGTTTTGCACTGTTATAAGCAGCTTTCCCTGCAAAGCCAATTAAGCCATTTATAGACGCCATATTGATAATTCGGCCAAATTTTTGCGCTTTCATAAGAGGAAAGACATGCTTAGTAGCAACAAATGGTGCAGTCAACATAATCTTTAGTAAGAGTTCAAATTTTTCAGTTGGAAATTCTTCGATTGGGGAGACGAACTGCATGCCTGCATTGTTAATTAAGACATCAATTCGGCCATATTTTGCAGATGCTGCTTCAATCATTGACTTAATATCATCTTCATTCGTTACGTCCGCTTTTACACCGTAGACGTCATACCCCTTTGAAGAAAGCTCTTGCTCTGCTCTTTTTACACCATCTTCATTTAAATCAGTCAAGATAACCTTCGCACCGTTTTCAGCAAAACGCTCACCGATTTGAAAGCCAATACCTTGAGCAGCCCCTGTGATTAAAACAACCTTATTCTTAACCATTATTCATTCCTCCCACACGTTTTATATAAAACGCTTACTTTTTTATTTTATCAAAAGAATAGACTGATAGAAATATAATTACATTTCAAAAAAGGAAATTTTCTTTGTTTGAAGAATATAATACAAGTTCATAGAAAGTTGACGTAGAGATAAGTAGGCAATAGAAAGAAGGTTTTTTATGCAAGCAGTAGTAAAGTTACAAACTAAACAAGAACAAACTATTTATCGTATTTTATTCGCTATCAGCTTAGGTCATTTTTTAAACGACTGCATGCAGTCAGTTGTTCCAGCGCTTTTTCCTATTTTAGAAAAATCCATGAATTTGAATTATACGCAAATTGGCTGGATTGCATTTGCTTTGAATATGACATCATCCATCATGCAGCCGGTATTTGGTATCTTTGCAGATAAGAGGCCACTCCCGTTTTTATTACCAATTGCAATGTGTTTAAGTCTAGTCGGTATTATTGGTTTAGCGCTAGCACCTAACTTTTATTTTGTCTTAGCGTCCGTACTATTTATTGGATTAGGATCAGCCATTTTTCATCCTGAAGGCTCGCGCGTTGCCTATATGGCTGCTGGACAGAAAAGGGGACTAGCTCAGTCCATTTACCAAGTAGGAGGTAATACGGGTCAGTCAATGGCTCCTTTGTTTACCGCTTTTATCTTTATTAGCTTAGGGCAGTTTGGCACGATGTGGTTTACAATCTTAGCAGCAGTTGGAGTTGCAACCCTTTACTACGTATCAACGTGGTATAAGCAAGAGCTGATTGTTCGAAAACAGTTGCAAAAAAAACAATCAGTAAACGAAATGAAGGTGACAAAAAAATTAATGTTTGCCATTGCTTTATTAATTTTTTTAGTGTTTGCTCGTTCATGGTATGGAGCAGGAATTTTGAATTATTTTCAGTTCTATTTAATTGAAGCATATGGAGTAACGATAAAACATGCACAAATCTACGTCTTTTTATTTATGATTGCAGGGGTGTTTGGGACTTTTTTTGGGGGACCTTTAGCAGATCGTTTCGGAAAGCGAAATGTTTTGTTGGTATCCATGCTTGGATCAGCACCATTTGCACTTATGCTACCGCACGTAACGCTTGGTGTAGCAGCACCGTTGTTATTGCTTATTGGTTTTATCCTTCAGTCTAGTTTCAGCGTTACCGTAGTTTACGCTCAAGAATTATTACCTGGAAAAATCGGTCTTGTTTCAGGACTTATCGTGGGATTAGCGTTTGGAATGGGAGCGCTAGGAGCCGTTATATTTGGAAAGTTAGCGGATATATATAGCTTGCAATTTATTATGCTGTTTTGCAGTATCCTTCCTCTGCTTGGAATTCTAACGTGGTTATTGCCAAGTGACAAGGAAGTAAAACAGATGAATAGCGAAGTATAAAAGCCGTCAGCATTACGCTGTCGGCTTCTTACCATTCACAAATTTAAGAAAAACAAATCCAGAAGGATAAATTTTTGAATCAATTAACGAAAGAGGCGTGTCGGCTACGTTTCCTTGGAAGAGAGGGATGCCACTTCCTAGCAATATAGGTTTTTGGAAAATCCAATACTCATCAATTAAGTTTTCATTTAAAAACAGTGCATTTAGTGATCCGCCACCTACTAAAAAGATATGTTTACCTGGCTGCTGTTTTAAATTGATAACGGTATCGTGTACTTCTGTAGGTGAGATGAACGTTACATCTTCAGAGTTGCCGCCTTTTTTTGTCGTTACTACAAATACTTCTTTTCCTTTATAAGGAAACTCGCCAAAGGTTAATACTTGTTCATATGTGTGCCGCCCCATGAATACAGTATCAATGCTTTCATCGAATTCATTATATCCATAATCTTCATTTGTTTCATTCTCCACTAGCCAATCAATTTTTCCGTCTTCACGTGCAATAAAGCCATCAATTGTAGTTGCAATATATAAGATTACTTTTCTTGTCATTTCATGTTCCTCCTTAGCAAACCGCTATTATATTTTACCCGCTTCGTGTATGATAATAACACTTAAATACGTCAAAATCTGTCATGGATAGGTGAATAATATGAAAACCAAAAGGTTATTTGAAGTGATGTTTTACATCAATGCGAAGCGCTATTTTACTGCCAGGGAAGTTGCAGAAGAGTTTAATATGTCTGTGCGAACTGTTCAGCGCTATTTGTTGGATTTACAGGAACTAGGGGTTCCTTTATATGCTGAAAAAGGAAAATATGGCGGCTATCGTGTTTTGAACAATCGCGTATTGCCTCCTTTATTCTTTTCTGAGGAAGAAGGGAAAATGATGTATTTTTTACTTGAAATGATTACTCATTATCCTACAATCCCATTTCAAGTAGATGCTCAAAGTGTAAAAACCAAGTTTTATACTCATTTACCTGCAGATGTCAGAAATCAACTAGAACAAATAAATGATTTTGTTGTATTTTTAACGCCAAATCGTTCAGAGGAAGCCCCCTTTTTAAAAGACTTATTGTTATCAGCAATGAAGCATAAAAAAGTAGCGATTCAGTATGAAAGTAAAACAGGGATAAAGGGGCATATCGTTAAACCAATTGGTATTTATGCACATGAAGGTCTATGGTATTTTCCAGCTTATAGCTATAAAAAAGAAAAAATCCTGCTTTTTCGTGCAGATAGAGTTAAAAAAATTGAGCACTTAGGTGAGGATTTTACGGAATCTCTAACGTTAAAGAAATGGTTAGCTCAAGACTATGTTCCCAAAAAGGCTCTATTGTTGCATATTGAAATGACAAAAGAAGGCGTGCGGTTAGCAAGTGCAAATCCTAGTTTAGGGCCTCATATAACCATAAATAACGATGGAACGGGAACAATAAAATCAGTAATTGGTCGAGATGACCTTGATTTTACGGCAAATATATTACTGAATTTAGGATGCTATGCAGAAGTAGTTGAACCAAAAGAATTAAGGGAGTCCTTAAAAAAGAAAGCAACTGAAATTGTAAATATGTATACATAAATGACTAAGCAAAATAACGGACGAGAAAGCCTCTTTCTTTTAAAATAAAAGCAAAGGAAGTGATATCAATCATGATTTTAAGCGTATTAGATCAGTCTCCAATATCAAGCGGCCAAACAGCAAAAGATGCGCTTGCTCAGACGGTACAGCTAGCAAAGTGGACAGAAAGACTAGGATATCATCGCTTTTGGGTAGCTGAACATCATAATACAAATGGGTTGGCAGGTTCTTCGCCACTTTTATTAATGACTCATTTGGCATCTCAAACAAGTTCGATTCGAATTGGCTCTGGAGGCGTACTTCTCCCTCAATACAGCCCATATAAAGTGGCTGAAGACGTACAGTTATTAGAGAATTTGTTTCCAGGGCGAATTGACTTGGGATTAGGTCGATCTCCAGGAGGCGATGCACTAACGAGATTAGCATTAACAGACGGAGTACGAAAAAGTCTGAATGAATTTCCACGTCAAATTCAAGCGCTACAGGGACATTTGCTGCAAAACCTTCCTGAAAATCACCCTTATTACGGGGTAACAGCTTATCCCAAAAGTGATACTAAGCCTGAGATGTGGCAGTTAGGAATTAATAAACGAGGTGCGCGAGCAGCTGGGGAACTTGGAGTTTCCTTTACATTTGGACACTTTATCTCCCCAATCGGAGGAAAAGAAGCGCTGAAACACTATCGGCAAACATATGTTCCATCAGACTATCAGCAAGTGCCTCATACGAACGTTTGTGTATTTGTCGTATGTGCTGATACAGAGGAGGAAGCGGAACAACATGCCAAAACGCTTGATGATTGGTTGTTGAAAGTAGAAAAAGGAAAAGATACAAAGGTTTCTTCTATCAATGAAGTTAATCAGCGTGTGTATTCTGAATATGAGCAACAAAAAATAAAGAAAAATAGAAGTCGAATGATTGTAGGGTCTCCAGAAACTGTTCATGCTAAGTTGTTGCGTTTACAAAATGAATATAATAACGATGAGTTTTTAATCATTACTAATATTCACGATTTCCAAGCGAAGCTACACTCTTATGAACTGATTAGCAAAGTGTTTCAATAACATAATTACAGCCTAGAACGTTCATACTATACTACTGACTAGTAGGTAGGAGTGATTATATGAATTTAGAAGATATTGATCTGTCTAAAAAGATTTCATCTAAAAAAGAATATAAAAAAAAGCTAAAATCTTTGCAGCTACGCTTATTGCGATTAGAACACATTATCTATATGGAAAAGGTACCTATTATATTTGCGTTTGAAGGGTGGGATGCGGCAGGGAAAGGGGGAGCTATTAAGCGTATTACACAAAAGTTGGACCCCCGAGGCTTTCATGTGTATCCAATTAGTGCACCAACTGATGATGAACGCAGTTATCACTACCTCCATCGGTTTTGGACGAGGCTGCCACACGCTGGACAAATAGCTTTATTCGATCGTTCTTGGTACGGTCGCGTACTTGTCGAGCGAGTTGAAAATTTAATTTCAACAAGTGAGTGGGGAAGGGCTTACGAAGAAATCAATCAGTTTGAGCGTACGTTAACAGATAACGGCTATATTGTAGCGAAGTTTTGGTTCCATATTAGCAAAGATGAACAGCTCAAGCGCTTTAAAGAAAGAGAAGCAGATCCTTTTAAACGCTGGAAGTTAACGGAAGAAGATTGGCGTAATCGAAACAAGTGGGACGAGTATGAAGAAGCTGTAGAGCATATGTTTAAATACACGAATACGAATCAAGCACCGTGGTTTGTTATAGCAGGTAATGATAAGCAATATGCGCGAGTTAAAACCTTAAGCATGATGATTTCTTACCTTGAACAAAAACTGATGGAACGGGGAATTCGAGTATAAAAAAAGGTGACGAACATTCGTCACCTTTTTAAATTAAGCATACATACCTTTTAGTTGTTTTTGTAGTTCAGTATTTGCTAGGTATTCGTCATATGTTGTTTGCTTATCAACCACTCCGTTTGGCGTGATTTCGATAATGCGATTCGCAATTGTTTCAACGAACTGATGGTCATGAGATGTGAAAATCATTGCACCTTTATAGCTCATCAATCCATTGTTTAATGCCGTAATTGACTCTAAGTCTAAGTGGTTGGTAGGGTCGTCTAAAAGAAGAACATTTGAACCACTTAGCATCATTTTAGAAAGCATGCAGCGAACCTTTTCGCCTCCGGATAATACGTTGGCTTTCTTTAATACCTCTTCACCAGAGAATAACATTCTTCCTAGGAATCCACGAAGGAAGCTTTCGCTTTCATCTTGTGGTGAGTATTGGCGTAACCACTCAACTAAGTTTAAATCGCTATTCTCAAAGTACTCAGAGTTATCTTTCGGGAAGAAAGATTGAGATGTTGTTACACCCCACTTAAATGTACCGCTATCTGCTTCCATTTCACCCATTAGAATCTTCATAAGCGTTGAGTTTGCAATTTCGTTACGACCAACTAAGGCAATTTTATCTTCTCGATTCATCGTAAAACTTACATTATCTAGTACCTTAACACCATCAATAGTTTTTGTTAAACCTTCAACTCGCAGTACGTCATTTCCAATTTCACGCTCTGGTGTAAAGTTTACGTACGGATAGCGACGAGAAGATGGACGGATATCGTCTAACGTAATTTTATCAAGTAGTTTTTTACGAGATGTTGCTTGTTTTGATTTTGACGCATTGGCGCTAAAACGAGCAACAAACGCTTGAAGTTCTTTAATTTTTTCTTCTTTTTTCTTATTAGCATCTGATGCCATTTTTTGGGCAAGTTGGCTAGACTCATACCAGAAGTCGTAGTTACCAACGTAAACTTGAATTTTACCAAAGTCTAAATCTGCAATATGTGTACAAACTTTGTTTAAGAAGTGACGATCATGGGATACAACGATTACTGTGTTTTCAAAGTTAATTAAAAACTCTTCCAACCACTGAATTGCTTGAATGTCTAAGTTATTCGTCGGCTCATCTAGTAGTAAAACATCCGGTTTACCAAATAGGGCTTGAGCAAGTAACACTTTTACTTTTTCACTACCTGTTAGCTCAGACATTTTTTTATCATGAAGATCTTCGGAAACGCCTAAACCTTTTAAAAGAATTGCAGCTTCTGATTCAGCTTCCCAACCGTTAAGTTCAGCGAATTCACCTTCAAGCTCAGCTGCTTTCATTCCATCTTCATCAGTGAAGTCAGCTTTCATATAAATAGCATCTTTTTCTTGCATCACTTCATATAAGCGAGCGTGACCCATAATAACGGTTTTTAATACTTCGTACTCTTCGTATTCGAAATGGTTTTGTTTTAAGACCGCTAGGCGTTCGCCTGGTCCCATATGTACATCACCAGTTTGTGACTCGAGTTCACCAGATAAAATTTTCAAAAATGTTGATTTTCCAGCACCGTTCGCTCCAATTAATCCGTAGCAGTTACCAGGAGTAAACTTAATGTTTACATCTTCAAATAACTTACGGTCTGCAAAACGTAGGCTTACATTACTAACTGTAATCATGTATGAGCAATCCTCCAAATTCAATATCTATCAAATTATATCATTCTTTCTTTACAAGAGCGATATCAATAGCAATAAATTGAACATAAAGTGTACATGAACAAAGAAATAACGTCAAGGAGGCTACGTCATAACGAAATGATTCCTTTTAAGAGGGAAATCATGACTTTTCTAAAGGCTTTCGTTTGGAAAAAAAATTTCGCTCTGTTGTGCGACTGGTTCTGAATTTTTCTTCTACTTTCTGGAGAAGTGGAATGTCTTACGCTTCATTCCACTATTTATTTAAGTTGTTTTTGATAAAAGTAAAAAATATCCGAGCAGTTGCAAATTAATTTGCAATCGCTCGGATATTTTATTGACTGAGGTAGGTATATCTCAACCTTATTCAAAGATATAAGCTAGTGCACGAATCGCTTGGTCTGGTGTTTCAACAACTACTTGTGCTTTGTTTGAAAGTTCTTTTAAAGGATGGTGCAACTTTTCTGGACGAACAAGAATAAGCGGCTTGTTTAATGCAACGGCTGTAGCAGCATCCATTGCGCTATTCCACTGCTTGTATTTTTCACCGAAAAGCGCAATGACTACGTCGGATTTCTTAAGCAGTACTTCTGTACGCAAATTATTAAAAGCTGAAGCTGCTTCATCTTTTAAAACAGCTGAGTCTTGTTTACCTAAGATTACTTCGCCGATATTATCCGAGCGATCATGGTCGGTCATCGGTCCTACAAACGTAATTGGGAGCTTTAAGTCTTCAGCTTGTTTTTTAATATCGTCTCTCCAATTATCATGAATTTGTCCTGCTAAATAAACGACTAATTCCATAACGGCATCCCCTTTATAAAGAAATATATGTATATATAGCTTACCAAAAAAAACAAAGATAAACGAATAGTTTGCTTTAATCTAGACAAATACCTTAAAACAAGGAAAAATAAAAGACGGATTACATAGAGGAAAGGATGAACATGATGTCAGAGAGAGAGGTACTACAGGTACATGGCGTCACGAAAAAGATTGGCAGCAAGATTATTTTAGATAACGTATCATTATCTGTGCAAGAAGGAGAAATCTTTGGGCTACTAGGCCCAAATGGTTCAGGTAAAACCACGCTTATTCGAACAGTTGTAGGTTTAGTAAGTTCAACAGGGGACGTTATCATTAACAATAAAGACCTGCGCAAACAGTTTAATGAAGCTGTAAAATCAATTGGGGCAATCATCGAAAATCCAGAGTTTTACGGATATTTAACTGGTTATCAAAATCTTAAGCATTTTGCACGGATGCATGGTGTATCTGCAAGTCGCATTGATGAAGTAGTAAAGTTAACAAGATTAGAAAAAAGCATTCATCAACCCGTAAAAACGTATTCACTAGGGATGCGCCAGCGTCTCGGTGTTGCACAAGCTATTTTGCACAAGCCCTCATTGCTGCTGTTAGATGAGCCTACTAACGGCTTGGACCCAGCAGGAATGATTGAGTTTAAAGCATATTTAAAGCAGTTGTGCAAAGAAGAAGGTATTTCCATTCTTATCGCTAGCCATTTGCTGAAAGAAGTGGAAGCTTTGTGTGATCGCGTAGGAATTATTCAAGAAGGTAAATTACTATCTGTTCAAGAATTGGCTAATCGTAATACGGCAGAGAGGGTAACAATTGTATTTGCAGTTAGCGCGTTAGAGCAAGCGGAAAAGCTGCTTTTAGCTAAAGGTTATACTTGTGTGATAAAAGAAAATCAGCTTTCTGTACAAGCTCAACCGAAAGAAGCTGCTACTATCAATAAACTGCTAGTGGAAGAAGGCATTGAAGTGTACCAAATTACCCCAATTTATGAATCGTTAGAACAATCGTTTATGTCTGTTACGGGAGGAGATTTCAATGCTTAATTTAATACAAAATGAACACATGAAATGGTTTATGAAGAAAAGCACGAAGGTCGTATTTTTAGCACTTGCTGTTTTAACGCTTGGTATGGCTCTTGTAATGAGGGCTATTACGACGAATGCAGGAATTACAGAAACGCTGCCAGGCTTTGTTGCTTTCACTTCAAACTTCTTAGTTATTGTCCAATTTTTTGCTGTAGCTGCTGCAGGATCAATTGTTGCGTCTGAATTCGAAAAAGGAACGATTAAACTTTTGTTAATTCGTCCCAAGAGTCGCTCAACTATTCTTTTATCGAAATACCTGACTAGTATTTTGATTAGTTTATACTATTTGGCTGCCTTCTTTTTCTTTTCAGTCATTTGGGGAGCTATCTTCTTTTCAGGAGAATCTTTTAGTGGTCAAGAAGCGCAAGGGATATGGATTGCATACGGCGTTTCATACCTTGAAACCTTTATGATGGTTGCTTTTGCATTTATGCTATCTTCGGTATTCCGAAATAGTGCATTAGCCGTTGGTCTTAGCATTGTTGTTGGAGTAGGAGCAAAAATGCTTGCTGGAATTCTATCTGAGTTTCAAGTGCAGTGGGGAATTATTTTACTGTTTGCTAACACGAATCTTAGTCAATATATGGAAGGGAGCCAAACTTATTTCCCGGGCATGACCCTACCGTTTTCTTTATTTATTATTATAGCTCACCTGATTTTCTTTGTAGGAACGGCTTGGCTGTTTTTCCTAAAGCGAGACGTAGCGAACTGAAGTTTGAATTTTCTTTCTTTTTGTTTTTCTACAATAGTGTTTGACAAGGAAAGTAAAAGATATTACAGTAGTTAAGAGTTAATTTTGAATAATAAATTTAAAAAATATTATACTTCTTATCAAGAGAGACGGAGGGACTGGCCCGATGATGTCTCGGCAACTGACTCACAGAGTGCGGTGCCAAATCCAGCAAACAATTTTGTTTGAAAGATGAGAAGAGCGTATTCTTATAAAGAATTATAAGAGGGCCTCTTCTTGATGAAGAGGTCTTTTATTTATGTAAAGAGGTGTAAACATGGAAAAACAAAAAGAAAACGGCTGGGCACTGCTTCCGTTAGGAGTGTTTTTGGCTTTGTTTGTAGGCTCAGGGATTATTACAGGTGATTTTTATAAGTTACCTGTACTTGTAGCAATCATCGTAGCGGCTATTGTGGCATTAGCGATGAATCGAAAAGAAACGCTAAACGCAAAGGTAGAGCGCTTTGCTAAAGGCGCAGGACATCCGGATTTGATGATTATGGTCTTTATCTTTATTCTAGCGGGTGCTTTTTCGGAAGTAGCAAGCGGCATGGGAGCGGTTGATTCAACCGTTAATCTTGCTTTGTCTGTTTTGCCACAAAGCTTGCTTGTAGTTGGGTTATTCGTTATTGGTGCTTTTATCTCACTTGCAATGGGAACGTCGACTGGTACCATTGCGGCGCTAGCACCAATTGCAGTTGGAGTAAGTGCTGAAACGGATATTTCTGCAGCGCTAGCCGTAGCAGCCGTTATTGGCGGTGCGATGTTTGGAGATAATTTATCTATTATTTCTGATACAACAATTGCTGCGGTTCGTACGCAAAAGACAAAAATGAACGATAAGTTTAAAGTTAATTTTCTAATCGTATTACCAGCAGCAATTATTACAATGGTTCTTTTACTAGTAATGACGCTTGGAAATAATTCTAATATAGATGTTGAAAGCTTTAGCTTTGTAAAAATGCTTCCTTATATAGGCGTTTTGGTTGCGGCATTACTTGGGTTTAATGTATTGGCAATCTTGACAGGTGGTATTGTTGTAGCTGGGATTATTGGGTTGGCAGATGGAAGTTATACGCTAGCATCGTTTGCAAAAGCTATTACAACAGGAATAGGCGGTATGGCTGAACTCATTATTCTTAGTATCTTAATTGGTGGAGTTGTTGAACTGATTAAGCATAATGGAGGAATCCATTTCTTGCTTGGGTTGCTAACACGTAATATTAAAACAAGAAAAGGCGCAGAGTTTAGTATTGCAGGGTTAGTAAGCGCAACAAACCTTTCTACAGCTAATAATACAATTTCAATTATTACGGTGGGCTCTTTAGCAAAAGAGATTGCAGATGAATATGAAATCGATAATCGCAAGTCAGCAAGTATCCTTGACTTATTTTCATGTAGCGTGCAGGGACTTGTTCCATATGGAGCACAAATGCTTATTGCATCAGAGTTTGCAAAAGTATCCTCAGTTGAACTAATGCCATTCGCATTTTATCCGATTTTAACAGCGATATTTGGAATTTTAGCGATTGTTTTTAATTATCCAAGGCTAACTCGTAAACAACCTGCTAAAAAACAAATAGCGTAACGTTATCATTTTCATTAGGTGACATTAACCAGAAAGAAGGGTTGATGTCATCTTTTTTTAGGGTTAAAATGTTAGAAAATTGAAAAAGAGGTGAAGGGATGATTTGTTTTAAGAATCGAGTATTTCGCTCTGTAGAGAATACGGCTAACGGTGAAGTTTCTTCTCATACGACGTTTCGCTATGAGCAGGAAGGTAAAATTATTCATGCAACATATGAAGGTGGAGACACTTTATATGGGACGTTAGTGGGGACCATAGATGAAAAGAGCTGTCTTACATTCCGCTATCAGCATGTTAACAAAGCTTATAAAATTCGCGGAGGGACGTGTTTTTCTACACCGGAAGTTTTGCCAGATGGAAGAATTCGCCTGCATGAAGAGTGGCAATGGTTAGATACGGATGAAACAAAAGGTCAGTCAATCATTGAAGAGCTTGTACATAAATAAGTAGAAAAAGCGATAGAAGTTCTATCGCTTTTTTAAATCATAAAAATCATAAAAATCTTCCAGTTCAATCTCCTTCCATAAATCTGGTTTTTGATTTAAAGCTATCGCAGCTAGTAGAAGTTCAACTCCACATAAAATAAATAAAATAACCAATCCAAGCATCATTTATGACCACCTTCCGTTATAATAAAAACAGCATAAATGATGAAACGCGTTTCAGAACAAGAGCAAAAGGAGAGAAAAATGGTAAATATTCGAGATATTGCAAAGAAAGCAGGAGTATCCGTTTCTACCGTATCGCGAGTTTTGAACAATCACCCTTATGTAAGCGAAGAAAAGAGAGAACGTGTACAAGCCGTAGTAGATGCACTTAACTATGAGCAGAATATCAATGCAGTTCATTTATCAAAAGGAAAAACTAATCGAATTGCGGTTGCCCTCCCTTTTATCAACCATCCTTACTTTAGTGTTATTCTTGAAGGCATTGCAAAAGAAGCTCTTGGTGCCCACTGCCAGCTTATTTTGTGTCAAACCGCTTATGATCTACAAAAAGAGATGGATGCTCTCCATATGCTAAAAACAAAGCAGGTAGATGGCGTAATTATTTGCTCTAGAGCAAATGACTGGGATGTTCTTAGTGAGTACCAATCTTATGGACCCATTGTTGTATGTGAAAACGGAACAGCTAAAAAGGTATCGTCCGTTTACGTTAATCATTACGCGGCTTTTGAAAAAGCCCTATCTTACCTGCATGAGAACGGACATCAGAAAATTGGTTACTGCGTAGGTAGGATGAGTGGCACAAACAGCGAACAGCGAGCTAACGCTTACGGTGATTTTATGAAGAGAATGCAAGAACCAATAAGAAAAGAGTGGATATTCACAGATTGTTTATACATTACGGACGGAGATATGATTGTAGATCGTTTGCTTGAAATGGAGGATCGGCCAACAGGGCTGCTTGTGACCAACGATCAGCTTGCAGTAGGAGTTATTACTCGCTGTAAAAAAGAAGGTTTATCAGTGCCCAAAGACATTGCGATTATTGGGTTTGATAATCATCCATTAACAGCTTATTTAGACATTACAACGATAGAGCTACCTCTTTTTGAAATGGGAGAGTATTTATTTAAACTCGTGCTTGATAAAAGTCTTCAATATATGGAACTTCCGTTTCAGCTTATTGAGCGCCAGACAGTGTAAAAAAGCACCATTATAAAATCATTATGTGCGGACACTATAGAGATAAAGCTAAATAGAGAAGGTGACATAATGAAAAAAGAATATCATGTTGGTGACCAAGTTTTTGTAATCTATCGAAATCCTCACACGGCAAACGTGGCTAATATTACGCAGGGAGAAGTAGTTCAGCATCCTGAAAATGACAGTGACGTTGCGCTGCTTTTACATGAGTCATATCACTTATTATCAGATGATGACGCAATATATACAAGCTATGAAGAAGCAGAACGAGCATATAACGAACTATTTGATTACGAACCATACGAAGGCTAAAAAAAGACGCTGTATTAAACAGCGTCTTTTTTTAGCCTACATTTAACAGGCATATGCTTTTCTTTTCTTCAAAGACTATATGCTATGAAGTGAATAGTAAAGGGAAGTGATGAATGTGATAAAACCGTTTGTGCCCCAATTAGTATATATTGAGCCAAGAGCTTTAGAATATCCATTAGGCGTAGAGCTAAAAGACAAATTTGAAAAAATGGGCATTGAAATTCGCGAAACAACGTCTCATAACCAGGTTCGAAATATTCCTGGAGAGAATCATCTTCAAAAATATCGCAATGCAAAATCGACGCTTGTTGTGGGTGTACGTAAAACGCTGAATTTTGATACTTCCAAGCCTTCAGCAGAATATGCAATTCCTTTTGCCACAGGATGTATGGGACATTGCCACTATTGTTATTTACAAACAACAATGGGAAGTAAGCCGTACATTCGAACGTATGTAAATGTAGAAGAAATTCTAGATAGAGCTGAGCAATACATGAAGGAAAGAGCACCAGAAATTACGCGATTTGAGGCTGCGTGTACGTCTGATATCGTAGGTATTGACCACTTAACTCATACGTTAAAGCATGCCATTGAATATTTTGGAGAAAGCGACTTAGGACAACTCCGCTTTGTAACAAAATTTCATCATGTCGATCATTTACTTGATGCAAAACATAACGGTAAAACACGCTTTCGTTTCAGCGTGAACGCTGATTATGTAATTAAATATTTCGAACCTGGGACATCACCATTAGATTACCGGATTGAAGCGGCAAACAAAGTTGCAAAAGCCGGTTATCCTCTAGGATTTATCGTAGCACCTATCTATATCCATGAGGGATGGAGAGATGGATATCGGGAGCTATTTGAAAAGCTGGATGCTTCCATTCCACAGGAATCACGAGATGATATTACATTTGAAATGATTCAGCATCGATTTACCAAACCAGCTAAGCGTGTCATTGAAAAGAATTATCCAAAATCTAAGCTGCAAATGAATGAAGAAGAGCGTCGTTATAAGTGGGGGCGCTATGGAATTGGAAAATATGTGTATACAAAAGACGAAGAGCATGAGCTGCGTGAAACGCTTGAATATTATATTGGGCAATTCTTTCCAAATGCAAAAATTGAATACTTTACATGAGCAGAAAGTGCAGGCAGTTTTTAGCCTGCACTTTTTATTGTTGGAATCCAAAAAAATATATCCTAAAAAACACTTAAATGATATAATTTGGTAATTATTGGAGCTGTAGGGAGAGATGTTATGGATTATAAAAGAATAGAGAACCTAGAAAAAAAGATTACGGTATTAGAGGAGGAAGTAAAGGAGTTAAAGAAACTACTTACTGAACAATATCCGAGCAAAACAGAATTCACAGGGCAGGCAAAGAAACCTTCAATTCATGAAGAAGCGGTTTCTCATCAGCCGATGAAGCCAACTGAAGTTCATGAACAACAATCGAAAGAATCAATGAATTGGGAAGAACAGCTTTTTCAAGTATGGTTGCCCCGCATCTTTATTTTTGTTTTTATAGTTGGTGTTCTTTGGGGATTTAAAGCTGCATCTGACTACGGGGTAATGAGTGAAGGTGTAAAGATTACGCTAGGATACATTGTTAGTGTCGTGTTCGTAGGTATTGGCCATTTGCAAATTGTAAAGAACCGATCTGTATTAGGGCAAGTGCTTCTTGGTGGCTCTGTTCCAATACTAATGCTAACAACATTTGCAGCGCATAGTCTATATGAAATGATTGGGTTTTCGTTTGCTTTTATTCTGAATGTGCTGTGGATTGTAGTAGGTCTTGTTATGACGGTTTATTACTGTTCGCAAGCGCTTGGAGTTATTAGTATAATTGGGGGTATTTTGGTTCCTTTTTTAATAGAAAGTAATTCACCGAATCCACTTGTATTTATTAGTTATGAAACACTCTTATACCTTGCTTTTGCGTTCATTGCATGGAAGTTAAACTATCATGTGTTATATGGTTTAGCAGCAATACTCTTGAATATAGTGTTGTTAGTATATGGGTGGTTTGTAGAATTTACCGCCCTTCTAGGAGCAGCTATTCTCATTCAACATGTTTGTTTGCTTTTACTGTTAGTTGTTCGTAAAGTGAATGAGTTTATTTATGCTTCAACCGCTCTGGCAAGTTTATTTATCGTTTATGGCTGGATAAGTAATACAATGGAAGAAACGAATGTTACCGTTATAGTTGCTGGGCTTATTGTAGTATATGGTCTATGTATTAAGCTATATAAAGAAGAAAAGGTGAAATTCGATTTCTTTATGAGCTATCTGGTCATTGGAATTGCTTTTTTGATTAATCAGCTCTTTAATAAAACGGAAGATGCACTGTTGCTTTACATTATTCAAGGGGCTGTTACATGTTATTTAGCACATAAATATAACAATCAGATTCAGAAAATTGTAGGGTACGGAATTTACACAATCAGCGCAGTTGCTATTATGGGTATGCCAATTGAGTCGGTATTTTCACAACCTACATTAAATTGGCTGGGGTTTTTAGGAACAATGCTGTTCCTAGTGTTTATTCAAACTAATTCAATGAAAAAATCGACCCTGTTTGTAGCAAGTACCAGTATTTTGTTTACTGTTTTAACTTTGAGCTTTGTCACACAGGAAGTTCTACTTTCCACAGAAGCGCTATCCACCAATAATCAAACACTAGCTCTAACATTTTCGTGGCTTTTACTATCTATCATTGGACTATCCATTGGTATAGCAAGGGCCTTTAAAACAGCTACTTATATTGGAATAAGCTTGTTATTTCTTACTTTAATAAAACTTGTGCTTTATGATCTACCATTCATTCCATTAGCAATTCGAGCCGTTTTATTTATTGCTTTAGGAGGAACAGGTCTTATCGTATCAAGAATTTTGCATAAAAAAATGACATGACGTAAAAAAGGCCTCCTAAATAGTGGAGGACTTTTTATTAACTATAAATTTATTATGTAAACTTATCTAATCATACACAAACAATCACAATACATGTATAATGGAACAAGTGAATTGGAGGTATACATAAAATGAAATCACTTGTATTAGCAGAAAAGCCAAGCGTTGCGCGAGATTTGGCGCGTGTGCTTGGCTGCACTCAAACGAAAAAAGGCTACATTGAAGGACCTAATTATGTAGTAACCTGGGCGTTAGGTCATTTAGTTGAGCTACAAACACCAGAAGATTATGATAATCAATATAAAACATGGCGCATGGAAGATTTACCGATTATGCCAGAGAAAATGAAATTAAAGGTGATTAAAAAGACAAGCCCGCAGTTCCGAACAGTTTCTCAACTGGCTAAACGCAGCGACATCAAAGAGTTAGTTATTGCAACAGATGCAGGGCGTGAAGGAGAACTTGTTGCAAGATGGATTATGGAAAAAGTGAGATGGAACAAACCGTTTAAACGCTTATGGATTTCTTCTCAAACAGATAAAGCAATTAAGCAAGGTTTTCAACAGCTTAAGCCAGGAAAAGAATTCGACCGCTTGTATGAATCAGCCGTGTGCCGTTCAGAAGCGGATTGGCTAATTGGCCTCAACGTTACGCGTGCGCTAACGACAAAATATGAAGAGCCGTTATCAGCTGGAAGAGTTCAAACGCCAACTCTAGCTATGATTATTGAAAAAGAACAACAAATCCAAGCATTCAAGCCGCAACCATATTGGACGCTAACGGCAGTTTTACCTGGGTTTGAAGCAAAGTGGCAAGGTGGACAAGAAAAGCGAATTTTTAATGAACAAAAAGCAAAAGAGCTGCGTGAAAAGCTTATGGGCCAAGCGGTAGTTAAGCATGTCAAAAAGAAAGTAATGAAAGAATCGCAGCCGCTTCCGTATGATTTAAATGAACTGCAGCGAGATGCCAACAAGCGCTTTGGATTTTCAGCGAAAAAGACGTTAAACGTGTTACAAAAATTATATGAGCAACACAAGCTCGTAACCTACCCACGAACAGATTCTCGCTACCTTACAACGGATATGGTTGGAACAATGAAAGAGCGATTAGAAGCCGTATCAGGTGCCTATAAAGAAGAAGTGAGGCCGCTGATTGCTAAAAATGCACAGCTCCCAAAACGCGTAGTGAACAATGAAAAAGTCAGCGATCACCATGCGATTATCGTAACAGATCAGCCTGTCTTCTTACAGGATTTATCTTCAGATGAGCGTAAACTGTACGATTTAATTGCCAAGCGCTTCATTGCACTATTTTATCCTGCATACGAATTTGAAGTAGTAAAAGTAGAGCTTGAAGTCAACGGAGAGCAGCTTGTAGCACAAGGGAAAAGAGTGATAAAACTTGGATTTAAACAAGTGATTAGTAGTGATTTAGAAGAGTCAACGCTTCCTAATTTACAAGAAGGTGCTACTTTATCGATTAAAGCCGTTGAAATGAAGCATGCTTTAACAGAACCACCTCTGCGTCACTCAGAAGCGGATTTACTTGGTCAAATGGAAAAGCATAATCTTGGAACGCCAGCAACTCGTGCTGATATTATTGAAAAGCTGTTACAAAATGAGTCCATTGATCGTCAAAATAATCGTCTGCATCCTACGCCAAAAGGAAAGCAGCTCATTTCACTTGTAGCAGATGAACTAAAATCACCGGATTTAACAGCAAAATGGGAACGAGAGCTAGAAGCAATTGCAAAAGGAAAAGGAAATGCCAAAGAATTTTTAGCTAACATTCGAAAACAAACAGCAAAGCTTGTACAACAAGTGAAAACAAGTGAAGAAACGTATAAGCCTCATAACTTAACAGGATCAAAGTGTCCAGAGTGCGGCTCGTTCTTAAAAGAGAAAAAGACAAAGCAGGGAAGAGTACTTGTTTGTTCTAGCCTTGAATGTAGCTATCGACGTGCTAAAGATCCGAAGCTATCCAATCGTCGCTGTCCACAGTGCCATAAAAAGATGGAAATTCACGAGGGGAAAGCAGGTAAGTATTTCCAATGCCGTCAATGTCAAGTTGTTGAAAAAGCAGAGGACAAAAAGAAAAAGATGACGAAGCGAGAAGAAAGAAAACTGCTTAATAAATACAGTGATGACGGTGACTTTGGCTCAAGTTTAGGGGATGCATTAAAGCAAGCGTTGAAGAAAAAAGAGTGAGAAAAAAGAAGGAGCTAGATTTTTCTAGCCCTTTTTTTGTTGTTTTTTGGTATAATTTAACTTAAAGCTAACAGTAAAGGAGATAGAATGAGAAAACAAAAGAAAAAAGAAGATATGATGTCCAAGATAATTGCGATTTTATTCGTTATGCTAATTATTGTCGTAGCGCTTGTTGCTATTGCTGGAGTGTACTTTTTTGGTCTCTTAGGCATATTTAAATTTATGGGAGTTACGTATACAACAACAAGTGCTTTTTTATGGTTTGTTTTACTCTTACTTATTGTTGGAAGCATAGTAGATTTGCTTTCTAGAGCACTCATTTCACTATTTAAACCCTTCGCTACATCAACTTTAAGTCGCTTCATTTTAATTGCCACTATCGACATTTGGTTCTCTTGGTTTGCTATTTACACAGCGGATACATTCGTTAAAGGAATTACGCTATCTTTTGGTGCTGAATTCGCCCTAGCGGTCATTTTATTTATTATTGATTACGGACTAGATATGAAAGTCGGGAGCGTAAAAGTAAAGGTTGAAAATAATACATAAACACTCATGATGAAAAGTCGCTAGTACTGGCGGCTTTTTTGCCTGGTGCAAAATTGCCTAGCCTACGAGTATAATAAATTTATGAAATGAAAAAGGAGAGGGCGACATGAGGAAATTTGCAATGAGTGATATTCACGGTAGCTATTACGAAATGATGCGCTTATTAGAAGCCGTAAAGTTTAATCCAAGCGTAGATCAGCTCGTAATAGTAGGAGATTTAATCAATCGTGGCCCTTATAGCGGCGAGGTTTTGAAAGAAATAAAAAGCTTAAATGAAGCGTATGACCATGTGCACGTTACGATTGGTAATCACGAAGAGATGATGCTTTGGTATATTGAAGGTAAAAATCCGATGTGGTCGCAGTTTGGTGGGCAACGTTCTTCGAGTACTATTATTGAAGCATTTGGCAAACAGGGAATTGATGAAGCGATTCATTGGGTGAAAAAATTACCTCTCATTTTTGAAGATAATGAATACGTTTATGCGCATGCGGGCTTTCAACTACCTTATAAAACTGCTTTTAATAATAGAAGTAATTTGTGGCTACCCCGAAAAGAGTTTTATCAAACTCCAATTAATCGCCTCTTACAAGAAACAAACGGTAAGCCTGTCGTCCACGGACATACGCCAGCACCGAACGTGGTGTTTGATGGGGCGAGAATTGGGATTGACCTCGGAGCTCAGGTTGTGAGTAAAGGGAGATTAGCATGTGTTGAATTAACCACTTCAAGGGTTTGGGAATATGACTTCACATTAAAAACGGTTAAGGATAACCAAATAAAAAGACGCGACTATTACTAGTCGCGTCTTTTTAATTATGCACTTTTACTAGCCACGACTAAGACGCGACCCTTGTCCAATTCTTCTTCATACTTTTCAGCCTCTACTCGAGATAACCCAAGCGATTCCATTTTTGAACGAAGCTCGTCTCCTCGGGAACGGAAAATATTTGCGACTGAATCTGTTAGCCCTTGTTCTGATAATCCAATGTTGTTTACATCCGTTGCGTCTGTTAAATGCTTGGAGCGTTCTTTGTGATGTGCGAGCAAATAAACTTCATCTTTCGTATATCCACTTCGTAAGAATTGATCAATCGTTTCTTTTGCTTGAACACCATTTTCGACTACTTTTACGTTTGTCATTTGTAAAACCTCCTAGTTTTAGTACGTGCAACGTGCTTTGTCTTGCTTCATCTGTGATTTAAGAAGAATATCAATCTCCTTGCTATGTATATAGACGTTTTAAAGAAGGTTAAACCAAAAATGGTAAAAAAATTTATACATATGAATTTAAGAACCAGGAGGAGTATAGCTTGGCGGCTTTTTTAACCAACCTTTTTCTCGCTGTGTTTCTTTTACTTTAAAACCAAATGCAACTTTTTCACTATGAAATTTTAGCCAGAGCATACCGACATCATTTCGGATGGATTGACTAATGTTTGTACTGCACATAATGATGTTTGAAGCAACTTTTGCCGATATTAAATTAGCAATTTCAGAATCTGTTGCGCGTACACCAGGAGGTATTTGGTAAGGGTCAGATTCTGGTTTTTGGGCTGGAATATCAGAAAGTGGGATTCCTTCGTGTAGCATGAATTCCTTTAACTTATTTCGTTGAGTCAAGGCTAACAGTTTTGATTCATGGGCAAGTTCTAATAGCGTTTCATCGGTTGTTGTATGTAAGGATGTTTCAATTGCCGGTATTTCTTCAGTAAGTGCCGTAAAATAAAGCCAGCATCCCATAGCTTCTCCTATATGTAATGGTTCGTGCTTGTTAGTATTAATTGTTTTTAAATATGTTGTTAATGCTTCAATAGCGTGAATCAATGCCATCAACCCTTTTGTATTTTTTATATTTAAATTGTTTCCTTTTTATGAAATAATACTCACTTTGCCTAGAAAAACAAAAGATTTTCTAGGAACTCTTAGTGCTTTTTGATAAAATAAATCCATTACCCACAAGATAATTTCTTCGTTTATTCCCCGATATGTATTTTGTAAGGAGGAGTTTCTTTGTTATTTGAAAAAGCGTTATCACAGTTAAAAACCTATTTTGGCTACGACAGCTTCCGCCAAGGACAAGAGCAGACGATACGTCATATTTTGGAAGGGCACAATACCGCTTGTATTATGCCTACAGGTGGAGGGAAGTCCATTTGCTATCAAATTCCATCCCTTTTATTAGAAGGAACAACAATCGTTATTTCGCCACTGATTTCCTTAATGAAGGACCAAGTGGATGCGCTGAATGAAGTTGGAATATCGGCAACGTATATTAACAGTTCACTTACAGCGTCAGAAGTGGAAGAGAGATTAGAAGAAGTTTCTCTTGGTGTGTATAAACTTTTATACATAGCACCAGAACGTATGGAGTCACCTTTTTTCTTTGAACAGCTTAAATCGTTACCTATTCCTTTAATCGCCGTTGATGAAGCACATTGTATTTCACAGTGGGGGCATGATTTTAGGCCTAGCTATCTACGCATTAGCAACTTGATTTGCGAGCTGCCGAGTAAGCCAATTGTGGTCGGGCTGACGGCTACTGCTACGCCTCAAGTACGAGAAGATATTTGTACAGCTCTACAAATCCAGGAACAAAATACGGTCATGACAGGGTTTGAGCGTTCAAATTTGTCATTTAATGTTGTTAAAGGGCAAGATCGCTTAGCTTATATCGATGAGTATGTAAAGAAAAATAAGCAAGAAGCAGGTATTATCTATGCAGCAACGCGCCAAGAAGTGGATAGTTTACATGAACATTTGCAAAGCTTAGGTGTACAAGTCGGAAAATATCATGCTGGAATGAGTCCATCAAGTCGAGAGCATGAGCAAAATCGCTTTTTACAGGATGATGTAACGCTTATGGTTGCTACTTCTGCTTTCGGAATGGGAATTGACAAGTCCAATATTCGTTTCGTCATTCACTATCAACTTCCCAAAAATATGGAAAGCTACTATCAAGAAGCGGGTCGCGCAGGACGAGACGGTTTGCAAAGTGAGTGTATAGTTTTATACTCTGCTCAAGATATTCGCGTTCAGCGCTTTTTAATCGAGCAGTCAACTAACCATTCAGGAAAGCTTGTTCAAGATCTGGAGAAGCTACAGCAAATGGTAAATTATTGTCACACAGAAGAATGTTTGCAAGCATACATCTTACACTACTTTGGTGAAGAGGAAGCTCATGCTTGCGGACGCTGTAGCAACTGTACGGATACTCGTAAAGCTGTTGATGTAACCGTTGATACACAAAAGGTTTTATCTTGTATGATCCGAATGGGAGAGCGTTTTGGTAAAACGATGATTGCTCAAGTATTAACGGGTTCTAAAAACAAAAAGATTCTAGACTTTCGCTTTGACCAACTCTCTACCTATGGAGTGATGAACAAGCAGTCGTTAAAAGAAGTAAGTGAGTTTATAGAATTTCTCATTTCAGAGCAGTATATTGTGGTTGGGCAAGGGGCTTTTCCAACTCTTTCTGTTGCAGCTAAGGGGAAAGGAGTACTTCTTGGTGAAGAAAAAGTAATGAGAAAAGAACAGATTCAAGTGAGTCAGCTTGTACAGGATGATGAGCTGTTTATGCATCTGCGCGCTTTACGAAAAGAAATCGCAGAGCTTGAAAATGTTCCTCCTTTTGTTATTTTTTCAGACGATACGCTTCAGGACATGTGTGCAAAGCTTCCTTTTACATTATCTGAATTTGAGAATGTAAAAGGAGTAGGTTCCCAAAAGCTCGATAAGTATGGCAGCCGTTTTATTCAAGCGATTGTGAACTTTTGTGCAGAACATCCTGATCGCGAGAGGCAGGTCGTTGAAGTACAGAGGGAAAGAAAAGCGAAAAGTGCATCTAAGCAAGGGTCGCATCTAGATTCGTATCAAATGTGGAGAACGGGTTCCTCTATTCAAGAGATTGCAGCAGAGCGAGAGTTAAGTACGCAAACAGTTGAAAATCATTTATTTAAATGTGCTGAAGAAGGGTACGAAATAGATTGGCAGCCGTTTTTAACAACTAAACAGCAAGAGCTTATCAACGAAGCGGTTGAATTGGTGGGAGACGATAAGCTAAAGCCAATTAAAGAAGCCGTACCTGAAGAGGTTACGTATTTTATGATCAAGGTCGCTTTATTTTTGCGTCGTATGAACAAAGAAGAGAAGCTGAGACATAAGTAGGTCAGCCCCTTCACTACCTGAACAATTGAGAGTTTACAACTTTTAATCGTTCAGGCTTTTTTTGTTGATTGAGAAAAGTCAGTTCCTCCCCAGGCAAAGCGAGTAGCCTTAGTGCAAGAAAACGAACATTTTTACATGAAATGTTTTGTGATAGACGTTGACCACCTTCCAGTCGTTATTTTTTTGATATAATTCTATGTCGAATGTGTGAACTTTTTGTTATAATGGATAGGCGTTGAATAGGAAAAGCTGTACCAGATAATAAAAAATAGTATGAAAATAAAACGTTTACTTGTTTTTTTAGAAATATGTAAGCTGTGTATGGTCGCTTTCTACAATTATCAACTAGAAAGAGAAAGGTGACATGTTCACTTTTAAAATGAAAGGAAGAGGAAGATGAGTCAAACGAGTTACGCTCAACCTAAAAGACCGCTAAAAACAGTACTGTGGCAGTTAACTCGTCCCCATACATTAACAGCTTCGTTTGTACCGGTGTTAATTGGAACAGTAATGGCAATGTATGTTGGACAAGTTGATGTATGGTTATTTTTAGCCATGCTTTTTGCATGTTTATTTATTCAAATTGCAACGAACTTATTTAATGAATACTATGATTTTATAAGAGGACTGGATACAGAAGATTCAGTAGGGATTGGCGGTGCCATTGTACGCGACGGAATGAAGCCAAAAACTGTGTTGCAGCTTGCCTTAGCTTGCTATGGAATTTCTTTGTTATTAGGTGTTTACATCTGTATGAGTAGCACATGGTGGCTAGCACTTGTCGGGCTATTCGGTATGGCGATTGGATATTTATATACTGGAGGGCCGTTGCCAATAGCCTATACACCTTTTGGAGAGCTGTTCGCCGGTGTATGTATGGGTGCTCTGTTTATTTTAATTTCTTTCTACATTCAAACAGGCGTCGTTACGACAGAAAGTATTCTTGTTTCAATTCCTATTGCTTTTTTAGTTGGAGCGATTAATTTATCAAATAATATTCGTGATATTGAAGAAGACACAAAAGGTGGACGTAAAACGCTAGCAATTTTATTAGGCGAAAAGAAAGCAGTTTATTTTCTTGGATTCTTATTTGTTATTTCATATATCTGGATTGTTGTTCTTGTCATAACAGGAGTTGTGGGTGCGTTTGCGCTGTTAGTTTTCTTAAGTATCCCAAAACCGATTAGAGCAATTAAAGGGTTTGTGTCGGGTACTCCACCGATGAATATGATCGTTGCAATGAAATCTACTGCGCAGACAAATACGTTCTTCGGACTATTGTTGTCAGTTGGGTTGTTTATTGGCTATTACTTATAAAAAAACCACGCTTAACGCGTGGTTTTTTTTATACTTTATCTAAGTATTCTTGGAGATAAGAGATAAAGTGGTTACAATCTTCCATCTTTAAGAACTGCGCCTGCGCTTGGTTTGCACCTCCGCCACCTTTTCCGTTAAATTGAGAAAGATGCTCTTTAAAAAGGCTTCCACTGTGAATTTTATCAGTATTGTGTGCTAATAACACTTTTGGTTCTAAAGACGAAGAGAAGATACCAATTATGTTTTCAGTTTGAAGCAGCTGCTTAATGATAGCTTGTCCATCTTTTAACGTCTTATCTTCAAATTCATGAGTTAGAACAAAGCCTTGTTTTTTATCAAGAAGAGATTGAGATAAGTAATGAGCATTTTCAGATTTTAGCACGTCGTTTTGTTTACTAAGGACCTTGAAGTCAGCTTCTAGTTTTTCCAATCTCTCTAAGACAAGCTCGCTTTTTGTACTAAAATGGTAGCTGACTTGAGAAAGGATACGGTGGGTTTGTTCGTAGTCTTTTAGCGCTCGCATTCCGCATTTAAAGAACAATCGAGTATGTCCTCGCTGTTTTTCAGTTTTCAATAGCTTAATAATGCCTAGCTCACCTGTACTTCTCACATGAGTTCCGCAACACGCTGAGGTATCTAGCGTATGGATCTCCACAATTCGAATTTGTTCATCTTCTAACTCAGGCATTTTACGAAGAGAAAGAGTGGATAGCTGATCTTGTGATACATAATATGTGTTCAACGGCTTGTTCGCATAAATAGCTTTATTTACTGCCTGCTCAATTTCTATCAACGCTTTATCATCAATTGAAGGAACGTTCACATCAATTGAAGCGATATCCTTACCTAAATGAAAACTTACGGTATGTATGTTGAACACATCACTTAAGATTGCTGAGAGCAAATGTTGCCCTGTATGTTGCTGCATGTGATCAAAGCGACGATTCCAATCAATCTCACACTCTACTTGTATATCTACCTCTAATGGCTTATCAATTTCGTGGAAGACAGAATGATCTTTTTCCGTGACATCTAACACTTTATGTCCTGCAATAGTACCTATGTCAGAAGGTTGACCACCACCTTCTGGATAAAAAGCAGTTTTGTTTAGTTCAACGTAATAACGATTGTTGCTTTCGAATGAAGATAAAATAGAAGCAGTCCACTTTGTTGTGTAAGGGGACGTATAATAAATTTTTTCAATCATTTTGTCATCTCCTGTAAAGAAAAATTCAGTATCTAACTCTTATCCTAACAGAAAGTAAAGAGCAATGATAAAAAAATCTCCATCAACTTGTGATGGAGAATGAGCTTGTTTACATATGTGACGGAGGAAGCGTGTGGGAAGAGGTACGTAAGTTTTTCGGAAGTGTATTATGAATGTAAGAAGGAGCAGGATTTAAGTTAGGCTTACCACCGTATGCTTCAGGTTGTTGCACATATTGAAACGTTCCAAGACCATCCATACTTGTGCCACTAGCCCAGCGTCCTGTCGCACTTTTTTCACCTTCGGAAAAGTTGAACAGCACATACGAAACTTCTTGCTTTTCTAATTCTTTCGGGAATGTACTAGGGACAACAACATTTTCTTTTGATTCTAGTTCTTTAATGGCAGCAATCCACTGGTTTTGATGCATGGTATCACGAGCAATTAACCATGAAAGCATGTCTTTTACACCACGGTCATTTGTTGCTTCGTAAAGCCTAACAACTTGTAAGCGTCCTTGAGACTCTGCATTTAAATTAGCTCTAAAATCTGCTAATAAATTTCCACTTGCTGCAATGTAACCTGCATTCCATTTGTTGCCCATGCTGTCCACCGGCATCGCACCAAGTCCTGATACAATCGTATGCTGAACGTTCATACCACCAAGGATAGCTCCAATAACAGGGTCTTGTGCGGCTTTTTCTAGATCCCCTACGGGTGCTCCTTCTAGTAGCCTAGCAATCATAGTGGAAAGCATTTCAATATGAGCCAGCTCCTCCGTTCCTGTATCCATTAATAAATCTTTGTATTTACCATTTCCTCTAACGTTCCAGCCTTGAAACAGGTACTGCATGGCAACTGAAATCTCTCCAAATTGGCCACCTAAAACTTCTTGAAGCTGTCTGGCAAAAACGGGGTCGGGTCTGTCTGGCTTTGAAAGGTATTGGAGTTCTTTTTTATGGAAAAACATTAACAACATCCTGTTTTTTTCAGTTCACTTTACAATCTATGTAAAAAAAGTGAAACATAACTATATTTGAGCCGTATAAAATAGTACCAGCTGTTTATGAGCCTATGATATAGGGTAAAAGCAGTAGGAAAAGTAAAGGAGTGAATCATATGGGTTTACTAGATGGTTTAATGGGCAATGCATCAGAAGTAAGCGTGTCTTCAGTAGAAAAAGATTTGCGAGATATTTTAGTACAGGGAGAACAGGTAGAGCATGCGTTTAAATTGATTCGCGATATCTTTGTTTTTTCTAATAAACGATTAATATTAATCGATAAGCAAGGTGTAACTGGTAAGAAAACAAGCTATCATTCCATTCCATATAAAAATATTACGCATTTTAGCGTCGAAACGGCTGGAACATTTGATTTGGATGCAGAACTGGTTATCTGGGTTTCAGGCTCAACAGCTCCAATCGTAAAAGAGTTTCGTAAAGATAAAAACATTTATGCAGTACAAAAAGCACTTGCTACGTATGTACTATGAGTAAGAACAAACCGCTTCTTTCAGGTCGAAAGGAGCGGTTTGTTTTGATAAAAATACTATTTATTTGCTAAGACAATCTACCAAATTGTGAGAAAACTATTGACGGTTCTAATTGAAACGTCTAGTATTAATGATAATGATTATCATATACGGTAAGGTTTATATGCAGTAGGAGGAAGTACATATGAAGAATATAAGAATGAAAAAAAGCTTGGGGATGGTTGCTGCTTTATCAGGGCTATTGTTTTTAGGAGCTTGCGGCGGAGCGGTTGAAGAGTCTAAATCAACTGGTGAAAAAAATGGTGACACTGTAACCGTGAAGCATGAGCTTGGCGAAACAGATGTTTCAAAAGAACCGAAAAAAGTAGTTGCGCTTGAATTGTCTTTTGTTGATGCGCTTGAAGGATTAGGTATGCAGCCTGTAGGGATTGCAGATGACAATAAAAAAGACATGATTGAAAAACTAGTTGATGGTAAAGTGGATTACACATCAGTTGGAACGCGTCAACAGCCGAATCTAGAAGTAATTAGCTCCCTTCAGCCGGATTTGATTATTGCGGATGTTCAGCGTCATAAAGCCATTTATAAAGATTTACAGCAAATTGCACCAACCATTGAACTGAAAAGCCGTGAATCTACATATGAAGAGAACATAGATTCATTTGAAACGATTTCAAAAGCAGTTGGGAAAGAAGACGTAGCAAACAAAAGGTTACAAGAGCACGAACAAACCATTCAAGAGTTAAAGGATACGTTAAAAGAAGAAGCCGGTCAAACAGTGCTGCCAGCTGTTGTACGAGACACTTCTTTCCAAGCTCATACATCTTCTTCATACGATGGGGAGTTTCTAGAGAAGCTAGGCTTAAAGAATGCTGTTGAATCAGAAGAAGCGTATGCGGAAATGAACTTAGAACAGTTGTCAGACATTAACCCAGGAATTTTAATTTTAGCAAATAATGAAGGTAAACTAATTACAGATGAATGGAAAAACAACCCTCTTTGGAAAGACTTAGATGCTGTGAAAAATGATAAAGTATTCGTAGTTGATCGTGATTTATGGACACGATTTCGAGGCGTAATTTCGGCTGAAGCAATCGGAAAAGATACAGTTAAGTTGTTAGACAAAAAGACAAAATAACAACGTAGCGGCGAAATACTAGAGGCGAGAATAGATTCTATTCTTGCTTCTATTTGTTTAAAGAGAAACTATGAGAAAGTGTGTGTATCATGACGAAAAAATCTCAAGACAAGAAAATAAATAAATACGCAGTTGCTGTAATTAGCGCTTGTTTGCTGCTCGTTGGTATAGTGATACATATTGGTGTAGGCTCTTCATCTATTGGGCTTAAAGAGATTCTCAGCACCTTTTTTAATGAACATGATGCTTCCAGAGAAGCAACTATTATTCAAACCTTAAGGCTTCCCAGAGCTCTGTTAGCAGCTTTGATTGGAGCTTCTTTAGCAGTCGCTGGGGCATTAATGCAGGCTATTACGCGAAATTCACTTGCTTCACCGCAGGTATTTGGCGTAAATGCAGGGGCTTCGTTTGCCATTGTTTTAGTATTGCTCTTCTTCCCGATGTTTACATCTCAAGTAACCGTATATGCTGCTTTTTTCGGAGCCGCACTTGGAGGCGTAACCGTATATGCATTTGCTGCAGGTGGTAAAACAACGCATGTTAAATTGGCTTTAGCTGGCATGGCAGTGCATTTGTTTTTATCATCTTTAACACAAGGTGCGATCGTTTTAAATGAACAAGCAACGGACGTTTTATATTGGCTAGTAGGTTCTGTTAGCGGTAAAGATTGGACGCATGTAAAAATTGCGCTGCCTTGGACTATTTTAGGTTTACTTGGTGCTTTTATTCTGTCAAAATCTGTCTCTATTTTTGCATTAGGTGAGAACATGGCAACTAGTCTAGGTGAAAAAGTAAAATGGATTCGCGGTGCAGCTGGAGTGTTGGTCATTATTTTAGCAGGTTCTTCTGTGGCTGTAGCTGGGCCTATTGGATTTGTTGGGTTAATTACTCCGCATATTGCTCGCAAGATAGTGGGAGGAGATTATCAGCGAATACTCCCGTTTTCAGCAATGTTTGGAGCGATTTTGCTTGTATATGCGGACATTTTATCAAGATTTATCGCTTACCCTTTTGAGTCACCTGTAGGTATTGTAACTGCGCTCATTGGTGCACCGTTCTTTTTATATCTTGCTCGTAAAGGGAGGGGAATTAAGCAATGAAACAAAAAAAGCAAACATACATGAAGGTTTTGATGCTGGTGCTGCTAGTCATTGTAGCCTCTGTTATTAGTTTAGGAGTCGGAGCAGTATACATTTCACCAGTGGAAGTTATCCAAACGCTTCTGGGTACATCGCAGGATGGTTTATTTATCTTAAACAACTATCGAATTCCCCGTATTTTAATTGCACTTATTGTAGGAGCGTCGCTTGCGGTAGCAGGAGCGATTTTGCAAGGAATCTTAAAGAATCCTTTGGCATCTCCTGACGTCATTGGTGTGACGAAAGGAGCTGGACTGTTGGCTGTATTTGTTATTATCATTTTTCCTGGTGCTTCAATGATAGCTGTACCGATAGCAGCTTTTCTAGGAGCAGCGGTAATCGCACTGGTTTTAATGATTTTTTCGCATACCTCTGGAGCTAAACCATATACCCTCGCACTCGTGGGCGTCGCTCTCGGTGCAATTTGTCAAGCTGGTATTCAGTACTTTATGATTAAGTTCCCAGACAACGTAAATACAACGTTGCTTTGGTTGACAGGAAGTCTTTGGGGAAGGGGATGGAGCGAACTATGGTTTTTACTACCAGCACTCATCCTCACTCCTATTATTATTATCTTTACACCAAAGCTTGATATCTTGAACCTTGGAGATGATGTAGCTTCTGGATTAGGTGAGCGAACAAGAGCCTTACGATACACGCTTCTTGGGATTGCGGTGATTTTAACAGGAGTAGCAGTTGCTGTTGTTGGTACAATTGGCTTTATTGGATTGATCGCACCTCATATTGCAAGAAGGCTAGTCGGGAGCCAGTCAAAGTTTTTGTTGCCAACATCTGCATTAACAGGAGCTTTGTTTCTATTAATTGCTGATAGTGTAGGACGTGGTCTTGTGCCCCCAATTGAAATTCCAGCAGGCATTGTTACGGCCATAATAGGCGGTCCGTATTTTTTATATTTATTACGTAAAGAACAAAGCAGCTAATCGTAGTGAGAAAGGAAGAGCGTTGTGAACAAGCTAACAGCAGAGCAACTTTCGTTATCGTATGATAAAAATACAATTATTGATAATATTGATTTACACATTCCCCAAGGGGAAATTAGCATTATTATTGGAGCAAACGGGTGTGGGAAGTCAACCATTCTTCGATCATTAGCTCGCCTTTTAAAGCCAACGCAAGGGAGCATTTATTTAAATGGGAAAGACATTCATCGCCATTCGTCTAAAGAAGTAGCGAAGCAGCTCGCGATTTTGCCTCAAGCGCCGGAAGCACCTGAGGATTTAACTGTTAAAGAGCTTTGTTACTATGGACGCCACCCTCATAAAGGGCTATTTGCAAGGTATACGCAAGAAGATCACCAAATTGTTGATGAAGCTTTGCGTGCAACGCGCATGGATGCTTTCAGTGAACGTACGCTTGATGCTCTTTCAGGTGGACAACGTCAGCGAGCGTGGATTGCGATGGCCCTTGCCCAAGGCACCGATCTTTTACTGCTGGATGAGCCAACGACGTACCTTGATCTAGCTCACCAAATTGAAGTGTTGGAACTGCTTCGTTCGTTAAATCGACAGCATCAGAGAACAATTGTGATGGTTCTCCATGATTTAAATCAAGCTGCACGCTATGGTGATTACTTAATTAGCATCTCTGAAGGGGCTATTTATAAGGAAGGTCCACCTGAAGAAGTATTTACAGAAAAAATGATTGAAGATGTTTTTCGTTTATCTTCAACAATTATTAAAAATCCGGTGGATCAATCTCCAATTTGTATTCCAACAGGCGTAATTAGGTAAGAAAGCACACTTCAATTGAAGTGTGCTTTCTTATTGGTTAGAAGTCAACAGGTGTAAAAAAAGTTCTACAATTTTGTTTTGCCCATTTGTTGTTGGATAAATATACGAAAATTTACGTTTGAATGGTTCTGTATCAAGGTTTAAGATGGCTAAATTGCCTTGTGCAACATCTTGTTTTATAGCTGATTTAGAAAGTACAGACAATCCTAAGTTCTGCATAACAGCTTCCTTAACTCCCTGATTGCTGCTGATTGTTAGCATATTCTTCATTTTTAATCCATTTGAGCTCATCATCAAATCAAGGTAGGCTCTTGTCCCAGACCCCGTTTCGCGCGCAACCCATCCTTCGTTTTGCAGTTCACTTATTGCAACATGCTCCTGTGCTGCCAATGGATGAGAGGTACCAGCTACAACCACGAGCTCATCTTCCATAAACGGTTCAATATGTAACTCATGATCATCTGTTTGTCCTTCAATTAATCCTACATCTAACTTAAAGTGTCGAACAAGCTGAGCAATTTCTTTTGTGTTTCCAATCGTTACGTTCACATTTATATCGGGATACTGTGCTTGAAGTTTAGCGAGAAAAGAAGGAAGGACGTATTCACCAATTGTGAAACTTGCTCCAATAGTTAAAGTACCTTTGACTAAGTGATGATGTTCATAAATATCTCGTTTTGTATGCTCATATATTTGAATCATTTGCTTTGCACGAGTGTAAAGAATTTCTCCACTTGGCGTAATTTTTAATAATTTAGGTGAGCGTAAAAACAATGATGTTTGAAATTCTTTTTCTAAGTTTTTTATATGTACGCTTACGCTTGGTTGTGAAATTAATAATTTTTCGGCAGCTTTTGTAAAGCTTTTCTCTTCTACAACGGTCACAAAGGTTCGTAATGCGTCGTAATACATGATGAATCGCTCCTTACATAAAACATCTTATGAATTCATTATATAGTAAGTTTTTGCTAATAGATAGTACAATACCTATTTTCCTTATCTGATTTATAAGCTATTGAAGCGGGTTATTTCAGATCATCTATTTGTTACTTATTTGTAATAAAAGTAATAAAAGTACTTGTTTTTTCCAAAAAACGATGTATAATACTAACTGTAGTAACACATGTAGTACAGTTAATACAGTTAATACACCTAAACATAGTGCATGATGAATGATAAGCGAGATAGAGAGGAGGAAAAGTATGTTTGATTTAGATATTCGCAGTCGTAAGCCTATTTATGAGCAATTGGTTGATAAGTTAAAGGAGCTAATTATTCATGAGGTATTTAAAGCAGACGAGAAGCTTCCGTCTGTACGTTTGTTAGCGAAAGAACTAACAATTAATCCTAATACAATTCAAAAAGCATATCGAGAGCTAGAACATCAAAATTACATTTATTCAATTCCTGGAAAAGGAAGTTTTGTGACGGCGCAATCGGAACTATTAAACAATGAAAAGGTGAAAAAAATGAAAGAAGACTTAGTAAAACTTATTGCTGAAGCGATGTATTTGGGAATGGGAAAAGACGAGATCTTATCACTTATTTCACAAGCTGAACAAACCGTCAAAGGGGGAGAAAGTGATGATTGAATTAACAGAAGTAAAGAAATCCTTTGAAGATATAAAAGTATTAAACAATGTTTCTCTAACTGTTAGAAAAGGGTCTATTTATGGTTTGCTAGGATCAAACGGTGCAGGTAAAACAACATTATTAAAAACAATTGCGGGGATTTACCGTCAAAATTCAGGGAGTATACATATCAATAATGAGGAAGTTTTTGAAAATGTAGCTCTTAAAAAAAGCATTATTTTTCTCCCAGACATTCCTTATTTTTTTGCACAATCAACTATTAAGCAGCTTGCGCAATTTTATAAGAATATGTATCCGACGTGGAACGAAGAGCGTTTTCAGCAGTTAAAGCAGGCATTTCCAATTGACTTGAAGAAAAAAGTACACCGTATGTCGAAAGGAATGCAACGTCAAGTAGCATTTTGGCTTGCTTTATCTACGATGCCAGACATTTTAATATTAGATGAGCCTCTAGATGGACTGGATGCTGTTATGCGTCAAAAAATCAAAAATTTGCTTGTACAAGACGTAGCGGAACGCGAAATGACTATTTTAATTTCGTCTCATAATCTTCGCGAAGTGGAAGATTTATGTGATCATGTCGGCATATTGCACCAAGGCCAGCTATTAATTGAAAAAGACCTTGACGATTTAAAATCCGATATTCATAAAATTCAAGTAGCATTTAAAGGCGATGTACCGCTTGCATTTCATGAAGACTTAGAAATCTTATACGAAGAGAAGCGAGGAAGCGTACTTCTTTGTATTGTACGCGGTAAAGAAAAGAAGCTGGCGTCTCGTATTCAATCATACAAACCGCTTGTATTCGATATTTTACCGCTTACGCTCGAAGAAATCTTTATTTATGAAATGGGGGATGTTGGTTATGCCATCGAAAATATCATCGTTTAATCGAGGGCTGTTTACACAGTCGTTTAGAAGCGTGGGATGGATTGGGTTAGTTTACTCATTTCTTCTTTTGTTTGCTCTTCCTCTCCAGCTTCTGATGAAGTATACAGGTAATCCAGAGTTTAAGCCAGAAAAGATTAAGACATTATTTGAGCTATTTGATGGCTTACAGCTTGTCTTTATGTTTACAGTACCGGTTCTACTCGCGGTGTTTATATTCCGCTATATTCAAACAAAAGCAGCAGCAGATTATTTTCATAGTTTACCAGTTCGAAGAGAAGCCTTATATCACCAAAATATCATTGTAGGTATCGTGATTCTCGTCGTACCTGTGGTAATTACAGCGGGTATAATTGGTCTGATAAAAGGGATGTTAAACGTTGAAGACCTCTATACAGTAAAAGATGTTATGGTATGGGCAGGTTACACAGTCGTTTTTAACCTTGTTGTGTTCTTTGGAACAGTAGCATTCGGAATGTTCACCGGAATCTCAATCTTACAAGCTATTTTCCTATACGTTCTGTTTCTTTTACCTGGTGGCTTTATCATGCTTCTTTTATCAAATTTGAAATTTTATTGGTATGGATTCCCAATTGATTATTATTTAAATAAAAGTGCTGAAAAGCTAATACCGTTTTTACATGCAACGGAGTTAATGACAAAAAAGAATTTAACAATTAGCCCATGGATTTATGTAATACTTATCATTATCTTTTATGCCATTGGATACATTGCGTATAAAAAGCGTCATATCGAAGCGGCAACTCAGTCCATCTCATTTAAATGGGTGAAGCCAATCTTTGTTTACGGTGCGACAACATGTGCACTACTTGTTGGTGGTGTTTACTTTGGAGCCATGCAAGGAACGTTTGGCTGGATGATTTTTGGCTATATATTAGGTGCTCTTATTGGTTATATTGTTGCTCAGGTAATACTACACAAAACGTGGAGGATTGCTAAGTATTGGAAAGGGTTCGTGATTGCATTAGCTATTTTCTTTGCAATTGGTGCATTTGTTCATATTGATGCATTTGGCTATGAATCAAAGGTTCCAGCATTAGATGAAGTGGAAAGTATTTATTTTGAAGAAGGAACCTATTTACTAACTGAAGATCCAACTAGTGAACAGTACACAGAATATGGAAATGAGTATGTGCCTCCTTATTACTACACAAGTAAAGAAGCAGTTGAGGCAATTCATCGACTGCATGAGCAATTAGCAAAGAATCCAGTCTCAATGACAAATAAGGATATTCAAGGAGATAATGGGCGCACAGCAGCAATAGCATATAAACTTAAAAATGGAAAGACGCTTGTGCGTGAATATGAGTTGAACTTTAAAGCGTACCATCCGCTATATAAGAAAATTTCTGAAACAAAAGAGTTTAAGGAAAACTTTAATCCATTTTTACGAAGTGGAGATATGAGCGACGTCACGAGTGTACAAATTAGTTCGGATGGACAAATCAGTAAGCAAGTTAGCATTCGAAATCCTGAAGATATTAAAGAGCTCGCTGAAGTAATAAAAACATCAATGAAAAACGAAACGTTTGAAGAAATGTACAGTGAGCGCGTACCATGGGCTTATATTGACTTCTATACGGGTCAAGGGAAAAATAAACAAAACGTAACCTGGGAAAAATCGTATGATGAAGTGAGCGAGTGGTTAAAGAAAAAAGGTTTATATAACAAAGCACGTGTATTGCCAGAAGATATTGAAAAAATAGTTGTGTTAAAAAACCCGCATCAGCATGAAATAGATTTTTATGCAGACCAAGAGTTTCCTTCATTAGTAGAATCTGAGAAAACGATTGAAGTGAAGAATAACGATCAAAAAGAAGAAATTTTGAAAAACGTGTCTTGGGCCAACAATGGAGCTTACTTAGTTGGTATCTATTATAAAGAAGATCCTAGTACACCTGAAGTTCAGGAATTTACTGAAGAAACAGTTCCCGACTTTGTTAAAGAAAAACTATTAAAATAAAGGGAGAAGAAGTATGAGTGCTAGCAATATTGAACCATATTTGCGACAGGTGCTAGCTTATTTGCAAAAGCGAGGTGTCAGCAAGCAAGATGCTGAAGATATCACACAAGATGTGGCGATGAAATACTTAGAAAATCAGCATAAGGTTGAACACGGGAAAGAAAGAGCCTGGTTGTTTCGAGTTGCTTTAAATAAGCGCTGTGATTTAATCAGAAAAAATTCCGTTCAAACTCGCTATGTGTTAACACAGGGAGCAACAGAGCTGCAAAATGCGCCGATGGATTTTGTATTATCAAAAGAGCAATTCGAGCAATATGCGAAAGCGTTAAATAAACTAAAGCCTCAATACAAAAACCTACTTATCTTAAAATATGAGTATGGTTTGAAATATGAAGAGCTTTCTGAGCAATTTAATATGAAAGTGACGACTATTAAGTCAGCACTTTATCGAGCACGCAAGCTATTTATGAAGCATTATGCATATCAGCTTATGTGAAAAAAAGCCAATCTTCTACTTAGAGGATTGGCTTTTTTCATTCCTTACTGCGCATTTTTCGTTTTTGGTACGCTAAACTTCCAATGCTGATGGCAATAAACAAAATAGTGAATTGAGAAATGGTTTCAAATGAAGCGGCATCATCAACTTTAAACCCCCATAAGAAAAACGCAAATGTCCAAATCAATCCAAACGAGAATGTTGTGGTTATATAATTAAGATGTGGCATTTTCGTTGTTCCTAAAAATAAGGGCATAACGTGGCGCATTCCCGGCAAGAAGAAGCTGAGCATAATACCAAAGGAACCGTATGAAGCAATAAGATTTTCAATTTCATATCGTTTTTTTTGAAAGCGTGATTGAGATAGAGATTTTATCGTTTGCTTGCGAAACCATCTAGCAAATAAGAATTTTATATATAAGCTAAGCATCATGGCACTGTAAGTCAGAAGAAAAGCAACAAAAGGGTGAAAAGTCGAAAGGGTGGCATGATTGCCTGCAAGCATAATGAAGAGAGGGTCTGGAATAGGTGTGAAATTAGCACCAATGATGATTAATAAAAAGAAATATCCGTATCCAAACTGTTGAATTACTGTAATAATTTGATCCACCACGGCGCTTCCTCCCTATTTTTGTCAAAGTTACTATAGTATACGAATGCTTTACAGGGATGTTCATTAAACAATCCGCCCGTTTTTAACTCTTTGTCCATCATATTACAAACTGCTGTAGAATTATTCACATTAATTGCTTTTTGGTTTAAAATAAGAACGTACATTCTGTTGGTTCGAATAGAAAGAAGGTGAGAGTGTTGAAAGAGATGTATCCAAAAAAGGGAAGAGTAATATTGCATATTGACGCGAATGCATTTTATGCTTCGGTGGAAGAAGCACGTAATCCAGCGCTAAAAGGAAAACCTATGGCCATTGCAGGTAACCCAAAAGAACGTAGAGGAATTGTGGTAACGTGTAACTATGCAGCGCGCAATGAAGGGGTATACGCACCGATGCCACTATGGGAAGCGAAGAAAATTTTCCCTCAGCTCATTGTATTAAAACCAGATTTTACTCTTTACCGTAAAGTATCAGCGCAAATGTTTTCTTACTTATCGACAATCTCTTCTATTCTTGAGCCTGCTTCAATTGACGAAGGATACTTAGATATTACGGATTGCTTTCATCAAGGTACGCCGCTTGAGATTGCACAGCGAATACAGAACGACCTGTTGAATGAATTACAAATACCTGTCTCAATTGGCATTGCACCAAATAAATTTTTAGCTAAAACGGCGAGCAATATGAAAAAACCTCTTGGAGTTACAATCTTAAGAAAGCGAGATGTTAGTCAGAAACTTTGGCCACATCCAGTAGTTTATATGCATGGTATAGGTGATAAAACTGCTGAGAAATTGAATGCTGTTCATATCCATACGATTGAAGAGCTAGCGCATGCAGATGATCATAAGCTAAAGACCGTAGTGGGAATAAGAGGAATAGAAATGAAGCAAAGAGCTAATGGAATTGACGATCGATCTGTAAACCCAAATCGCCGGTCAGAGTTTAAATCGATTGGAAATTCAAAAACGCTAGCGAAAAATCTAACAGATGATCGTGAAATGGTACCGGTTTTAAATGACCTCACGGAGTCTGTTAGCCAGCGAATGCGCGTAAAAAAAGTAGTCAGCAAAACGATTCAGTTAACCATTCGCTACGGTAATTTTAAAACCATTACAAGAACCCAAACCATTGATCAGTGGACGAATCAGCAAAAAGTGTTGTTACATTGGGTAAACAAGCTGCTTCAAAAGCATTGGGACGGTGAACCTGTTCGATTGTTAGGAGTAGCTGCTTTACAAGTAGAAAGAATCAATGCTCGAGATCAAGAACAGCTGAGCTTATTTACATATGAACGACATGCAAAAGATGAACCGCTTTATAAAGCAGTTCAGGAGCTTCAAAGTAAGTATGGTGACGAAATAATACGCAAAGGGTTAAAAAAAGAGGAAAAGTGAGTATAGAACGAGATGTTTCAATCCACTCTAAAAGGGTAATATATCCATAGAACGTGCAAGAGCGTTTTTGCATGAGCAAGGACTTTACAATTACGTATATGAGGTGATTTCAATGTCAGTTTTATTTACTTCAAAAGCAACAGCAGTAGGCGGAAGGGAAGGGCACGTCAAATCAGATGATGGCCTAATTAATTTAGATTTAGTCATGCCTTCGCCAAACAATAAAAAAGAAGGAACAAACCCTGAGCAACTTTTTGCAGCAGGATATGCTTCTTGCTTCGACGGAGCTTTAAATTTAATTGCTAAAAAGCAAAAGCATTCTATTGAATCATCTATTACCGCTGAAGTTAGTTTAATGAAAGACCCAGCAGATGATGGATTTAAGCTAGCAGTAACGCTAAATGCACATATAAAAGGGGTATCTCAAGAAGATGCTGAAAAGCTAGTGAAAGCAGCACACGATTTTTGCCCATATTCAAAAGCAACTAGAGGAAATATTGATGTAACGTTAAACACAACGGCTGAATAAAAAAGCGGTGCACTTTTGTGCACCGTTTTTTTATTTAATTGTTTTTTCCATTATAACTATGGATAGCAGTTAACAACTCATGAAGCATTCGTTTTAAATTTGCTAGCTCTTCAGGAGAGTAATCGGTCATATTAAATACTTCATCTGGAATTTGGCACGCTTTATCTCGAAGCGTAGCACCTTTTTCTGTTAAGCTTACTAACACAACTCGCTCATCTTCCTGAGAGCGTTCGCGGATTACAAGCTCTTGCTCTTGCATACGTTTCAGCATTGGAGTTAGCGTACCAGAATCTAAATATAAAAGCTCTCCCATTTTTTTTACACTAACTTGTCCATGCTCCCATAGGACAAGAAGAGCTAAGTACTGTGGATACGTGACGCCAATTTTATCTAAAAGGGGTTTATATACTTTTGTAATCTCACGTGACGTAGCATAAATCGAAAAGCAAAGCTGATTTTCTAACTTTAATCTTGAAAATAAATCGGTCATTTTAAGCTCCTTCAATATAATTGTTCACTATGTAATTATATACAATTTATCAAAGAGATTCAAAATAAACAAACATAAATTTTGACATAGTTTGTCAAAATACCTTAAATAAAAAAGCATTTTTTACATATACTAAGAAAAAAAGGGAGCTGTGCTCATGTATTTCGCGAAAAAAGGTATGGAAGAACAAGTTACTCAAATGATGGATACAAACGTTTATGCGTGTCAGTCTGACTCTTGTAACGGATGGATGAGAGAAGACTTTGTGACGGCAGATTATAATTGTCCAATGTGTGGAAATGAAATGTCTCAAGAAGTGAGAGAGCTACCTAAAATCAAGAAGGATTTTCAGTTTTATAATCGTTAAGCAAAGAGCGCCTAATAAAGAGGCTGGGGTATAAGTCATACAGCCAATAATAAACCTAAACGGTTGAGAGTTCCTTACTTTTAATCGTTCAGGTTTTTTTGGTTGATTTGGAAAATGAATTTGGAAACAAGGTGGAATGAAGCGCAGGGCACTCAACTCCTGCGGGATATAGAGTGAAACTGAGATCCCCGCAGCGAGGAGGGTCAGTTTCCTCCCCGCGGAGAGAGGCATTAGCGCAACGGAACGATTGTATTATGATGAAGAGCTCAGAAAAGGAAATATTCGTCTTTTGGAAATTTGTTTTGTTATGTACGCCCCTCTTTTATTTTTTATTATGCTTGCGGCGTCTTTTAAAATAAAAGTAAAAGCCTCCTAATAGTAAAGCAACTAATAATAATACGCTCGTTGGAAAATATAAGGTGCCAATATTCATAGTCATAACCTCCAGTATAGCAATCTAAATAGTTGAAACGTTTACGTTGTCTTAGAATTCCTATTCCCTTTATGCAGAGGGTTAAACACTAAAATAAAAAAAGAAGCCTCCCAGGCTTCTTTTAGTTTAATATTTTAACTGTAACCGTTTTGCGACCCCACTTCATTGCTTCGCTTTGAGACGGAATAAAAACGTCAATACGGTTCCCTTTAATAGCACCACCCGTATCGCCTGCAATCGCTTCTCCATATCCCTCCACATAAACGCGTGATCCAAGAGGAATAACGGACGGGTCAACAGCAATTACTTTTTGATTTGGGTTTGCACGGAGGTCAATACCTGTCTTTGTAATACCACTACAGCCAGTACAAAAAGCTGTGTAAGCCGTAGCTACAACCTGAAATTCTTTCTTTACTTCCTGGTTTTCAGAAGGGGCTGGTGTTTGTGGCTTAGAAGATACAGGATTTGATACCTCAGGGGCAGCTGGTGCTGGAGCAACAGATCCATTGACTTTAAGCACTTGATTAATGTAAATTGTGTTTGCTGACAAGCCGTTTAGCTCCTGTAATCTTGAAACTGAAATACCGTGCCTTTGGGCAATGCTCCACAACGTATCGCCTGGCTTTACTTTATATGTACTAACAGGAGCTTGTTGTTCTGGTTGTTCTATTTTTTCATCTGCCGGTGCTGTTACAGCGCTGGAGCCATTTACAGTTAACACTTGGTTCACGTAAATAACATTGGATGATAGGTTATTATACTGTTTTAATTGCTCAACCGATAAGCCGTGAGATTTTGCAATACGATAAAGCGTATCGCCTGATTGAACCTTATATGTATTTTGAGACGTAGAGGGTGATGGTGATGCTGTATTCGTGTCAGATGAACTACTAATATGTAAGGTTTGATTTGCATAAATGATAGTGGATGATAAGTTATTCCATGCTTGTAGGTCTTTTACTGATACATTGTATTTTTTTGAAATGCTATAAAGCGTGTCTCCTGACTGAACTTTATAAGTTTCCGCGTCTGCTGATGCCATGCCTGCAATTCCCATTGAAACAAGTGCCGTTGCACCAAGTGAAAAAATATGTTTTTTCATTCTTTTTTCTCCTTTGTGACTATGAATTTATTACCATTCTATCAATCTTATGTGACAGGAATGTTTCAATAGTATAGATAGTTTGTTACAAAAAAGAAAATAAAGGAGAAAAATTGTGTGTTTTTTGTCGTTATTTGTAGATATAAAGTCCTATCAATAGTTAATGATAGAAAAAATAGGAAATCCATGTCAGATTTTGTGACTGCATAAAGTGTTGGAACATGCTAGAATAGAAAAGTTGTAGAGAACGGAACGAATGAGTTGGAGGTGAAAGGCACTGTTAGAAAAACCTTGAGACAGTGCTTAACTCAATTGAAAAAAACAGTTTCACAGTATTTAAAAGAGTGGGTTCAGGCTTTATCAATGGAAATTAGCCACTTAAAGAAAGAAGGAGGGAGAAAAGAGCAGCTAGTTAACGGTGAATACGTAGGACGATATGGAGAAGCTTTTGTGTACCGTTTTCAGATGGTACGCTTTTTTCACATAATAGATGGAACGAGCATGCGTGTAAGGGTTCAAGATGCAGAGCTTGATGGCGAGATTTTAGCTCATGAAAAGCACGAGGTATATATAAAAGTAGGGGGCTATTTAGGGGCAGATGTTCCTGTTTTGTACTTGTTCAATGAACCATGGGAGCTTTTACAGGCACTGATTGACCGGTTAGAAGAACTGAAAGACTATAAGAAAAAGCGTGCAAGAGTTAAACGTTTAATGGCGGGTACAGCGAAGGTGAATCATGAAGAATACAAAATAAAAAATGATCTTCATGAGATTTTATTGAGAGCTCACCATAATCAAACAACGTATTTATGGGGGCCTCCTGGAACAGGAAAAACATATACGCTTTCACGTATTATTAATAGCATGTACCGAAAGAAGAAGCGTGTCTTGGTAGTGTCGCACAGCAATGCAGCGGTTGATGTATTAATGAACGAAGCATTAATGCGTATTGAAGCGAAGCATAAGTGGAAAAAAGGAGAGGTTGTACGTTATGGAGCTATGGCAAATGAAGAGCTTCAGACAAAACTTTCTACGACTCTATTAGTTGAACACGAGCATCCAGATCTTGCAAGAAAAGAAAAGGACCTGCAAGAACAATATGTACGTTTAACAAGATATCCTTCTAAAGAGCGTGAAATTCAACAGGTTAAAAAGAAGCTCACTAGCGTGAAGCAGGAGATGGCAGAGCTGGAAAAAGAGCTGGTACAAAAAGCAGTCATTATTGGAACAACATTAACTAAAATGGCAACGGACGCATCGGTTTATGAAAAAGAATATGATGTAGTAATTGTAGACGAAGTAAGTATGGCTTATACGCCACAAGTGGCTTTAGCAGCTTCTTTAGGTAAGCACATTGTTGTTTGTGGAGATTTCAAGCAACTTCCAGCCGTTTCTCAATCAAAGCATGCGTATGTGAAAGAAGCACTAGGACGTGATATATTTGAACAATCGGGGATTGCAGCACAAATTCATGAAGGAAACTGGCATCCACATTTAGTAATATTAAAGCAGCAACGTCGTATGCATCCAAATATTTCAGCGTTTACAAACGCTCATGTATATGGTGGTAAAGTAAGCAATCATCCATCTGTAGTACAGCGAGAAGCAGTTGCTCAACTAAAACCGTTTGTAGATAAAGCTCTTGTACTTCTGAATACAAGCGGTATTAAGACATTTGCTCAAAAAGAAAAAAATGGGGGGTCACGGTATAACTTAGTGTCTGCTTTTATTTCAAGTAGCTTGCTTATTCGCGCATTTAAAAGTGGAATTACATCATTAGGTTATGTTACCCCATATCGAGCACAAGCGCAGCTTGTAAGAGACCTAGTAAAAGGAACGATTCCTGAAGAGCATATTCTTGCTGCAACGGTTCATAAGTTTCAAGGTTCTGAAAAAGACCTTATGATTTTTGATGCGGTTGATAGTCATCCTTTTTCAAAGCCAGGCATGCTTCTTACAAATGAATTAGCAGACCGCCTTATAAACGTAGCAATTACAAGAGCAAAAGGAAAATTTATTATGATAGGTGACGTTCCTTACTTAGCTAAACGTTTGCCTAAAGAGCGCTTGCTTTTTAAGCTACTTCAATATATGAATGAACAAAATGTCATCTACCAACCGAATGAATATTTGAAAGAAATGATTCAAGATAGCCAGCTAATTTGGCATAAAGGAATGGATGTTGACAAGATAGTAATGGATATTAGACGTGCGAAAAATAAATTGTTTATCGTGTTGCCTACTATAAAAGAATGGCCAAATAGGCTTTGGGAAGCGATTAATAAATTTCAGGGAACGGTTACAATTTTGACAAAAGAACCTGGAAGGCTTAAGGTCAAAGAAGGAGTTGAAGTTATACCTTCTCATCTTCCTTTTTTTATCTTTGCGATGGATGAGAAGTGTTTGTGGTGTAGCAACGAGAGTAATCAAGGAAACTCTATTCCTTTAACCGTTCGCATTGAGTGCTTAGACTTTGTCCAAATGTTCTTAAGTTATGTGGATATGACGCCCGTTTTTAGTCATTCAAGGCAAGATTGGCTGCAGATAAATAAAATAGGATATTCATTAGCAGACTACTTAAGTATATGGGATCGATGTTCGGAATGTCATAGCGTTCGAGACGCTGAAGTGACAGTAAAAGGAAAAGTTCGGTTTGTTTGTCATCACTGTGGGAATACAGGTGGTATAACGAGGAAAATTTTCCAAGATTATTTAAGGTATGTAACTGCTGAATGTAAAGCCTGCAACAAAGAGGTTGAAGTTGCTTTTCGAGAAGGTGTTTACGCTTACTGTCCGTCATGTAAAAAAGAGGCGCTACCGAAAGATTTGCTTTCTATCTAAAAGAGAAAGGGTGTGTTCACTTTGGACAACCAAGCCCCCTTAGTATTAGCAAAATCACTTGTAGAAGGGAAGATACAAAAAAGTTGGTTGATCGTGGGTTCATATCTAGAAAATGGTTCGTCCTTATTGGATACGTATCTTTTAATAACCAATGCTATGTATCAGATTGGACAATGGTGGCAAGAGAATAAAATTTCAGTTGCTGATGAACATTTGGCTACCGCGACATGTGATTATGTACTTGCTCGACTACAGTTTACGTTGAACAAAGATAAGCTTCCAAGCAAGCGTGCTTTGCTTTTTTGTGTCGAAGGAGAAGAGCACTATATCGGTCTGAAGATGTTGGCGTCTTTGCTTGAAGAATATAGGTGGGAAGTGAAAAATTTAGGAGCTAATCTTCCTTTACCATACGCTATTAACAGCATTGAAAAGTGGAAGCCAGAAGTTGTTGGAATATCTATTTCACAGGTACATTTGTTGCCAAGCTTAAAGCAATACATTAACGAAATAGAAAGTTTAGCTTATCCACCGACTGTTTTAGTAGGTGGTAGGTTACTTCAACATTATGATCTAACTGGATATGGTTCAACACAAACCGTATTTATTAATAAGGTTGAACAATTTGAGCAGTGGCTGCTTGAAAACGCACTGAAGCAGTCTCTTGTATCGGGGGAAAAAATATGACGTCATTATCGCTTGAAGCTATTCCCGTTCCGTTATTTATTGTGGATAAAAATGGACGAATCATTGATTTTACACCGAGCGTTACTAAAACATTTTTACCAGCTCATGAAATAGCCGACATAATTGATAAAGATAGTCATCAAAAGCTAAAAACTCTCGTTCGAGAACGAGAAGAAAAGCGTGTGGAACTTAATATGGTTACGTTTGATAATCCGGTTGCTTTATTTGATGTTTACTATAAACCAGCAGCGTATAATAACCAGGATGTATTTATTTGTTATCCCGTTCATGAATATATGACAAATATTCAGTCAACGCTAAACCAATTTAGAAGTATGATTATTCAAGAGCCAGAACATGCAAAGCAAACATTGACTGTTATTGAAGAAGATCAAGACACCATTACCCAGCTTCATTCACTCTCATCTAAGCGTCAGCTACGGGAAATGAAAAGAAATGTAAAGACGGTATTAGATTTATTGACGATTATTCATCCGGATGTAATTGAAGCTGAAAAAGCTGAGTACTTCGATTTAATCGTTACTCAGCTTTCACATACACATGAAATTATAGACGAGCTTTTATGTCAATTAAATGAAAAGAATGCCGCCGTTAATTAAGAGAGGGGTAAGCGTATCTCAACGGTAGTACCTTTGTTTTCTTCACTATCATAGAAAATGGTTCCTTTGTGATTGCTAATGATTTTATGACTCACCATTAGTCCAAGCCCTGTTCCTTTTTCTTTGGTAGTAAAGAATGGTTCGCTAATTCTTTTTAAACGTTCTTTTGGCATTCCTTTACCTTCATCAATAACATGTACAACAATTCGTTGATCCGTAAGGTCATAGTTTGCATTAACGTAAATTGAACCTGGATTGTCCATTGCCTCAATTGCATTCTTCACCATATTAATAAATACTTGCTTCATATCTTTTTCAATACAATACATTGTAGGAAGGTCATCAGCAATATTACTAGTAATTGTAATGTTTTTCATAATGGCTTGTGTATGAAGAAGGGTACAGACATCCATTAAGATTGTGCTAATGTTTTTGTGCTCATACTTTACCACTTCAGGCTTCGCTAAAATCAATAGCTCGCTGATAATGAGTTCCAAACGGTTAAACTCTGACATCATTACGTCAATATATTCTTTTTTGTACTTTTCTTCTTGAAGCATCAACTGCAAAAAGCCTTTTAATGACGTTAAGGGATTGCGGATTTCATGCGCAATTCCAGCTGCTAGCTGTCCTAAAGCAGATAGCATTTCAGAATTTTTCAGCATGATTTCAGATTGTTTGTGCTGAGAGATATCCTCGCTTAATCCAATGTAATGAAGCACTTCATTTGCTTCATTTTTAATCGGCATTAATAATAAACGCTGCCAAACGGCTTCACTGTCATCGTTTGTATAAGAAATCTCACCATTCCATTTCTTTCCACGATATACTTCATTCCAGATAGAAGGGAAGTTTTTAACTCCTAGCTGCTTTGTATAAAAGTCGTATACGTGCATGCCAAACATTTCTTTAAAATCAACTTTGTATTCTGTGAACTTTTGATTCATATATTTAATTTGACCTTGATGATCCGTAATAAAGATACTTGTTGGGCTATGGGCAACAGCAAACGAAGTAATTGCTAGCTCTTCATTTGAACGCTTAATTTCCGTAATATCAATGAATGTAATAACCACGCCGTTAATTAAGTTTTCTGTTGTGCGATAAGGCATCATTTTCATACTGTACCACTGTCCGTTATCACTTTGAATTTCTTTGTGAATGGTTTCGTTTGACTGCAGTACATAGCGAGCATCATCAACTAAGTTGTTATAACGCAGGTTATGGGAAATATGAAAGAAAGGCCTTCCAACATCCTGATGTAGCACGTTAATAACCTTTTTCGTTTCCGGTGTAAACAGTTTGATATGAAGCTGATCATCTAAAAAGATTGTAGCAATAGTCGTACTAATTAATAGATTGTCAATATCATTATTCAAATCTGTTAATTCGTCAATTTTGCGTTCATATTGATTATTAACGCTAATCAGTTCTTCGTTGACAGATTGAAGTTCTTCGTTTGTAGACTGAAGTTCTTCGTTAGAAGCAATTAGCTCCTCATTTGTTGATTTTAATTCTTCATTTGTTGTTTCTAATTCTTCAATCGTTGTTTGTAAATGCTGTTGCGTATAGTGTAGCTCTTGCTCTAAATCAATTAATAATTCATTAATAGTACTTGTTTGATTTAAGTACAAAGTCTCTTCTATAGCAGAAGTACCAATTACTTCTTGCTCGTCAAATACGAGCAGGTGGAGTGAATCATTTGTTGGAAACGAAGAGACGGTCAAATTAAACCGTCTTGTAGATCCATCAATAATAAAGTCAATATCTTGACAACAAACGCTAATTCCTTGCTCTTTGACACGTTTTATAGCAGCTCCAATCGCTAATGAAACGTGTACGGGAACCATTTTAAAGATTGTGTAATGAATTTTTCCAGCTGGGACATTAATTAGCTTTGTAGCGTCTTTAGAGCAGAAAATTACTTCATTATATTCATTTAAAACAAGACAAGGACTCATAAAGTTATTGATTAATGCTTGATACATGCTATCCAACTGCAAAGAAGGAAGTGGTTTATAAAGCTGGTTAGGTATTGGCGCATGTGTCATTGTTGAGTCGTTAGAAATTGACTTTGATAATTTAAATGAGCTAGCTAGCTGTCTGTTCGGTTGACCTGTGCTTTTGAATACTTTCCACTTGTTACTGATAGGTTGAAATAAGTTAGATAGCTTTCCTGTTGTTTCGCTAGGTCCTAAGAATAAAGTCCCTTCATCTGTCAATGAAAAGTGGAAGAGCGATAAAATTCGCTGCTGTAACTCAGCTTGAAAGTAAATCAACATATTCCGACAGCTAATTAAGTCAACGTTAACAAACGGTGAATCCTTTGCAATATTATGTGGAGCAAATACAATCATTTTGCGAATGCTTTTTTTTACTTGATAAGAATTATGCTTTGTTGGTTCAAAGTACTGACTGATTTGTTCTTCTGAAAACACGCTTAAGTTATCTTCTGTATAAATTCCTTGACTCGCAACTTTAATTGCTTGCTTGTCAATATCTGTTGCAAAGATTCGAACATCGAAATAATGGTTAACAGTTAATAAATATTTATGAAATAGAATAGCTAGTGAGTAAGCCTCTTGGCCAGTGGAACAGCCTGCAACCCAAATGCGAATTTCATCTTCTTTACGCTCAATTTTTCGATTTACAATCTTGGGGATTACCTGTTCTTCAATTAATGAAAAAGCTTCTTTATCCCTCAAAAATTGCGTTACGCCAATTAATAAATCACGCTGAAGATCAACAATTTCAACAGGATGAGCATTTAAATAATCTCGATAAACTTCCAGCGTCTCACATGGAGTATCTAATAAAGACATTCGCTTTTCAATGCGCCTAAGCACGCTATTTTTTTTGTAAAGAGAAAAATCAATTCCAGTTTTCTTTTTTATTAATGTGAAAATATATTGAAGAGTTTCTTCGTTGTATTGAAAGTCATAGTTTAGTAGATTGTTTTGAATTAGTTCAGGCATAGCTGAGGGTGAAAGAATATAATCAGCTAAGTGAGCTTGGACTGCGCTATGAGGCATATCTGGGTATTTTGCAGTTGTTTCATCCTGAACTAAAACGGTTCCGCCTTCTGCGCGAATCAGCTTAGCGCCTTCTGTCCCATCGTTTCCTTTTCCAGATAGAATAACGGCCGTACAGTTTGTTTTATGACTCAAAGCTAAAGATGAAAAGAGTTTATCAATTGGAAATTTCACTTGTTCATTTTGATCGTAAGGTGTTAGCTCTAATACAGAGCCTTTTAAAGTAACAAAATAGTGAGGAGCAGCTAGGTAAACAGTATTTTCTTGTAACGTCATACCGTCTTCAATTTGAACAATATCCATATTGGTTTTTTTGGCTAAAAGCTCGGGCATAAAACTTTTATATTTTGATGATAAATGCTGAATAACAATAAAAGCCATGCCGTTTGAAGAAGGCATATTTGCAAAAAATTGCTCAATTGCATCTAGACCACCAGCCGAAGCCCCAATTCCTACGACATGGATGGCTTTTTGGTTATGTACTTCAGGTGATAAGATGGTAGAAAACGTTTTGTTTTTCATATTGTGACCTCCAAGTTCCGGTGAAATTCTGTTTTCTATATGTTAGGAGTGAATTTTACCGATAATAGTATAAATGTATTAATGGTCAGCGAAAGTTTTCTTCATCTGTCACTGAGTAGAAAGCTAATCATTATCTACAGACTGAAACCTCATTAGAAATTCTTAAATGAGGTAAATAAAGAAAAAAATTCTAAAATATCCATATATGTATTTTAGCAAAACTTAAGGTCTGTTCAAATCATGTTTTGTAAATTTCTTTATAATTATTGAAAAACATCCAAAATAAATAATTTACCCTCAATTATCAAGCATAAACATAAAAGTAGCAAAAAAAGTCGATTTCTGGAGGATTTTCTAATAGAGAAATTTGTTGAAAAATAATTTTGAATTCGTTTTCATCTCTTTTGTACTATGTGCTGATAGCATTATTTCTACCTTGTCGACAGGTTGACAGTCATTTTGAGCGTGTTACGATAGTTACCGTTGAAAGAACACGAACAAAAATACGAACATTTGACAGGGGAGATTTGATGATCAAAACAAAAAAGATTGCTTTTCTAGGTGCCGGGTCAATGGCAGAAGCAATGATTTCTGGTATGATTGATTCTAACATTGTTCCAGCAAAAAATATTGTGGTAACAAACCGCAGCAATGAAGAACGCCTCTTAGAATTGGAAAATAAATACGGTATTCAAACAAGAAAAAGAGCTAATTTAGACATGACGGATATTGATGTGTTCATTTTAGCAATGAAACCAAAAGATGCTGAGCAAGCATTATCCTCTTTAAAACCCAATATCACAAAAGATCAAGTTGTTTTATCAGTGCTAGCTGGTATTTCAACAGCCTTTATGGAAGATCTATTGCATGAAGAACAACAAGTTGTTCGAGTGATGCCAAATACCTCAAGTATGATTCAACAATCTGCTACAGCAATATCTCCAGGACAATATACAGCAATGGATTCAGTCATTTTAACAAAAGAGCTACTATCGTCAATTGGTCAAGTTTACGTTATTGATGAGAAACAAATGGACATTTTCACAGGCATTGCCGGTAGTGGACCAGCGTACTTTTATTTCTTAATGGAGCATATTGAAAAAGTAGCCAAAGAAGAGGGGTTAGATCCAGAAGTAGCCAGAGCAATCGGAGCACAAACCATATATGGTGCGGCAAGAATGATGATGGAGCGCGACGAAACGCCAACAGAGCTTCGGGAAAACGTAACGTCTCCAAACGGCACAACAGCAGCAGGCTTGAAAGCACTTGAAGAACATGGTGGCGGCACGGCAATTATGCGCGCGGTAAAAGGAGCATCAAACCGTTCAAAAGAAATGAGTGAACAGCTTGAAAAGGTATCCGGCAAAGCATAAACCATAACTTCATATTCTTCGTTATTACCCTCATATTTATAAATCAATAAAATAAACAAACGAAATGAATTAACTAGGAGTGATTTGATGAGTCCCGATGGTAAGAAGCGGGTTGTAATTAAGATTGGAAGCAGTTCTTTAACAAGTTCACACGGTGAGATTAGTCGAAAGAAATTGGAGCGCCTTGTTGACCAAGTAGTTGAATTGAAAGATCAAGGTCATGAGGTGCTGCTTGTTTCATCGGGTGCGGTAGCGGCAGGATACAGAAAGCTTGGTTGTTTAGAAAGACCTAGCTCATTACCTGAAAAACAAGCGGCTGCATCCATTGGCCAAGGACTTTTAATGGAAGCATATTCTGAGCTGTTCTTATCTCATGGCTACGTGGCGTCACAAATCTTAATTACAAGGGATGACTTTTCTGACGAAAGCAGATATAACAATGCACGTAATACCATTAACGTCTTGTTAGAGCGAGGAATTGTCCCAATTGTTAATGAGAACGATACGGTAACTATTAACCGTCTGAAGTTCGGGGATAATGATACGTTATCTGCTAAAGTTGCAGGATTAGTTGATTCGGATCTACTTATTATCCTATCTGATATTGACGGACTATACAGCGCAGATCCTCGTGAAAATCCAGATGCAGAGTTATTATCACATGTATCTGAAATTACGCCAGAAATTGAAGAAGGCGCTGGAGACTCTGGAAGTTCAGTTGGTACAGGTGGTATGCGATCAAAAATCGATGCATTTAAAATTTCAATGGCTTCTGGAATTCCGTCATTCCTTGGAAAAGCAGGAGTTCCAAATATTTTAACAGAAGCCGTGTTAGGTGAAGCAGTTGGAACGTATTTTGAAGCCGGAGAAGATGCTGTTAACTTAAGTCAAAAAGAACAGTGGATTGCGTTTAACTCAGGACCTGAAGGGGAAATAGTTATTAAAGACGAAGCAAGAACGGTTATTGTAGAGGAAAAGAAGCCGCTCCTACGAGAGCATATTAAGTTTATAAAAGGTCATTTTGAAGAAGACTCAGTTGTTAGAATCTTAGATGTTGATGAGCAAGAGCTTGCATTAGGTGTTTCGAACTATTCTTCCGAAGAATTGGCTCAAAACCAAGAAATCAATGAACCTGTGGTTGACAGTGAAGGATTGGTTTGTCACGTCGAAATTCCGATTCCTGTGGGTCTTTAATTAATCAATCGAAGAGCAACAAATCTATGGTATAATGATGTAAAAAAAATAATCATAATATTAAAAAAAATATTGTAAATCTTATCCAGGAGTGATTTTGTGGTACAGGTAAAGGCAGATATTTCGGTTAAGCAACAAGCGGTGTTAGCTAAAAAAGGTGCAAAACAGCTTAGTCTATTAACAACAGAGCAAAAAAACAAAGCGCTTTTAACAATTGCAGATGTACTTGAAGAGCACACGGATGACATTTTAAAAGCCAATGAAAAAGATTTAGAAAATGGAAAAGAAAAAGGTTTTGATGATGCATTAATGGATCGTTTAGCATTATCTGTTGAACGTGTAAAAGACTTTGCAGATGGATTAAGGCAGGTATCAAAGCTTGATGACCCAACTGGAGATATCTTAACTGAATGGACGCTCGAAAATGGTCTAAATGTTAAACAAGTTCGCGTTCCGCTTGGAGTAATTGGAATGATTTATGAAGCGAGACCGAACGTAACGGTGGATGCTACAGGTCTGGCGTTAAAATCAGGTAATGCAATTGTATTAAAAGGTGGCTCGTCTGCCATCCATTCCAACAAAGCCATTGTCGAAGTCATGCATAAAGCATTAGATAAAACAGAAATTCCTAAAGAAGCTGTCCAGTTTATTGCAAGCACAAATCGTGAAGCAACGCAGCAGCTCTTTACGATGAAAGAGCATATTGACGTATTAATTCCACGTGGCGGTGCATCATTAATCCAGGCTGTTGTAAACAATGCCACTGTTCCTGTATTAGAAACAGGAGTAGGGAACTGTCACCTTTACATCGATGAACATGCAGACGTTGAAAAAGCTATTTCAATTCTAATCAATGCTAAAACAGATCGCCCAGCGGTATGTAACGCAGCTGAGACGGTATTAGTTCATGAAAAGTGGCTTGAGCAAAACAGCAGCCGTTTAATTCAAGCGTTTAAAGACTTTAATATTGAAGTATTTGGTGATGAGCTAACAGTTTCTACAATTCCTGGTGCTAAAGAAGCAAAAGAAACGGATTGGGCAGAGGAGTATTTACGCCTTGCAATTGCTATGAAGGTTGTTTCAAACGTAGATGAAGCAATTGAACACATTGAAGTATATGGGACGAAGCATTCAGAAGCTGTAATTACAGAAGATGAAAGTGTTGTGAAGAAGTTTATGGCGTTAGTAGATGCAGCAGCTCTTTACCATAATGCTTCAACTCGCTTTACAGACGGTGGTGCGCTTGGTTTTGGAGCAGAAATCGGAATTTCAACTCAAAAACTTCACGCAAGAGGACCAATGGGCTTACCGGCGCTAACAACGATTAAGTATGTAATGAGCGGAAATGGTCAAGTACGCTAATTTCATAAAAGTAATTATGTAAAAGAAACTCAGCAGAGATGCTGAGTTTCTTTTATGTAGTTTATAAAATATAGTTGTCAATTCCCTGAAAATATAGTATTATTGAATTTTTTTCTAAACTCTGCTATAATAAAAATACGTAATTTTTTTACTATTGTATCCTCATATAAGCGTAGATGCTTTATGACAAACATGCGCTTATAATCTTATAATAATACTCCATCTTTGATTCGTTTCTCTCATGATAATATTAAATCTTCACGATAGGTCATTTACCGATATGCTCCATTTTAATAAACTCATGATGATACCCATATGAAGACGGATAGTAGATTACTTTAAAAGGAGATTATGTCTATGTATAACCGAAAAAATGTTGAACCAGCTGTAATTGAAGAAACAAAAGTATGGGAATGTACGTCAGATAGCTGTAATTGTTGGGTTCGTGACAACTTTAAGAGCGGTGATCAACCAACTTGTCCGCTTTGTAAAAGTGAAATGCAACAAGCAACGAAAGAGTTACAAGTGATTCACAATCCAAAAGTAATTGATTAATAAAATACGAGGTTTATAGAAACTGCTCATATCCTTTGTAACATGGATTTGAGCAGTTTTTTTGGTATGCGGGCAACAAATGATAAGATTGTGAACGTTTTTGGGCAATTGTTTCATTTTTATATAAAAAAATGAAACCTTTTGATACGATGAAACGTAGTACAAGTTACGTAGAAAATTTTGCGTATGTAACTATATAGTAGGGGGAAAAAATCTATGTTGAAAAAAGTACTAGCAGCTTGTGTAACGCTTACGATTATGTTTTCACCAGTAGGTGGGGCATTGGTTCAGGATAGCTCAACCATTGTAAGCGCAAAAGGTTATAAATCAGGAAAGCGTTCTTTTGATAGCGGAAACAGCAATCAACCAAGTATGTTTAAGAACAACAATAATAATACAAACAGTAACTCTTCTGTAAATCAAAAGAACAACACAACAAATAACTCAAAATCAACGAACACAGCAAGTTCTAATCGCGGTGGTTTAATGAAAGGATTACTATTCGGTGGGCTTGCAGGATTACTGTTTGGTAGTATGTTAGGAAATCTAGGTGCATTAGGTCCAGTAATTGGCTTCTTAATTAATGCATTAGCAATTGTAGCACTTATTTTAATCGTCATTCGACTGTTTCAAAGCATTAAACGTAACAAGCGTAAAGAACAGGAAGTGAACTCTTGGAGAAACTAAAAATTTCAGAACAAGACATTATCAATGCAATGTGTCTTTATATTGCTGATAAAAAGCAAGTGCAACCTCACGAAGTTGAGATTGAATTGATGTATGATGATGACTATGGCTTTTCAGCCGAGTCATACGTAAATGACCGAAAACAGGTTCATATTACGTTAAATATCATTGAGGCACTGCGTTTATGGTTAGATACACAGATGAACATTGATCCATTTTCAACAGGCTTGGAATTAGAGTTAGATGACGAGGAAGGCATTATTGCTTACGCAACGGTAAGACAAGGATGAGTCAGGCCTTAACAATATCAAAAGAAAAAAAGAAAGCATTGATTGAAGAAATTCAAACATATTTTTTAAACGAACGTGATGAAGAAATTGGAGAGTTAGCAGCGAGTTTACTGCTTGATTTCTTTGTTGATAAAATTGCTATTGAGTTCTATAACTTAGGCGTTGAAGATTCATATCGTTATATGAGTGATCGTTTAGAAGATTTGTTTGCTATCCAAAAATAACCCTGCAAATTGCAGGGTTATTTTTTATTTACTTAGCTGTGTGTTTGCTTTCGTAGTTTTTTTTCCAAAAAACCACCAGTTTGCATTGCCTAATAGTTTCATAAGAGAAGGGACAAGCAGCATTCGAACAACCGTAGCATCAATAAAGATAGCAAGGGCAATACCAACGCCCATTTGTTTGACAGGTGTAATACCAGTAAAGGCAAATGCACCTGTAATTACAATCATAATAAGGGCGGCGCTTGTAATAATTTTACTTGTTGAAGCTAATCCTTCAACAGTTGCTAGGTTATTATCTCCTGTTTGTTCATACACTTCATGAATGCGTGAGATTAAGAATACTTCATAGTCCATACTTAATCCAAATACTAGTCCGAACACAAATACCGGAAGGACTAAAGCAATATTAGACTCTGTTAAACCGAGATGTCCTCCTTGGAACAGCCAAACAAGCAAACCAAAAGTAGCTGTTAAGCTTAAAATGTTCATAATGATTGCTTTCAATGGAATTAAAACGGAACGAAAGGCAATCATAAGGATTAAATAAGTAGATGCTAGGACCAGCAATAAGCCGTAAGGAGCTTTTTCGTATATTTCATCAAAAATTTCTTGTTCAAACTTTGGATATCCGCCTACATACAGTTCCAGATCACCCGGAGTTTTAGAGGCCCACGTCTTTACAAAATCCTTTGCTTCCTTTGAGCTTTGTTTCGTGTCTAACGTTGCTTTGATAAACATATAATCAGTGTTTACAAATGTATCAACTGCGGGCTTGGTTTGAGCCTTTAGCTGTTGGTTGTTCAATAGCTGGCTAAGTTCTTCCCCGGAATCTACTTTTAATGCAGTAGGTAAAGAGTCAACTTTTGCGACTAAATCATCTTTTTCTATTTGATGAATAAACGATACAACATCATTTAGGGAATCTTCTGCTAACATATCTTCATTGCTTTTTAATACAAAGAAGACATCTGTAGTGGCTTCATCTGTAAAGCGCTCATTGTAAATTTCTAAAGCCTTCTTGGAATCATAGTTATCTGGTAGAGCTTCAGAAGATGGAATTTCCAGCTGCATATCCTTAATAGGAAGAAGAGCTGTTAATAAAATAACAAGGGACATAAGTGTCATAATAACTGGTCGTTTCATTACAAAATGAGCAAAAGAACGCCATTTTGATTGACCTGATTGATCATTTGTGCGTAGGATACGCAATCGATTTACCTTTTCACCAAGCATTGCTAGAATAGCTGGCAGTAATGTAATGGCTGATAAGACAGCTACAAATACAACAGCCATGCCTCCTAACGCTACGTTTTGAAAAATGTCTACTTGTATGAATAACATTCCAGCAAGCCCAATGAATACGCATAGTCCAGAGAAAATGACAGAGCGTCCAGCTGTTTGAACGGTCTTTTTCACAGCATTTTCTACGCTATTATGTGCGAGCTCTTCTTTAAAACGATTAATAAATAGAAGGGCAAAATCAATACTTAAAGCTAATCCAATCATTGGTACAACGTTTAAAATAAAGATGGACAATGGTGTTACATGATGAAAGAAATAGACGATTCCCATTGTCGTAATAACCGTCACGATGCCGATGATTAAAGGAATACCAGCTGCAACCACACCACCAAAAGCAAGTAATAAAACAATGAGTGCTACAGGGATTCCAATTGCTTCAGCCTTTGCTAAATCCTTTTGGCTAGCTGTATTCATATCTTGAACAATAACAGGTTCACCCGTTAGTTTCACGCTAATTTTATCGTTTTCAATTGGAATATCTCGAAGCTCATTCATTTCATTGTCTAAATCAACCGCTGCTTTGTTGAAATGAATAATGCCATACGCAAAGTTACCATCAACGGTATCACTATCTAGAGAAGGAGCATCAACTTTTAATACATAGTCCTTTTTATTAATGTTCTCTAAGTAATTGCTTGCGCTCTTAATCAGTTCTTCGTTTGAGACGTTACCGTTTGTTTCAAATAAAACAATCGCTTGAGATTCGCTGACGTCAAATTCATCAACAAGAAGCTGTTGTGTTTGCTTAAATTCACCGTCCATCTCAAAGCCATTACCTCCAAGGACAGATGGGAGCTTGAGGGCGAAGTAACCAAATGTAACAATCAAAACAATCCATATAGCTAAAAAAAGTTTACGATATCGATATAAAACTGTAGATAGCTTTTTCATAATAACCTCCATTTCTATATAACTACTAGCCTATTTTATAACAACCACTCATACAAATAGAAGTTATTTGGCACATTTAGTAGCAAATTAATTGTCAGTTGTAACAAAGAAAAACTTGTTTATTTTCTTCATAAAAAAGGAACACTACACTATACAATCATTTGGGTAGGTGTTTTAATGAATCTAGAAAAAAAATTCGTTTGTCAAACGGAATATGACGTTTTAAAAGAAGTAATTGTTTGTCCTCCTACATATATGGAAATTAAAGAAGTCATTAATGAAACACAAAAGCACTATGCTGGAGAAAATATTGATGAAAACAAAGCTAGTAAGCAGCATAAAACATTTGTACAGTATCTTCGTACACAAGGTATTAACGTTATTGAGCTAAAAGCAGACAAAAGGTTTCCAGAACAAGTGTTTACACGAGATATTGGATATGTTCTTGGCGACGTAATTCTTGTTTCTAAAATGGGCAGCGATATTCGTGAAGGTGAAGAAGCCTATTTGACAGAATGGTTAAACAATCATCACTTGCCTTATTATCAAGTAAGGGATGACTCAATTGAAGGCGGCGATGTAATTATTAACGGAGAGGATATTTATATTGGCGTAAGTAGTAGAACGACTATTGAGGCTACCAAGCAGGTTCAGGCAAAGCTTCCTCACATGAACGTTATACCAGTTCCTATTAAAGAGGGATATTTACACTTAGACTGTGTTTTTAATATTATTTCTAAAACAGAAGCGTTAATTTATCCCGATGCTCTTGATAAAAAGGAAATCGCTTTATTAAATGAACGATTTGATTTAATTGAAGTAACGGAAGAAGAGCAGTTTACATTGGGGACGAACGTATTTTCAATTGGAAATAAAACGGTCATTAGTTTACCTGTAAATAATCAAGTGAATGAAACGCTTCGCAAAAGAGGGTTTGAAGTGGTTGAAATTGATATTTCGGAGATTATTAAATCAGGAGGATCATTTCGATGCTGTACGTTACCTCTTCAAAGAGAAGCAAAGAAATAGGATTACAGAGAAGAGAAACCGGGAAAAAATAAGTTGAAAAGTTATGAAATGGGGGATTCAATGCAAGGCATCATTGGTTTTGTAAAAAAACTAATAACTGAGATTAAAAAGGATAATGCTACGGGACTTGCAGCAGAGCAAGCATATTACTACATGCTTTCGCTGTTTCCGATGCTCATTTTGCTTTTGTCAATAATACCATATTTATCTATTGATACAAACGATGCGATAAGCGTATTAGAAAGCGTTATGCCAGGTGAAACAGCAGATATATTTAAAGAAAATGTCGTTCAGTTTATCAATAACCCAAACGGTGGCTTGTTGACAATTGGTATTTTAGGGACAATTTGGTCAGCATCAAATGGAATGAACGCATTTATGCGAGCGATGAATGAAGCGTATAATGTAAAAGAAACTCGTTCATTTATAAAAGTGCGTGGTTTATCAATACTCCTAACAATTGGATTAATTGTAACACTTGTAATGGCACTTATTTTACCTGTTTTTGGGGGTGTTATTTTAAAAGGGTTAGTAAGCTGGGGGTTGCCAGCTAGCTTTGGGGCGTTTTTAAGCGTTTTAAGGTGGATTATAGGTATAACAATTACGATTGCTGTATTATCTATGTTATACCGGCTAGCACCTAATAAGAAGTTTCCTCTTGCACATGTATGGCCTGGTGCTGTGGCAGCAACGCTTCTGTGGCAGTTTACGTCTCTTGGTTTTTCATTTTATGTAAGTAATTTCGGTAACTACTCAGCTACTTATGGAAGTTTAGGAGGCGTAATCGTGTTAATGCTATGGTTATTCTTAACCGGTTTAATCCTAGTTGTTGGCGGTGAAATTAACGCGATATATCATCGAGATCGAACAATACCTCCTGTTACAAAAAATGACCAAATAGCGGTGGATTAGGAAAAGACGGCTTCTTATTGGAAGCCGTCTTTTTTTACTACTCTTTTACATGTATCAACTGTATATAAAAATGCTGCTTGTTTATAAGCAATATCATTTTTAATAGCAGCCTGGGTTTCCGATAACTGATTCGATTGGTATTGGATAGAAGAAATACCATGTTGAATAGTCTCGTTTGCTATTGTAATTTGGTCCATAGTTGGCGTTATCTCCTTTTTAAAAGTGATAATGCGATAAATGAAAAAACAAGTAGACACAATTATAAGTGCAAGGCTTAAGTAGATAATAACCAAATTCTTCAACTCCTTAAGTAAAAGTGATCTTATGAATAAATTACCCTCATCTCCTGTTTTTAAACGAGGAGTAGGTATGGAGCTTAATCTCAATACGCAAATATTACTTCCTCTTTATGTTTGGAATTATTTTCTTGTTTTTGTTGATTCAAAAAAGACTAAAATGGTACAATAGACTTATAAAATATGATAGAACGTTGTTTTAACAGGTTTTATTGAGAACAAATAAGGTGATTTTTTTGAACGACAGAAAGCATGTAGGAAAACTTATTCAAAATTTAAGAAATATAGCCAATTTATCTCAAGAAGAGCTTTCGAGCGGAATATGTTCTAAAGAAGAACTTGATTTGTATGAAGCAGGAGCAGAAGCAATTCCAGGTGACATTTTGTATAAAATATCAAAGCGGCTAGGCGTAACCATGAATTATTTTTTTGAAGTAGGAGAGCTAACTCCTAACGATTATTCTAAAGAAATTAAAGAGACCATTCGTTATTATATTCGTAAAAGAAATTATGAAATGGTGTTGCATGTAGTAAACAAGGAAAAGGAAAACCCAATGTTTCAAGATCCGTTTCATGCTCAGTTTTTTTTATGGCATGAAGCGATTTGTGACTATTATATTCATCATTCTTTTCCAACAGCTCTAGAAAAATTAGAGCGAGCTATTTCGTTTACTCGAACTAGTGAGCATTTTTATTCTGAAAAAGAAATAGCAATTTTAAATAGTATTGCTATTATTTACGAGGAAGAAGGACATTTAAAAAAAGCATTTAGTACGTATATGGAAGCTCTTCAACATATTACGCTTCTTCCAAAGTTAAAAGATCCGCTTGTAAAAATTCGCATTCTCTATGGGCTTTCAAAAGCGCTGTGTGAAATGAAACGTTATGAAAAATCAATTAAGTATGGGAAGCTTGGTTTAGAACTTTGTGTAAAGCATGAAACTCTATATTTATTAGGTGAGCTACATTACCAAGTAGGTGAGTCCTTATATAAAATTGGCAAAGATGAAGAAGGGTTATCCTATCTCCAAAAATCGATACACGTATTTGAAATTGAAGAAAACAAACGCTTTGTTTCGTTAGTTAAGCAAGAGATACAGTTATTACAAAACGAAATACAAGAATTGTAGGAAATGAAAAGAACCTAGAGATGTTTTAGGTTCTTTTTTTGATTGAAAATGAAAAATAAGTAAAAATAACTAGGTCATGGAAACGTTTCTTATCAAACTGATATTCGAATGCTATTTTATTAAAATAATGGTTTATCTTCTTGTTGATGGTGGAAATCCTGATTGATTGTTCATTTGATTAATTCATCGAATAAGCTAATACTTTCGTAGAATTTTAGATTTTTTTGTGTTTAGTCAGAATATATGACAAAAGCAAGGGTACAAGGATGGTTTTTTTACATAGAATCCGAAAAAATAAAAACGATACAAATGACTCTTGTTTTCCCTTTTTGTTTCCAAAAAGTAGGTATATTAACAATGCATAAAGAGATGTTTACAAATAAATCGAAAAATTTACAACTTATTAAAATCTTTTCTGCTATACTATTTTTTGAACAGTCTACTAATCTACTTGAAAGGTGAATGATACATGAAAAAGGGTAAACACAACAAAGCAAAGAAAATATTATCAACCTCTCTGGCGCTATCATTATTATCAATGCCTATTGTAACAACTACTGTATCCGCTTCTAGTAATCATGAGAACCACCAGAATTCATCCGCAAAAAAAGAGAAGCATTCAGGGAAAAAAGATTCAATTGTCAAAATGCGCTTAATGGAAACAACTGATATTCATACGAATCTATTAAATTATGATTATTACAAAGATGCTCCTTATGAAAAAGTAGGATTAGTGAAGACGGCTTCGCTTGTTAAGCAAGCGCGCAGCGAAGTGAAAAACAGTTTATTAGTTGATAATGGTGACTTAATTCAAGGCACACCGTTAGGTACATATAAAGCAACGGTAAAGCCGCTTAAAAAAGGTGAAGTTCATCCCGTTTTTAAAGCAATGAACGAAATGGATTACGATGTTGCAACTCTAGGAAACCATGAATTTAACTACGGCTTAGATTATTTGGAAGAAGCTTATAATGACGCTGAATTCCCTTATATCAATGCCAATGTATATATTGATGACCATGATAACAATCCTGACAATGATAAAAATAAATTTACACCTTATAAAATTGTAAATAAAAAAGTTGTAGATGAAAATGGAAAAAAACATGTTATCAAAGTAGGTTTTATTGGTTTTGTTCCTCCACAAATTAACGAGTGGGATAAAGCAAAGTTAGACGGTAAGGTAATTACGAAAGACATTGTAGAAACAGCGAATAAGTTTGTACCAGAAATGAAGAAAAAAGGAGCAGATGTTGTCATTGCTCTAGCTCATTCTGGGTTTAGCGGCAACAAAAATAACTCTGAAGATACGATTTATGCGCTAAGTGAAGTACAAGGTATTGATGCGATTACATTCTCTCATACGCATAAAGTATTTCCAGCAAAAACAGAAGCAGCGCTTGATGGCTTATTTTTAGATGCAAATAAAAAGCCGCTTCCAGGCGTAGATAATGCAAAAGGAACAATCAACGGTGTGCCAGCGGTACAAGCTGGTTATGGCGGAGGTTCTCTAGGGTTAATTGACCTGTCTTTAGAAAAGAAAAAGGGCAAGTGGTCCGTTGTAAACTCCCAGTCTTCAACAAGAGAGATCTATAAAGATGTAAAAGATCCACAAACAGGAAAAACTGTAACGCAAAGCACGGTAGAATCCGACAAAAAGATTTTAAAAGCAATTCAAAAAGATCATATGGATACAGTAAATTATGTAAATACGCCGATTGGTAAAACAACGGATGATATTCACAGCTACTTTGCGCTTGTTCAAGACGACCCGTCTATTCAAGTTGTCACAAACGCTCAAAAATGGTACGCAGAAAAATATATTGCTGATAACAACCCTGAATATAAAGACCTTCCAATTCTATCAGTGGGTGCACCGTTTAAAGCTGGTCGAAACGGAGTAGATGAATTTACAGAGATCAAAAAAGGCGACTTAACTATTCGCAGCGCAGGCGATTTATATTTGTATGATAATACGTTAAAAGCAGTTAAAGTAAAAGGTTCAGTTGTAAAAGAATGGATTGAAATGTCAGCTGGGAAATTTAATCAAATTACGCCTGGGAAATCGGAAGAGCAGCAGCTTTTAAACCCGTCATTCCCTGTATATAACTTCGACGTAATTGATGGTGTTCAGTATCAAATTGATGTAACGAAGCCAGCTAAATACGATGGAAATGGTAACGTAATTAATGCGAACTCAAGTCGCGTTACGAACTTAACGTATGACGGTAAGCCAATTGATTTAAACCAAGAGTTTATCGTTGTAACAAATAACTATCGTGCAAGTGGAGGCGGAAACTTCCCAGGTCTGAAAGGCAGTGAGCTAGTTGTAGATTCGGCAGATGAAAATCGCCAAATCTTAATGGATTATATTACAGAACAAAAAGAAATTACGCCAACTGCTGACAACAATTGGTCTATTGCGCCGATTAAAGGAGAAGCGAATGTTACCTTTACATCGTCTCCAAAAGGAGAAAGCTATGTAAAAGAAGGTAGCAACATTTCTTACACAAATAAAACAAATGACCAAGGATTTGGAATCTTCAAACTGAACCTAAGCGGTGGAACTTCAACAGATCCGGTTAAGGTTCAACTATTAGGAATGAACGACCTTCACGGTCAGTTAGATACGGATACAAAATTAACCCTAAACGGACAAAGTGTTCTTGCCGGTAGCATGGAGTACACAGCAGCAGCAATCAAACAGCGTGAAAAAGAAAATGAAAACACGCTTTTAGTTCATTCAGGGGATATGATTGGTGGAAGTCCACTTATTTCAGCTTTGTTCCAAGATGAGCCAACGGTTGAAGTAATGGAGGCAATGGGCTTTGATGTAGGTACGCTTGGAAACCATGAATTTGATGAGGGAATTGCTGAGTTACACCGCATGATAAAAGGTGGCGATCATCCAAAAGGCAATCCAGGATACGATGGCATGAACTTCCCAGTTGTAGCAGCAAACGCGTATGATACCTCAACAAATAAGCTAATTACCGAGCCTTACGCAGTTAAAGAAGTAGGGGGCCAAAAAATTGGTTTCATTGGAGTTGTAACGCAAGAAACTCCTTCGATGATTGTTCAAAAAGGAAATGAAACGTTAAAAATCACTGATGAAGCAACAGCAATTAACAAGTATACAAAAGAGTTAAAAGACCAAGGTGTAAAGGCAATTGTTGTACTAGCTCATAACCCATCTGTGCAAAACGGACGAGCAGATGCGTTTGATGCTGCCGATATTGCAGAAAAAGTCGATGATGAAGTAGATGTGATTTTTGCTGCTCATAACCATGCAAAAGTTAATCAAGTTGTTGATAATAAATTAATTGTTCAAGCGTATTCATACGGTTCTGCGTTTTCTGATGTAGATGTTGAAATAGACCCTACTACAGGAGATATTAGTAAAAAACAAGCAGAAATTGTAACTGTATACCAAAAGGATTATACGCCAGACCCTGCGGTTTCAAGTGTTTTAAAGAAGTATGAAGAAAAAACAGCACCAATCAAAGCAGAAGTTGTTGGTGAATCATTAACAACATTACCTAAAGGATACCCGACAAACGGTGAAGTGGGAGACGTTGCGTTAGGCAATTTACTAGCTGATGGAATGAAGTACGCAATGGATTCTGATTTCGCTTTAATGAATGGTGGCGGTGTGCGTGCTCAGCTTGATGCCGGTGAAGTAACGTTTGGTGACTTGTTCTCTATTCAACCGTTTGGAAATGTCCTAAACAAAGTCACCCTTTCAGGCGCTGATCTTGAAACGGTATTAAATAATCAAATTGCAGCTTCTGGACTCGATTTTCATGTTGCGGGCTTCCATTACACATGGGATCCAGCTACGCTAAAAGTAGTTGATTTAACATTACCTGATGGAACGCCACTGGATTCAACAAAAGAGTATACAGTTGTTGTAAATAACTATATGTACGGAAATGCAAAGTACGGAATTGGCGAGCTGTCTAAGAATATGGAAGTTGGACCGGAAGATTTAGAAGCTACAATCGCTTATGTAAAGACGCTTCAACAACCGTTTGATTACAAAGTAGAAGGTCGCATCAAGCAAGCAGTTGTAGGTGTTAACGGTCAGCAAGTAGAGTTAAAGAAAGCTCAATAATAAGATGTTTTATGTAAAAGGAACGTTCAATTGTGAACGTTCTTTTTATTATATAAGCGAGCTTATTTCGCTACGTTCAATGAATATTCCATAATGATAGGTGCTGATGCACAAGTGAGCAGAAGAATAATCCCTAATAGGGACGAGTGTAAAAAAATACGAACACAGATTTATTAATTAAGTTAAAAACTTAAAAAAATTAATTAAGTTAAGTTTTTTTCTGGTTTTCCTTATTTTTTTTCGCTATAATTAGCTCATATAAAAGTAAAAGGAGGGTATTTCGGTGTATCAAGAGCAACGCATGAGTGCGATTGTTGAATATCTTCATAAACACCGTACCATTACGTTAGAAGAAATTTGCGATATGTTCACCGTTTCAAAAGATACGGCGAGACGTGATTTAGTGAAGCTTGAAGAAAACGGTAAGGTTATGAGGGTAAAAGGTGGGGCGACGCTGTCGTCAAGTCATATTATAAATTATAGTGAACGAACACCTACAAAAGCGAAAGAACAAATTGCTAAAGAAGCGGCCTCATTTATTTCTGAGGGGTATGACGTGCTCTTAGATACATCTTCGACCATTGCATTGATGGCAAAATACATGGATGTAAAGCACGTTACTGTTATTACAAATTCAATTGATAATATTCATTTTTTGGATCAGTATACGGCGTGTGACACGTTTTTACTGCCCGGAAAGTTCAATGGTAAAAGTCGTAACGTTACGGGGCCAAGAACCATTTCTACTTTACAAGAATACAAAGTAGATCAGCTGTTTTTAGGTACGTGCGGTGTCGGTGCAGATGGTATTACATCTCCAAGTGAAGAAGAATCTTTTTTAAAAAGACAGATGATTCAAAGTGCAAGACAAGTAATTATGCTTGCGGAACATAAGAAATTTGAACGTGAATTTTTACACCGAGTATGTGATATTAGCGATATTGATGTCTTAATTACGAATAAAGAGCCGGAAGCAGATATAAAAGAAAAAATAGAACAAAATCAGGTGCAGCTTATCGTAACAGATTTTAATAAAGGAGACGAAACAAGATGAAAAAAATAAAAGTAGGACTAGTAGGATACGGATTCTCAGCAACAGTCTTTCATACTCCTCTTTTAAGCGTATTGGAAGAATTTCAGATTTCAAAAGTTATGAGTTCAAATCCTGAAAAAGTAAAAGGTGACTTAGAAGACGTTGAGGTGGTAGGGACTCTATCCGAACTTTTAGAGGATGACAGCATTGATTTAGTTATTATTACAACACCTAGTGGCGTGCATTATAAAATGGTTAAAGACGCACTGCTTGCGGGTAAGCATGTAATTGTTGAAAAGCCGATGGTTATATCGGAAAAAGAAGCAAATGAATTAATTCAATTAGCGAAAGAACAAAATGTTAAATTAAGCGTTTATCATAACCGCAGATGGGATAATGACTATCTAACTGTTAAACAACTGATTGAACAAGGAAAATTAGGCGATGTTAAGATGTATGAGGCTCACTTCGATCGCTATCGTCCGGCTGTTCGAGATCGCTGGAGAGAAAACGAAGGGCCTGGGTCAGGAGCTCTTTATGATTTAGGCTCTCATTTAATTGACCAAGCCTTAGATCTTTTTGGAATGCCTGACTTTGTTCAAGGAGATGTGTTTGGTCAGCGCGACGGCGCACGCACCGATGATTACTTCCATTTAGTGCTTGGATATGGGTCCCGTCGCGTTATTTTGCACTCAAGTGCCATTGTGCCAAGCAACGGTCCGCGCTTTCAAGTTCATGGAACAAAAGCAACCTACATTAAATACGGTATAGATGGCCAAGAAGAGTTGCTAAGGTCTGGTAAGAAGCCTGAGGACGATACGTGGGGAGCAGACAATCCTGAAAATTACGGAAAATTGACAACAGGTGAAGGCGAGGAAAAACAAATTAAAACCCTCCACGGATCTTATCTTACTTATTATAAAAAAATAGCTGACAGTTTACTTCGAGGAAATGAGCTTCCCGTTTCAGCAGAGGAAGCACGTGATGTGATTAAAGTGATTGAAGCGGCATTTGAAAGTAATAAAGAAAAACGAGCTGTCTATTTTAACGAAGGGGCGAAAAAACGTTGACTGACCATTCGGTAGAGAAACTGCTTGAAAAAGTAGTTCGGCAAGAAAAAGAATTAGTTCTTCAGCAATTTACAAATGACCAGGCTTTGCAGATAGGAACTGCAATCATTGATACAGCCAAAAGCAAGGGAAAAGCAGTCACGGTAAACATTAAACGAAATGGTCAAACTTTGTTTCATCATGCAATGGAAGGTGCCATTCCCGATCACGAAGAATGGATTAAGCGAAAGTCAAATGTTGTTCTTCGTCATCATCACAGCTCATATTATATGAAACTATACTGTGAGTTAAAAGACCGTTCCTATGCACAATTTTATGCAGCTGATCCTCAGGAGTTTGAAGCGGTAGGCGGGTCTTTTCCTATATCGATTAAAAATGTTGGTGTAGTTGGAAGTGTGACAGTATCAGGGATGTCACAAGAAGAAGATCATGCACTTGTGGCGGGCACAATTCGAAACTTTCTTTAGTAGTTCGGGGATCGAGATATTGGTATGTTAAACAGTTACCTATCCGAACGATTGAGAGATACCTCTTAATCGTTCGGATTTTTTGTTGATTTGAAAACTAATAAAAAATAAATGATGATAAATCACGCATTCTATTAACCTCTTTTAACTGACCTTTAAACTGCAAAGTATAAAATAAGAAAAAATAACAGGAATACTTTGAAAAGAAAAGTATATGCTTTAAATTATTTGAACTCATGTAACAAAATGTCTACACTAAACACTGAGGTAAATTAAGTGAGGAGAACGTGGACAATTTATGAAGTTAATTTCGTGGAACGTAAATGGTATTCGCGCTTGTGTGCGAAAAGGGTTTTTAGATTATTTTCAAGAAGTCAATGCTGATGTATTTTGTATTCAAGAGACGAAGCTGCAGGAAGGACAAATCGATTTGCAGCTAGAAGGTTACTATCAGTATTGGAACTATGCTATAAAAAAAGGGTACTCTGGAACGGCTGTCTTTACTAAGCAGAAGCCTTTATCTGTTTCATACGGTGTTGATCAAGACTCTGAAGAAGAAGGGCGTATCGTCACCCTTGAGTTTGAACACTGCTATGTGGTAAATGTGTACACACCAAATTCGAAAAGAGATTTAAAGCGACTTAACGAACGGCTTCAATGGGAAGATAATTTACGTGCGTACGTAAAAAGATTAAATGCTCATAAAGCCATAATTCTTTGTGGGGATTTGAACGTAGCGCATGCAGAGATTGATTTACGCAACCCTAAATCGAATCGTGGGAATTCCGGTTTTACAAAAGAAGAACGAGAAAAAATGACGCAATTATTAGCAGAAGGATTTGTTGATTCGTTTCGGTATCTTCATCCAAATAAAGAAGGGATGTATACATGGTGGTCGTATATGAGTACGGTGAGAGAACGAAACATTGGATGGCGCATTGACTATTTTCTAGTTTCAGAGCAGTTGAAAAGTCGATTAAAACGCGCAGATATTCACTCTCATATTTTTGGAAGTGATCATTGCCCTATATTGCTTGAGCTTAATTAAGGAGGAATATACATGACAACCTATCGAAATCGAAAAGATGTACCAGTTCAAGAAACGTGGAATTTAGCTGATATTTACCCAAATATAGAGGAATGGTATGCTCAGTATAATCTTATTGACCAAAAGGTTTCAGAGCTAGAAGACTTTAACGGGAGAATCTCAAACGCTGAAGAGCTGTACCAGTTTCTAAGTTTAAAGGAAGAAATAACCTATGAATATAGCAAGCTATATGTGTATGCGTTTTTACAACATGACTTAGATACACGAGTTTCAACTTCTCAAGCACTTCTAGATAAAGCTAGGCACTTAGGCCAAAAAATAAGCAGCGCCACTTCATTCTTTATGCCATTTTTATTATCACTAGATGAATCTACGCTTACATCCTACATAAACGAAGTAAAAGAATTAACTTATTTCGAGGATTCGTTACTTGAGTCGTACAGATACAAAAGGCATGTGTTAAGTAAGGAGCAAGAAGAGATTTTATCGAAAATGGGAGATGCGCTAGGCTCTCCTCGTCAAACATTTGGCATGATCAATAATGCTGACATTCGATTTGGTGACGTAACGAATGACTCTGGTGAAAAGGTCACATTAACAAGAGGGATGTATAGCAAATTAATTGAGGATAAAAACAGGGAGAAGAGAAAAGAAGCATTCCAAGCATATTATAAGCCATACATGCATTTACAACATACAATCGCTTCAACGTTAAGCTCAGCAATTAAAAATACGAAAACAACATCTGAAATTAGGCAGTATCCATCTACTTTAGAAAGAGCGCTGTTTTCGGATAACGTTCCAAAAGAGGTATATGAGAACTTAATTCAAACGACAAAAGCACATATTCAGCCGTTGCATGACTATATGGATATTCGAAAAAAAGAGCTTGGCTTACAAGAGCTTCATCAATATGACTTAAGTATCCCCTTAGTGAAAAACCAAAAGCTAACGATTTCATATGATAAAGCATATGAAACAATGTTGGAGAGCTTGTACCCACTCGGCGAAGAATATGTCAATACACTAAAGAGCTTTAAAGAAAAACGATATATTGATGTAAGAGAAACACCAGGGAAACGTTCCGGAGCCTATAACTTAGGTTTATACGGCGTTCATCCATTCGTTTTATTGAATCATCAAGATGATTTATCCAGCTTATTTACGCTCACTCATGAAATGGGTCATGCGATGCATAGCTATTATTCAAATCAATATCAGCCACAAATTAAAGCTGGGTATTCAATCTTCGTAGCAGAAGTAGCATCGACTGTTAATGAAGTTCTTTTAATTCGTTATCTCATTGACCGAGCTAAAACAGAAGAAGAGAAAAAGTACTTAGTGAATCATTTTATTGATCAATTTAAAGGTACCTTCTTCACACAAGTAATGTTTGCTGAGTTTGAACAAATTACGCATGAAAAAGCGCAGAAACAAGAGTCGTTAAATGCTGAAGTATTTAGTGATGTATACGGGGACTTAATGAAACAATATTATGGGCCAAGTCTCGTAGCAGATGAAGAAACTAAGTTTGGGTGGGCTAGAATTCCTCACTTTTACCGTCCATTTTATGTGTATAAGTATGCGACTGGGTTCGTATCAGCTATTGATATTGCAGACCGTCTCATTAAAAAAGAAGAAGGAGCAAAGGAAGCATATCTACAATTTTTGCAAAGCGGAAGCTCGGATTATCCGCTTGAACTATTAAAGTCTACCAACGTCGATCTTTTAAAACCAGATGCCATTACCAATGCGATGTCCGTCTTTGCAGAGTTAGTTAAGCAGTTAGCGAAATAATTGATAAAAAGAGGCTGAAACATAAGTAGTCCAGCTAATGATAAACCTGAACGGTTGAGAGCTCCTCGCTTGTAATCGTTCAGGTTTTTGGTTATGGAGAAAAAACAGTTTGAAAACAGGGTGGAATGGAGCATAGGACACTCCACTCCTGAGGGAACACCCAGCTCACGAGGAAGCTCAAGGCTCCTGGCCGTAGCGTAGCGGAACGCACTTGTCCAGATAACGTAAAGAGATGAGCAAAGGAGCGTTCGTCTTTTTGGTAATTTGTTTTGTTATGGCTACCTTCTTTATCTTTATTTGAAAAAATTTCGAATGTCGAAAAAAATAGGTGAAAAGGATAGTGCATGTAGTTCAAAAGTGTGTTAAGATACGATTTGGTTGAAAAAGGATATCGGTAAAGAGGGTGAGGATATGACCGCTGTTGAGGTCAAAAAGGGTTCTGGAGAAAAGCTAAATCTCTTCTTTTTAACATGGCCTATTTTTTTAGAAGTTTTTCTTTTTATGCTGATGGGAATTGCCGATACGTTTATGCTAAGTGCGCTTTCCGATGACGCAGTATCAGGAGTAGGGGCAGCAAATCAATACCTACATATTGCTATTTTGATTTTGGAGGTAATTGGTAATGGTGCGGCGATTGTAGTTGCTCAGTACATCGGTTCCAAGCGCTATATGGAAGCTGCAAGAATATCTGCTTTAGCTGTTACCATGAATTTAATTGTTGGGTTAGTCATTAGCGGTTTCTTTTTACTATCTGCACGCAGTATGATGGCGGCCATGAACTTGCAAGGTGAAGTGTTGAGCTATGCACAAAGCTACTTAGCGATTGTTGGTGGAGCAATTTTCTTACAGGCAATTATTAATTCGCTAGCAGCTATAATCCGTGTTCATGGTTTTACAAAGCAAGCTATGTTTGTGTCTCTTGGTATGAATTTATTCCATATCGTTGGAAACTATCTATTAATCTTTGGAAAGTTCGGATTTCCGGAAATGGGCGTTCAAGGGGCTGCTATCTCAACAGTTGTCAGTCGTTTACTTGCACTAATTGTTTTCTTTTGGTTGCTATATCAAGTAATGGAGTACAAAGTAAAGGTTCAATATTATTTATCTCTATCCAAAGAATATGTAGGGAAAATATTAAAGATTGGACTTCCATCAGCATTTGAACAAGTGATGTACCAAGGTTGTCAAATTGTCTTTTTATATTATGCAACGTACCTTGGTTCAGAATCGTTAGCAGCTAGGCAATACGCTACTAATATTTCAATGTTCATTTACTTGTTTGCTATTGCTATTGGGATTGGAACGTCCATTATCGTAGGTCGATTAGTAGGTGGAAACGAAAAAGATGAAGCCTATACGCGCGTCTGGCACAGCGTAAAGTGGGCTGTCGGCGTTACGCTTGGAATGGTAGTGCTTGTCATTTCGTTTCGAACAAAACTAATGAGTTTATTTACAGATAATGAACAAATCATCACACTAGGAGCTACTGTCTTAATGCTAAGCATTGTCTTGGAAACAGGGCGAACAATGAATATTGTTTTAATCAATTCTCTACGTGCAGCTGGTGATGCTAAATACCCGCTATTTATCGGCTTATTTTCAATGGTACTCATGAGCTTACCACTGGGTTACTTTTTTGTGTTCCATTTAGATATGGGTCTAGCTGGCATTTGGTTAGCGATTGCTGCAGACGAGTGGACGCGAGCGGTAATCATGTTCTTTCGATGGAAAAGCAGAGCGTGGGAAAATCATGCACTTGTTACTCATGAGCAGACAGAGCCTGTTCAAGCATAAAAACCTTAAAGAATCTTTCTTTAAGGTTTTTTCGTGTGGAGAAAAGTTATACATCAGTAAAAACGTTAATATGATAGTGTCATAGAGCTTGACCACAATAGGGAAGTAGGTGGAGGCATGGGAGCGTTTTTAACAGATCTTTTAGAGCTACTAACTAGCTTTGGGTACATCGGTATTGCATTAGGGTTAATGGTTGAAATAATCCCGAGTGAGGTTGTATTAGCTTACGGTGGTTACATGGTAACGAAAGGAACGATTACATTTTGGGGAGCAGTTATTGCTGGAATAATTGGTGGCACGATTGCTCAATGGTTTTTATATTGGATTGGAGCTTATGGTGGACGTCCGTTTTTACAAAAGTATGGAAAGTACTTATTTATTCGTGAAAAGCACCTAGACGTTTCAGAAAAGTGGTTTAGAGAGTATGGGACGGGAATTGTATTTAGCGCCCGGTTTGTACCCGTAGTTAGGCATGCTATTTCCATTCCAGCTGGCATTGCAAAAATGTCGTTTTGGAAATTTACGTTCTTAACTATTTTAGCAATGATTCCTTGGTCCATGCTGTTTATCTATTTAGGCATTCAGCTGAAAGAAAACTGGATCAATATTGAAGAAATTGCTACTAACTATACGATTCCTTTTATTGTCTTTGCGTTTGTAGGCATCGTTTTGTATTTCGTTTTTAAAAAGCCTGCTCCTTCTCAAAAGTAAAAAGAGAAGCCAATTAGTTGTTCTTATGTAGAAGGTAGTGCTATGATGCCTATACGTAAGGAGTGATATAATGATAAATGAAGTATGGCTAAACGACAAAGAGTTTGTAGTTCGACATTTTCAAGAAAAGGAAGAACAAGAAAAACGCTATATTACATTTGAATTTGACGTAACAAGTGAAGCGTATCATGATGTTACAACTTTATTATATAAAAATAAATTTTATGTTCGTATTCCGGCCAAAAAGGAGTCTTTTGTGGCTGTCATTCACACATACTTTACATCAGTTACAAACTTATACAAGGAAAATCAAATAGGAACGTTTACCTTAACTCTTGCTGAGGAGCAACCTAGATGAAGCTTAGCATACTCGATCAATCACCAATAAGAATAGGTCAAGAACCTCAACATGCGCTAGTTGAATCTGTGGAGCTTGCAAAAGCAGCAGATAGACTGGGATATACGCGTTATTGGATGTCTGAGCATCATGATTTAAAGGGATTAGCAAGCTCTGCGCCCGAAGTCATGCTTAGCTATATTGGTGCACAAACAAAGAGAATTCGTCTTGGCTCTGGAGCCGTTTTGTTACCATATTACAAACCGTATAAAGTAGCGGAAGTGTACAATACACTTTCAACGATGCTTCCGGGTCGCATTGACGTTGGCTTAGGTAGAGCGCCAGGAGGCGGAACGGACGTAATGACGACTCTTTCAGATAACTTTCTACAGCAAGCGTTTAATATGCCTGCTTTAGTAGAAGAGTTACTTCATTTTCTACAGTATAAAGAAAGAGTTGATACCACTACCTTAAAAGCAGCTCCTTTACCTTTGGTTCCGCCTGTACCGTGGATTCTTGGAACAAGCAAAAAGAGCGCATTATTAGCAGCTAAGTACGGCATGCCGTATGCATTTGGACAATTTATGAGCGCTAAAGACCCAGGAGAGGTTTTACACGAGTACCGCATGAACTTTCAGCCTCATCAAGCACAGCATCACCCAAAAGCTTTGTTGACTGTATCTGTTATTTGTGCAGAAACAGATGAAAAGGCCAAAGAACTTGCCCTTAGCGCGATAGCCTGGAATATTCAAAGTGAAAGAGGAGAGAATAAAGCGGGCCTTCTGCCGATTCGAGAAGCAAAGGACTATATCGATAAATTGAAAGATAGTCAGGTTAAAGCAGAGATTGAAAAGAAAATACTGATTGGTTCGCCAAGGACAATCAAGCATAAGCTTAAATCTATGCAGGATGCTTATCAAGTTGATGAGTTTATGATTGTTACATTCATTCCATCTCTTGAAGAGCGGCTTCAGTCTTATACATTGCTAGCTAATGAAATAATTAACAAAAAAACTTCCTGATAAAGGAAGTTTTTTTGTGAGGAAAATTAGTTATTTGCTAAAAATAATGGATTACTATTGAATTTTCATAGATATTATTGTATAAATATTTATATTGTTGTTTATTTATTCATAACTTAATGAAAGTAAATAGATAAGGATTAGCGGAAAGGAAGGGAGAGAATAATGGCTTACATAACAACAAATCGATTGCCTGCGTTTCATCAATTTGCATATCTTCATGAAGTGAGTGGCTTAAAGAAAAGTAAAAAAGCAAGCTATACGAAAGAGCAGCTTTACGAAGCAGTGTGCAATAGCTTTTATACTTTTTCCATTTATGATGATAATCAATTAATTGCGTTTGGTCGAATGATTTCAGATGGTATATATCAAGCTTTAATTTGTGACGTGATGGTAGACCCAAGTTATCAAAAAAAAGGGTTAGGAAAACAGATTATTAACGGACTTATAAGTAAATGTAATGAAAGAGGAATTGAATCCATTCAACTTTTTGCTGTAAAAGGGAAAGGGCAGTTTTATAAAAAACTTGGGTTCCAAGAGCGGGATGCAGAAGCACCTGGCATGTCGTTAGTACAATAATAAAAAGGTAGGCGAAAGCCTACCTTTTTATTATTGTACAGCATCGAATTTATTTACTTTCCATGTAGATCCTGATTTATAGAATGTGACGGTACGTTTTACAGTACCACCTTCCACGTCAGGAACAGTGAATTCGTAAGAGCGTACATCAGAACGTTGATATGTTAATTTTACTTTAGCCTTATTCCACTCTAGCATGTTGCCACCATCACCAACTGGACGAGCCAATTTACCGTTGTGTGTAATAAAACCGTATTTTGATAGTCCTGCATTAATTGCGCTATTTGTATAAACTCCACTTAAGTAAGAAGTAACTTTTTGTTTTGTATCAAATTCGTTGCAAACATAAGAATAATAAGTGCCTTTATAAGTAAATGCTTTTTGTGTACAAGCTTTTTGTTTGTATCCGTGTAAAGTATTCCAATAGCGAGCATTTGCATCCGCTGCAATTTTAATAGCTTGGTTATTTGATAGGGTTGCTGACGTTGTTGCGGCTGTAGCACCTGCAGTCATTGTAAAGAAAAGAGCCATTGTCATTAGAACTAGTTTAAATTTTTTCATTGTGATTCTCCCTCCTAAATGAATCATCTTTTATGTAACACTCATGTTGCTTTTGTTACAGTTATGTTACATTTATATTACAACATAATTCGAAAAAAGAAAAGAGTTTTCCCGAATTATGTTTATTTTTCCCTTTATATTTTAAAACAAACCTGAAGTTACGAAATGATTGCGACAAGTTTTGAATGTAGTTTGTTAAATGATATGGCTGTGGTAAGATAGGTATGTCTAGATTACACTGAAGGAGAGAGCGTAATGGGTTATTTGTTTGGAGCAACTATCTTTTTAATTATTGCTGTTGTTGTTGGGTTTCTAGTAACGGTTGTGAGTATTGCAAGACGAAATAAAAATGAAGGATCTAAATAAAAGCAAAAGTCATTTTAAAGTGACTTTTGTTTTTTTATGTATATATAAATACGACTCTCTTAGCTCACACCCCTTTGTAAAAAAAGAACTAGTTTTGTCATCTTTATGTCGTTTTATTGGAGATTCAAAGAGAGGTGTTTATTGATCTGTATGTAGTATAAAGGTTTAGCTATGAACATTTGTTATAAGTCAGGCAAGAAATCATTAATTATAAATTACGAAGAGGAAAAACAGTGTTTTTGTATAATTTGTTATAAAGTAAGAGTTTGCTAGGAGTTCTACCATAAAAGGAGATTTGCATCGATGCTTATGTCATAATAATGGATATTCATTTTCGACATCAAGTATTTTCCACATCATTCATTTTAAAAGAAACGAAGGAGTGGTTGCTTTGCAAAGACAAAAATTAGTAATAAACGGTAAACGGTTAAAACAAGAGCTTGAAGCATTTGCTGAGTATGGAAAAACAGCTCATAACGGCGTTACAAGGCTATCTCTATCTAAGGAAGATCGACTGGTACGTGATTATTTCTGTGAATGCTGTAAGAAGTTAGGCATGACGGTTAAAATTGATGATATGGGATCTATCTATGCAACTTTACAGGGAGTTGAAGATAAGCCACCTATTGTCATGGGTTCTCATCTCGATACGGTAAAAAAAGGTGGCCGCTTCGATGGCGTACTAGGAGTGGTTGCAGGGTTAGAGCTTGTAAGAACTCTTGTAGAGAACAACGTTAAGCCGAAAGTTCCTATTATGATTGTGAATTTTACAAACGAGGAGGGAGCTAGATTTGAACCTTCAATGATGGCTTCAGGGGTTTTGTCTGGAAAATTTGATAAACAGACCATGTTGAAGAAACAAGATGTGGAAGGAACAACCTTTGAGCAAGCTTTAGCAGCAAGTGGTTATGAAGGCGATATTACAAATCGCTTAACAGAAGCTTCTGCATTTTTGGAGCTACATATTGAACAAGGACCTGTATTGGAAAGCGAAAACCTCTCAATTGGAGTAGTGGAGTGCGTTCTTGGGATGGTTTGCTATGAAATTAAAATTACAGGTGAATCAGATCACGCAGGTACTACACCAATGAAAATGAGAAAAGATGCGCTTTTTGCCACTAATACAATTATCCAAAAAGCACGTGAAAAACTAAGCCAAATAGATGAAGAACTCGTCTTTACGATAGGACGTCTGAACGTTTTACCAAATATTCATACCGTCATTCCAAATCAAGTTGTTTTTACCATTGAAGCTAGGCATAAGGATATGAATATTCTTGGAGAAGTAGAAGAAATAATTAAAAACCTATCTTCTCTAGCAGCAGCGGAAGGCTGTATGATGCAAGCAACAAAACAATGGGGACGAGATACCGTATGGTTTGATGAGAAAGTATGTGGAGTTATTGAGAAAGCAACGCAAAACCTAACGTATTCGTACAAACGAATGGTAAGCGGAGCGGGTCACGATGCGCAATTTATTGCTAGCTATATACCGACGGGGATGATTTTTGTACCAAGCTTGAATGGGAAAAGTCATTGCGAGGAAGAGTTTACTGATTGGAAGCAGTGTGAACAAGGCGTAAATGTATTATTAGAATCGGTGATGCAGCTACTAGAATAGAAGGAAAAGAGAGCTAACTCAAAGTTAGTTCTCTTTTTTTAATGAAGACTGCTCAACGTTTAGCTCAATTAAATTCCCATCAGGATCTGCGCAAAAGATTTGGGCAAAGCCGCTTTTACTCTTTCGTTTGTCAAGGATCTCGATTCCTTTAGAGGTTAAATGACGAAACGTCTTATCATAATCAGCAACTCGAAGAGCAAAGTGACCTTCACGACTGCTTAGCTTTGTTGTTCCACGCAAGGTTTGAGCAGTAGGAAAAGCAATCAAGTGGATTTGTTGATTTCCAACTTTGTACCAAGCTCCTTCAAAATCAAAATTCGGACGCTCAATCTCCTGTAATCCTAAAACATCTCCATAAAAATGTTTAGCTTTTTCAACATCTGTTACGGCTATGCTTACATGATGTATGGCTTCATATGTAATCATGATAAATTCCTCATTTCTCAAGAGTTATTATGTAAAACGATATCATAAAAACAAATAGATGACTACAAGCGAATGCATACTGAGGATAAACTTGTACACAATGAAAAAGTACAAAAGAAGGGAGTGCATGAAATGGATATGGAAATGCAAGGTAGTCCATCTACTGAGCGATTTATTCCAGTAACATCTGTAGCTAATGGCAAAGGAGTGGAGGTAGCTCCTGATATTTATAGTTATACCACCCAGATTGTAAACGTTTGCTTTTTGGGCAACCCGGAACATGAGAATGAATTTGTGTTAGTGGATGCAGGAATGCCAGATTCGGCTCCGATGATTTTAAAGGCAATTGAAGACCGGTTCGGTGTGGGTGCTCAGCCCAAGGCAATCGTTTTGACACATGCTCATTTCGATCATATTGGCTCTATTATTGACCTAGTTGATAAGTGGAACGTTCCTGTCTATGCTCACGAGTTGGAAATGCCTTATTTGACAGGTCAAAAAAATTATCCACTACCGGATAGTACAGTAGAGGGGGGGGCTTGTAGCCAAATTATCTCCTCTATTTCCTACTGAAGCTATTAATCTAGGAATGCATGTTCAAGCTCTTCCAAAAGACGGCTCAATTCCCAGTCTATCTAATTGGAAGTGGATTCACACACCAGGTCACACGCCAGGGCATATTTCGTTGTTTCGACATCAAGACCAGGCTTTAATTGCTGGAGATGCGTTTGTTACAACAAAGCAAGAGTACCTTTTAGATGTTTTAAAGCAAGAGCTAGAAATTAGTGGACCACCTCGCTATTTAACTACGGACTGGTCAGCGGCAAGGCTGTCTGTTGAAAAGCTTCACTCATTACAACCAAAATTAGCAGTAACGGGTCATGGACAACCAGTTTCGGAAACATGGCTAGCTGAAAACCTGTTGATGTTAGTAAAAGATTTTGATCGAATTGCAATTCCTGACCATGGTCGTTATGTTGAAGAATAATGAAAACAAAAAAAGCGGATTTATGTTGGGGTCCGCTTTCTTTTTGTGTAGGAAAATTAACAACAAGTAATCAAGAAAACTCTACAGCGCTTTGTGCTTCTTTTAAGTGCTTTAAATGCTCTTCTGCTTTTTTTAACTCATTGCTATCTATCCCTTGGCTCTTTAACGTGATAATGTGTTGTTGAGCAATAGCTAGTTGGTTTTGTGCTTTTTGAAACTGTTCAGGAACAGCGTTCATTTGAAATTGATACACAGCATGTTCTGCCATTTGTAAGCTTTTTTCTATACTAGTAAAATCAGTCATTTATCGCTTCATCTCCATCTTTAAACTGTTAACTTTAAGATGTACGAATTTCATTTACTTTAAACGACCTGCGTTACTATTATTAAATTTTATGTTAATAGTGCATAAGCCTGAATGCCGAAATATATGCCAAAACCAACTAATGACACCCCAGAAACAATCGATATAAGCGTTAATAATTTTAAACTTAAGTATCTTCGGAAGGTACTGGATAAAGCAGCCATTGTGATATCCCATATCAGGATACCAACAAAGATTGCACAGCTAGAAATCATTAACTCTTGAACTGTAGATGTAGCCGCTGTTTTAGCCAATACAGACCCGTATATACCTAGCCAGAACAAAATTGTTAACGGATTAGTAAGAGAAAGCAAAAAGCCAGAAGCAAAGCATTTTAATACGGACTCTCCGCTTGTTTTTCTTGTCTCTGTGATGGTTTTTGCCGTTACTAAACCTTCAATACCCGTATAAATTAACACGAAGCAACCGAAAGAAAAAAGCAGCGTTTTCATAAATTCACTATTTAATAGGTGAACGGAGCCGAAATAAACCACCATCATATATAAAGCATCTACTAAGGTAGCCCCAATACCTAAGAACCAAGCGTGTAAAAAGCCGTGCTTAATGCCTTTATCTAGCTGGGCAGCATTAATTGGTCCAATTGGTGCTGCCAATGAAAGCCCCAAAATTATGTAGCTGAAAAAAGACCCCAACATCATTACCCCCTTATTTACCTTTGGATGTTCATGTGGACTACACTAAATTTATGCAGCTATAGTGGCTTGTACAACAAATTTCTTCATAAAACACATCTTTTTTACTCTAAAAGATGTATAAACTTCTAGTTCCTCACAAACGATAGGTTAGTGTAGAAGAAGATAGGAGGAATTGTCATTGAGCTGCGGAAGTCAAGTTCAAGGAGAGTTAAAATGGTGGCAATTATCTTTACTTGGCGTAGGTTGTACGATTGGAACGGGTTACTTTCTAGGATCAAGCATTGCGATTAAATACACAGGGCCTTCTGTATTAATTGCGTTTTTACTAGCTGCATGCGGTACGTTTATTGTATTTGAAGCTCTTGCTAAAATGAGTGCAAAAGACCCTCAAGAAGGTTCGTTTCGCTCGTATGCTAAAAAAGCACATGGTAGATGGGCTGGTTTCAGTAGCGGCTGGGTATACTGGAGTTCTGAAATGATGATTATGGGAAGTCAGTTAACGGCTTTATCTATTTTCACACGATTTTGGTTTCCTCATCTTCCTCTCTGGGTGTTTGCATCCATTTATGCAGTGTTAGGAATCGTAGCTGTAGCTATTGGTACAAAAGGGTTTGAACGCTTAGAAAACATCTTTGCCGTTATAAAGGTAGCTGCAATCTTTATGTTTATTATATTGGCCTGCTTAGCTGTATTTGGTTTTTTAGATGATGGTGCTAAGGAAGGGTTGCCAAACGGACTCAGTGGTTTTTTTCCAAAAGGAGCTATCGGTCTCTGGGGAGCGTTATTATACGCTTTTTATGCTTTTGGAGGAATTGAAGTAATGGGCATTATGACAATGCGATTAAAGGATAAAAAAGATGCAGCCAAAGCGGGAGCTGTTATGCTCTTACTACTTGTGAGTATCTATGTTATCTCTCTAGCTTTGGTAATTTATATGGTGCCTTTTCAAGTGCTTCATGAAAACGAGAGTCCCTTTGTTACAGCTTTAGAAACGTATAAGCTACCATTTTTTCCTCATGTTTTTAATGGAGCAATGATTATTGCTGGATTTTCTACGATGGCAGCATCTTTCTTTTCAGTGACAAAAATGATTATTACGCTGTCCAAAGAAGGAGATGCACCTGCTTTATTTTCAAAACAAAAATCAAAAAAAATGGAGTTTCCTTTACCAGCAATTTTATTGACAACATGTGGATTAATTATTTCAATTGTTCTTTCGCTGCTACTACCAGGGAAAATCTATGAATACATTACGACAGCAGCTGGTCTTATGCTACTATATAATTGGTTTTTTATTTTAATTTCCCGACAAAAACTACTCAAATTAAGTGTAGGAGATAAAATTAAGCAAATTGTAGGAATGATTCTCATTGTATTAGCAGTATCTGGTACGCTCTTACACTCATCAAGCAGACCAGGTTTCTATGTGAGTATAGGATTTCTTCTTATTATTGCGCTTGTCATTTTAAAACTAAGGCCTCAATGGAAGAAGGAAGAGAAAGAAGCTACTCATTAATAAAAAGCTCCTATGTAAAGGAGCTTTTTATTTTTGTTTTACGTTCCATAATGCAAGAACAGTTCCCCATATGAAAATGACAAAATAAAATAATCGCTGTAATAAACCAACGGGCATTGGAAAGAAAAAAACAAACAGTATAAGCACTAGAATAAGAACTAGTATAATTAAACAAGCAAGGGTCCAGTTGCGCCCTGTCGGTAAAAGCTTCGCGTACATCCCAAGTCCGGCTATAGTAGTAAGCATTCCTACCTGAGCAATAATGGAGTGCCAAAACAAGTCAATATCAGCTGGAATGAACCCAGAAACAATATTTCCTAATGCCAATAGTAAAAGGAAGATTGTTGCTAGATGTCTCACTTTTGTTTTTTCAAGATGTTGTGCTAAATATAAGATTCCGATGGAAAGGGTTAAACCGTTTATAATAAACAAAGCGTTCATCCAAAGGTGGTGAGGAGAACAGATAGCATAGGGTGCCAGAGCGTAGGTATATTCACCACATGAAGTAACACCAAGATCGCTCATAGCGTGGTATAAAAAACTATAGGGAACAAGAGAGGTATAAATAAAAAACGGTTCAATTAAAAAATAGCAGCAAGTAACAAGCCAGCTTAAAACGCCAATTTTTTTTGATATATACAGTGTAATCACCTCTTTTAAAGTGTTATACAGTTATTGTATATCCAAAAAAAACCAAATTAAATAAGGCTATAAGAGGAGTTTACGATAAGACTTAGGTCTGGTAAAGGTGGCGTTTCTTAGAGCAACGTGTTTTTTATTATTTTGTTTCTGTCCGAAAAGCTTGTAGCGTTGTTTTTAAAGAAGCATAGGAACCAATGGCGCCATATCCATAAAACCACCCCATAAAAAGGCCAGCAATTAAATTTTTTGGTGGCTGATAAAGACAGAAACTGCCAATCCTATCAATAAAGCAACTGTTGGTACCTATTTTTATTGATTTTAAAGAAATTTTTTAGAGGCTGAGTTGCAATCATCACGCAAAGCACTGCGATTGTTGCATCCCAAAAATTTGTGTGAATTGTTGGAAAGTCCATGTAATCCCCTGTTCACATAAACGGGATAAAAATGGCTGTGTATATAGTTAGAGTCTTCAGTTCCTTTCTTTATATGTAGAAAAGAGTAGAGTAGGTGCAATAGAAAGAAAAGCTACCAGGTTCTTTGGTAGCTTTTTGGTACTAACCTTTATAGGATTTAAAATGTTCAATCGTTTTCAGTAAATGCGTATACATGTCGCTAGAGGGTTTCCAGCCAAGCGTTTGAAGTGCTTTTTTGTTGTTTAATTGACTGTGTAAAATTTCCCCGTTTTGTCCAGGTAAGTAGTGAGGTATAGTGGATGGAGAAAGGGTTGCAGCTAATAGCTTGAATAGTTCATTAATGCTAATTTGTTCATTGCTGCTAATATTAATAATTTCATTTTCTCCTTTTGTAATAGCGAGAACGTTTGCTTTTGCTACATCTTCAACAAATACAAAGTCTCTAGTTTGATTTCCACTTCCGAAGATAGAAGGAGTTTTCCCATTTAGTAGTTGGTTAATAAAAATACTTATAACGCCACCTTCTCCGTCTGATTTTTGACGTGGTCCGTATACGTTAGCATAGCGGAAAATGGTAAAAGAGAGTCCGTGTAGCCGTTGAAATAACTGAATGTAAGACTCGGATACAAGTTTGGACGTTCCGTAAAAAGAGAGAGGAGATGTGGACGTTTCTTCATCGATAATTGTGTCAGCATCACCGTATACAGCGCTAGAAGAAGAGAAAATAAATTTTTTGACCGCATGCTTTTGACACATATCTAGCAGGTTAATAGTTCCTAAGATGTTGGTTGCTGCGTCTTCAACGGGAGCTTTTAAAGAAGTCGAAACATTGACCTGTGCCGCTAAGTGGATAACAACTTCTGGTTTTTCAATTTTAAATACATGCTCAATCTCTTTTGACAAAATTGACATGTTGTAAAAAGGGACGTCATCAACAAGATTGTTTTTGGTTCCGCTTGATAAATCGTCAAGGACAACCGGAGTGTAACCATTTTCTAATAAACACTCAACAACATGAGAGCCAATAAAGCCTGTTCCACCTGTCACTAATACTTTCATAATTTATCACAATTTGATTTATTCATCACATTCATTCTCCTTTTCTGTATTGGCCTTCCACCACTCTTCATAGACTGCTTGTATTTTAGTGATCATTGCATCCACCGTTAAATGAGTAGTTGCAAACTTAAAGGCTTGATTCGCTATTGTTTCACGATATTCGTCATTACAAATAAGTTCTTCAATAGCTTGCTTTAATTCAGTAACATTTCCAGGTTTACAAATGATTCCTGAATGTCTGTTCGTAATAATCTCAGGTATCCCTCCACATTCGCATGTTATAATGGCTTGTTTTGCATGCATTGCTTCAATGATGGATAAAGGGAGGTTATCATTTAAAGTTGGCAAAACATAGATATGAGATTGTTGAAGAATGTCAAAGATATCATGACGTTTACCAAAAAACGTAACAAACGATAAATCTAAATCGCTACGAACTTTTTCAAGATGCTTTCTCATAACACCATCACCAACAATCCAGACTTCAATAAAACCTTCGAACTGTTTTAGGTGAGAAAGAGCTTGAAGAAAGAACTCATGACCTTTTCTAGGTCCTAGTCGTGCGATGCAGGTAATGATTAGTTTATTGGTTGCTTTGTTATAAGAAGTACGCAGTAGAGGAGGTTTCACACCGGTATGAACAGTTCTTAATTGCTGATCTGATGCTCCAAGCTCTTTTAGCCGTGTGTAAAATGAATCGCTGATGGTGATAATTCGGAAAGCCCCTCGTATGCCAACTCTCTCAATCTCTGTAAAATAAGCTTCTTCAAGGGATCCTTTTTCCATCTTGTGAAAATCAATACGGCTTTTAGTAAAATGACCGTGCGGAGTAAAAAAAATGGGTTTGTGAAGTTTTTGGTTGAGGTGAGTGAGAAGGTATGCTGCAAAGAGATCTTGAGCATGGATAATATCATAATCTTTAAGATTCTGTCTTTCTAAAAAAGCGCTAAAAACAGTAAGGAAGCTTGTGTTTTTAATTACTTTCTCGCTGATCAACCCATAGCGCTTGTTCATAAATTCTTTTGCTTTAGAAGCTTGGGCTGGAATATGAACCTCAATCTCTTCTTTTGACATGTTAAGAGGGGAAAGGACATCAACATGGTGTTCAAGCTCTGAGAAACCATCTTTAACGTGATTGATATAGTGAGCTAACCCTCCTGTATTTGGATAACGTAAAAAGGTTACATATAAAATACGAAGCTTCGACTTTCGAGTGAGCGCTTTTGTTGGTTGAAACCCTGGGCTAGGGATGAAAGCTGGATTGGTTGATGAAACAGCATAAAATTTATCCATGGTCTGCAATAAATCAGGGAAAAACGGAGGGAGGTTTGTCAGAAAAAAATCGTTCATAACATAACACCTCGATTTGTTCGCTTGCTATTTATAAATTCCAAGGTCTTTACCCCAAGTTTCAAGTTTATGAAGGTGATAAGGTAATAGTTCACCACCTCGATTTTCATAAATTCTTCTCAGCTGTGTTTGTAGTCCCTTTTCAAGCGTTCGTTGCAAATATGCCATTTTATAAAGGTGGGTGGGATTTTCTTCAAAGGAAATACCGTGTTTTTTCATCTCTTGAAGATAGGTTTTAATACACTCTGTTCGAATAGAATTGCCGTCTTTTTGCCAGTCTTTTCGAAAAGCAATTAACAACTCAACTAATACAATCAAATCTAGCCAAGAAGGAGCATATTTTGCAGACTCCCAGTCGATAAATTGAATTGGCCAAGGGCCGTTTTTTGCCGTATCATGGCTACAGATATTCTGCATGTGTAAATCGCCATGTGTTAATGAAGAACCGCTTTGTAATAACTCAGGGAAAAAGTCTGGGCCCTTTTCGTATATTTTAAATAACGAATTTTTATGAGGTGCAAGAACGGATTTTAACTCTCGATTCTTTGAGGATTCTTGAAGAAAATTTACCGTGTTAGCAATTGCTTTTGAGCGTTCTTTTCGCATGGTAGCTGAATCATATATAGGTAACCACGAACTCCATTCATTTACTTGTTCATTAAAGTGACTATCAAACGTCTGGGCATGCAGTTTTGCTACTGATGGAATAATGGACTGAAAATGCTTTGGTGTGAATACCAATTGACCGCGAATTTGGTGAACAAACTCCATAAATATCCATGTTTCTTCTTTGTATTCTTCTACTAAGTAGATAGTTGGGAAAAAGGACTTTAACGTTGAATAACTTTTTGTGTACATATTGATTTCAATATCGTTTTTATAATTAGCCTTACTGTACGTTTTAAAGATAAGAGGAAACGAATCATACTTTGTGTGCACAATCAGTTTATAGATACTACTTCGAGTTGTGGATTTTAAGCATTTCAAGTCAGTAGAATCGATTTTAACTTTTTTTCCAATGGAAGCTGATAACTTTTCTTCTATTTTTAAGCGGTGAAACGTAGAATATAATTCTTTTGGTTGATACATTTCTTATTTCTCCTTTCGCTTGTTTTTCCATGCGTTGACTAAATGTGAATAAGCGCTTCGAACAAAGGGCATCGGATCTCGTAAGTTGAACAATGCCCATTCTTTTTCACCTTTAAAACCTGATAGAAAATCTCGTAACGTCATGCCTTCATGCTTTCGCTTTGTAAGATAGGTTAAGTAATAGCGTACGAGGTAAATCCATTTCACTCCGTCTTTTTGAACGAGGTGAGGAAGGGGCTTTTGTCCCGTCATAGATAAATAATAGAGGTAAACAAAGTCAATACCGGCTGCCCCTGTTAAGCTATGTGTTAGCCAAAAACGGGGGTTTATTTCGATAAATTTATAAATACCATCTCTTGGATCTTTTTTAAACTCAGCCATCGCAATCCCTTTTAAATGAATATCTTTAAAGAACGGGATACAAATATCAAATAGTTCTGGAATCGTTTTACTTACAATATGTGCCCCTGTTCCAAACTGAGCAGGAAACTGATGATTTTTTTGGAGAGAAAACTTCGCCAGCAAGTTCATGTTTTCATCAAAAAAAGTAGCTACCTTGTAAAAACAGCTGTTATCACCTGGAATAATCTCTTGGACAATTAGCTCTCCAGCTTGTTGATAGGTAGGGTATTCTGCTTGCAGCTGTTCAGGAGTTTGAATTAAGATTGCTTTTTTGTTAATAATCTTCCGAAATTCATGACCGAGTACAGGTTTTAAAATACATGGAAATTCCAGCGTATCTATGGCTGTCTTCATATCATCCGCATTTTTAATGATTAAAGTTTGAGGACAAGGGATGTTATGTTTTAAGGCAAGGTCATAGGCCAACTGTTTATCTAGCACTTGCTCAATTACATCATGGTCAGGGAATAGAAATAAAAAGTAGTTGGAAAGCTCCTCTCGGTGTTTGGAAATAAACATGACATAATCATCAGCACCCGTATACAAGACTGGTTTATATTCTTGTTCCTTAGCAAGCGTAATAAGAACATCGAGCAGGGCTTTCTCTTCGGTAAGAGGACTCGGACAAGGGTTACAAGCAGCTAACTTTGTTTTTCCAATCCGATAAGGTTTTTCTGTATCAAAAGCATATATTTGAATGTTGCGTTCCGCTAACCTTTTAATAATTCCTAATCCATTTGCGCTAAGATCGAGTACTACGGCAGCGTGTTTGTGGTTCATATCTTTTCACCTACCTTAAAAGCAGCAAGCCCTTGAACATAAAGGTTGTTTATAAAAGAGACCATTTTTTCGTTTGTTAATTTTGCTTTTGCGAAATGCTTTGCATTAGTAGCCATCCGCTCCCGTGCTTTTTTATTAGTAATGAAAAACGAGAGTGCTCGAGCTAACGTTTCAGTATCTCCTGGTTCGATAATAATTCCGGTTTTATTGTGTTTAACAATCTCTGGGATGCCTCCACATTCCGTTGAAATAATTGCCGTTTCAGCATGCATCGCTTCAATGATAGATAAGGGTAAGCTATCGTTCAACGTGGCGAGAACAAAAATATCGGTTTCATGTAAGATTTCTGGAACGTCGGTTCGAGTTCTAAGGAAATGAACCATATCTAAATTTAGTTGTTCTTTTTGTTCTTCTAACTCTTCGCGCATTTCCCCATCACCTACAATAAGAACTTCTACATTATCTAGCTGATGATTAATTGTAGACAGGGCCTTTAATAAATCTTTATGCCCTTTTCGGGGACCCAGTCTAGCAATTGATGCAATGGTAATTTTTTGATCTTTTTCTTTACGCTTTTTAGCGTACATCTTATTTTTAATTCCGGTGTACACGGTTGTCATATGCTCTTGTTTAGCACCAATACTTTCAAGGGGTGAGCGAAACCCATCATGTAAAATGATGATATGGCTTGCAAACGAAACAGCTTGCTGCTCCATGCGTAGATAATACGCTTCTTCAACCGAGCCTTTATCAAAAATATTGAACTTTAAGCGGTTAAAAGTATACATGCCATGAGGGGTATAAAAGAGAGGCTTTTGAAGAGATTTGTTGAAGTTCCCTAAAATATTGGCGGTGAATAAATCTTGAGCATGAAGGATGTCATATCTTTCTAAATCTACAGTCTTTAACATTTGTTCATAGATATAAAGTAAGCGGTGATTTTTTAAAATAAGATTGTTTACTTCACCATAACGAGTTGAAAAAAAGTCTTCGAGTTCTGGAACAATTTCATTGCGCATTTCTTCTTTTTTAAAAGATGGAAACTTGCGGGGAGAAATGACATCCACATAATGACCTTGACTACGTAAAGTAGCGCTTAGTTCTGAGATATAATTCGATAGCCCGCCTGTATGGGGATAATCCCAAAACGTTGTGATTAAAATTGACAGCCTGCGCTTTTGTGAGCCTTGTTTTGCTGTGAGTTTTAGTTTTTTGCTAGGTTGAATTGAACTGTATTTTTGAACATCACTCTTATTATTAACCCCATAAAATGTATCCAACGTATCAATTATATATGGATATGGGATGTTGCCACTGTGTTTCACAACCAAACCCTCCTTATAATTTCAAACGCTTCAGCATATGGAACACCAACGGTCATTCCACGAACTTTGGCTAATGCTTTGACACCTTCATATGATCTTGGGTGCGGAAAATCACGCATTTCCACGTCATATTCTTTTAGCGCTTCCACTTTTAAATCCATTGTATCAGTAACATTTACAAAATAATTTGGTTTAAATACTTGATCGTGTGTATACGTATTCCATTCGGTAGAAGATACGGTTTCAAATGTAATTAGCTCGATTGGTTTTTTGTTAGGAAGCGGACGAGTTGCGGTTAAAACTGCTTCAAATGTAATACGGTGATCGATGTTCATATCGCCATGATGATGAGTGAAAATTTTGCTCGGATTATATTTTGTTATTAATGCTTCGATTTCTTTTGTTAACTTGTGACGAGGCATCATTTCTAACTCTAAATTTTTATGACCTAGAAAAATAACTTCTTCTATGCCAAGCTTTTGGTTAGCTAGACGGCCAAATGCTTGAATGTGATGAGCTTCTTCTTTACGCCCTAACGCTGTAACAACAGATACGACTGTATACCCTTGATCAATCAAGCGTTTGATAGTTCCTGCAGAGCCTAAAAGTTCATCATCAGGGTGGGCTCCGATAACTAATATATAATCTTTCATTCCGATGTCACTCCTTATAGCCTTCTGTCTATATTACAATCAATATATGCGTAGCCTTTGCTGAAAAGAAACTGGCATTCGCGGAAAAAGAGCAAATAATTTCATAAGAAGTTCAGCATGAGCTTATTGATAGCGAACCCATTCTTTATATAGATCCGGACGTAGAGTTTGAACGCGTCGAAGGAATAAAGGTAGTGCTCCAAGTTTTCTTAAACCTTGGAATAGCTTCGTTGGAATAGATGTTGTAGAAGTTAACGATCGCTTTAAATCAATCACTTTTAGCTCTGTTGCATCTGTAATTAAAATATGACGAACCTCTGCATCCCATCTAGTAAATCCAATCGCTTTCATTTCATCAAAGAGTAGTAAAATCCTTTCAACTAAAGCAGAGGGAAGGCGATTATACTCTTTGATGTATTTTGAAAGAGATATAGCATGAATATATTCCATAACGGTGTAGTTGTGTCCGCTCTCGTATAGAACAGGAACGATAGATGATACCTGCCCTAGCTCTAAAGCCTTCAGTTCTTGCTGTTGAGTTGTTTCATCATAGTATACTTTAATACATTTATCTTGAGATAACCGATACACTTTTCCATCTTTTCCGCTTCCAACAACAGGATAATCTGCTAAGCTGCTAAAGGCAATGCGGCGGTTTGTTTTCTTATGTGGACTCATATTTTGTACTCCTCCTTTCATTTCATATGTTTTCAACTAATTATCTCTTAATAGTCTATGAGACATCTTATTGAGGTGGAACTGTTAAATTCTGTGCGATTTACTTAAAAATATGAGATGATAATAACAAGTACTATGTGGTAAGAAAGGGCGATGAGTGAAATATGTCTAAGCAGCCATATATTAGAGTAGGTTTGGCAAATCTAATGAAAGGACTAGAAGGTGTAGGAGGTAAACTGTATCTAACTTCAACTGAGCTTACACATAAGTCACATGCAGTTAATGTTCAACGAGGTACTGTAACATTGAACTTAGCAGATATTGAAACGGTAGAGAGAGTCCGTAACAAATTATTGGGAGTGCCTTTATTAAAAAATGGCCTAAAAATAACAACAAACGAAGGAGAAGAGCTTCAGTTTGTTGTGAACAAAGCCGACCAATGGATAGAAGATATTAAACAAGCGTTAAATAAAGAAAAGCCGAACGTTATGTGACAACGTTCGGCTTTTCTTTATTTACTATTCATGACTTCAGAAACAATTTCATATGAGCGTAGTCGAGCTTTGTGATCGTATATTTGTGCGTTGATCATCAATTCATCAGCATTTGTTTCAGCGATAAACCCTTCCAGCTTTCTCTTTACAGTCTCTGGTCCGCCGATAATCGATGAACCTAGCTGTTGCTGGAGAGTTGCCTTTTCAAATTCACTCCAAATCTCGTCCATGTTATCAACGGGTGCTTTCAGTTTTCCCGGTTTGTTGCGGATTAAGTTTAAGAACTGCTGTTGAAGAGACGTAGCTAATCGTTCCGCTTCTTTATCTGTATCTGCTGCAATTACATTAACACCTAACATTGCATAGGGTTTATCCAATACGTCAGATACTTGGAAGTAGCGGCGGTACATTTGAAGCGCTCCAAGCGTATTGTTTGGTGAAAAGTGGCTTGCAAACGAAAACGGTAAGCCAAGCTGAGCCGCTAACTGCGCACTAAATCCACTTGAGCCAAGTAGCCAAATTGGTACTTCAAGGCCTTCTCCAGGAACAGCCCTTACTGGTAGCGGATGCTCATCCGACGGAACAGCAAGATATGCTCTCAGTTCATCTAATAGATCAGGGAAATCTTGACCGTCACTCATGCGTCCTCTTCTTAAAGCTTGGGCAGTCAATTGGTCCGTACCTGGTGCGCGACCTAACCCCAAGTCAATTCGTCCTGGAAAAAGAGATTCTAATGTTCCAAAGTGTTCCGCAATAACAAGTGGTGAGTGATTGGGTAACATAATGCCGCCTGAGCCCACTCGAATAGTAGATGTACCAGCAGCCACATGTCCAATTACGACAGAAGTAGCAGAACTTGCGATTCCTGACATATTATGATGCTCTGCTAACCAGTAGCGGTTGTAGCCCCATTTTTCGACGTGCTGTGCTAGATCAAGCGTATTTCTAAGTGCGTCTGCTACCGTGCTACCTTCTACAACAGGTGACAAATCAAGCACTGAAATTGGAATGTTTTTTTTGTTGTTTGGATGTTGGTCCATTGACATATGCTCATCCTCTTTTCGTAATCATAATTTAATTATTCGATAATCATCGAACTATCTACAGGTTCCATTGTAACAAGAATGTGAAAGAGAGAAAAATAAAATGCCTGTGTCTAAACAGAGAAAAAATAATTCGACTATTCAATTATAGTGTGTTAGATTCTCTTACAAAAATAACAAAAAGAATAAAATATTTGGTGATTATAGCTAATGTGAAATTTTAAAATTATCATTTATGTTAATGATTCTTGAAATTTAATGTAATAAAATAAACTTATTACACAAAAAGTTACATCTTATTACATCTTATGTTAAAAATTCAGAAAATAAAAAATTTTCCGAAGAGGTGAAAGCGTCATGAACAAACGGTATAGCGGTTCCGCATTTGAAGAGAATTTCTTACCAAGATTATCAAGTGTAGATATTGAGCAACTCTCTAAAGAGGATGCACTAGTCATTTTACCAATCGGTGCAGTTGAACAACATGGTCCACATCTTCCTGTTTATACCGATACGTTAATTGCAGAAGGGCTTTTAGAAGAAGCGTTACTTCAGCTTCAGCACGAAAATATTTGGGTTCTTCCAGCCATTCCTTATGGTAAAAGCAATGAGCATCTAGGTCTATCGGGAACAATGAGCTTATCAGCTTCTACATTACAAGCAGTTGTAATGGATTTAGCTATCAGCGTCCGTAAAAGTGGCTTTAAAAAGCTTTTGCTTTTCAACACACACGGTGGAAATCATGACCTGCTTAATATGATGGCAAGAGAAATACGCATAGAGACTGGATTGATGGTATTTCGGTTGAATCCTGGATCTGAAGAAGTCAATCACTTAATTTCACAACAAGAGCAGCGCTTTGGAATACATGGAGGTGAAGTGGAAACATCATTAATAATGGAGTTGAAGGGGGATTGGGTGCAATTCGATAAAAGTCCAACAGAGTTTGTTAATTTGTCCAATAACCCTCATTTACATTTGAAAGGAAATAGTTACTTTGCTTGGGTAATGAACGATATTTCAAACACGGGTATAGCTGGAGATGCCAAACAGGCAACGAAGGAAAAAGGGAAAATGATAAAAGAACTCATCGTTGGTGAGCTTGTTAAAACGTTAAAAGAAATGAAGCATTTTTCATTAGGTGATTTAAAGAAAGACTATGTAAATAAATGAAGCGAGGTGGTCAAATATCGTGAGCATTCAGCAGGTGAATCAAGTAAATGAGATAAACCACGAGAGTAGTCCAACAATTGTACAAATGAATCGTGTGAATAAAATGTATGCAAACGGTAAAGTCGCTGTTAAAGATGTTAATTTGGTGATTCAACAAGGAGAATTCGTTTCATTTGTCGGCCCCTCAGGTTGCGGAAAATCAACTATTTTCAAAATGATTTCAGGACTGATTGATCAAACAAGTGGTCACGTTGACATTCTTGGAAAGACACCTCGAGACGCTCAAAAAGAAAGTACCGATGTGGCTTTTGTGTTTCAAGATGCTACGTTACTACCATGGAGGTCAGTTATTGATAACGTAATGCTTCCTTTAGAGTTTCGTAATATAGCTCATTCTGAAAAGAAGGAACGCGCTTATAAAGTACTAGAAATGGTAGGGCTGAAAGACTACATAAAAGCGTTACCTCGAGAATTATCAGGTGGAATGAAAATGCGTGTTTCTATTGCCAGAGCATTAATTGCAAAACCAAAGCTTTTGTTGATGGACGAGCCGTTTGGTGCCCTGGATGAAATTACAAGGCAAAATTTACAAAGTGAGCTATTGCGAATTTGGGAAAACGAAAAGATGACGGTACTTTTTATTACACACAATGTATTTGAAGCCGTGTATTTATCGACCAAAATTGCCGTAATGACGCCTAGCCCAGGTAAAATTGAGTCAATGGTAGAAGTGAATCTACCCTTCCCTCGTGAAGCAGAAATTCGGACAGATCGACAGTTTAGTAGTATCGTTGCTAACGTATCTCACGATTTGAAATTTAAAATGAGGTGAATTATGGTGTGGTTACAAGAATTCATAAATGAGTTTGGAACTGATGCTGTTATTGTAAATGAGAGCTTAAGAGAAAAGTTATCAAAAGACTACTATTGGTATTCTCCAGTACTGTATGAGCAGCTTAAAAATAAAATTGCTGATTGTGCAATTGCGCCTACATCAATTCATGAACTACAGCGTATCGTTTCGTTTGCCGTTAAAAATAAAGTACCTATTACACCAAGAGGAGCGGGAACAGGAAACTACGGTCAAGCAATTCCATTACAAGGTGGAATCGTTATTGACTTAACAAAACTTGACCGCATTGATATGAAAGGAGATCGCTTAGTTTCCGTGCAGGCTGGTGTGCGCTTAGGTGTATTGGAAAAAACGCTGCGTCAAAACAATCGGGAGCTTCGTATTTTTCCCAGCACTTATATGAAGGCAACAGTAGGTGGATTCTTATGCGGAGGTTCCGGTGGAATCGGATCGATTCGCTGGGGGAATTTATGGGACGATAATGTAAGTAGCGTTACTGTGATGACCGTTGAGGAAACGCCCCGGCTGTTAACTATTTCAGGTGATGATATGCAGCAGTACATCCACAATTATGGCACAACCGGTCTTGTCGTTGAAGCGAAGCTGCCGGTAGAACCAAAGGTGTCATGGTCACAGCATATCGTTTTCTTTCATGATTTTCGTGAAGCTATTAAGTTTAGCGATGAATTAGCTCATAGTGAAGAAATCCCTAAGCGTTTGGTTTCCGTTTGTGAATGGCCAATTCCATCTCACTTTCATCCCTTGAAGAAAGTATTACGGGAAGGTCAGTCAATTGTCATGCTTGAAATTGAAGAAAAATCAGTTCATCTATTAGATTGTTTGGCAGATAAATATGATGGAGACATAGGGTACACAATTCCTGCTGAAAACTATCAAAAAGGACTAAAGCTTTCTGATTTTACATGGAATCATGCGACACTATGGGCTCATAAGCATGGAGACAATTTAACCTATTTGCAAGCTCGCTTTCAAACTGATCGAATATTTGAACAGATGGCAGACCTTCGAAGTAAATTTGGTGATGAAATTCAGTTTCATTTTGAATACATTAAAATTCAAGGGGAAATTGTACCCGCTTCGCTACCGGTGGTGAAATATAAGTCAAAAGAGAGGTTGTATGAGATTATCCAGTTCTGTAGAGCGATCGAAGTAGAAATTAATGATCCGCACACATATATACTTGGGTTTGGTGGATACAACATGAGAATGAAAGAGTTATTAAAACGAAAAGAGCTAAACGACCCTTATAACTTATTGAATCCTGGTAAGTTGCCGACGGCTAAAGAAGTCCAAGAATTTCAGTTATAGGAGGGAAAACATGGAACATTCCCATCAGGAGTTAAATCGAGTCCAAGATGTACACGTTACCTACAAGAAAAATACATGGCCAATACTAAATACGTATCTTCCGCCTGTTATCGTATTTATGCTGTTTATGCTATTTTGGCAGTTTGGCACCCAACTGCTTCAAATTCCACCTTATTTATTACCAAAACCAATGGATATTGTAGAAGCTGCCGTAATGAACTGGAGTAATCTAAGTAGTGCTGTTATTCGAACGATTACAGAGTCGATGCTCGGGTTTATGTTTAGCGTAATAGGCGGAGTAATTGGAGCACTATTAATGTCTAGCTCTAAGCTTTTAGAACGCAGCTTATATCCATATGCCATTTTATTACAGACTATTCCTATTGTGGCTATTGCACCGATCATCGTGATTTGGTTTGGTTCAGGTATGAATGCTATTGTAATCATTGCGTTTACAATTGGCTTTTTCCCTATGCTATCCAACACGCTCATTGGCTTAAATGCAACGGATCGTGGCATGATTAATTTGTTAAAGCTTTACCAAGCGTCACCTTGGCAAATTATGTGGAAAGTGCGAATTCCAGCTGCTCTTCCTTATATCATGGCAGGATTAAAAATTTCCTGTACCTTAGCAGTGGTAGGAGCTATCGTAGGAGAATACATAGCCGGTATTGGTGGGGGTGACGGGGGTTTAGGCTATGCTATTACGGTAGCTTCGTCCCGGATGGAAACGGCTTACCTATTCGCTTGTGGTATTTCTGCCTCTATTTTAGGTGTTGGCTTTTTCTTATTGGTCAATCTATTTTCTAAGCTTTTATTAGGTTCATGGCATGAGTCAGAAATGAAGAGAGAGAATTAATTGTCTAAAAGGGGGAAATGGGTGTGAAACAAGGGGTTTTTAAAAAGATCGGCTTAATTGGTGCTGTATCACTGTCGTTATTGGTAGCAGGATGTGGAAGTGAAGAGACGTCTGGGAGTGATAATACGGAGAAAAAACTAGAAAACGCAACCCTTATTACAAACTGGTTTGCACAGCCCGAGCATGGCGGCAATTACGCGGCGTTAAAAAAAGGGTTTTATAAAGAAGAAGGTCTTGACATGAAAATTGAACCGGGAGGACCTCAAATTTCATCAACTCAAGTCGTTGCTTCTGGAAAGGCTGAATTTGGCTATACGCAAGCGGAAGATATTTTAATTGCAAGAGATAAAGGAATACCTCTTGTTGCGATTGGAGCAATTTTTCAAAAAAGCCCGCAGGTATTAATTACCCATAAAGGAACGGTAGGAGATTTTAAAGAGCTGAACGAAAAGACAGTGTATACAGCACCAGGGAGTGGTTATTGGGAATATATTAAAAAAGCCTATAACTTAGATAGGGTAAAAGATCGTGCGTATACGGGCTCATTAGCAACCTTTATTGAGGATGAAAATGCGGTCACACAAGGGTACGTGACGTCAGAGCCGTTTTCTCTTGAACAAGAAGGGGTAGAAAATGACTATTTATTCATTCATGATGCAGGATTTGAAACGTATGCAAACGTAATTTTCACAACTGAAAAGATGATTAAAGAAAAACCTGAAGTGGTTCAATCATTTATGAATGCTACGGTAAAAGGCTGGGAGTATTACCGAGAAAGTTCAGATGAAATCAATCCGTTCCTTCAAGAGAGAAATCCAGACTTGAAGATAGAAGCGATGGAATACGGTGCAAAAGCACAAGAAGAATTAATTTTTGGAGGAGATGCTGTTGAAAAAGGCTTCGGTTATATGTCATCGGAGCGCTGGGATAAACTTCAAATGCAGCTTCTGGATTTAGGGATTATTAAAAATAAAGAAGCTACCAAGGGAATTTTTACAACAGCATTTTTAAAGAAATAAACCGTAAGTGTAGAGAAAAAGAGAAGAGTAGATCTTCTCTTTTTTAGTAGAAAGGAAGATGCTGATGTATGATATGGTCATTAAAAATGCACGATTGTTACACGAAGCGGAAGTTGTAAATATAGGAGTGTCGAATGGGAATTTTGTGCATATTACAAAAGGTCTAGTAGATGGAAAGAAAGTGATAGATGTCAAAGGGGGGATAGCTATTCCTCCTTTCGTAGAGTTACATACTCATTTTGATACCGCTTTGACTGCGGGTTGGCCAAACTTTAATCAAACGGGTACACTACAAGAAGGAATTTCAATATGGAATAAACGAAAAAAAAGTCTTACCATGAAGGACGTGAACGAGAGGGCTGAACAAGCATTAAAGATGTACATCAAACATGGTGTGTTAAGTGTTCGAGCAGCAGTGGACATATCTGATGATGATTTAACGGCTTTAAAAGCTATTCTGCAATTAAAAAAAGGGTATGATCAAATTATCGATTTGCAAATTATTGCTTTTCCTCAAGATGGATTGAGGAAGTGTTTTGAAAATCAGGAGCGAATGCAAAAAGCGCTTGAAATTGGAGCTGACGCAGTAAGTGCTGTGCCGCATTTAGAACGTAGTCGAGAAGAAGGGGTGCGTTCTTTGGAATACTGCTTTCGCCTCGCCAAAGAGTATGGAAGCTATATTCATATTTTTTGTGACGAAGTAGACGAAGTAAGCTCAACATTTGTACAAGAAGTAGCGAATTTAACGATTGAAAATGGGTTTGAAGGTAGGGTTGCAGTCAGTCACGTAAATGCGCTGGCCTATTATGAAAGTAAATATGCTGAATCAGTAATGGAAGCTATAAAAAAAGCGCGTTTAACCGTTGTTAGCTGTCCTCTTATTAACAGTTCGATGCTAGGAAGAAATGATGCATATCCTAAAGCGACGGGAATTACAAGGGTGAAAGAATTGGATGCTAAAAATATTAATATTTGTATTGCTCATGACGACATTCAGACTCCTTTTTATCCCTTCGGAGACGGAAACATGCTAAAAGCCGCTTTTATGGGAGCGCACTTAGCTCATATGACAGGAGAAGAGCAAATGAAAAGAGTGTTATCCATGATTACAGAACGACCGGCGGCTGCTTTTGGGAAAGGCAAAGCGTATGGAATTCAACAAGAAAGCGAAGCTGATTTTTTACTTTTTGAGGAGCGAACGATTCGTGAGCTTATGCTCAATCAGTCGGTGCCTAGATATGTAATTAAGAGAGGGGAAGTTATAGCCGAAACGATTCCAGCTTATACAAAGTGGGGGTGTTCTTTGTAACTCACGTGAAAAAAGCCAACGCAAACATGCGTTGGCTTTTCTTTTATTAATAAGCTAGAGCAAATAAACCTTTAATGTGTGATAAGTAACGAACATTACTTGCTTCTTTCATTAGAGAAGCTGGTAAACCTTTTAATTGCGTTTTATTTCCGCCGATTGTACCAATCGCATCTTTACGGCCAAGACTTCCTAACGTACCAGAGAATACTGGAGAGAACCCGTGCATTGCGCCACCTTTAATAGCTACTGCTAAGTTTACACCAATAACTTCTCCCATTTGCCAAGCTAGCTGTGCAGTTGGTGGGTAAGGACGTCCTTCAGGTCCCATTACAACCGCGCTGTCACCAGCTACGAAAATGTCTTCGTGAGAAGTAGATTGTAAGAATTCGTTTACAAGAGCACGGCCACGGTTTACTTCGATACCAGAGTTAGCAACTACTGAATTACCTTGAACTCCGCCAGTCCATACCATTGTTTTTGTTTCAATTTTGCTACCGTCTTTAAGCTCAACTGTTGTAGCATCCATTTTTGTAACAGGAGTTCCTGTTACAAACGTTACGCCACGTTTCTCTAAGCTTGTTTGAGCGCGCTCTACTAGCTCAGTTGGGAAGCCAGGAAGAACAGTTGGAGCAGCTTCTACACAGTATAGAGAAACATCTTTTGGATCAATACCGTGTTTTAGACAAAGGCTTGGCATAAGGTCAGCATATTCACCTACAAGCTCGATACCTGTTAAACCGCCGCCGCCGACAACGATTGTTCCGTCAGCTTTGTTTTTTGTTTTGCTAAATTCAACAATGCGCTCTTCTACGTGTGCACGTAGGCGATTTGCATCGTTTACTGATTTCAATACAAAGCTGTTTTCTTCTAGTCCTGGGATACCGAAGTAAGCAGTTTCGCTACCTAATGCAGTTACTAAGTAATCGTAGCTTAATTTTGTTCCGTCTTCTAATGCTACTTCACGTTGGTCTGGTGAAATTTCTTTTACAGTAGCAATCTTTAATTCTACATCTTTACCTTTTAGTAACTTTTCTAATGGAAGAGCTACTGCTTGTTCAGATAGTCCACCTACTGCTAAACGGTGCAGTTCAGTAATGATTTGGTGAGTAGAAAAACGGTTTACTACTGTAATTTTTGCTTCAGATGCACTTAAGTGTTGACGAGCTGTTAGGGCTGTTAATAGACCACCATAGCCGCCACCTAGAATTAGAATATGTTTTGACATAGTAGATCGATCCTCCGTTCGTGCTTTATAAAATGATAAGTTTTTATTATTTTTGTTTTTCGCCTGTTACTTCTAAGTAAGCTTGCGCAAAGCGGAATAGCTTTTGAACTTGTGGATCTTTGAGCATGCGTAATAAACCAAATAAACCGATAGTTGTTGATTGGTTAGCTTCCGCACGATCATTTGCTTCGATTGCTGAAGCAGCAAGATCTTTTACTTTTCCTTCAACTGGTTCGATAAATTCTTTAGCACCAGCAAGTAAATCTTCTTTTAACACGTTATCTGTTAATAGAGATTGTGTTAAGTCGTACGTTTTTGTTAATACAGTTACCATTTCAGCTAACTTTGGTAAGTTGTCAACAAGTACTGTTAGTGATTCTTGAACTTCTGGCTTTAGCAATTGATCAAGTACATCTGATTGAGTTGCACCTTTAGCTTGAACCGCTTCTTCAGCCGGCTTTTGAATAGTTGATTGAGACATAAGAACGTCCTCCTTTGCTGTATATTGTTGCATATGTAGACACTTTAGCTGCTAGACTTCTAGTTTTGTTGTGAAGTCCTGCACATTTATCTATTGTAAATTTATTGCCTTATAAAAGCAACCAGTTTGTTGGAAAAAACTAAGAAAGAGTCGAACGATGCATTTATTGAAAATAAACTCTATTTATTCAGAAAATAAGAATAAATTTTGTTTTTTAGATTGACGGTTTCATCAATTCTCACATATAATCTAAAACATAACATTTAATGTGAGGAGATATGACATGAGGGTTGTGAGTGAACTATATCAAACAGTTATATTTGAAGTTAATCGTGAAAAATTAATAGATCAGTTAACGAAATTAAAAGAAAGTCATGAAGAGCAGATTGTCGTTATTAAAGACAAAATTGAGAAATATGAGCAGAAAAAAAGAGCCCAAGAAACGTGGTATCAATCGCTTTCTCCATTTCGTAAAATTTTTACTGGAAGACCTTTAAGTCACCATGAAGCTGTTGAGTATATGGTCCATGTAAAGGACAGGTTTCGTAAAATTGAGCAGTTTAAAGGGAAGATCCGTGAAGTCGAACGTGTAATTGAGCTGCTAACACAAGAAGTTGACATCGAAGAAGTCGTTTTAACATCAACGATTGTAGAAGGCTTATCACGAATGGAGGAAAGATAATGGGAATCGAAGAACTTAGCTTAGGTGTCAATACGACGTGGGTAGTACTAACCGCTGCTATGATTCTATTAATGGAAGGAGGATTTGCATTATTAGAAGCTGGATTTGTTCGGTATAAAAATAACGTTAATATTATTATGAAGGTATTTGCTGACATTACAATCGGAACGCTTTGCTTTTATATTATTGGGTTTGGACTTATGTATGGAGCTGATTTAGGTGGTATTGTTGGTACAAATGGTTTTGCGTTAACAGGTGATTTATCGCACTTAGATATTCCTATTGGTTTGGAAACGTTCTGGCTGTTTCAATGTGCATTTGTTATTGCCGTAATTTCTATTGTGTCTGGAGCCGTGGCGGAACGAATTAATTTCCGCGCGTATTTATTATATGCAATGTTAATGACAGCCGTTATTTATCCGATTGCAGGTCACTGGATCTGGGGTGGGGGCTGGATTGCATTACTTGGAGTGCAAGATTTTGCAGGGTCAGCTGTTATTCATGCGTTGGGTGGTTTTTCAGCTCTTGCTGCTGCCATGGCTATTGGGCCTCGTACAGGAAAGTTTACAGCTAACGGAGTGAGCTCAATTGCCTTACCCAGTAATTTGCCGTTAGCATCTGTTGGCGCGTTTTTGCTTTGGTTTGGTTGGTTTGGTTTTAACGCAGGGAGTACGTTAAGTGCAACTGATGTAAGAATTGGTCACATTGCGCTTGTTACCATGCTATCAGCTGCATCAGGTGGTGCTGCAACTTTATTCTACACGCTTTTTAGACATAATCGTTCAGATGCTCCATCCGTTATTAATGGATCGCTTGCTGGATTAGTGGGAATTACAGCCGGATGTGCATTTGTAAGTACACCTTCAGCTATATTTATTGGTGCAGTTTCGGGGCTGTTGATGATGGCTGCAACAAATTGGTTAGAGACAAGACGAATTGATGATCCTGTTGGCGCATTTCCAGTTCATGCTGCGGCTGGGGCATGGGGAACTGTTGCTGTAGGGTTGTTTGCTACAGATGGAGGTTTATTCTTCGGGGGGGGCTTCGAGCTATTAGGAATTCAGCTAATTGGCTTAGTAGCACTTTCAGCTTGGGGCTTTTTAGCAACATGGTTTGGTTTGAAAGCAATCGGGCTAGTTGTACCGCTTCGTTCCACTGAGGAAGAAGAAGAAGTGGGATTGGATATTAGTTATCACGGTATTATGGCGGCTAATCAGTCTCATGAGTTTATTCAGTATCATAATCAATATGAGCAAACCGAACAGAAATAAAGATGGGACATAAGCATCTCAGCAAACTAGGTATCCGAACGATTGCTAACCTGCAATCGTTCGGATATTTTTTGTTGATTTCCAAGTGCTGTTTAGCAATGAGCATACTGGAATAAATGTGTTTCTGCAGCTTTAAGCGGCTTTTTTCTAAGAAAACATCATCTTGTTATGCCTAAGCTTTAGTTGTATGGAGTACGAAAAAAATATAGATTCCCACAAAGATGATTGAAAAGTCAGAAAATTTATGTTATAGTATAAAAAAGACAAGGAGTTGATTTCTTATGAAGAAAAATTTGCTGAATTCGTCGCCGAAATCGAATGTGAAAGTGTTAGATTCCCTAATTGCCGAAATGTTCTTAGATAAAGTGATTGCAAACTTTCAAAAAGCTAAATTAAAAAAAGAAATCGACCAGTCATTAGAAAAGAAAAACAAAGAAGATTTCTTAAAGTTAACCAATCAGCTAAAGAGTATTTCCTAATAGATAGCAAAAGCTGCGTTCTTTAACTAAGAAGAACGCAGCTTTTGTGTTTTAGAATATTTAAAATATGATACACTAGAAGCAAATCAAAGGAAAGAAGTGGATAGTATGTCTGAAACCCTACAATTAATTAAACATTTGGTTTCAATTCCAAGTCCGTCTGGAAATACAGCTCGTGTAATCTCATACGTAGAAGATTTTTTAGATGCAATTCAAGTAGAATCAACGCGTACATATAAAGGTGGTCTCCTTGTAACGCTAAAGGGAAAAAATGATAATAAGCATCGTTTTTTGACCGCTCACGTCGATACCTTAGGAGCTATGGTAAAAGAAATTAAACCAAATGGAAGGTTAAAGCTAGATTTAATTGGAGGTTTTCGCTACAACAGTATTGAAGGTGAATATTGTGAAGTTGAAACATCCAGTGGAGCAGTTTACACTGGTACAATCTTAATGCATCAAACCTCTGTGCATGTGTACAAAGACGCTGGAACTGCGGAGAGAAATCAAGCGAACATGGAAGTCCGCTTGGATGAAAAAGTGTCTACTAAAGAAGAAGTGGAAAAGCTAGGGATTGGAGTAGGAGATTTTGTAAGTTTCGATCCTCGCGTAACCATTACTAAAAGCGGATTTATCAAATCTCGTCACTTAGATGACAAAGCAAGCGTTGCGATTTTGTTACAATTAATTAAACAAATCAATGAAGAGAATATAGTGCTTCCTTATACGACTCATTTTTTAATCTCAAACAACGAAGAAATTGGGTACGGTGGAAATTCCAATATCTCACCCAAAACTGTTGAATATTTAGCTGTTGATATGGGCGCGATGGGAGACGGGCAATCTACCGATGAATATACTGTATCCATTTGTGCGAAGGATTCAAGTGGTCCTTATCATTACGGGTTACGAAAACATTTAGTAGAGTTGGCTAAAGCGTATGCTGTTCCCTACCAAGTTGATATTTATCCATTTTATGGGTCCGATGCTTCAGCAGCAATGCGCGCAGGGCATGATTTAATTCATGGTCTAATTGGTCCTGGAATTGATTCTTCTCACGCATTCGAGCGAACGCACCAAGATTCTTTAGAAGCAACAAGTCGTTTACTGTGGCAATATGTTCAATCTGAAATGGTTTATTGATATCGTAACAACCTGAATGAACAAAATGAACTTTTTAAATAAAATGTTTCTTCTGACTAGTTTTGTAGAAAGGGTTCCCAAATCGTTTAATTCTGTCCATAATAGGTGGTGTTAAAGCAATTGTTGAACTAACTTTTGATGGGGGGACTTAGAAGTGTGGATTATTACCGTATATGCGAAAGATGAGACGAGAATGTTCGAGTATGACACAGAAAACCAAGCACGAGAAGCTTTTTCAAAGTTAAATGGTTGCAAAGTCTTATCGGAAGTTGTTTATTTTAATGATGCTAGACTAAAGTTGTCAGCAGTATAAAGATAACAAAAGTAAAAAAGCTGCAGGTGTTTAGGTATTCTAAGCGCCTGCAGCTTTTTCTATTCTATTAAAAGGAGTTGAAAAATTCAGTAATATAGGCTACTATGTGAAGGATTATCACGATAGGTATAGTGGGATATTGCACATTACATAAGTAAGGAGAAGGGAGATTGCATGTCTAATCGAAGAATAGTCATTGCAGGAATTGAAAGTGGAGTAGGCAAAACAACTCTTACAATTGGTTTGATGGGAGCACTTCGCCAAAAAGGTTATGTTGTACAAGGCTTTAAGTGCGGACCAGACTATATAGATCCAACGTACCATACAGCTGTTACGGGCAGGATTTCAAGAAACATTGATAGCTGGATGCTTGAGGAAAAGATGATAGCAGCAATTATAAACCATGCAAGTGATGGAGCTGATATATCAGTTGTAGAAGGAGTAATGGGTTTTTATGATGGAAAAGCACCGACAAGTAATCATGGAAGCACTGCTGAGCTTAGTATTCTAACAAACAGCCCCGTTATTTTAGTCGTTGACTGTTCTGGAATGGCAAGAAGTGCGGCTGCAATTGTGAAAGGCTTTCAGCTTCTTTCAGAAGAAGTAAATATCGTAGGTGTTATTGCTAACCGAGTAGGCAGTCAAGGACATTTTCAACTAATTCAAGCAGCCGTTGAGCAAGAGTGTGGAATTCCCGTTGTTGGCTACTTGCCAAAATACGAACAGTTTTCCATGCCAGAGAGACATTTGGGCCTTATCCCATCAATAGAGCGTGGTGACTTGCAGCCCTTTTTTCATGAGCTAAGTGAAGCAATTTTAAAAACAATTGATGTAGAAAAAATTTATAAGCTTGCCAAGGCGCCAACCCTTAAAGGAGATACTACTATCTTTTCACGTCAAACACCTTTTAAAGTAAAAATCGCTGTGGCAAGAGATGCGGCTTTCAATTTTTATTATGAAGAAAATTTACAGTTATTAAAAGCAAAGGGTGCGGAACTTATTTATTTTTCACCTTTGCAAGGTGAAGTAGTTCCTAGTAATATAGATGGTCTTTATATTGGAGGGGGGTTCCCGGAAGAGTTTGCAGAGGAGTTAGCGAGTAGAAACGAAGTGAAAGAGTCCATTAAGCAAGCAGTTCATCGCGGAACACCGACGTTAGCAGAGTGCGGAGGGTTTATGTATTTAACCGAAGCAATCGTCACGACAGATAAAGAGAAGTTTGAAATGGTTGGCGTTATTCCTGGAGAGGCATATATGCAAACGCAGCTTGCTGCGCTTGGCTACAGAGAAATTGAAGGCGCTAAAGGCAACTTTTTATTAGAAGGCGGAGTAAAAGCGAAAGGGCATGAATTTCATTACTCAACGTTTCATTCAGCCGAAAAGCTTCCGCACGCTTATCGAACAACAAGCATGATAGGTGTAAAGGATGAAGGATACTTAAAAGAAAATCTTATTGCAGGCTATACGCATTTCCACTTTGGATCATCAGCGAAGCTTGTTGAAAACTGGATAAACAAATGCGAAAAATTTAAAAAAGAAAGAAGCGATTCAATATGACAACTGGGAAAGTATTTCTTGTGGGAGCGGGGCCTGGAGACCCGAAATTAATTACAGTGTATGGCGTTGAATGCATTCAACAATCAGATGTTATTCTATATGATCGCTTGGCTAATGAAAAATTACTAGATTATGCAAAAGCTGATGCAGAGCTGATTTTTTGCGGGAAGTTACCGGGAAAACATGGGGTTATTCAAGATAAAATTCATAGTTTATTAGTAGAGCATGCGCTTGCTGGAAAAACAGTCACCCGTTTAAAAGGGGGAGATCCGTTTGTATTTGGACGCGGAGCAGAAGAAGCACAGTTTCTTGTTCAACATGGCATTCCTTTTGAAGTAGTACCTGGAATTACATCAGGAATTGCGGCACCTGCTTATGCTGGAATCCCTGTGACCCATCGCGATCATGCAACATCGTTTGCAATTGTAACAGGACACGGTCGAGAAGAAAAAGGACAGGACTTCCTAAATTGGCCCGCGCTTGCAACAGGTATTGATACGATTGCATTTTACATGGGAGTTGGTAATCTACCGTATATTTGTGAGCAGCTCATTAAGCATGGACGAAATCCGCATACGCAGGTAGCGCTTATTGAATGGGGAACAACAGAGAAGCAGCGAACGGTAACAGGGGAATTGGAAGATATTGTAACAATCGCACAAGAAGAGAAAGTGGCGCATCCTGCAATTGTCCTTGTAGGAGATGTAGTCGGAGTAAGGGAAGCTATTCGTTGGTTTGAATAACAAAATTAATCAAGTGGGCTACTATATCTAATGATATGTGATTTTTGAGAATTTTTCTAAAAAAAAGCGACTAAAGATAGTGTACCTGAAGTAGTAAAAACTTTATAATAAATGTAAAAGAATCCAAAGCTACGGGTGATTACAGTGAATAAAGTTGTCAATAAAGATGCGCTGACAGATATACTTCAAATAGCCATTAACCTCATTAAAAGTCGCACGGTTTTTATCGGCACGCTTGATGACGTGTTTTCAATTATGAAAATTGTAAATAGTGAAGGTGGAAGTTTACTCCATGAGGGATTAACGTTACCAATTGAGCTTTCAATTTGTAATTTGGTAACGTGTGAAGAGTCATTAGTTATTTCCGATACAAAGTGTGATGTTCGAACAAAGCATTTGCAGGCCATTTATGATGCAGATGTAGGTTCTTACTTAGGTGCACCAATTGTATTGGAGAATGGCAAACTCTTTGGAACTCTATGCGCAGTAGATCCGAATCCACAGACGTTTACAGAGCAAGAAGTTTCATCAATTAAGCGTTTAGCAAATGTACTAGGCACCATCATTTCTCAACAGCAGCAGGTCATTGTGCCAGAGTTTGAAGAGAAAATGCAGCACTTAGATAAGTTAGCGCTTGTAGGTCAACTTGCTGCTGGGTTAGCCCATGAAATTAGAAACCCTATGCAGTCAGTAAAAGGCTTTATTCAATTTCTATTTGAAGAACATAATGAAACGAGCAGTCATATTAAAGATCTTGTATTAACAGAATTAAATAGAATGAATGAGTTGATTAGCGATTTTTTACTAGTGACGCAGCCCACTGCGCCTAAAAAGTCACTAACGTCCATTACTGACGTTATGCAAGCAACGATTGGTGTATTGCAAAGTGAAGCAAACCTACATAATATTTCTATTTGTTTGGAAACGGACGACTATGTGCCGAAGCTGTGGCTTGATGCTTCACAGATGAAGCAGGTGTTTTTAAATATCATAAAAAATGCTATTGAAGCGATTGGTCATAATGGGAAAATAGGGGTTTATGTTCAAAATAAAGGGGATATCATCTGTTTGTTTATAAAAGATAGTGGTCCTGGTATTCCTTTGTCGATTATTAATAAAATTGGAGATCCTTTTTTTTCAACGAAAGATGAAGGGGTAGGGTTAGGTCTTTCTATTTGTCAAAGTATTATTAAAGAGCATCAAGGTTTTATGAGTATTGCAAACGATTATGAAGGGACGGTTGTTAGTATTCAACTACCCGCTACAATATAAGAAAAAGCTGCCAAAAGGCAGCTTTTTCTTATGATTCACTTCCGCTAACCTTTTCAGCATCCCAATAAAATTCACTGAGAGCATCTGCTAGCGCTTTTACGGTATTTGTTAACTCTTCCATATTGTTATCAACGCCTCCAATTTCAAGGAGAATAGCATTAGTGGATAAATCTTGGTTGTAAACTCCGTTTCCACTCGCTTTACTTTTACCCAGTACACCACGACTTAATCCAGGATATTTCTTTTCTAAGCTTTCATGAAGCGCTTTTGAAAGCTTTAAGTTTTGCTCAAAGTTTTGATTTTCCTTCCCTAATACAAACATGACGCGTGCATACGGTTTATCATTAATTTCAATAGTTGTATCTTTTTTACGAAGAGAATCTCGATGCAGGTCAATAAGATAAGTTAAATCTTTATTATTAGCCATCGCTTCTTGTACGATGGTACGAGACATTGCATAAGAGCGAGGTGTTTTCCACCCTTTTTCATTTAACTTTGCACCGATATTGGTTGTATCGACTTCAGCTCCAATACCTTGTGATTCTAGCTCTTTTCCGAGCATTTCACCGACCATGCTAATATTGGTTTTACTATCCGTCGCTTTATCAGCATTAGAGGCGCCTTCTAAACCTAATAAAGGCAAATAGGACTCCCAGCTGTGCGTGTGATAGATATAGACAACTTTTCTCCCATTTGTTGTGTTGGCTGGAGGCTTTTCTTCTTGGTCTTGTTCCTTTTCCGTCGAAGGCTGTTCAACTTCTTCTTTGGCTACTTCTCTTTCTTTTAACACTTCTTCAATTGGAGGGGCGGATTCTTTTGGGAAGTTTGTAAAATTAGTTCCTTCACCCGCAATAATTAAATTTGAGTCAAAAATGCTAAACCCTGGAATTTCAGAGCCGAATAAGCTTCGTGCATCTTGCGTCCGTATGCTAGTAGAAAGTTCTAGTAGAGTGGAAGATAAAGAAGGTGTAGAAAAATTTTCGTCAAATGCTTTCTTAAAGTGCTGGTTTTCTTGACTCATTAAATAAAATAAGCTTTCCGCTTTATGTTTTGATAACGTCTGATACACAATTGATGAATGAAACTGCTCTTTGAATGCGGAGTAGCTTACTACAAAAACTGCCGAAGAAATGAGTACAACAACGCATATAATGACCATAATCATTCTATATGTGAGAACAAAAAAGTTAGCACGATTATCGTTACTAGATTTCAATATCGCTTACTCCCTTCAAGAACGCTTTTGAATCTAGTAACTAGTTTATGAGGATTAAGAAGGAAATATGAGGACATTTTCTAAAATAATAGAGTAATTGCTAGAAAAAATGCTAGCTAAACTGAATCGGTTAGCTAGCAGAAGAATGTTTACCTTGTAGCAGTTGATAAATTTGCTGACCTCTAGGAGTCAGTGTAAAGCCTCGGCTGTTCTTTGTTATGAGTTCTAAATGTTGAAACTGGTTAAATACTGCTATAATATGCTTTCTCTTCACGTTTTTTAAGAGCCCGTGTGCGTGTAGGTCTGTTAACCCTTTTTGACGCATGCTGTTTGTAGATTGGCCTTCAACTATTTGAAAATAAACTTCTTGCGCTTGAGAATCCTTTAGTAGATCTATTAGCTCTAAAAGCTTATAAAAAGACAGAGAAGAAAGTGGTTTCTTTTGAACCATTATCGGTGCTTTTAAAGATCCCTTTTGAATCTGCTCTAATTCTTGTTTATACATAGTTGAAAACTCATCGAGCTGCTGATGGATGACATTTTCATTTAGTAAGGCAACATAGTCTTCCATTGTTTGAAATAATGCAGTCTGAGATTCAACGTTCCACTTAGAGAAGTGGGGTAGTGACAGCTCAATTTCTTCGTTGATAGGGATATCAAGTGTAAGTAAGTCATTCATGAAAGCAAGAAATGGAGGCTCGTCTACATGATTAGAATGCAATGAAAACTGCTCAATTTGTTGAATTGTTTGGTTAATGTTCGTGATTACTAAACGATAACTCTCCGCTGCTATTTTCCATTTTTGGAGCTTACTCATTTTACAAATCAAGTCGTTGTTTTCTTTCAACAGCTCTTTGAATAAACGCTGCGTAGTGGCGAGGCGTTTGTTTGCTAACACGATATGAAACTCCTCACTTAGCGTAACGCAATCATCGATAATATGATAGGTTAGGGATAACCCTAAAGAGGAACAGTGAATCAGCAACGCTTCTTGGTCAGGTACGATTTGAATGATGCTTTCGTTTACACATGTTTTTATCCCGTATTCAAAAGCCTCATAAGAAAGCGAACGGAACGGTCTTAAACCAACTTCTAAACGGTTGCGAAAGTGCGCAACTTTTTCGGGGTTGTTCATTAAAAATAACAAAGGTGAGTTCTCACACTTTTCCATGGCTTGAATTGCTTCTTTGTTACGATTATAAAGTGAAACAAGCGGATGATCAAAAAAGCGACTGTTGACATGAAGCAGCCATTCTTCACGAGATGAATCGTGAATTCTCGCGCAAAACATATATTCTTTTACCAATTTTGAGAGGTAGCTATGTAGTTCTTCCTTAGACATGTTGCTAAAGTTCTCAGGGTAAAATTCATGCTCATGAATCGGGACACCACGATTTTTGTTGTAATCTTTCCATAGAAATGACTGAGGTTTCCAAAGGTGTGGATAAATTGTTTCCATTCTATCAATCGGAATAGGAAAACCGTCAGCTGAATTATTGTATAAAAATGAATTAAGAAGTAATTGTTCATCTATTGAGTACGTTTGAAGAGCTAATGAAACAGCTTCATTTAAACGAGTGAGCAATGCTTTTGTTTTTTTAGTGCTCAGTGAACGAACCGTTTTATTTTTGCGACCAAGCGGTATAAAAGTTAGCTGCGGATAGTCTTCAAACTGAATCGATAAGTTTTCAGGTACTGCCATTATCGTAACTCCTTTCTTGTAGCTTGTATTGTAGCTATATTTTCGTAAAAGAAAAAGTTTTGATGTGTTAATTCGGAATATTTTTTCATGGTTTAAATAAAGAGAAAAGTATATAACGTTAACTGTATTTATAAATGAAAGAAGGAATTAAGAACCTATTTGTGTAATTAGTGTATGTATGTTTTTTTGTTCAATCCAAAAATAGGAGGATCTTATGGTCAAAAAAACAATAAAGGCGTTAAAGCAGAGGCTATGGGAAAATAACGATGTAATTGAAGTGTATAAAGGAAATGGAGAAGTTGATTTCGTCACGTGCACATTTTACGAGGGTTTAGTAGAAGAAGCAATTCATCAGTTTGAACAAAAGCATACGTATGTTATGCCAAAAGACTACAGAGAATTTTTAAAGGAAACGAACGGCTGTCGCTTATTTGAACCAACTATAGAAGAAAAAAGCATTGTCTTATACAGTTTGGAAGATTTGGAGGGGCAATGTAGTGAAGGCTGCATGATCATTGGAACTTTGAATGACAAAGAGGTTTTACTTCGGAGAGAAGAAGCAAGCGAGCACTCAGTCATAATAAAAAGCAAATATGAGCCGGTTGAGCAAGCAGTGAACTTACATATGACTTTTGAACAGTGGTTTGATCGACTAATAATGAGCCAAGGGAATTTATTTTGGACGTGGTCTGTTCAGCTAATTCCTGTACGAATTAAACGATTTCAATGACAAAACGTGCTGCTATGAGCGGCACGTTTTGTCATTTGTCAGATCATAGGTATATAAAACATCTTCTAGAAGTACCCCTTCAAATTCATGAGGGTGTGTTTTTACAAACTGTGCTCCTTGACGTTTGTAAAAGTTGATCGCGTGCGTATTCTTTCCCAACGCCCAAATATCAATTGACCGAACTCCTGAGAAATAAAGGTCTCTTTTGATAAAGTCCATTAACAAGGTGCCAATTCCTTGACCCTTTGCGTGATCTGAAATGTATAACGCAACCAATTCACCTTTATGTGATGAGTCGCTGTACGGTTCGTATGCACCAAAACCAACGATATCTTGCTTATCGTCGAAGGCTGCCACAACAGAAGTCCCGTCTTTCTGTAAAAAAGTGCTCCATTTTTCCTCGCTGTCTTGATAGGAAAGCTTTTCTAAATAAGAGTCTGGAATTAGACCATGATAGGTGGTTTTCCAACTATCAGTATATAACGTTGAAATGCTGTGTATATGGCTGAAATTAGCTTTCATTAGCTGCAATGTGTGACCCTCCGTATACAAAAATGAATGAATAACATGAATAAATTGTAAATGAATGTAATATTAGACCATATTAAGAGATTCTTACTTTTTTTTATGATATGGTTTAATTATCAAAATAGTTTAATAATAATTTCTTTTTCAGCAAGAAGAAAGGATGTGGACATGTCATTAAAGCTTCGCTTTTTATTAACCTATCTTAGCATGGTTTTGGTTTTTGTGCTTTTACTTTTGCTTTTTGGATTTTTAGTGTTCTTTTCAATTACAGGAGATGCTAATTTTTTGCAAAAAACATACTCAAATGCATATGTATATAAGCTCTTAACACCGGAAGAAGAAACCACATTTCTAAATGTAAAGCTGCTGAGTCAAGAAGACCCAAACCAACTTCTGAATCAACAACTAATCAAAAGCTATGAACAAGAAGGCATTGATATAATTGTCAGAAAGAATGAAGAAGTGACGTACTCATCGTTTGCTATAAATCGACGAACAGTGCACAAAGAGCTGCCGTATTTTAATGAAAAGAGTACAAAGTCAGCTACATATGAACAAGATATCATTCGAATTCAAAATAAGTTTTATTCATATATCAAATTGGATTTTTACTTCCCCAACCGCGATGAAGGAAGCGTTTTGGTTTTACGAAGCATTAGCCCTTACGTCGGAATTGTTCATAAAATCTTTCCGTTTTTATTTATTTTTCTTTTGCTTTTATTCGTTGTGATTATTGGTTTTGTTAACTATGTTGTGTCTAGAAGCGTTATTAAGCCAATTTATACATTAAAGCGAGCTGCTGAACGCATTCGTCAAGGAGACGTTCATTTTTCAATACCGTACAAGCATAATTCCAAAGATGAAATAAACGAGTTAACCAATTCTTTTGAAGAAATGAGAAGAAAGCTGCAATCATCTATTGACCTTCAAGTTCATTATGAAGAAAACCGTAAGCAACTGCTGTCAAGCATTTCACATGACCTAAAGACGCCTATTACATCAATTATTGGTTATGTTGAAGGGATACAAGACGGCGTAGCCAACACACCTGAAAAGCTTGAAAAATATCTATTGACCATTTCGACGAAAGCAAAGGATATAAACAGCTTAATTGACGAGCTCTTTTTATTTTCTAAGTTAGATTTACATGAAGTACCATTTCATTTTGAAACTGTGAGTATTAATGACTTTATGGAGAGGCTTAACCAGGAGCTGCAATTTGAATTGGAAGAAAAAGGAGTGTTGTTGCATTTTTATACTACGCTTTCCAGAAGAGCGTATGTAAAAGCAGACACAGATAAGCTGCGGCGAGTAATAATGAACTTAATTACAAATAGCATTAAATTCATGGATAAAGAGAACAAGCGTATTGAGCTGATGCTGAGTGAAAACGAAAGTGAAGTAATTGTAAGAATAGTAGACAACGGGTGTGGCATCGAACCAAGAGCGCTTCCATACATATTTAACAGGTTTTATCGAGCTGAAGAATCGAGAAGTACGCAAACGGGAGGAAGCGGTCTGGGATTAGCAATTGCCAAACAAATTATTGATTCACATGGTGGATTGATTTGGGCAACAAGTACATTACATAAAGAAACAAGCATCTATTTCTCTTTGCAAAAAATAACTAAATAGAGGTGATAGTAAGAGTGAAGCGGATATTACTAATTGAAGATGAGCCCAGTATTGCAGAGCTACAGCGTGATTATTTAGAAATTAACCAGTTTGAAGCCCATGTTCAGCATAGCGGAGAAGAAGGGTTAGAAAGAGCTTTGAACGAAGAGTTTGACCTCATCATTTTAGATATTATGCTCCCAAAGCTAAACGGGTTTGAAGTGTGCAAACGAGTTCGGGCGGTAAAAGATATACCTATTTTACTTGTATCAGCTAAAAAAGAAGAAATTGATAAGATTAGGGGTTTAGGGTTGGGTGCTGATGATTATATCACAAAGCCGTTTAGCCCTGGAGAGCTTGTAGCGAGGGTCAAGGCTCATTTATCTCGCTATGAGCGCTTGAGCGAGCGCAATCATACAAAAAAACGAATTAATGTTCATCACATTGAATTGGATAAGCTAGCTCGTCGCGTCTTCGTTTATAATCAGGAAGTAACATTTACCACAAAAGAGTTTGATTTATTATTATTTCTTGTTACTCATCCAAACCAAGTACTTAGCAAAGAACAGCTGTTTGAAAATCTATGGGGATTTGACTCGACTGGAGATATTTCAACGGTTACGGTGCACGTAAGAAAAGTGCGTGAAAAAATTGAACAAAATCCTGCTCAGCCTCAGTACTTAGAGACAATTTGGGGAGCGGGATATCGGTTTAATATTTAAGGGGGAAAGAAATTGCGAGTGAGAACAGCTACCACATTAGATTATCCAGAACTGCGATTTATTTATCTGAAATCTCGCAGTCGTCACTTTCATTGGTTGAAACCTGAAGTCCTTCAGCTTGAAGATTTTGATAGGGATACAACAGGTGAACATATATTAGTTGCTGAGATTGATCGTAAAATAGCAGGATTTGTGTCTTTGTATCTTCCTGATAATTTTATTCACTGCTTGTTTGTACATCCCGACTATTCAAGGAAAGGTGTTGGAACAGCGTTATTAGATGCATCCATTCAAAACATGAATACGCCACTGCGTTTGAAGTGCGTATCAAAAAATGACAAAGCACTACTGTTTTATAAGAAAAATGGGTGGGCGCAAGTGGTTGAGGAAGGACCGATAGAGGAACGTTACTGGGTAATGGAGTACCGATAAATAAAAAAACGAAAAATCCACGAATATGGATTTTTCGTTTTTTGTTTAAGAAGAAAATGCGGGTTGTTTTGATTTGTTAGCATATGGCTTACTCTTTGTATGAAGGAAAGATTGTGCGTAATCAAGAGCTTTACTTGCTTGAGAAAAAAAGTGCTGTTTACCAATTCGGTCATAAAGACCTGTTTTAAGAAACATTTCTTTTGGCTGAGCATCTAGTCCTGTAATTAATAACGCTCGGTTATCCTCATCAAGCCTTTGATGAACGTTTGAAAGTAAATCTTCGCCTGAGGTGTCAATAAACGAAACTTGCTCCATTTTTAAAATAACAACGTCTGCATTCGATTGAATGATACTATCAGTTGCTTCTTCTAATCGTTCAGCTGAGCCGAAAAAGAGCGACCCTTCTAGCGTGTACATTTGAAGCTGGGATTTTTCATCATCGTTGTTTGTTTGTGAAACATGAAGTGATTGACTCATACGCTTGACAAACATAATAATGGCAAAGAGTAATCCTACGCCAACACCTGTTGTTAAGTCGAAGAATACGGTTAGCAAGAACGTGATTGCTAAAACCGCAGAGTCTGCAGTTTTTGTTTTGAAAATATGAGCAAATTCTTTTCGTTCGCTCATATTAAAAGCAACGACCATTAATACAGGTGCCATACTTGCTAGTGGAATATGAGAGGCATATGGTGCTAATACCAACAGAACGATTAGTACAACGAGGCCATGTACAACTCCTGAAATAGGTGACGTTCCTCCGTTACGAATATTAGTTGCTGTTCGAGCGATTGCTCCTGTTGCGGGAATACCTCCAAACAAAGACGTGGCCATGTTAGCAATTCCTTGTCCTACAAGCTCTTTGTTGCTGTTGTGTTTTGTCTTTGTCATACTGTCAGCTACCATAGCTGATAGAAGTGATTCAATTCCGCCAAGCATAGCGATTACAAGTGCTGCTGGTAATAGCATAACAATGGTATCAACTGTTAATTCAGGCCACTTAAAAGCAGGGAGCTCATTCGGAATTGGACCATAGGTTGATCCAATAGTAGCAACCTTGCCTTGAAAAAAAAGAACGGCAATCAAGGTGGAAAACAGAATGCCTAACAATGCACCAGGAACCTTTGGAATAAATTTGGGCGCAATAAGGACAATTACTAAACAAATAATAGCTATTAGTATGCTATAAATATTGATAGCAGATAGGTTTGTGATAATTTCCCACATGCTAAGGTGAAAAGTCTCATGTTTTTCTATATTGTGTAACCCTAAAAAATTTGCAATTTGTCCTGAGAAGATAATAATTGCAATACCGGCAGTGAAACCAATTGTCACGGGCTTTGGAATGAATTTGATAAACTTTCCAAGCTTAAGAAGGCCCACAATAACTAAGATAATTCCTGCCATAAAGCCAGCTATAATTAAATTCTCATAACCATATTGCATGACAACTCCTAACAAAATAGGAACAAATGCACCTGTTGGACCTGCAATTTGGAACCGGGATCCCCCCAATAAGGAGACCAAAATCCCAGCAATAATCGTTGTATAAATACCATATTCAGGTCGGACGCCAGAAGCAATGGCAAATGCCATAGCTAAAGGGATTGCTACAATACCCACCACGAGTCCAGCAATCAAATCTTTTTGCAAACGTTCTGCGCTATAATCTTGAAATCTAGTCGCCTTTTTCATTTGAGTATCCTCCTTTTATGTAATTGGTAGACGAGTTGTTCTAAGTTGATACACTTAGTCTAAAGAGCAATCGTAAAGAAAGGTGAAAAGAATTATTAAAAAATTCTTAAAAGAGGGCAAAAGTTATCTAAAGTGAAGAATGAAAATATGCTTAAAATTATAATTAGGTAAAATCAATATATTGACATTAACGTTAACGTCAGGTATTCTTATATAAGTAAAGTTAACGTTAACGTTAACGTCCTGGAGGTTTATTGTACATGTACAAAATTGATGAAGTAACAAAAATGACAGGTTTAACAAAACGAGCAATTCGCTACTATGAAGAAATAGGGTTAATTTTGCCACCCTCACGTACTAAGGGAAATGTTCGACTCTACACAGAAAACGAAATAAATGAGTTAAAAAAAGTTGCTGAAGCGAAGGAAGTACTTGGCTTTTCCTTGCAAGAGCTTCAAGAATTTATGTCGTTAAAAAGAACGATTGAACAAGCAAAAAGAGATCAGAATGTCTCAGCTCAAGATGTATTGGAAATTGAAAATATGATCCATACCCAAATAGAAATGATTATGTATAAGGTCGATAAGATGATGACATTTAAACAAGAATTAGATGCCATGCATAAACGAGCTAGAGATATTCGAAAACGAAAGGAACAAGAGGAGTGACGCGTGTGGAACAACAGTATTCTAAAAGCCGTGTTGGTCAAATCATCACGGTTTTTGCTACGTTTTTAGCATTTATGGGAATAGGAGTTGTGGATCCAATTTTACCGGAGATTGCGGCTCAAATAGGAGCTTCTCACTGGCAAGTTGAAATGCTATTTACGTCATACTTATTAATGATGGCTATCATGATGATTCCAGCTGGTATCTTAGCTTCCAGATTTGGAGATAAACGCTTGATGGTTACAGGGCTTATTATTGTAACAATATTTGCTGCGCTCTGTGGGTTGTCGAGTAATATTCCACAGCTATCAATTTTTCGTGCCGGTTGGGGATTAGGTAATTCATTCTTCTTCGCAACTGCTATGACGCTGTTAATAGCCCTATCAGGCGAAGTGAAACAAGCAGTTGGAATGTACGAAGCAGCCATTGGATTAGGCATGGCTGGTGGACCACTGGTTGGTGGTGTACTTGGTAGCTCTTCATGGAGACTACCGTTTATTGGAACTAGTATTTTGATTTTTATTGCATTTATTCTTGTTTTAACAATCGTTAAACAACCTGCTTCTAGTAAGCCAAGAAAGGCAGCAGGCTTTAAAGATATTATTCAGCTCTATAAGTGTAAGCCGTTTACTCAAGGTGCACTTTCTGGAATGCTTTATTATTATGGCTTCTTTACCGTGTTAGCTTATACACCTCTTATCTTGCCGATTAGCGCTTTGCAAATTGGGTTTGTCTTCTTTGGTTGGGGGTTATGCTTAGCTTACGGATCTGCTATTTTAGCTCACAAATTAGAAACGAAATATCAGCCGAAACAAGTGCTCCATATTAGCTTGATTATCTTTGCTGTTATCTTAGCTTTACTATTTGTAACGGATAATACGGCGCTGCGGATTGTTCTTGTTATGCTATCAGGCTTAGTATCAGGACTAAACAATGCACTATTTACAAGCTACGTTATGGAAGTATCACCGTATGAAAGAGGAATTACTTCAGGTGGATATAATTTCCTTCGTTGGTTAGGAGCTGCGTTTGCCCCGTTATTATCAGGTGTAATCGGTCATGCAATAGCACCTCAAGTACCTTTTTTAGTTGCTGCTATTATTGCAGTTGTTGCGTTTATTATCATGAAAGTGAAAGTAAAAAAAGTTTAAAAACAATAGGTTAAAAGAACTAAGAGAAAGGCTGGCTAGCCTTTCTCTTTTTTGACTAACTTTGAGGGAATTAAAAAATAGTGTATAATAGAGACAAGAACGTAAATTTTGTTCTAGATTATAGGAGTGTGATGCGAGTGGCCACCTGTAAGAACTGTGACCATAAATGGAATTGGAAAACGTCTGTTAAAAAATTATTAACGCTTCGAAACGTAATGAAGTGTCCACATTGTGGAGAAGAGCAGTATATGTCCGCAAAATCTCAAAAAAGATTGTCAATCTACTTATTTACACCTCTGATTCTCTGGCTTATCTTATCCGTACTTAATTTCCCTCTACAAAGTGTAATGACGGTTACCGTTCTCGGATTTGTTGTTTCAATTATGATGATGCCTTTTTCATACGAGTTAAGTGATGAAGAAGAGCCGCTATGGTAAAGCTCATGTCTACATGAGCTTTTTTTATGCCTACTAATAAAAGTTACCATCGTAACAAAGTCTAATACTAAAGGCAGCCAGCTAACGGAAACGCGCCTTCAAAAAAGAACCATCTAGTCCTAAAATGTTTACAGCATATGAAAAAAGGGAAAATAATTTTATGTTTTTTATGGCTAATGACAGACCAGTTAGGCATTTATTTTAGGAATTTCAGCTCATTTTCAAGTCTGGGATGATCTTATATGCTTCTTTATTCGTTTAGTTAAGCGTAGCGGGTAAATATGTTACGAAGAAATAAGTAATGAAACATATTTTGATTTATTATACTAAAGCAAAGTGCATGTACAAAAAGAAGGTGTATACAAATGGTAGTTCAAACATCAAAAACGGTCTTGCAGCGCTTTTTTTCAGAGCGTTTTTTTGACCAAGCAGCCCAAACAGCATACTATTTTTTATTGTCCTTTATCCCATTCATCATTTTTTTATTTTCATTGCTAAGCTTCTTTCCCATTGACACCAATAATTTATTGGTGCTTATTCAGCCCTTTGTGCCGGAAAGTGCATACGATATTATTGAAAGATCCGTTACGTCTGTTTTAAACCAAAGCGGAAAGAAATTATTGTCTTTTAGTCTTATTGCTACGTTTTGGCTTGCTTCAATGGCAATTCAATCTCTTGTACGTTCTTTAAATGATGCGCATCAAATTCAGCGTAAGCAAACTTTTCTTCATGCATTAATCAATGACTTGATTTTGACTCTTGGCTTTATGATTATTGTATCATTATCGCTTTTTGTCCCAATCATAGAGGAGATTTCGCGACATTTTATCGTAACAAAAGTTAAGATTCCAGATTTTTGGTATACAAGTTGGACCATTATTCGTTGGGGAATTGGTACGAGTTTTCTGCTTTTATTCTTTGTCTTTTTCTATAAAATGGTGCCGAGTGCCAAAATTGCATGGAAAGAAGTATTACCAGGAGCTATCTTTGCAACCTTAGGCTGGCAGGTGGCTTCAACTGGATTTTCGTATTACGTGAAGTTTGGTAGCTATTCTGAAATATATGGTCAATTGGGGAGTATTATCATCTTAATGATTTGGTTTTATTTAACTGCTGCTATTTTATTAATTGGAGGGCTAATAAACGGTCATCGCTATCAACGATAAAACCCGCTGCTACAAGCAGCGGGTTTTTCTATTTACTATGAATAGAGCTGGTAGAAATACTTGGGCGCGTTACAGCGATTACGGTTGCGAGTAAACCTAGTAAAACTAAAATGGACCCGACCCAACCGTTAAATAATGAGGAATAGCCGTTAATAATTATTCCGCCCACATAAGATCCTGCAGCAATTCCCAGATGTGAAATAGCAACATTTGTACTGATTAAAACATCTGGGTTGCCCTTTGCACTTTGAATAATTAAATTGTTCTGAGCAGGTGAAACAGCCCAGCTTAGAGCGCTCCAAACCGTCATTACAATTAAGAACAAAATAAAAGGAAGCTTAACGGCAAAAGGAAGAGCGACCATGCTTAGAAAAAAAGCACCGATGATTCCAATGACGGCAGTAGGTGCTCCAAGCTTATCTGAAAGAACGCCACCCAAACCTCCACCTGCTACGGCTGCTAATCCGAAAATTCCGTATACAAGGGTCACCATTCCGCTTGATAACCCAAATGTTTCTTGTAAAAATGGCGTGAAGTAAGCATATAGCGTTAAGTGCCCGGCTAATACAAAAAAGGTTGCGATATGAATGGACAGCATTTTTGTATTTCGAAGTGCATTAAGCTGCTGCTTAATCGGTACTACTGGAGCAGGTTCTAAGCGCTCCATGCTAATTGCAACAATAACCATAATAACCGCTGTTAACAGCGCAATTAAAATAAAGACTTCACGCCACCCAAACGTGTTTCCAATGAAAATGCCAATTGGAATTCCAAGTACTAACGAAGCGCTAATACCCATAAATACAATTCCTAGTGCTCTGCCTTGGTATTCCGGTTTCACAAGGCGCGATGCCATTGTAGTAGATAATACTATAATGAACGAACCGCTCATAGCAGCTAATACGCGAGAAACCATCAGCATGGAGTAACTCGTACTAGCTAGCGCCACGATATTACTAAGTAAAAAGATAAATAAAGCCCATAGATACACTTTTTTACGTTCAAATTTTGCCGTAATGTTTAACAAAACTGGTGCTGAAATCGCATAAACAAGAGAGAAGATGGAGATTAGATACCCAGCCTTTGCAATTGATACTTGAAATGAACTTGCGATGAGGTCGAGAATGCCGCCTAAAATGAGCTCAACAGTTCCCACAACGAAGGAAGCAATCGCAAGTATGTACACTTTATGATTCATAAATAAAACTCCTTTTAATAAAAGTTACAACTGTAATAGTAACTTTTATTTCATCTTCTTTCAAGTGTAAAATAAAAAAAGATTGCTTTTATGCAATCTTTTTTACTTTACGTTTATTATGGAGTAAGCAAGTAACGTCGGAGAGCTAGGGTGACTACTAATAGCGAAGGCGAGTAAGAAGTCGCATAATCGTTTCATCTTCCAGCAGCTGCTCTTGGTATTTCTTTGTGATATAGGTAAGAGCGACATCGTGATAAAAAAAGTCGGTAAATACTTTAACAAGTGGCTGAGAATTTGTCTTAATAGCTTTCCAAGTCTCGTTTTCGATTCCTGCAAATAGCAAAGACTGTTCATCCACGATAACGAGCTGAGATGGTTCTAGCTTTTCATGGTGTTCCATGGGATGAAGGGTACTCGTATTTTCCAAGGTCGTTCGCAAGTCTCCAATTGTTAAGATTTCAACCGAAACTCCTTCTCTTTCTTTCTCTTCTAATAAGGGGCGGTAGTGCTCAAGCGTTGTATTCCAAGCCGATAGTAAAATCGAATGCGACGCATCTTGAATGAGTTCATCAATCGTGGCTATAATAGTTGCTTCATCTTTTAGTGTCCACACGTGATCATCTTGACTAACCTTTCTTATCTTATAAGACTGCAAATCGCGAATATCTTCTTCAAACTCTAAGCTTAATTTTTTAATAATGACATCAAGTGATACAGCGGAATAAAACTTTTTTTTACCTGAAAGAGTGTTTAATACGACACCTTTTTCAACGAGTTTATCTAATACTTCATAAATCTTTGCTTTTGGTACTTGAGATGCACGAACAATAGCCGTTGCGTCCAACGATTCTTCGCTCGATACAAGCGCTTCATATACCTGACTTTCATATTGAGAATAACCGAACTTTTGTAGCATAAAACCTCCAAGAGTCTCTAGTAATAAGTTGTATGTATTTTATTATAACAAATCTAGTTTACAAAACCATGTTGTTAGCGGGAATAGTGCGATTATTATCTGTTTTTTGCATAAATTGTTTGAGATGAAAATACTAAATGATGTATATTACATAGAATGTATATTGAGTAGTGTTCAATTAATCCTCTTAAAAATGGATGAGACACAAGGAATAAGAATGAACCCTTTCATGAATCTCTAGACGCACGCCTTGTTATAGCAGGATTTTATTCATGACTTTTAGCTGTTGAGTGTCTTACTTTCCCATATAAAAATTGAATGCCGGCATAAGTAAAGATAACAATACTACCTAGTAGTAAAACGACGCATGCGCCTGCTTGAAAAAAATACTTCAATCTAAATCTCTCCTTTAACTCTTTGTTTTCTATTTAAAATCTAAGTAGCGAATGTAGTCACATTAAATAGAAGACTATTTTTGTATCTCCATTATAAAAGAACGTACTAATCACACCCTACTACGGGAGCTTACAGTTTTCTTACAGAGCTGTAAGGAAACAAGGGTTCATAACATTTCTCTAATTAAAGCGCATACTATATAATAAGGATAAGAAAATACTGGAGAAAACAAGCATGGTCTTTTGGCGATGCTTTTATGTATAGAAAAGGAGGAATGAGTCGATGAGTTTACGAGAACGATTGCTATACGTTGCTGAAAATTTTTCTGCAAAGGAAAGCGATGCTTTGCTTTCTCACGAAGTCGACAATATGCTAACGAGACGAATTCCACTTTCGCTTTATAAGCTTTCTGAAATTAACCGCGAAGAATTCAAAATAACCGGGATGCAAACTGCGTCTTTTCCATACATCAGCATATTAGATAAAAAGAGCGTAACAGGCCTTGCGATATCGTATGTGCTGAGTGAAGATGGACAGAGGCTATACCTTGTTTTAAAAAGGGAAGAAGAGGATGCACCTACTATTGCTGACATTCGCTTTTATACTCCTGAGCATGAACGAATAAAGAAGGATCATTTATTGATGATTGGCACAAGTAGTTATGCAAAGAATTTTGAAGATAACGTAGCGTTATACGTGCCTTATCACATCGAAGACTTTGCAACTGATCGTCAGCTTTATGAAGATCTGACATTATTTATTGAAATCCACCGTCAGTTTTTAAAAGCACACGGAATGAGCAAAGAGCTTTTATCGGACAAAGATGTAATAACTCACATGAAAGAATATATCAAATCACAAGGCTTTACGTATGAAGATGAGGATTTAACAAACATTTATTTGTCACTAAAAACAAAGCCGTTTATCATTTTGTCAGGCATGAGCGGAACAGGGAAAACCAAACTAGCGCAGCTACTAGCAGAAAGCCTTGGCGCAACGTTTGAAAACGGAAGGTTAGCTCTAATTCCTGTTAGACCAGACTGGCATGATGGTTCAGACTTGCTTGGTTACATTGACCTTAGAGGTGATTTTCGAAAAGGAGCCTTCTTAGGAATTGTGCAACAAGCCATTCAACATCCCAGCTATACATACGTGGCAATATTGGACGAGATGAATCTAGCCCGTGTTGAACATTATTTAAGCGACGTGTTAAGCGTAATAGAAAGTCGAAAGTGGCAAGAGCGTAAAATTAAAACAGCACCGCTATTACCAGGCCACAGAATGTTTCGTGATGTATATATACCTCCTAATTTATTAATTGTAGGTACGATTAATATGGATGAAACGACTCATTCATTCAGTCAAAAAGTGTTAGATAGGACTAATACCGTCGAGCTTAATACAATTCACCTTGATTCTTTTGAAAGTCTTACACAGGATTCTATAGTTACGGCAGGAGTTGAAACAACACAGATTCAAAGTATATATATTCATTTAAAAGATGCGTACGTTGAGCATGCGGAGTTGATCCATGAAGTTACAAATGAATTAATGTCTTTAAATGAATTATTAAAGCCTATTGATTGTCAAGTTGGTTATCGGATGAGAGACGAGATTTGTTTTTATATGATTTATGCCATTAAAAGTGGCGTGTTTACGTTTGACCAGGCATTTGATTTTCAGCTGCTACAAAAAATAGCTCCACGCATTAGCGGAGGTGACGCATACACGTTTGAAGTGTTAAAGGAACTATACTATTACTGTACCAATACGTTTGTTGATCAAGATATTGAAACAGCTGTTATTGAAGCAGAACGAATGCGCTTCCCTCGCAGCGCGAAAAAAGTAATGGAGATGATTAGAAGGTATGAGGCATTCGGATATACATCATTCTGGACAAATACCGTTCGTTAAAATTACAACGAAAGACTGTGCGATCACTATTAGCGGAAAAGTTGAAACGCTTAATAAAGACGCAAGCGAGTCGATGTTCTTTTCTTGTACAGGGCAAGATATTGAAACGGTGGAGGTGTATCATCCTGAGGAGGGAGAACATGTACAAAGCTCACCTCTTCAGCCTTTATTTTTTGAAAATGAACAGTATGAAGTAATGGTTGTGTTAAAGGGGAAAAAAGAGCTGTTTTTAGTAAATGAAATGACAGGTATTAAGCAAAAAAGTCGTAATGTGTATGGAGAGGGACAGTCAATTTTGTTCAGTACAATTTTTCTGCAAAATGAAATTGGCTATACAACGTTCCACGTTATGAGCGGGATAGAAAAAATTATAGCGTTTACGCTAGAAATATTCCCTATCAAAATGGACTATAAAAGTGATTACCTTTCTATGGTTAAATCCATTAATCAATCAACGTATGGGATGGCTTACAAATTGATTGGCAATACGTATTTAGAAGGTTCTTTGGATTTGACAGTTAAAGAAGGAAATTGGCTGGAATTTTATCATGTTTTATCTCATCACTTTCAACCTTTTATGAAATATATTAACCAAATAGAAAAGCAGCCAACACGCACGATTTTGAAGGAGAAAGAGTTTATGAGAGGAGACCAGCTCAAAAAGCCAGATAGCTTATCAATAGGATACTTGCGTAAACACCCTAATTATTTCGTACCTGCTAAAAGAGGTATCCGTTTAAAACGGAATAAATATGTAATACCGAACAAAGCCATTGGCACAAGTAGAAGCGACACGGTAGATACGCTTGAAAATCAAACGATGAAATGGATGTTAATGACTGTTGAGAATAAGCTAGAACAGCTTTTTTTACACGTTATGAATCGAAAGGAAGAGTATCATGGTTCCATGGTGAAACGGAATATGATAGAAGAAATTAATCGCATGCAGCAAGCTGTAAAAACAGTTCACTCCAACTTTTTTTGGAAACAGATAAGTACTAAATCAGTCTATTCAATAGATCGTCGTATTCGCCAAATTCCTGTCTATAAAGAAGTATGTAAGTACTATATGATGTTAATGCGAGGAATTACATTGAATGGAGAATTTTATACGCTATCTCTGAAAAATACGGCGTGGTTATATGAATATTGGGTTTATTTACGAATACGTGATCTACTTCAGACACATGCGACCTTAATAACACATAACAGCATAAAAATGATAGAAAATGGGCTGTTTATGAATACTGGAGCATCACACCATGCATTTGTTTCAAACAGCGGGAAGCGTATTTATCTTTTTTATCAAAAAGAATTCAGATCAAAGTACACCACTACTCAAAGGCCGGATTTAGTATTGGCGTTTGAACAAAGCAATGGAAAATACGAGAACTATGTTTTTGATGCCAAGTATCGGGTACAGCGCAAAAATCACAAACTTATTCCTAAGGAAGAAGATCTAAATACGATGCATAGATATCGCGATGCTATTTTAAATAGTGAAAATGAGCGTATTATTCAAAAGGCGATTGTATTGTTCCCGAGCAATGATAAATCTTCTGCAGACCCTTTTCTTCAAAGTGTTGAAAAAGTAGGGATAGGAGCGCTCCCTTTCTTACCGACCAATGAAAGCATAGTAAAAGACTTTATCTTAGGTCTTTTGACCAAATTTAACTAGCATATACTTTAAAAGAAACGTAAGGCTGCACCGTTTTCTCAACCAATCTATATACTGAAAATAAGTTCAATTGAACTCCTTTAAAAAATAGAAAATGGAGGGGAACAATGATGGTAGAACAATCAATATTTCAGCAATTAGTAAATGCTTCTGCTCATGATCGCTACACGTATTTTATCGAGCAAGTAATTAAATGCAAACGAGTTTGGATTGTTCTTGATGAACATAATCAGGTAAAGATGACTGGAAATGATGATAACAAGCGGTTAGTACCCGTATGGCCTTGCAAAGAATATGCACAGTGCTGCTTACAGCATGCACCATCTGGTTGCAGAGTCATTGCTATTTCTCTTGATACATTTATGAATGAACTCTTACTAGGTATGAAGAAAAAGGGCATGTTATCCTCTGTATTTTGGAATGGGTTAGATACCATTATTATCGGTGTTGATCAGCTATTGTTCGACTTAGAGTGGGAAATTGGAAAGACAGAGATTATTCATTAACCCTTTTAGGTCTTAGCGATTTTTATAGTTAGATATAGGACCTTTAGATTGTTTTGGATTTAAATTCTTCAGCTTATTTTTGAGATAATCCTGTAGAATTTTTCGCTTTTTCTTTCGCTGTTTGTCGCGGTTTTTCATAAGTAATCACCACCTTCCTTTACTTTTATTATACGTAATAATTAGTATTGGTCACTAGTCAAAATAAAAAAATAACCGAAAAGCGTTTGCTTTTCGGTTATTTTTTTTGAGGATCATGAATATCTGAATCATGTTCTTCTGCAAATTCGGTACTATATGCAAATCCTTTTCGAAACTCTGTTCTTTTTACAGAACGCGTTCGATTTTGAAAGAAATGCGCTAGTGAGTAGCGGTGTACAAGCACTTCAACACCAGTAATAATCGTTGCTGATAAAATGCTTCCCCATGCTATTTGCATATAGTTATTCAATAAAATTGTCCCGAACACCCATACGCTCATGTAGGTTAAGATGAAATCAAAAGCAGTAGCTGCTTTATTACCTAAAGCAGGAAGAATAATGCGATCACCTAATATGTAAGATGCAGCGGTTACAAAAGCGCTAAACGATAAAATGTCAACAAACGTTGCATCGAAAAATAAGTCTAGTCCAATGGCGAATGCAATTATACATGAAATGAATTTTACGACGATAATGGAAATGTGCTTCATGTGTTTTATAAACCTACCTTTTCTTCTTAGTATGGACGAAGAATTATTTTTTATACAAAATCAAATTTTATGTAATATTTCTGTGACAAATTTAGATATTAGTTGTAATTTCTTGTTGGATTTTCTAAAATGTAAAAAGATAGAGTCGCATCATATGTATATACGACAACGATGAATCTGACAGGAGGAGCAGATTGTGAAGAAGATTTTATTGTTCACAGTAGCTGCATTATTAGCTACATTTTTTATTGACCGTGCCTATAGTGAACGCAATCAGGCACAGCTAGAGTCTCAATTAGTAGATGAAATAAATAAAACAAAAGAAGAAACGAAAAGTGATTACGCAGTAATTGATTTTAATGAACTCTTTGATTTTAACTGGGATGAAGTATATGTCTTTGGTCCAGAAGCGTCAGTAAAAGATGTTAATAAAGAACTTGGCTTTAAATGGTCGGATGCTACATTAAACAGCGTGTTAAATAGTGAGGAAAATGTCGTTGTATTTGTAGAAAACAAACAGATTACCCAGTATATCAAGGTTCCGGTCGATTATGGCACCATTATTCCTAAAGAATCTGTAGTAAAAAAAGCGAACAATTAACTGTTCGCTTTTTTTTATGCCTTTTTCTGAATCGTCTTTTTACGAGGTTTTTTGGGTTGTAAGTTAGATTGATCAATACTCAGTTTTAACATTTGCATCAGCTTGGTAACGTCTTGTTCAGACTGCTGCTGGTTAAAAGAAGCCATCGCTTCTTTGTTTTGAATAAGCTCATGTAGCATATCGCGATAGTCATCATGATGCACTTTTGGTTCAAATGGAGCAGATAATTTATTAATAATCTCTACAGCGGCTACACGATCTTTCGTTGATAGAGATGGTAACGAATCAATATGAGGAACGTCTTGTATATGCCGAAGCTCTTCATGAAAGTGTAGCGTTTGTAATAAAAGGCAGCCTTCATAAGAGCGGATGATTGCAAGCTGTTGCTTAGAATATAAAAAGACTTTTGCAATACCAACCTTTCCACTTTGTGCAAGCCCTTCCAATAGTACGCTATATTCGCGCCCACCAAATTCAGTGGCTGAAATATAATAACTTTTATCAAAGTAGATTGGGTCAATTTCTTCTAGCTGGACAAAATGTAAAATATCGATAGTTTTACTTTGAGAAAATTGCTTTTTTAGCTTATCTAGCTCATGTTCTGATAGCGTCACAAAGTGACCTTCGCTTGTTTCATATCCCTTAATCAGTTCATCTGAATGAACATCACGTTCACAATGTTCACAGCGTTTTACATGATGAATGGGTTTGTAACAAACTGAGTGAAGCGTTCGCAATTTGATATCTTTGTCTTCAACTGCTCCGTGAAGCTTAATTGGAAATTCAATCAATCCAAAAGATAGCTGGCCTTTCCATGCTGTATGAAGCAAAAAATCACCTCGTTTTTTCTATAGTGTGCAACGAGGGACAGAAGATATGTACATCATTAATTAAGACTATTAAAACATAAATAGTCTTAATTAATCTATGTTCTAAATAAACAATATAAAAGAGGATTTGAGTAAAGCTTATTCATTGAAGAATGGTTGGATAGGAACATGAGAAGCAGGAGAAGTAACGTTTGAGTTTTTATAGATGGTGATTTCTAGTATGGAGTTTTGAAGAGTTCCAATAATCTTTTTATTGGTCAACAAAAATGGGAAATCAATGGTTTTTTCAATCTTTTCTTCACGTGAAGCTTTTTGAGACGTATGCTGTTTATCATCGTATTCCTCATAGGTCACTTGTTTCGTCGCTACAAGGAAAAGTGATTGTGATTCAACTGATACATGAATATGTTGAGGGTGGTAACCAGCAAGCTCTATTTCCACAATATAAGTACCTTCCGTTTCGAATAAATCTGCGCGAACTGAATCATAATCTAAATAGCTCATAAAAGGATTTTGTAAAATTAACTCTAGCAGTTCTCGAAAACTTTTTGAGCAATCGTTCTTAGAATGTTTGTTGTTCATACTTGTTTCCTCCGTTAAGATACACGTTCTTCCATAACCATCATATGCAAGCTTTCAAAGAGTGTGAAATGATGTATAGAAAGGAAAAGGTACCATGACTCGAGATAAACGAAGAACTGATGAAGTTACAACAGAAATTTTATCAGGAGTTATGCCATTATCTCTTTCAACAGAAAAAGGTAATGAGCTTCCAGAGGAAATTCAAGCGATGCAAGCCAATAAAGAAAAAAAGAGCCGCTAACGGCTCTTTTTTTGTTACATATCGTGACCGCTATTATGCTTTTGACGAGTATGCTGACGATTTTTTACTTTATGAGATCCACTAAGTGGTTCAGGTTGCCCAGTTTGATGTCCTTTAGGTGCGTTTTTATGCATGTCTTTACTATCGTTTTTGTTCATATGAAAGCTCCTCCTTTTCGTTGCTTCTCTTTTAATGTCGTTCATTATAGAAGCATTTATGCTCGGCATTTTTAACCTGTAAAACAAGGGTATGAATAACAGAAGGATATGAAACAATACAACAGAACAATGTAAAAAGGAGAGATATTATGCCATATCATAAAAATAGCCAGCAGGCTTTTCAAGCGGCTCAACAAGGTCATAAACAAACGTTAGACGCGTATGCACAATCAAATATTATAAAACACGATGCAGCGTATGGACACGAACTAAAACTTCTTAAAGAAGAAATCAATGAAACATATCAACAAATTAATAATGCGCTGGAAACAGCTACTGAAACACAGCGTCAGCAGCTTACACAGTTTCAGCAGGACTTGCAGGGGATTATGAACGAAGTAAATGAGTAAACAACCAAAAAGCCATGTGGAAACATGGCTTTTTATGCTAGAAATCATGAGGTTTAAGGTATGTGCTTATCTAACACTAATAATCATTATGACCTATAAAAGCTCATGTTAAACGAGATTATTGATTTTTTTTACGTTTTTTATTATTTTGCTTTTGTTGTTCAGTAAGCGGCTCATTTGAAAATTCTTCGTTAAAACCCGCTCCTTTTCCTTGAGCGCTAGCAGCGTTTGCCCCAGGAATGACATGCTTTGATTTATGATTAGCCATTTGACTTCACCTCCATTTTTAATATGCGCAAAAGTCTATGAAATATGAATTATTAGAAAATGTTTGTGATTAATGATTATGTTATAAGAAAAACTTATGTAAATTAATAACATTCTTTTTATTTACTTATGTATAACATTATATTAAGATAGATGGTGAAGGGAATAGAGGATGGGGTAAGTAAAATCCTTTATACATAGCATTTAAGGGGGTAATGAAATGACTAAAAAAGACGTTTTTAACGCTCGTTCGTCATTCACAGTTAACGGTAGCACATATAATTATTACCGCTTACAAGCATTAGAAGAAGCGGGTTTAGGAGCGGTTTCAAAATTACCGTATTCAATTAAAGTATTATTAGAATCTGTTCTTCGTCAAGTAGACGGACGTGTGATTACAAAAGAGCACGTAGAAAATTTAGCAAAATGGGGAACTGATGAAATTCAAGAAGTAGATGTGCCGTTTAAGCCATCACGAGTTATTCTTCAAGACTTCACAGGTGTACCAGCAGTTGTTGATTTAGCATCTTTACGTAAAGCAATGGCTGATTTAGGTGGGGACCCAGATAAAATCAATCCAGAAATTCCAGTAGACCTTGTAGTTGACCACTCGGTACAAGTAGACAAAGCTGGAACATTAGATTCTTTACGAGTGAACATGGACCTTGAGTTCCAACGTAACACAGAACGTTATAAATTCTTGAACTGGGCTCAAAAATCATTTGATAACTATCGTGCTGTACCTCCTGCAACAGGAATCGTACACCAAGTAAATTTAGAATATTTAGCAAACGTAGTTCATGCAGTAGAAGAAAATGGCGAATATTTAGCGTTTCCAGATACATTGGTTGGAACTGACTCTCATACAACAATGATTAATGGTATTGGCGTTTTAGGTTGGGGCGTTGGTGGTATTGAAGCAGAAGCAGGAATGCTTGGTCAACCTTCATACTTCCCAGTACCAGAAGTTATTGGCGTAAAACTAACTGGTGAATTACCAAATGGTACAACAGCAACAGACCTTGCTTTAAAAGTAACACAAGTACTTCGTCAAAAGGGCGTTGTTGGAAAATTCGTTGAGTTCTTCGGACCAGGTGTAGCCCAGCTTCCATTAGCAGATCGTGCAACAATTGCTAATATGGCACCAGAGTACGGAGCAACCTGTGGATTCTTCCCAGTTGATAGCGAAGCGTTAGACTATATGCGTCTTACAGGTCGTGATGAAGCTGATATTCAGGTTGTCGAACAATATACAAAAGAAAACGGTTTATTCTACACTCCAGATGCAGCAGAACCAACGTTTACAGACGTAGTAGAAATTAACTTAGCCGAAATTGAAGCAAACCTTTCAGGTCCAAAGCGCCCTCAAGATTTAATTCCGCTTTCAGATATGCAAAGTGAATTTAAAAAAGCGCTAACGGCTCCTGTAAGTAACCAAAGCTTTGGCTTAAGTACTTCTGATGTAGAAAAAGAAGTAACTTTCAAGCTTGCTGATGGTACAGAAACAACAATGAAAACAGGTGCAATTGCGATTGCTGCAATTACAAGCTGTACAAATACATCAAATCCATATGTATTAGTAGCAGCTGGTTTAGTAGCTAAAAAAGCAGTTGAAAAAGGATTAGATGTTCCGGCTTACGTAAAAACATCATTAGCACCAGGTTCAAAAGTTGTAACGGGTTATTTACAAAGCTCAGGCTTACTTCCATACCTTGAAAAGATTGGTTACAATGTAGTTGGGTATGGCTGTACAACATGTATCGGAAACTCTGGTCCATTAGAAGACGAAATCGAGCAAGCAATTGCAGATAACGATTTATTAGTTACGTCAGTGTTGTCAGGTAATCGTAACTTTGAAGGTCGTATTCATCAGCTTGTAAAAGGAAATTACCTAGCATCTCCACCGCTTGTTGTAGCGTATTCTCTTGCTGGTACAGTTGATATTGATCTGCAAAAAGACCCAATTGGTGTAGGATCAGATGGTAAAGAAGTATTCTTTAGTGATATTTGGCCATCTCAAGACGAGATTAAAGAAGTAGTAAAAGCAACTGTAACGCCAGAATTGTTCCGTAAAGAGTACAATCGCGTGTTTGATGATAACGAGCGTTGGAATGAAATTGAAACAAGTGAAGAAGCTCTTTACACGTGGGATAATGATTCAACATATATTCAAAACCCACCATTCTTTGAAGGATTATCTGAAGAGCCAGGTGAAGTAGAAGCATTAAATGACCTGCGTGTTGTAGCGAAGTTTGGGGATTCTGTAACGACAGACCATATTTCACCAGCGGGTTCAATTGCAAAAGCATCGCCAGCTGGTCTGTATCTACAAGATAAAGGCGTTGAGCCAAGAGACTTTAACTCATACGGATCTCGTCGTGGTAACCATGAGGTAATGATGCGCGGTACGTTTGCAAATATCCGTATTAAAAACCAAATTGCGCCAGGCACTGAAGGTGGATGGACAACGTACTGGCCTGAAAATAAAGTGATGAGCATTTATGATGCTTGTATGAAATACAAAGAAGAAAACACAGGTCTTGTTGTGTTAGCAGGTAAAGATTACGGAATGGGAAGCTCTCGTGACTGGGCTGCTAAAGGAACAAACTTACTTGGTATTAAAACAGTTATTGCTGAAAGCTTTGAGCGTATTCACCGTTCAAACCTTGTATTAATGGGTGTTCTTCCACTTCAGTTTAAAGAAGGCGAAAGTGCTGAAACATTAGGCTTAACTGGAACAGAAACAATTGCTGTTCAAATTGATGAAACAGTAAAACCACGTGACTTTGTAAAAGTTACGGCAACGGATGAAGCTGGAAACAAAAAAGAGTTTGACGTATTAGTTCGTTTTGATAGCGAAGTAGAGATTGATTACTACCGTCATGGCGGTATTTTACAGATGGTATTACGCGATAAGCTTCAATCAAAAACGCACGCATAAGATAGCAAAAACGCACCTTTTGAAGGTGCGTTTTTCTTTTCATTTTTATAAAACGCTTTCAAGTATGATATGATAATAAAAGATTCACATTTTAGGATGATTTTGCATGTTCTTGTACATATATAAATAAAAAGGGTCTTTGATTTCATAGAAGTTGGCTGAAGGGAGTAAGCGTAATGCTAAAAAAAGTTATAGCAACATTTTTGTTGGTGGGATTTGCTGGTTTTGCTGTGTGGCAAGCTTTAGCACCAAAAGATGATGAAGGAGAAAAGCTGTCATCGTATGCAGATTTAAACATAAAAGAAGGACAGGCTGAAGTAACAAATGGAGAGCCTTATGGCCTAGAGCCTGGAGACCAAGCTCCGCCCTTTACGTTAAAGGATACAGAAGGTAAATCAGTTCAGTTATCAGACTTTAAAGGGAAGAAAATTATTTTAAATTTTTGGGCTACGTGGTGCCCTCCTTGTAAAGAAGAAATGCCAGCTATGCAGCAGTTTCATGAAACATCAGGAAAAGAAGTTCATATCCTAGCTGTGAATTTAACGTCGTCTGAAGGTAGTAAACAAAGTGTTTCAACCTTTTTAAAAGAAAACAAACTATCGTTTCAAGTGCTTCTAGATGAAAAAGATGAGGTAGCTACAAAATCATATCGTGTGATGACCATTCCAACTTCATACTTTATTAATGAAAAAGGTAAAATCGTTAAGCGTATTAATGGACCAATGACGCTAGAACAAATGGAGGCCTTTGCGTCTGAAAGCAGCTCATAACAGCTGCTTTTTTTTGCGAATAAAATGAAACCTTTCATTAGGCATGTTCGTATAGAAAGTATGGTCGAAAATTGATCTTTACTTTAGAAAAAGCTGCGTGTTTTAGCAAAAAATGATCAAATTTGGAGCGTTTTGAATTTTTTAGGTTTAATGTAAAGGATTATGGCAAAAATAATAGTAATTTATTGCAAGGTTATTTTTCAGACTTTTCCAAAATTTAAAAAGAATAGGTGATAAAGATGAGAAGAGTAAATAAACGCACGTTTGAAGAGTTAGTAAAAGAGAATAAAACTAAGTTGTTAGAAGACCGACAAGAAATTGACAGAATTGAGCGTGCCATCGAAGAGCGTCTAGAAAAACGTATGCTTGAAAAGGCTGAATAGTCCCTCTTGAAACTGGTTACAGTAACAGCAAGGAGGGGTTAACATGGGAAATCCGAAGAAATTCGCCAAACGCTTTGTACCTGACCACATTGGCACTCAGCCGCGAGAAGCCGGTGGTAACAATGGCAAGAAAATGCAAGATAAATCAGGAAAACACCCTCAAGTTATTCAGACAAAGGGAGAATAAAAAGTCGCTGTTTAGCGGCTTTTTTTGTTTTAAAAGGGTGTTATTTTCCACTTATACAAAGAGGAAACCGCTGCATACTAGAGGTGTACGAAAAAAGTATTTTAAAGGAGGTTTTTACTATGACATGGAGTAAACCAAATCCAGATGACCGTAGCAACAACGTAGAACGTTTGCAATCAATGGTTCAAAATACAATTGATAATATTGAAAAAGCTGAGGCTACAATGGCGCATGCGACTGGAGAAGAGCGTGCAAAAATTGAGCAAAAAAATCATAATCGAGAAGTAAGCATAGAAGCGATGCGCAACGAAATTCAAGACGAATCTAAAGCGCGTGAAGAAGGATATCCTAATTCGACTAACTAAGAAACATAAAGGCCAATTTTGGCCTTTATGTTTCTTTTATGTTTCTAATGAACAAAGAAAGGGAATAAACAGCTGATACTATTCATGAGGAGGAAAACCAGTGGGGCGCCTATTAACAAGTAAAGCAACATATCTCATGCTTGCACTTATATTATTACTAGCAATCGTTGCATTCTATCATACATACAAGCCGTTGCCTCAAGGCGTTTCATATGAAGGAAACGTACATTATGTACAGGACGTATCGCTGTTATATGACTTAACGTATCAAAGCGGTGATGAAGGTAAGAGTGAGCAACAAATTTTCCGGCGGATTTTTGAAGCAATTGATAATGCTGAAAACTTTATCGTTATGGATATGTTCTTATTTAATGGCTATTATGATCAAGGTGAAACCTATCCAGCTATTAGCGATACGCTAGCAGGAAAATTAATTGAAAAGAAAAAGAAGGAACCCAACGTAGATATTTATTTTATTACCGATGAAGTAAACACAACGTATGGTTCACATCAATCAGAGTGGCTAGAGTCATTAAAACAAGCGGGGATTAAGGTTGTGGAAACGGACGTTACAAAGCTTAGAGATTCCAACCCTCTATACTCAAGCGTTTGGAGAAGTTTTTTGCAGTGGTTTGGACAATCTGGAGAAGGGTGGATTGCTAATCCATTTGGTGAGAATGCACCGAAGATTACGGCAAGGTCTTATTTGAAACTGTTTAACGTAAAAGCTAATCATCGGAAAGTAGTGGCTACAGATAAAACAGCTATTGTTTCATCAGCTAACCCTCACGATGCCAGTGGCTATCATTCTAATATGGCTTTTGAGGTGCAGGGAGATATCATTGATGATGTGGTTAAGACAGAAAAAGCCGTCGCCGATTTTTCGAGTAATGTGCAGGTACCGAAGCTCAGCTATGAAAAAGCTCCAAGTGGTGATATCGGTGTGCAGCTATTGACAGAGGGGAAAATATACAAAGAAATCATAAGCACGTTGGATCACGTACAATCAGACGATGAAGTATGGGTGGGGATGTTTTATCTTGCGGATCGCCAAGTTGTCAAAAAGTTAATACAAGCTTCTAATAAAGGTGCTAAAGTTCGGCTTATTCTGGATCCAAACGTCAATGCTTTTGGACAAGAAAAAATTGGTCTGCCTAATCGCCCTGTAGCTGCTGAGTTGTTAGATGATTCAAGCAACAAAATACAAGTAAGATGGTATAACACGGCCAAAGAGCAGTATCATCCCAAAACTCTATTTGTTCGTGGAAAGGGCGAGAGTACAATCATTGGAGGATCAGCCAACTTTACAAAACGTAATTTAGATGACTTGAATTTAGAGACCAATGTTAAAATTACCGCAGATTCTGATGAAGCTATTATGAAAGAAATGACTCAGTATTTTACACGTTTATGGGGAAATGAAGATGCAACTTATACCCTTCCATATGAAAAATACGAAAATAAAATGACCATTTTCCAAACATTACTTTATCGCATTCAAAAGATGCTTAGCTTCACAACGTATTGAATGCTGAGCCGATAAGTAGTGAAACTACACCAATTTGTGGTAATATAATACCGGTATGATTGCAATGTAGGAGGAAATGAAAAGTATGATTTCAATAAAAGAAATTGATGTGCGTTATAGTGAAACCGATCAAATGGGCGTAGTGTATCATGCAAACTATTTAGTATGGATGGAATTAGGGCGTACGCAGTTTATTCGAGATTTAGGCTTTAATTATGCTGAGATGGAGCAAGAGGGCATTTTATCACCAGTCATTGACATTAACGTTTCCTATAAAAAGCCACTTCATTATGGAGAAACAGCTAAAATTCAAACATGGCTTGATTATTATGATGGCTTGCGCGTGGTGTATGGATATGAAATTACAACGCCGGATGGAAGTATTGCTCTAACTGGCACTTCTTCGCATGTTTGTGTAAAAAAAGAAAACTTCAAGCCAATCTCCATTCGAAAGCAGTTGCCTGAATGGCATGCAGCTTATGAAAAAGCTAATAAAGGTAAAGAGTAAAAAAAGCATCGATGTATAGTCGATGCTTTTTTTATCATGCTTCGTAAATAAATTCAGGTTCACTTGCCTCTTCATTAAAAATGACTTTTAAGTCATGACCATCGAAATACCAGAGATCTTCTTCTTCTACAAAGAATGTTAAACCATTAACTTCAGTTTTTACACCGATATTGGACGGTTGGTCTTTATTAATACCAAGCGAAAATCCTTTTTGAACATTACTACAACCACCGTAGCGAACGAAAAAGCGTAAATGTTCATTGCCTTCTAACATCATTTCATCTTTGTACCATTGGGCAGCTTGTTCTGTTACGTTTAATTTCATTATGTGTTGCTCCTTCCATCACTAGGGTTCCTTTCTTATTATAGTAGAAAAAAGCTAAAATTACCATTAATACAATTGGATGAACGTGGAAGCGTAAAAAAGATAGTCAAAGGAGTTATAAAGCAAACACTGTTCTAAATAACCACTTTGACTACCTTCTTCATTTAAATTCATAGGGTTTCTCAATTGTTTCCCAACAATGAATACAGTAACGACTGCTTTGCGTTTGTTTATGAATCTTTTTTTCACGTTTGCACATTGGACAGCGGCTTTGCTTCATCTCAATCACCTCCTACTGTCAGTATAGCTAAAAAAACATAAATGTATTCGCTTATATTATTGAAAAATAAAAGAAGTGAAGGCTTTTAACCTTCACTTCTTTTTTGAGAAAAACGTAACTTTTGGTTCTGTTCCTTGACGAATTCGACCAAGGTTCGCGCGATGACGATAGATAACAAAAGAAGCCAAGAATCCAACAATGATGATTAAAATTAGTTCGCCTGTAAATAGTGTATAAATAAATGCGATGATACCTGCAATCATTGAGGATAGCGATACATACTTGGTGATGTATAAGCAAATGAAGAAGCACGCAAGCAATGTTAAAAATAAAAGAGGCTCATAAAATAATAAAACACCAGCGGATGTGGCAACGGCTTTGCCACCTTTAAACTTCGCAAATAGCGGATATGTATGTCCAATAACAGCGAATAAACCGACTAAAAGAGGATGAAGCCCTGAATGAAATAAAACAGCTAATGAAGCAGCAAACGTTCCTTTCAAAATGTCTCCCAACGTTACAAGGATACCAGCTTTTACTCCTAGTGTTCGAAAGGTATTGGTTCCTCCTAGGTTTCCGCTCCCGTGTTCACGTATATCAATGCCGTATCCCCATTTTCCAACAACTAGTCCAAAGGGAATAGAGCCGATGATATAGGCCAGAATAGGTAATAGATAATCCATTTGACAAAAGCTCCTTTATCTATATATCGTATCTATTTTACCATGAGATAGCAAAAACACCATACATAGTTTTTAAGTAGGGTATTTTTTTCTATATGTTTAAAGGAAATGTTTACAAAACACTAAAAAACGGGTAACATATGCAGGAAAAATTATTTTATACATCGAACGTTTAAGCATAAAAGGAGATGAAAAGTGTGACAGTTCAAATTCCACCACGTGAAGAATTAGGAAAGATTCTAAAAAACAGCAAACGAATTGCGGTAGTAGGGTTATCAGATAATCCAGAACGAACGTCTTATATGGTTTCAGAAGCTATGCAAAAAGCTGGATATGAAATTATCCCCGTTAATCCATTAGTCGATGAAGTATTAGGCGTAAAATCGGTAAAATCATTAAAAGACGTTAAAGGACATGTTGATATTGTAAACGTGTTCAGAAGATCTGAGCATTTATTAGATGTCGCAAAAGAGTTCTTAGAAATTGATGCGGATGTTTATTGGGCTCAGCTAGGATTAATAAATGAAGAAGCATACGAGCTTCTAGCAAGTAAAGGCTATACGGTTGTCATGGATCGTTGTATTAAAGTAGAACATGCGCTAACGAAATAAACCCTTGATAGGATATGAAAAACCCATGCATGAATGGAAGCATGGGTTTTTCATATCTTCAATCAAATGACTGTTAGACAACGGTTCCAAGGTCATCTATAATCAAGGGATAAGGACTATATAGCTTTTATAATGCGGAAATATGTGCTAAAATCGTTTAAGTATGCTAAAATAGAAACGTATGTTCTTACTGAGCGGATAAAACACGAACAAGTAAAGATAAACATATAAAAGGCAGCACGCTGCTGCCTTCTACATAATGAGGAAAGTGTGTTTGTATGGAAGGGGTATGTATGAATGGCTCAAAAGCAAAAATTTAATTATAACGAAGACGCGATTCAAGTATTAGAGGGATTAGATGCTGTTCGTAAACGACCAGGAATGTATATAGGTAGCACAGATACAAGAGGGCTTCATCACTTGGTTTATGAAATTGTTGATAACTCCGTTGATGAAGCATTAGCAGGGTATGGTGAAGAAATCATTGTAACCATTCATCAAGATAACTCTATTTCAGTGCAGGACAAAGGGCGCGGAATGCCGACGGGTATGCATAAATTAGGAAAACCTACGCCGGAAGTTATTTTAACAGTACTTCATGCTGGAGGTAAGTTCGGACAAGGTGGCTATAAAACAAGCGGTGGTTTACATGGTGTAGGTGCATCGGTTGTAAATGCGTTATCTGAATGGTTAACGGTTACAATTTACCGAGAAGGAACTATTTATGAACAGCGCTTTGAAAACGGCGGGAAACCTGTTACAACGCTAGAAAAAAAAGGAACAACGAGAAAAACAGGAACGACAATTCACTTTAAGCCAGATCCATCAATTTTTTCAGCGACTGTTTACAACTTTGATACGTTAAGCGAACGCTTACGTGAATCAGCGTTCTTGTTAAAAGGTTTTAAAATTGAACTAATTGATAAGAGACATAACCAGCACGAAGTGTTTCACTATGAAACGGGAATTGAAGCTTTTGTTACATATTTAAATGAAGAAAAAGACACGCTGCATCCAGTTGTTTCTTTTGAAGGCTTTCAGAATAGTATTGAAGTCGAATTTGCTTTTCAATTTAATGATGGCTACTCAGAGACGATTTTATCCTTTGTTAATAACGTTCGTACAAAAGATGGTGGGACGCACGAATCGGGAGCAAAAACGGCAATGACACGTGCGTTTAATGAATATGCAAGGAAAGTAAACCTTTTGAAAGAAAAAGATAAGAATCTTGAAGGAACGGATATACGTGAAGGGTTAGGTGCCATTGTTTCGGTTCGTATTCCTGAAGAACTTCTTCAATTTGAAGGTCAAACAAAAGGGAAGCTTGGAACAAGTGAAGCGCGTTCGTCTGTAGATGCCGTGATCTCTGAACAATTAGCCTACTTTCTAGAGGAAAACCCAGACGTCAGCTCGCTGCTTGTAAAAAAAGCTATTAAAGCTGCTCAGGCAAGAGAAGCTGCGAGAAAAGCAAGAGAAGACGCACGTAATGGAAAGAAAAGAAAGCGTCAAGAAACAGTGTTAAGTGGCAAGTTAACACCTGCACAGTCACGCAATCCTCAAAAAAATGAGCTATATTTAGTTGAGGGAGATTCAGCGGGTGGTTCTGCTAAACAAGGACGTGACCGTCGTTTCCAAGCCGTATTGCCTTTGAGAGGGAAAGTTATTAATACGGAAAAAGCAAAACTTCAAGATATCTTTAAGAATGAAGAAATTAGCACAATCATTCATGCAATTGGTGGAGGTGTTGGAGCTGAGTTTGAAGTGGATGATATCAACTATGACAAAATCGTCATTATGACTGATGCAGATACGGATGGTGCTCATATCCAAGTATTACTTTTAACATTTTTCTACCGTTATATGAAACCATTAGTTGAAGCAGGAAAAGTATTTATTGCTCTTCCACCTCTTTATAAAGTAAGCAAAGGAACTGGGAAGAAAGAAGTTCTAGAATATGCTTGGAGCGATGAAGAATTACAAGGAGCAATAAAAAAAGTAGGAAAAGGCTATATCATTCAGCGCTATAAAGGTTTAGGAGAAATGAACGCAGATCAGCTATGGGAAACAACCATGAATCCTGATACAAGAACGCTCATTCGAGTGCGTATCGATGACGCAGCACGAGCAGACCGCCGCGTTACTACCTTGATGGGTGATAAAGTAGAACCGAGAAGGAAATGGATTGAAAGCAACGTTGCATTTGGACTCGAAGAAGATCCAAATATTTTAGATAATGAAAATGTAGTAACGGTCGCAGAGGAGGACGCACAATGACACAAGCAGAACGATTTTTAGATTTACCTCTTGAGGACGTAATTGGCGACCGCTTTGGACGATATAGTAAATATATTATTCAAGAGCGTGCGCTACCCGATGCAAGAGATGGATTAAAGCCGGTACAGCGCCGCATCTTGTATGCAATGCATGTGGAAGGAAATACGGCTGAAAAAGGGTTTCGTAAATCAGCAAAGACAGTTGGTAACGTAATTGGTAACTATCACCCTCATGGAGATTCTTCAGTTTACGATGCGATGGTGCGTATGAGTCAAGACTGGAAAGTACGAAACGTACTCGTTGAAATGCACGGGAACAACGGTAGTATTGACGGTGATCCACCAGCAGCAATGCGTTATACGGAAGCGCGTTTATCAGCAATGGCCTCTGAGCTGCTACGTGATATTGACAAACAAACAGTAGAGTTTGTTCCTAACTTTGATGATACTAGCGAAGAACCAACCGTGTTACCAGCAATGTTCCCGAGTTTACTTGTAAATGGCTCAACTGGAATTTCAGCTGGGTATGCTACTGAAATTCCACCTCATCATCTCGAAGAAGTCATTGACGCAACGATTATGCGAATTGATAATCCATCAAGCTCAGTAGAGGAGCTAATGACGGTTATTCATGGTCCTGATTTTCCAACAGGTGGTATTATACAGGGCGTTGATGGAATCAAAAAAGCATATGAAACAGGCAAAGGAAAAATCATCATTCGAGGAAAAGCCGAAATTGAGGATGTGCGCGGAGGCAAGCAACAAATTGTCATTACAGAAATTCCGTTTGAGGTAAATAAAGCAAATCTAGTAAAAAAGATGGATGAGTTGCGCATCGATCGCAAGGTAGAAGGTATTGCAGAAGTTCGTGATGAAACTGACCGCACGGGTCTACGCATTGTTATTGAACTAAAGAAAGATGCTAATGCACAAGGTGTACTAAACTATTTATATAAAAATACGGATTTACAAGTTCCTTATAGTTTTAATATGGTAGCTATTTCAAAGAAAAGACCAACATTAATGACCCTACCAAGCATTTTAGATGCGTATATTGATCATCAGCGTGAAGTGGTCACAAATCGCTCAAAATATGAGCTGAAAAAGGCAAAAGAGCGAGAACATATTGTAGCTGGCTTAATTAAAGCACTGTCTATTTTAGATGAAGTAATTTCTACAATCCGAGCGTCAAAAGATAAGCGAAATGCAAAAGATAACTTAATGACGCAGTTTGAGTTTACAGAAAAACAGGCAGAAGCAATTGTTTCCCTGCAGCTCTATCGTTTAACAAACACGGATATCACCGCACTAGAACAAGAGTCGGAAGAACTTAAAGGTAAAATTACAGAGCTTGAAGCCATCTTAGCTAGTGAGAAAAAGCTTTTTAGCGTCATTAAAAAAGAGCTTCGTCGCGTGAAAAAGCAGTACGGCGACGAGCGTCGTTCAAAGATTGAAGCAGAAATTGAAGAAATCAAAATTAATCTTGAAGTGATGGTACCTTCAGAAGATGTTATTGTCACAGTAACAAAAGATGGTTATGTTAAACGTACAAGCTTACGTTCATATTCAGCTTCGAATGGACAAGATTTCGGTATGAAAGACACGGATCGCATCCTTTCAAAGCTGGAAATCAACACAACTGAAACACTTTTAATTTTTACAAGAAAAGGAAACTATTTATACTTGCCTGTACATGAACTTCCTGATATCAGATGGAAAGATATGGGGCAGCATATCATGAACATTGTTCCAATTGATAAAGACGATTATATTGTGAATGCTATTCCAATTAAAGAGTTTAAAGACGATCACTATTTGTTATTCTTTACGAAAAACGGCATGATTAAAAAATCTGAATTGCTGCAGTATAAAGCGCAACGTTATTCTAAAGCTCTTGTCGCTGTGAATGTTAAAGGTAATGACGAAGTGGTAGATGTGTACGTAACAAACGGCAAACAGCAGGTCTTTATTGCCACTCGTCAAGGATACGGCCTATGGTTTGCTGAAGAAGAAGTCAATGTTGTGGGCACGCGTGCTGCAGGTGTGAAAGGGATTAATTTGAAAGAAAACGATTATGTCGTGAGTGGCGTTGTTTTTAGCGAAGAAAAAGTGAAGGAAACTGATTTATTTATTACAACGCACCGAGGTGCTATTAAGAAAACAAAAATGACAGAATTTGAGCAGTCGTCTCGAGCGAAGCGCGGATTAGTAATGGTTCGTGAATTAAAAGCAAATCCTCATCAAATTACAAAAGTGAAGGTTGTCACGAAGGAAGATGAGGTTGTGATACAGTCAGAGAAAAATCAAATAGAGCGCATTGATCCAGCGTCAATGCGACCAAGCGACCGCTATAGCAACGGTTCGTTTGCAATCGATCAAGCGGAATCTGGAGACGTTATTGATGTATGGATTGAGAAAAAATTAAAATAAAGCAATAAAAAGAACGCTATTTTGTAGCGTTCTTTTTATTGCAGTTTAATTCTATATAAACTATGTTCTAAATAAACAACATAAAAGAAATAAGCAGCTAAAAAATATCAACATGAATATAAAAAATCAACATAAAAATAAAGTAGGCATAATGAAAGGAAGTGTGCGTTTATGGGCTATTACCTTACCGTTGATCGAAAAGGTACAAAAATATATGTTGAAGATATTGGAAGTGGAATGCCTGTATTGTTTCTTCACGGTTGGCCAGTTAATCATAAAATGTATGAATATCAGTTTAATGTTCTTCCGAAATATGGGATTCGCTGTATTGCAATAGACTTACGTGGGTTTGGGAAATCAAGTCGTCCGTTTAAAGGTTATACATATAACTCATTAGCCGACGACGTTCGAGCAGTTATTCATGCGTTACAACTTCCAGCTGTAACGCTAGTGGGTTTTTCAATGGGAGGGGCAATTGCTTTACGTTATATAAGCAGACATTTAGGGTTCGGAGTGAACAAACTTATCCTAGCTGGTGCAGCCGCGCCTAGCTTTATTAAAAGAAGCGGTTTTCCCTATGGGTTTTCTAAAGAAGAAGTAGATGCTATCATTCAAGCGACGTACCAAGACCGGCCGGCCATGCTTGCTGATTTTGGGCAAAAATTTTTCAATTCAAAACTTAGCCCTTCTTTTAGAGATTGGTTTCAATTGTTGGGTCTAGAAGCTTCGGGTCACGGAACAATTAAAACAGCAAAGTCACTGCGTGATGAAGATCTACGTGAAGACCTCAGTCAAATTTTTGTAAAAACGTATATTTTACATGGAAAAAAAGATCAAGTTTGTCCATTCCCCTTAGCCGAAGCTATGCATAATGGAATTGAGGATTCAACGTTAATTCCTTTTGAACAGAGTGGTCACGGCCTTTTTTATGATGAACAAAAAAAGTTTACTGAAACCTTAAAAGATATTGTTTATTCTGCTGAAAAACGAGAATGACGGAGCTGAAAAATGAAAAAAAGTAGTAAGAGGCTGTTTCCTATGGACAAAAGCCTTTCTTTCTGCCAGCTTGCTTATAGGTTATTCTTGTTACTTGTAAAGTTGAAGAATATAACAAGAAGTAAACATAAAGCACACTACTTCTTAATAAAAATGTATGGTGGAAACCTGTAAGGAGGGTTTTAATGAGAAATAAAAAGCTATTTAACAGCAAGGAAATTATGGATTCGTCGATTGTGCCTGAATGGGGAAAAGAAGTTTTTACTAATTTTAGTCAAGATATGCTTTCTGAAGAGAATCCTTTCCCATGCATTTTAGGAGTAGAAGGATTAAAGAAAGATTTGCTGCGCTTTGCGTTTGTTTCTTCACCATACAACTATAAAGATATTAAACTCTGTGCAGAAGCACTTAAAGAATATATTTCATGTTTTCGCACATTAGGCCGTTATACATCATTTGTTGTGTTCTTTGAGCCTGAACATAAAAATCGTACGATGACTCAGTATGAAACAATGTTTTGGGATACACTCACATTTTTGCATCAAATTGACAGAAAACCTTGGCCAGAAGATATCCCCAAAGACCCTAATGATCCTCTATGGGAGTTTTGTTTTGAAGGTGAGCCAATATTTGTTGTATGTAATACACCTATACATGAATTACGAAAAAGTCGGAAGAGCAGCAGTTTTATGATTACATTTCAGCCGAGATGGGTGTTTGAAGGAATGACACCTCATACAAAAGTCGGTCAGCAAGTTCAAAAAACAGTTCGGAATCGACTTGAAGAATACGACAAAGTTGAAGCGCATCCTCATCTAGGGTGGTACGGGAATCAAGAAAATCATGAATGGAAGCAATATTTCTTACGAGATGTTAACAACTCATTCCCAACAGAGTGTCCATTCAAACTAAAAAGGAGTGAAAGAGATGGAACTAAAAAAAGCCTTTATTAAAAAAGGGATTGGCGGTGGACTTGAAGAAGTTATACATGAACTACTTCCAAAACATACCGGTTATGTAGAAGTTCAGCATGATGTTGCAGGGCAAGAACACCCAAGTCATACTCACCCAACCGACGAGATTCTTCATATTATTGAAGGGTCTATCTACTTTACTGTTGAGGGAGAAACAACTCGGTGCGAAGCGGGAGATCGCATTTATTTACCAAAACAGACGCAGCATGCTTCAAAAGCTGATGTGAATGGTTGTACGTATGTAATCTCCATTTTAAAATTTTGATGAAAGAAGTTGATGGCTGGAATGATTCAATCAAACCCTGTTTTAATCATCATAGATGTACAAAAAGGTTTTGAACAAGATGCTTGGGGAACTCGTAATAATGTTCATGCAGAAGATAATATGCTCACTCTTTTACAAGCATGGAGGAGACAGCAGTTTCCAGTTATTCATGTTCAGCATGCTTCAAAAAGTGAAACATCTCCTCTTTTTCCAGGAACGGAAGGCTTTCGTTTCAAAGAAGGATTTGGTCCTGTTGGTGATGAATACTTAATTCGCAAACATAAAAATAGCTGCTTTATAGGGACAGAACTAGATAACTATCTAAAGGAAAACGGATATGATACGCTTATACTAGTGGGGTTAACAACCAACCATTGCGTCTCTACAACGGCACGTATGGCAGGAAACTTAGGTTATCGCACCTACGTAATACACGATGCAACTGCGTGTTTCAACTTGTTATCATACGACGGGGAAACAACTTTTGCGGCAGAAGATGTTCATCGCTTAAGCTTATCATCGCTTCATAATGAATTTGCGACGGTTACTTCAACGTCTGAAGCGCTACGTGTACTGCAATCCTATCAATATATTAAATAAAACCTGATGCAACAGCATCAGGTTTTTTTGTGTAGATTATTCTGAAAAAAACAAGTACAATAGAAACATCATTTTGAAAAAGGAGCAAGATACATCATGACAGTAATTAGAAAAGCTTTAGCAGAAGACTTACCTGCAATGGTGGATATTTATAATCAGTCAGTGCGCCAAAGCGCAGCAACATTTGACTTAACGCCTGTAACGATTGAACAGCGTAAAAGTTGGTTTGAATCTCATGACCAAAGTCAACTATTTCCTCTGCTTGTTGCTGAACGAAATGGTGAAGTAGCTGGATACGCATCTTTGTCTTCCTATCGTGATAAAGAAGCATATATTCGAACAGTTGAGCTCTCTGTATATGTCGATGAAGCTCATCAGGGGTTTAGAATTGGTAAAAGCCTAATGGAAGCTATTTTAGCACAAGCAAAAGAGTTAAATCATCACGTTGTTATTTCCGGTATTACAAAAGGAAACGATAAAAGCATTAAAATGCATGAACAGTTTGGATTTACGTTTTGTGGAGAGTTCAAAGAAGTAGGTTGGAAGTTTGATCAATGGCAAGATGTTCTGTTTTATCAGTTTATTCTTTAAATAAAATTTGCTTCTTACTTATGTGAGAAATATGATATAATAGGAAGCGTTCTAATAATACATATCAACGTACCACAGGGGGAGCCTGAATGGCTGAGAGTGAACCAATTGTTCTGACCCTTTGAACCTGTTAGTTAATGCTAGCGTAGGGAGTGTGGATCGTGCAGCTTGTGCTGTCTCCTGTGTTTGTCGTTGAATACTAATGATTTTACAACAGGAGTGAAAAGACGATGAATAAAGGGATGTCTTTACAAGCGAAAATTGAAGTGGCAATCTTTGCAGCTTTAGCAATGATTATTGATATATTGCCATCCATCACAATTGCACCCGCCGTGTCCATATCTTTTTCCATGGTACCAATCTTCATTATTTGCTTTCGGTGGGGATTTAAATCCGGTGTTGCAGCTGGATTTTTATGGGGATTACTACAAGTTGTCACGGGTACTGCTTATGTGTTAACACCTCTACAAGCATTTATTGAGTATTTTATTGCATTTGCATTCATTGGCCTAGCAGGGTTATTGTCAGGTGTTATCAAGCAGAACTTAGCTACTAACAATCGAACAAAAGCATTTATGTTTATTATTTTAGCTATCATTATCGGAAGCGTTGCTCGTTATTTCTGGCACTTTGTTGCAGGGATTGTCTTTTGGGGCTCTTATGCACCAAAAGGAGTATCGGCATTATGGTATTCATTTACAATGAACGGATTGGCAATGGTGGGCTCCATGATTGCTTGTCTAATTATTTTAGCCGTATTAATTCCGTCTGCTGCAAGAGTGGTATTAAACCGCGCTTCATAACTGAAATGAATGAAACCTATAGGAGTAACATCCTATAGGTTTTTTTGCTTTTTCAAACGAATCTACATGTTTTCAGTGTTTTTGTTCTTTTTATGAAAGGGTTGAGGGTTTTTTTGTAGAATGGTATACTAGGTCTGTTTGTTGGAAGAATATACATACCATTTTTTTGTAGGAAGGAATCATGTTAATGAACAAACGTAATCTCCTTTACATGACGATTGCAACTTCCCTTTTACTAGCAGGATGTCAGCAAAAAGCTCAAAAAGCTACTGAAGTCGATACAGACTTGATGATTGCAGGAGAGATAGAAAGTCATGATCAAGAAGCAAAGAAAGATATTGTTGAAAACCAGTACAAATATGATATTTCAGATGCAATAGATGAAAAAACGATTTCACAATTTATGAATAGCTACTTCAAGGCTTTGCATGATGGAATATTTAATAAATCGGCTAAGGCGATTCAAACTTATACAATAGAAGATAGTGAGTTTTATAAACAGCAAGTGATAGAGATTGACAATTTTTCGAAGCAAGAAATTCGTCAAGAACTAAAGACGTTTCAAGTTGTGAATTGGTATGAAGCTGAGAGAAACCAAATAAAATTACAAACATTTGAAGAAATCATTATACATCAGCCTAATAAAAAGGATTATACAAAGAGCGTTCACCAATTGTATACGCTCACAAGCAATCAAGGTACATTACGGATTAAAAGCGTAGAGCCTTATGCATTGAATGAAGCGGAAGACACAAGTTCAAATGCACCTGCTATTACAAGAGCAGCTAGCTTAAATGAGTATAACGGTAAATGGTCCACTGCTAATTCAGACTTAAAAGGCGCTCCTATCGTAGAGTTTTATGCCTCGTCTAACTCAGAGGCTACGGTGAAGATTCATGCGTATAAGCCTCCAAATTCAGTAGAAGTGGCTACAGTAGAAGCAAAAAACGTAACGTTTAAACATAATCAGGCTGTCATTCATTATGATGCGGACAGTAATGGAAACAAAGGAACCATTGTCTTAACGCTAAAAGCAAATTCTCTTTTTGTTATTCATAAATTAGAAAAAGCTACTGAGTCTAAATGGACCATTCCAGCAGGCGCATTTGAGCTGTCTACGTTTGAAAGCTAAACAAGATAAAAGAAAAAAAGGGGGATTCAAATGCGAAATCTATGTGTAGTGGCCATGATTTGTTCCCTGTGGCTTTTGTTGTCAGCATGTAGTGAGCCAAAGTCTGCTCCAGCCCCGACACCCAAAGAAACTAAATCAGAAGCTACTGTTCCAGCTGAAGCTGTTGATGAGTCAGCTAATGAGCCTAAGAAAAATTCCTCTCTTCCCGTTGTAACAAACGAAGAAGCTAAGCAGCTTGCTACAGATTCACTGTCAAATGTTGTCCAAATCTTTGACGTCTTAGGGAAAGAAGAGGAATGGGACAATGAGGAGAAACCAGCAGATTTTCAACTGCTAAGTCCTAAGCTTAAAGAGTTTGCTACGAGTTCATTAGTTGCTACAAAGCTAAAAACAATCGCCACTTCTTATTACTGTCAATGTGATGAACAGCCTATTCCAGATCTAAAAACAACCGTGCGTTTTAAAGTAATTAACAATCGCCCTGGTCAATTTTCAATTTCAGCTATTCAACCTCTGGATGAAAAAGGGAACGGAGGTACAACTATTTATTTAAATATGAAATATGGAAAAGATGGTTGGAAGTTAAATGAATGGGACGAAATGACGTATCGTCAAAAATCATTAGATATTTCTTCAGATGAGTATATAGAATATCGAAAAATAATAACGCCTAACGAAACAGTGTCGTTTAATAAAGAAACGGCCATTGAAGATAAAGATGGTAATCAAGAGAAGGTTTTACTTTTTAAAGATGGTTCTGGAGAATTTGGTGTTTTAGCAAAGAGCTCGGAGCGGATTAACCAACTTAAAGAAGATATGCCAGTCATTTTGCCTGTGGAAGATATTGAGGTAGATTTGAACAAAGTTACAGAAGTAGATGCTTCGGTTGTTCGTGCATTTACAGAAACCTATTTACGTGATTTAACAGAAGCTATTAATCTTAATGAGTTTGATCGTATTCAACATTATTTTGAAAAAGATAGCACATTGTTTAATGAACAACAGCAGCTCGTTAAAACACTGTATGATCGAACAATACGAGAAGATCTTGCAACGGTTGATATTTTAGAATGGACGCCTAAGGAAGAAAATAGCTACGAAGTAAAAACGAAAGAAGTTATGAACATTACCATAAATGAACATACGGAAGAAAAAGAGTATTACCGAGTATACACAATGGTACTTGAAAATGAAAAGCTCGTCATTACTCAATTAGAATCTTACTGAAACCTCAGCACCTAGCTGAGGTTTTTTTTGAGGTAAATACTTTATCATACTAACGCAAGATAACTCTTCCTTATCAAGCGTTAGTATGATAAAGTAAAGAGAAAGCAGAAAAAACGCCAATAAATTACATATTTTTACATAATTATTGATGTGTTTTAAAAAACGACCTCTTTAAATAGGGTTATATACCGTTTTAAAATAACTTTAGTACCAATACATTTAATTTATAAAAAACGTCTTAAAATCGATTTTGAAGCTTTTAAGAGATAGCGATAAAAAGAAGGTGGAAATAATGAAAAATGAAAACAAATTAATGCAAAGTCAATCTTCTCTGTCTTTTCGGCAATTAAAAGAACAGTGGGGAAATCTGTTAGATGAAAATCAAAATTTATCGTTGAGTCATACAGACAATGAAACATTTGTTGAGCTTTTTATGAACATTAAAATGATAAAGCCTGAGCTATCTCCACATACCATTCGAGCGTACCATCAAGATTTAAAAACAGTTTTGACTTTTTTTAAGGAGATAGAGGTTTCTTTAAAAGAAGTTGGGTTTATGGAAGTGAAGGCATTTAATCATTGGGTGAATCAAACGTATGCAAAAAGAAGCGCTGCAAGAAAGTTAGAGTTTTTTAGAAGGATGCTCACCTTCGGTCATGAAACGCAGTTTTATCCTTCTTTGTATACAACTTGGATTGAAAAGCCTACGATTTCAAAGGGACATTATAGTGAGAAAAAACAGGTCAATCGAACGGAATACAGAGAGTTAAGTGTAAGAGAAGCTGAAGTTATTGTAAAAACGCTTGAAGATGTTGTAAAAGATTCAATGCTACAGAAAGAATATCAAGCACGAAATCGGCTGATGGGTATGCTTTTATATTTAAGCGGAATGCGGTCTAGTGAAGTATTAAGCTTAAACTGGGGAAGTTTCCGTGAAGATCGTCGTGGCAATATACTAGTGGATGTGTTCGGAAAAGGAAAAAAAGAACGAACAATCCCAGTGTTTAAAGACGTTCAAAACGCCCTGTTTCACTACCGGGAGAGTTTAGGAGAATCGATGATGCTGAATCCTTCAGATGAAACGCCCCTTTTTTTTCAGCTTAAGCCGTTTATCAAAACGGGAGTTAAAAAAAGATTATCGTATACAACGCTTTATCGACTCATCAAAACAGCGGTTTATGCAATTCAAGGTAATTCATCTATTTCACCACACTGGTTTCGTCACACCTTCATTACGAACAGCTTAGCAAATGACGTACCCTTATCAGTGGTAAAACAAGTAGTAGGACACGCCTCTATTGCAACGACTAATATATACCTAGAAAAATTACAAGAAGACACCGTTTACGATGCGTTTCGAAATTCTGGTTATCGCTAGATTTCTATAACTATATTATGTAAACTTTAAGGGTGAAACTCTCCCATTTCTCTTCTTTTTCGAATAAACCCTTCATTTATCAAATATAATGGTCTAAAAAGGGAGGCGAAGTGCAATGGGCGTTAAGCATCCGCTTCAACATCATTTCGGAGAAGTGACCGAAATATTTCATTATATTCATGATTTATGTGAAAGTGCAGGACTGTACATTGATTGGCACGGCACTACACAGACCGTACAGCTATATCGAAATAAAGAATCAAGAGAAGCGGGAGATCGATACATAGGAGCCATTCAATATGAAGGTAGTAATGAGTTGCAAAAACGAACGCCTTCAACGGTGAGCTTACGTTTTCGAAGGAGTAACTTAACATCACCATTTAAATATTTACTTGAAAACATTACAACGTTTCGAAAAGACACTAACAAAGAACCTTTTGTTAATCCAGAGGCTGAGTCGATTGCGTTTAAGTTTACGGCGCTGGATGAAGAAGCGATGGAAACGCTGAGACAAATTGAAGATGTGCTAAAAATGGCAAGGTGTATTTAAAGCAGGCCCTCTAGTTGAAGTGCCTGCTTTACGTATGTTCAATCTCTTCTTGCAGAGATTCCGCTCTTTTTTCCAATTGCTGAAGTACGTTAAAATAAGCAGCTAAATCAGCTTCATTCATTTCCTCAGTTAACATATTAAAAAGGTTTTCAATAGGGCCCGTTATCTCCTCTTGCAAAGCCATTCCTTTTTCTGTTTGCTGAATATAGTAAGAGCGGCGATCTTCAGGGTTTTTTATTCGCTGTAAGTGACCGCTTTTTTCTAATAAATCTAAAATTTTTGTAAGCGTAGCTTGGTCTTTATCCGCTTTTATAGCTAGTTGCTTTTGTGTAATACGATCAGCTTCCGATACCTTCTTTAATACCGTCCATTGTTCAGGCGTTATGCCATAAGGGCGTAAGAAACTGGCTACCAGCCTACTCAAGCGCTTTCCAACCTTTGCTGTCGTAAAACCGTACATTTCTTCCATTGATTTCATTTGTATACCTCCAAGTGCATCCTCATTCTTTTCATCATATCACATTCTACTCTTTCAGTTACATTCCAAAAAAGGTTTTTTGAAATGGTAACGCTATCATTTTAGAAGAATCCGAATTTAGCTAGACTTCTTTAATTGAACAATGTAATCTAGTGTTAGAATAGTTCAACTTTTTCAATAAATAAAAGAGGTGTCTGAATGAGTACTGATAAAATGAATATCAAAGCAATCTTTTTCGACTTAGATGATACGTTACTATGGGATAAAAAGAGCGTCGCGGAAGCATTCCGTGCAACGTGCGAGTACGCAGCTCAAAGGTATGATGTTGATCCTACGGAGTTGGAAGCAGCTGTACGCGAAGCGGCCTCTACACTGTATGCTACATATGAAACGTACGAGTTTACAAAAATGATTGGTATTAATCCGTTTGAAGGGCTATGGGGAGATTTCCATGATGAACATGAGAACTTCCAAAAAATGAAACAAATTGTGCCAACTTATCGTAAAGATGCATGGACACAAGGATTAAAGTCGCTTGGACTTGATGACGAAGCATTTGGTGCAGAGCTTGCAGAACGATTCCCTAAAGAACGTCGTCGTAATCCGTTCGTATACGAAGATACGTTTGAGGTATTAAATGAACTACGCGCAAACTATAAGCTGCTGCTATTAACAAACGGATCGCCTCAGCTTCAGAATACAAAACTAGAAATCACGCCAGAAATTGCTCCGTATTTTGATGAGATTGTCATTTCTGGAGCATTTGGAAGAGGCAAGCCTGATCCGTCAATTTTTGATCATGCGTTATCTTTGTTAAACTTATCAAAAGATGAAGTGATTATGGTTGGTGATAATTTAATGACGGACATTCTTGGCGCTTCTCGAGCTGGAATACGCTCTGTCTGGGTGAACCGTGACGATAAAAAAGCGGATAAAGTTGTACCGTTTCATGAAATTAAAAGACTGAGTGAGTTGCATGAGTTCTTAAATCAAGAATAATTTTAATCATTTTTTTTGCAAAGCTCTTGATAGACACAATGTCTACAGCGAGTGCTTTGTTTCAATGGAAACGCACTTAGTGGCTTCGGTTGATTGTACTCTGAGTGTTCGATATATAGATGCATGTTTATCAGGCTCTCTTTAAGAGTGTGATGGAATGCATCTATTTCTTTTTCTGTTACAGAATACGTGTGGTTACCTCCTGAATAAAGGTATTCGTTACGAATCTGAATAGAACTTAGTGGAGCATTGTAGGTTCTTTGTATATAAAGAGCGCAAAGAGCGAGTTGTGTCAGATGGTCATGCGCCTGCTTTCCCGTTTTCCAATTCACGATGATGTATTGGTTTGTATCTGGCTTATAGTAGAGAAGATCTAATGAAACAAATACTTTAACTGAGTCAAGTTCTACTGATTGAAACGCTTCTTGGGGAAGAATTTGAATTGAATCACTTGACTGAAGGTCTCTAAATGTTTTACTTCGAAAAAAAGAGATGACACACCTCTCGATGGACGTTTTGGTTTGCTGAATTTCATAATCTGCTAAATATCCTTTTTGGTAGTATTCTAATATCATGGTGTACACATTTGGCTCATGATACCATTCGTCGCCGTAGTCTCTTGTTTGCAAATAAACACGACGTAATTCGTGATCAACGAAATTACGCATGGCAGTCCTTTGCTCTTCAAGTGATGCTGTGTTATCCCTAAAAGAATAATTTTGAATAGCTTGCCTAACTGCTTGTCCCACTAAGAGGGGCAAAGTAACCATTTTCTTTAAGCGATAGGCTTGTTTTGCAAGTTTAGTAGAAGAAGAGAGCCAACCTTCATGGGAAAAATAGTACTGATAAGCATATTTTCTTGGGCATTCTATCATCTGATTATGGCGAGCGTGTGACCATGAAAAACGAGGGGGATTGGCTAGGAGCATAATCATCACGTCCTTATCCTTTTTGTAGCATACATATGAAGAAATCTAAAATTTAGAACGAAAAATGACGAAAGAACTAAAAAAAGCTTGCCGTTTCACTCCGGCCATGCTATAGTAAAGAAGCGATGAGCTAATTTGTGTAAGTCGAAGGATATGCTTTTGCTAAACGTATGAATGTGGTCATACGGTCCTCGCCTCAAAACGCATCAAAGACGCCCAATCGGGCGTCTTTTTGTATATTCAGTACATGAGTCATTTGAAGCAAGACTATAGCGTTACTTTTCATATTCCTTTAAAATAAATGCTAGATAGAAAGAGAAAAAAGGGGAGTCTATTGTGATACGTGAAATAGAGATGACTGATGCGCCTCAATTTGTTGAGATGATTAAGCAAGTAGAAACTGAAAGTCAATATATGCTCTTTGAAGAAAACGAACGAAAGTTAAGTTCAGAGCAACAGGAAAAGCAAATTGAAATGATGAAACAACAGCGAAACTCTACGCTTTTAGTAGCAGAAGTAGAGGGGGAACTGATTGGCTACTTACAGGCTGTGGGTGGAGTGGTGAATCGAAGTGCCCACGTCGCGTATGTATCAATGGGTATTTTAAAAGACTACCGAGGAACGGGAATCGGTTTGCAGCTGTTCCAACAGCTTGAAGAATGGGCAAAAGAGCAGGAAATTCATCGCCTTGAGCTAACAGTTGTAGTTGAAAATGTAATTGCGATCCATTTATATAAAAAAGTCGGCTTTCAAATTGAAGGCACAAAAAAGCATTCACTGCGAATTAATGGACAATATGTCGATGAATATATCATGAGTAAGTTATTAGAATAGATCAAAATAAAAAGGAGCAGCTTAAGCTGCTTCTTTTTATTTTAACTACCTCGATAAATTTGATATCCCCATGGAGAAACAAGAAGGGGGACGTGATAGTGTTCAAATGTTTCTGAAAGCCCAATCCTCACTGCTACTTTTGTTAAAAAAGCAGGGGTGCTCGTTTGTACTGATGGGCTTATCGAAAAGTACGTTTCAATATCGAATAAAAGTTCATACTCACCTGAAGTAAATGGTTCCTTACTGAAAAAAGGTTGGTCGATGCGTCCATCTTCGTTTGTGATTGTGTCTCCGATCCACAAACGTTCAGTATTACCTTGAAGTCTGTAGAGTGAAACAACAATTCCCTTAGCTGGTTTTCCGCTTGTTAAATCTAAAACATGAGTCGAAAGCGTCGTCATGTTAATTCGACTCCTCGAGTGCAGATGTAACTGCTATTTTGACATCCTCCTGCGTTACCGTAAAGACTTGAAAACCAAATGGTGGCTTTGGCTCGGTATACACTTTTCCGTTAGAGTTTGGGATGTCTTCAACGACTGAATCCCACGTGTGGTTTTGTGACTCGAAGGTAACATCTTTTAGCTGTGGAAATCGTTCGAGTACGCGAATGCCAATTAGATAAATTAAATTTTGAATAGACGGTGTTTCAGTTTCGTTAAACACGGAGCACGCGATGTCTCTTACCTGTTCCGCTGCTACATAAGAAAGAGGCGCATCACCTATTGCATCTTCTGACTGTGTATATGTCCAGCCGATATTTAAATAAACAAAGAGAGGGCGATTAGAGTCTTCAGGTAACGTTGTATATTCATCCCTAACAAATCCAACAAATGAATTGCCTTCTACTTTAATTAGCTGCAAATCTTTTAGTTTGCTATATTGCTCGGTAATTTGTTGACCTTGAGCTGTTCGTTCTAGTTTGATACCTGCTTGCGCATACTCATTTCGAGATCTTTTATAAACGAGCTTGCTTTCAGTAAGCGTATTGCCAACCATACCGTTTGTGGCTTCAAATGGGACTTCGTCTCCGATTAATTCAACTGTTTCCATCTGAGGGTATTTATCCAAAAACGCTTCAGCGACATACTTTAAGAAACCTTCAATCGTTGAACCTTCATAGCTACCTAAATGACGCTGAATAAAGTTTTTCATAGAATCTGTTGCAACGACAAGGCTATTATCCCCTTCTGTAAATGAAGACAAAAACTGACTTCCTCCTATCGCAACTTTTACTTTAACACCAAATACGATGTTGTTTCGTCCGCTAAATTCAGACTCTGGAATGACCTTCACATCTTTAAGCGGTTTTAAATACGTACGATAAGCAAATACATCTCCTTTTCCATAATACATTTGACGGTTTAAGTGATTTGTCATTGTAACACGCTCCTCGGTTTTTATTTTGTCTGTTAATCGAAAATAAGCAATTTTATATACTTCAGCTAACGCTGTTGTAAACTCTGTGTTTTTATCGTTCTTTAGACGATCAAGTAAGCTTTGATAGATTGTGCTTTTCGTTTTTCCTCTTACCGCAATGATAAAAGGGAAACCAAAGCGATTCATATAGGCCTTGTTTGCATGTATGAAATCTTCATATTCTCCTGCTGTAAGAGAGGTTAAACCAGCACCTTTTTGCTCATTAATGGAGTGAGTAGTCATAGCGATTTTGGCTCCTAGATTTGGATGCGCTTGTAGTAAGTCTAATTTTCTTTGATCAGAAGCTTCATTAATAATTTTGATTGTTCGGTGGTGAAATTCTTGAAGAGAAATAAACGGCCGGAGCGGAACAATTTTCTCTACGATCCAAGAAGAGTGTTCGTAGATATCTTGAAACGATTCAATAAACGTTTGCTCAGGTAATTTATTTACCTCGTGAATTGTTCGCTTTATCATGTTAGCACCTCATTATTTAGATTCTGAATAATCAGTTTTTTCAAAAGTGACGATAGGTCTATTTTTGGTTTCACTAGAATGAAAGATTAAGTTTAGTAAAATAGCAGCGATGCTTCCTGTAATAATACCATCACTTACAAAAATTTTGAGTGCAGCTGGGAGCTGAGCGAATAGATCAGGTACGACCGTAACTCCTAAGCCAAGTGATAATGAACAGGCGATGATTAATAAATTATTTTGATTAGAAAAATCAACGTTGCTCAGCATTTTAATACCTGATGAAATAACCATTCCAAATAATACAATCATTGCACCGCCCAGTACAGGAGTAGGGACAATCGTTGTTAATTCAGCAATTTTAGGAACTAGACCTAACATAATTAAGATAATTCCTGCTACTACTACGACATTTTTAGTCTTTACTCTCGATAGTTGAACAAGCCCGACGTTTTGAGCAAATGTATTATAAGGAAAAGCGTTAAAAATACCACCTAGCATAATTGCTAATCCTTCAGCCCGATAACCTTTAACGAAATCTTGATCGTTTAAATCTCGCTCACAGACTTTGCTTAGTGCAAGAAAAACCCCTGTAGATTCAATTATAATTACGACCCCAACCAGTATCATAGTTAGAATAGGACCAACCTCAAATGTGGGTACACCAAAATAAAAGGGAGTAGGAATATGTAACCAGGAAGCTTCTTTTACACCTGACAAATTAACCATACCCATACATGCTGCTACAATTGTTCCTGCTACAATGCCAAGGAGTACGGACAATGCTCGCAAAAAGCCTGTAAAAAAACGATTTAAAAACAAAATGAAAGCGAGTACTCCAAAAGCCAATGCTAAATTTTCTATAGACCCAAATTCTTCACTGCCAACACCGCCACCCATATTTCGAACGGCTGATGGCACAAGTGACAGCCCAATCATTGTCACGACTGTCCCAGTTACAACCGGTGGAAAAAGTTTAACGATTTTTCCAAAGAAGTTAGCAAATAAAACGATAAACAACCCTGCGGCAATAATAGCGCCGTACACTGCGCTGATTCCATACTGTGAACCAATGGCTATCATTGGTGTAACCGCAACAAATGAGCTTCCAAGTACAACTGGTAAACCGATTCCAAACCAGCGATTGTTCCAAGCTTGCAATAAGGTAGCAATGCCGCATGTTAGTAAATCGATTGCTACTAAATAGGCGAGTTCCTGCGTACTTAAATTTAAAGCGCGTCCCACGGTTAACGGCACAAGGATAGCTCCAGCATACATCGCCAATACATGTTGCAGACCCAATGAAGTAAGTGCTAATGGATTTTGTGTTTTTTTCATACAAAATCTCCTTTCATTATATCACATGTAATGTTATAAAATGTAACATTAATCAGTGTTGTTACTATCTTAATTCGTTTCGAATATTCTGTCATTAGTGAATGTAACTAAAAAATAGAAGTTTTTTTTTGCTCTTTTTCCAAAAAAAGAAATAAATTTAAGGCCATGATATGTTTCTTTACAAAGAAAAGAGTATGAGAATTTTATGAAAATGAATAAGCTCTGTACTCATACACTATTACAAGACTTTATTAATCAATGGAGGTGCATCATGAAAGAATGGATACATCGAAAATTTCAACAGGTAGCAAATGACGAGAGAACGCTTAAGGCAAAAGAAAAGCTAGCGGACGGAGGAATTACGGTACCTATTTCAGCTCCTATGCTTACGCGGTTGTTTCAAAGACAGCTAAGGAAACAAGATCAAATCAAGAACCTAAGTATAATTTTTCAAGAAAATATTATTGAAGTAAAAGGTAATGTTCATAAATATTTGTTGAAAATTCCTTTTCAAATAAATCTGGAACCTTCTTCAGCTAACGGACGTGTGCTTTCGTTTCAAATTCATGAAATGAGACCTACAAACCGCGATTTTCTTAAAAAGAAACTATTTGATAAACCTCCAGTAACAGCTTATAAAGATGGGCAAATCCACATTGACCTAAACGAAATTGATAAAGTGAAACTCATTCCAATTGGAACGATTAAGCAATTTTCTATTCAAGACAATAAGCTACGCGTAAAAATCGGCATGTAAGTGTTAAAAAATCTTTTTATAAAAAATTTAGAATTTTTCATCTTTACCTATTGTGACAATCTTCCATCTAGATGTACAATGGAATTTATATAAAGGTAAATAACCCTTAAATTCAAGAAAGCAAGGAGAAGCAACCATGACAAAGTACAATATTGATGTAACATTAACTCAAACAAAAAAAGAAAAACCAAACGCAAATGAATTAGCATTTGGTAAAGTATTCACGGACCATATGTTCATTATGGACTACACAGAAGGTCAAGGTTGGCATGATCCGAGAATTATTCCTTATCAGCCTCTTACGTTAGATCCAGCATCGATGATTTTCCATTATGGCCAATCAGTATTTGAAGGCTTAAAAGCATACGTAACAAAAAAAGAGGAGGTATTGTTATTTAGACCTGACGAAAACTTTAAACGATTAAACAAATCAAATGATCGTCTATGTATTCCTCACTTAGATGAAGAAATAGCGTTAGAAGCGCTAAAAAAACTAATTCAAGTAGATCGCGATTGGATTCCAAATGCTGAAGGTACGTCTTTATATATTCGTCCATTCATTATTTCAACAGAACCATATTTAGGCGTTTCGCCATCTGACCGTTATCAGTTTATTATTATTTTATCGCCTGTAGGTTCTTACTATAAAGAGGGCATTGCACCCGTACGAATTGCGGTTGAAAATGAATTCGTTCGATCTGTAGCAGGAGGAACAGGTAGTGCGAAAACGGGTGGAAACTATGCGGCAAGTCTAAAAGCACAGCAACTATCTGGTACAAAAGGTTACTCTCAAGTACTTTGGCTAGATGGCGTAGAGCGCAAATATATTGAAGAAGTAGGAAGCATGAATATCTTCTTTAAAGTAGATGGTGAAGTAATTACCCCGTCTATTAACGGAAGTATTCTAGAAGGTATTACCCGCAAATCGGTTATTGAGCTATTGAAGCACTGGGGGATCCCTGTTTCAGAACGCAAAATTTCAATTGCTGAAATAAAGGAAGCTTATGCAGCTGGTAAACTAGAAGAAGCATTTGGAACAGGAACAGCAGCGGTTATTTCTCCAGTGGGTGAATTATTCTGGAAAAATGAAGGTATGAGCATTAATGGTGGAAAAACAGGAGAAGTTACAAAAAAATTGTATGATACGCTAACAGGCATACAAAGTGGCACGGTTGAAGATCACTTTAACTGGTGTGTAGAAGTAAAGTAAATATAATCTAACTGAGAATTCAGTATGACTCACAGCTGCACCACTAGAGAGCGTTTAATAGAAGTGATTTAATCCTCAAAAAGAAAGCTAGCATGAGTGCTAGCTTTCTTTTTTTTGAGGTAATTATTCATATAATTTTCTCTTTGACGCACATTAACAGTAAACGGTAAATAAAGGAGGCTATATGCGTGGCACAAATCGTAATGTGGGGATTGTTTATTGGACCATGGCTGTTATTCTTTTTCTTTGATAGCAATCGCATAAAGCGTTATGTTCCCGCTGGGCTTTTTGGGATTGTTATGTTGATGATTGTCTTTGAAATGGCTAAACGCTATGATTGGTGGGAAGTTAAACAAACACTGTTTTTCTTAGAGGATATGACCCCATTTGTATTAGGCGTATTTTTTGTGGGTACAATCCTTATTTTTTATTTTACTTATCCCGGTTTTTGGACTTTTTTCATCTTAAACGCTGTCTTTGATTTATTTCAAGCTTATATAATGAGCCCATTTTTTCAACGGTTAGGGATTTATGAAATGCGCTCTATAAATGCATTCCAGCTCTTTTTAATTATGACCGCTGTGGCCATTCTTTTGTATCTTTATCAAAGGTGGCAAGACAGTTCATTTAAAATTGAAATTAAATAATAAAGCGTTAATATAAAATAATTCCATCCATTCATACCGAATAAAAAGGATTTATTTTAGCTAAACGAAAGAATTTTTCAATAAATAGTAAAACGAACGGGAAAGTTTGTGTTAAAATGTCAATGTTGCGTCCTTAAGCGGAGAATTTGCGTCAAAGGAACAAGACTTTTATTTACATAGTTAGAAGGAGAGAGAGTTCTATGGAAAAAGTATTTATTTTCGGACATAAAAATCCAGACACAGATACAATCTGCTCGGCAATTGCTTATGCAGATTTAAAGACAAAGCTAGGTGTGAATGCAGAACCTGTACGTTTAGGGGACATTAATGGTGAAACACAGTTTGCTTTAGAGAAGTTCAACGCAGAAGTACCACGCTTTGTAGCTGAAGTATCAAAAGAAGTGAATGAAGTTATTCTAGTTGACCACAACGAGCGTCAACAAAGTGCAACTGACATTGACCAAGTGCGCGTGCTTGAAGTAATTGATCACCACCGTATTGCAAACTTTGAAACGGCAGATCCATTATACTACCGTGCAGAGCCTGTAGGTTGTACAGCAACAATTTTAAATAAAATGTACAAAGAAAATGGTGTTGAAATCGAGCCGAATATCGCTGGATTAATGCTATCAGCTATTATTTCTGACTCTTTATTGTTTAAATCACCAACTTGTACAGATCAAGACGTTGCAGCAGCAAAAGAGCTTGCAGCTATTGCTGGTGTAGACCCAGCAGAATATGGGTTAGCAATGCTAAAAGCAGGTGCAGATCTTGGAGACAAAACAGCAGCTCAATTAATCTCACTTGATGCAAAAGAATTCACAATGGGCGCTAGCAAAGTAGAAATTGCGCAAGTAAACGCAGTGGATGTTAACGACGTTATTGAACGTAAAACAGAAATTGAAGAAGTAATTGCAGCAACAATTCAAGCCAAAGAATTAGATTTATTCTTATTGGTTGTAACGGACATTCTAAACAGCGATTCAACTGCTATTGCACTTGGATCAGAAGCTGCAAAAGTAGAGCAAGCATATGGAGTACCGCTAGTGAACAATATGGCGCTATTAAAAGGCGTTGTATCACGTAAAAAACAAGTTGTTCCAGTTCTAACTTCAGTATTTGCATAATCTGTAAAAAAACCTCGAGGTTCTTTGAGATCCTCGAGGTTTTTTTATTATTTCAACATAAAAAATCGCTTATTTTGTTATAAGTCTTTACAAAGCATATGTTCATTTGTTAAATTAGTATCTATATTAAAAATTGTTTAATAATTTAAAAGATTTATATTTCTTTAGATCGTTACGAATACGGAGGGAATTATTGTGACAGAATTAAGAAGTAACATGATCAAAAAAGGCTTTGATAGAGCACCTCATAGAAGCTTACTACGTGCTGCGGGTGTAAAAGAAGAAGATTTCGACAAACCGTTTATTGCGGTGGTAAATTCATATATTGATATTGTACCTGGGCATGTACATTTACAAGAGTTCGGGAAAATTGTAAAAGATGCTATCCGCGAAGCGGGCGGTGTTCCATTTGAAATGAACACAATTGGCGTAGATGATGGAATTGCAATGGGACATATAGGTATGCGCTACTCACTTCCAAGTCGTGAAATTATCGCAGATTCAGTAGAAACAGTTGTTTCAGCACACTGGTTTGACGGAATGGTTTGTATTCCAAACTGTGATAAGATTACGCCAGGAATGTTAATGGCTTCCTTACGCTTAAATATCCCATCTATTTTTGTAAGCGGCGGACCGATGAAAGCCGGACAAACAAGCGACGGTCGACGCATCTCATTATCTTCAGTATTCGAAGGCGTAGGTGCTTACCAAGCAGGAAAAATTGATGGTAAAGGACTTCAAGAACTAGAGCAGTTTGGCTGTCCGACATGTGGTTCATGTTCTGGGATGTTCACGGCTAACTCAATGAACTGTTTAGCTGAAGCATTAGGCTTAGCACTACCTGGAAATGGGACAATCTTAGCTGTTGCACCTGAACGTAAAGAGTTTGTAAAAAAATCAGCAAAGCAGTTAATGGAACTAATTAAGTTAGATTTAAAACCGCGTGATATCGTAACAGAAAAAGCAATTGACAATGCGTTTGCGCTTGATATGGCTCTAGGTGGTTCAACAAACACTGTTTTACATACGCTAGCGCTTGCGAATGAAGCAGAAATTAACTATCCACTTGAACGTATTAACGAAGTAGCAGCACGCGTACCGCATTTATCTAAGCTTGCACCAGCATCTGATGTCTTTATTGAAGATTTGCACGAAGCAGGCGGTGTATCTGCTGCACTAAATGAGCTTTCAAAAAAGCCAGATGCACTTCATTTAGATACAATGACAGTTACAGGTAAAACGCTAGGTGAAAATATTGCGGGTTGTGAAGTACAAGACTACAACGTTATTCATCCAATCGATAAGCCATTTACTGAAAAAGGTGGACTAGCTGTATTATTCGGCAACTTAGCTCCAGATGGTGCGATCATTAAAACTGGTGGAGTTCAAGACGGTATTACACGCCACGAAGGACCAGCTGTAGTATTTGATTCTCAAGACGAAGCGCTTCATGGCATTGCAAACGGCAAAGTGAAAGCTGGAGACGTAGTTATCATTCGTTATGAAGGTCCTAAAGGAGGACCAGGAATGCCTGAAATGTTAGCTCCTACTTCTCAAATTATGGGAATGGGATTAGGCGCGAAAGTAGCTCTACTAACAGATGGAAGGTTCTCTGGAGCATCACGCGGCTTATCAATTGGCCATGCTTCACCAGAAGCAGCTGAAGGTGGACCACTTGCATTTGTTGAAAATGGAGATCATATCGTAATTGATATTGAAGAGCGTCGCATGGATGTAGAAGTGGCACCAGAAGTATGGGAAGCTCGTAAAGCTAATTGGAAAGGCTTTGAACCAAAAGTGAAAAAAGGATATCTTGCTCGTTACTCTAAACTTGTTACATCAGCAAGTACAGGCGGAATTATGAAAATCTAAAACAAACAAAAGCCCTCTAGCTCATTTACTAGATAAAATGAATGAGCTAGAGGGCTTTTTCATATAGCATTCCTACGATTAATCATTTAATAATTGCAGCTCTTTTTGATAACTTAAATAAGTTTGGACTTTGTGAATAGCAGAAGAGTAATCTTTAATCAGATAATGAATCGAGGTAATAACGCTGTCCGGATAAGCGTCAAGGTTTTGAAGTAATAATAGACGTTGATATCTCATTAATTGTTTTTCAAAATAATGCAGCACTTGTTCAGGGGTTTTGACAACTAGTACTTTCATGTATTCGTGAACCTGCTTTTCGAGAAAGAAATAGCGATCTACAAAAAACATAACCTTCATCTTATCAGCCTCCTTTAAATTATAAGTCAGTAAGTCATACGCTGAAGATTTTACATGATAGACGATTTTCAATCATAACCTTTTATCTTCCGCCTGAGGAAAAAGGAACAAGTGTTAAATAGCAAAAAGAAATCCTCGGTTGAAGGATTTCTCTTCGCAAACAACCTATTACTACGCACTCATATTCGAAATAGAGGACTGCTGATATTTCGCAATCTTACATTTTATATATGTAGGTGTTTCACCAAATAAATTTGCCACAAATAAAACTGCACCGTAACGTGTTTTTGCATTAGAAATTTCACGATTCACAAGGTATTCGTATACGGCCGCTTCCAGATTGTCTATAAATAAAAGAACATGACGCTTTTCGAAGAGCAGTTGATACATTTCAATAATAAGCTCTGATCGCTTTGAGAATTTTTCTTCTAATTGCGTTAAGCGATATGTTGTCAGAGGTACTTCGCATTGGATAATGTATTTTAATTCTTCTAAAAACAATTTATTCACGACGGTCACATCCCTATCCTTTTAATAAATTCATTTTAGCACTAACAATCTATTTTTGGAAGCGTTTTCAATAATATTTTTTTATGAAATTCATCCTCAATTTCTGACATTTTTTTGCGAGTTCTTGTATTAATTGTAGTATAGTTCCAATGAAAATCGAACGCTAGGGAATTGTTAAAGAATCTAACAAACTATTTTTATATTTTTCAAAAATCAAGCGGTAGTTGGAATGAACTACCATTGCTATATGGTACAATAGCTATATATCTAAATTAGGTGATGAAGATGACAAACGAACAGTTGAATGAACTAAAAATATTAAAAGACATTGCAGAAATTCTAAATGAAAGTACAGACGTAAAGAAAATGCTTCAAGGTACTCTGGTCCAACTGCTTAAAGCAACTCAACTGCATACGGGGTGGATTTTTTTAATTGACGAGTGTGGAAATTATGAACTCATGGCTGCTCATAATTTACCTGACGGGTTAACGAATCATCAAATTGAACCTATGCGTAATGGCAGCTGTTGGTGTGTTAGCCGCTATTGTAACGGCAAACTAACAAAAGCAACAAATACAATGGAGTGCAAAAGGCTGGATGAAGCTACCGTTCACGATTGGGGCGAAACGAATAACATCACTCATCATGCAACCGTTCCTCTTTATTCAGGGAAAGAACAGTTTGGCATATTGAACGTTGCGGCACCGGGAAAACAGTATTTTAATCAACAAGAGCTAGATATATTAGGTGCTGTCGCGCTTCAAATTGGGACGGCTCTGAAACGATTAGACTTAATAAAGAAAGAACAAGAGATGCGACTTAGAGATGAAAGAAATCGCTTAGCACAAGATCTTCATGATTCTGTTAATCAGCTTTTATTCTCAATTCAGCTCACTGCTAAAGCAGGAACAAAAATTGGCCACGGGGCATCGGGGGATATGTTTGAACTAATTCAACAAACGGCTAGCCAAGCGCAAGCGGAGATGAAAGCGCTGATTTTACAGCTTCGTCCTGATGGGTTGCAGCAAGGACTTGTTTGTGCGTTAACAAGCTATGGTGAAATGATTGGTTTAAGCGTAAACGCAATTCGAGAAGGAACGGCTTTTTTACCAGCTTCCGTGGAGGAAATGCTGTTTAGAGCTGGGCAAGAGGCCATGAACAACTGCAGAAAGCATGCAGGTGTACATGATGTAAAACTCCTTTTATCGATTCAAAAAGAAAAGGTTACTATGACCGTTAGTGATAAAGGGATGGGTTTTTGCTACGAAGAGTATGAATCAGCAATGCTTCCTACAATTGGCTTAAAAGCAATGAAGCAGCGAGTTGAGAAGCAATCTGGTACATTTCATGTAACTAGTAAACTAGGAGAAGGAACAACGATTCAAATTGCTGTTCCTTTTTAAGGAGAGAGAACGATGAGGATACGTATTTTAATTGCAGATGACCATCATGTCGTTCGCAAAGGGTTAGCGTTATTTTTACAGACCCAGCCTGATATAGAAATTGTGGGAGAAGCGTCAAGTGGGCAGGAAGCCGTCCGAAAAGTGAAAGAACTACAGCCTGACCTTGTGGTGATGGATTTATCAATGCCGGGGCTTGATGGCATTCAGGCTACTAAACAAATTAAGCAAGAGCAGCCAAACGTGAAAGTAATGATTCTAACGAGCTTTTCAGATCAAGATCACGTCATACCAGCTTTAGAAGCAGGGGCGGAAAGTTACCAGCTAAAAGAAAGTGACCCGGATGAGCTGATAGTGGGAATTCGAAATGTACTAAACGGTCAACATCAGCTAAGTCCCAAAATAACAGCGCACTTATTAAATAAATTAACGCAACCGGTAAAAAAAGAGCCTTTGTTGTTAGATTTATTAACCAAGCGAGAGCGTGAAGTATTAAAAGAAATTTCTTCAGGAAAAAGCAATAAAGAAATCGCAGCTGCTCTACATATAACAGAAAAGACGGTTAAAACGCATGTCTCAAACATCCTATCAAAACTTCAGGTTCAAGATCGTACCCAAGCTGCTCTATATGCTGTAGAGCATCATGTTTAGAAATAGGTTAGGTAGTACCGAATGGATGTACATGGTATAATGGAGAGATTAAATAAATCATGCTCAAGTATTTTTGAGCATGATTTATTTTATGAGGAAAAAATTAGCGATAGGAAGAGTTAAAAGATGCGAATGTTAAATGAAGCGTATTTAAAAGATGCGTATTCAAGTCGAACCTACTATAGAGGTCATACATATTATCAACAACAGCGAGTTACAGACTTAGAATACAATGAACAAACGAAAACATGGATAGGATTTGTTGAAGGAACGGAATCATATACGGTTATGATTCAAATGAAAGAACAAGGATACGCTTCTTCTTGTGAATGCCTAGCTTATCATGAATTTGGTGAATGTAAGCATGAGGTAGCGGTTCTTTTAGCCATTTGTGAACAGCAAGCAACAAAGACTGACGTTGCATCAACATCTCGGCGGAAAAGCTATGAACACCAGCGCGTCAATTCTTTTATTCAATCCTTCGCAGATTTTCATCAATCCGTTATCGAGAGTGACAGCAAGGATGAGAAGGAACAGTTATCGGTTGAATATATTTGTAAGTCTCATTCAGAACGCTTTTCTCGAGACGAGGAGCTTTACTTAACAATTGAGGTGAAGGTAGGAGTTGATCGTACCTACGTTGTAAAAGATTTGCAATCTTTTTTAGAAGATGTAGCCGAAGATGAACCTCATGAGTTTACCAAACGATTTTCATATGATCCAATCGTACATTATTTTACGAGAGAAGATGAAATTGTTCTTAATCTTTTACAGCAAATTGTTGAAAGCGAACGTTTTTATAAACAAACCTACGCTTCTCCGAGACGAACGGTTACTAATAAAGAGCTTGTTATCCCGACGTCTGTAGCAAAGCCGCTTTTACACGCGTTGAAAGGAAGAGATTGGACTTTTGTTCATGAAGATGAGACATATAGAGATGTATTATTGAAAAAAGAAGGTCTTCCATTTTCTTTTTTTATTGATGAAAACCAAGCCAAAGAGTTTCAAATTAATTTTCGAGAGCTAGACGAAGCTTCTTTTTTCAATCGTTATCGTTGGATTTTTGCGAGTGGTCATTTTTACGAACTCACGAAGAAGCAGCGAAAGCTTGTAGAAGGATTGCTGGAAAATATGCCAATTCAGCCGATTCTATCGGTTGATGACGAACAGATGGGAACGTTTTTGTCACAAGTAGTACCTGGCTTACGCAAAGTAGGAGAAGTGAAAATTTCACAAGCGGTAGAAAATCAAGTTATGTCTCCACCTTTACAGGCAAAGCTGTGGGTAGAGAAAGAAAGCGAACAGATTCTTGTAACGCTTGAATATCATTACGGTGATTTTGCGATTAACCCCTTCCAGAATACCGATGAAAAACCAAAGTTTATTCTGGTACGAGACATGGAAAAAGAAGCAATTATTATGGATATTATTGAACACGCACCCATTAATATTTATAAAAATCAGCTCTATCTTCAGCAAGATGAAGAAGCGATGTTTGAATTCCTGTTTCGTATTCTTCCTCAACTTGAAGGACTTGTAGACATTCGTATAAGTGAAGAAGCAAAACAAGAAACGCTCTATGATGCTTCAAACTTGGTAACAAGTATTGATTTAGAACAGCAAAGCAACCTATTAGAAATTAACTTTGACTTAGCTGGAATTGATGATAAAACGGTACAAGAAGTCCTGAGATCTGTACTTGAAAAGAAAAAATATTACCGCTTAAATAACGGGGCATTTCTTTCGCTTGAGCAAGGTGGATTTCAGCAAATTCGAGACTTGTTTACAGAGCTTAATGTAAAAAAAGAAGAGCTAGAAGAAAATCGCCTTCACGTCCCGCTTTATAAAGGAATGCAGGTTGAAGAAATTCTTGGTCAATCACAGCAGGCTAAAGGTCGATTAAGCGAAGCTTTTCAAACGCTTGTTAAACGTATTGGAGCACCTGATGAAAGTAATTGGCGTCTACCTTCTAGTTTGTATGCAGAGCTTCGAGACTATCAGTATACAGGATTTCGGTGGTTTAAATCCCTATCCGAGTATTCATTAGGAGGGATACTTGCTGATGATATGGGACTTGGAAAGACGCTTCAAACGATTGCTTATCTACTTTCAGAAAAAGAACAAAACGATGTATTACAGCCATCGCTAATTGTTGTACCCGCTTCCTTAGTTTACAATTGGAAGAATGAATTTGAGAAGTTTGCGCCTTCTTTAAAGGTGCAAACGATTGTTGGAACTCCAAAAGAGAGAAGCGATTTGCTTCAAGAAAGCGCAGATATTTTTATTACGTCTTACCCAACGCTTAGACAAGATATGCCTTTATATAAAGAAAAAGAGTTTCATGCTCTAATTTTAGATGAAGCTCAAACAATTAAAAACTATGCTACGAAAGCAGCTGCAGCGGTACGAACAATAGCTGCTCCAAAGCGCTTTGCATTAAGCGGTACACCTATTGAAAACTCACTTGAAGAACTGTGGTCTATCTTTCAAACGATATTACCAGGCTTGTTACCAAGCCAGCAAGGTTTTAAAAAGATGTCTTCAGAGCGTATTAGTAAATTAGTGCGTCCGTTTATTCTCCGACGCGTGAAGAAGGATGTTCTAAAAGAACTTCCCGATAAAATTGAAACCACGCAGCGCTCAGAGTTGTCAAAAGAGCAAAAAGAGCTGTACGTTGGCTATTTAGAGCAGTTGAAAAGCTCGTTAACAACGGAGGATTTTCAGCGAAATCGCATGAAAATCTTAGCTGGATTAACGCGTTTACGTCAAATTTGCTGTCATCCTGCGCTCTTTATTGAAAATTACGAAGCGGAGTCCAGCAAGCTCGAGCAGCTGCTAGAAACCGTGCATCAAGCATTAGCTAATGGGAAAAGGATGCTGATTTTTTCACAGTTTACCAGCATGCTTCATATCATTAGAGAAAAGCTCGTAGAAGAGCGCATTTCCTTTTTCTATTTGGATGGTCAAACAGACGGGAAAGAGAGAGTAGAAATGGCCAATCGTTTTAATGAAGGCGAGCACGATATTTTTCTAATCTCGTTAAAAGCTGGTGGGACAGGGCTAAATTTAACGGGAGCAGATACCGTCATTCTATACGATTTGTGGTGGAATCCAGCTGTTGAAGAACAGGCTGCAGGACGGGCTCATCGTCTTGGTCAAAAGAATGTTGTACAAGTGATTCGCTTAATTGCCCAAGGCACAATTGAAGAAAAAATCTATGAGATGCAGCAAAAGAAAAGAGAATTGATTAGCCAGGTCATTCAACCGGGTGAAACGATGCTAACAAGTCTATCTGAAGAGGAACTACGAGAACTTTTAGAGATGTAGCTCATATGAAAGGAAGATAAAATGAAACGTTTTGCTTTTGTATCGGATTTTGATGGTACCATTTCTCAAAAGGATTTTTATTGGATTGTGATTGAAAAATATTTTCCTGAAGGTAGAAAGCTCTATACAGAATGGAAAGCGGGTAAGCTGAAGGACATTGACTTTTTGTCTACTGTCTTCAGCTCAATTAACCAAAACGAAGACGTTATTTTACAAGACATCGATGAAATTGAAATTGATCCTGGAGTTCCTGCTTTTATTGAAGAAGTGCAAAAAAGAGGCGGAGATTTTTATATTTTAAGTGCAGGTTCAGATTACTACATTCGACCTCTTCTGAAAAAGCATGGTGTAGAGAATGTCGAGGTGCTTTCAAACACCGGTGTGTTCCAGCAAAAAAATGTTCATTTGCAAATTGATCCTAAGCACTGGAGCTATTCTGATCGTTACGGAATTGACAAATCGTTAGTTATTCAGGATTTCAAGAAAAGATACGAGCAGGTCTATTTTGCTGGTGATAGTGAACCGGATTCACACCCAGCAGCTTACGCAGACATCACGTTTGCAAAATCTGCTCTCCAAGATTTGTTGGACAAAAAGAACGTTCCGCACGTGAAAGTAGCGTCTTTTCAAGAAATTACATCGTATTTTAATCAAAAAGGTTTGTGGAACTAAACATATCTACAAGAGGAGAGTTAACAGCATGATTACATTTGAAACGGTCGTAGCAGATACACACTATATCGTTGAAGAAATGTTAAAATCAACGAAGACGAAAAACATAAAGTCAGTTGGGGAGCAGTTTCTAATTAAGTTAGAGGACACGTACATTGGCTATGTGCACACTGAAACCATTAAGAGCACTTGTCACATTCATACTTTCGTTATTCACAACGACTATCAAGGGTATAGTTTCGGAACGCAAGCTTATCTCTTACTTGAAGAGAAGTGTCATGCAACTCAAGTAGAGCTAAACGTCTCTGAGGACAAAAGATACAACCAGTTTTGGGAACGATTAGGGTTTAAAACGGCTGAAAGCGACCCCACTACTTTTGTCAAAACGATATTGTCATGAAAAAGACCATCTTCAGGCTTGAAGATGGTCTTTTTTATTAGCGCATTCTTTTAGCACCGGCGTATTTATCTTGCCAATATTTGTCCGTTAAATAATCAACGGTAACCCCTTCTTTATGTTTGGCATGGATCATGCGGTTTTTACCAATGTAAACACCCGCATGCGAAATTCCGCTGCGATATGTATCTTCAAAAAAGACAACGTCTCCAACTTGTAGATCCTCTTTTTTGACATATGTACCAAACTTCCATTGTTGATCCGTAGAGCGTGGGAGTGCTGCGTTATACGCTTCTTTAAATACATATTGAATAAAGCCCGAACAGTCAAAACCATCTTCTGGACTTTCTGCTCCAAATTGGTACGAAACACCTAGTTGTTCCCGGCTCTCAGAGACAATTTTATAGTCTGAAAATGAAAAGGTAGAGGCACTGAGTCTTTTTGCTTTCACAAAATGTTCATTCCAAAATGCACTATCTTTGAAGCTTTCCTTAACAACTTCACCTTTTGAAGTAGAAGGAAATATCATCTGTCCATCTCCAATATAAATTGCAGCGCTTGTAAGGGAAGGAGAGTTTGTAGAGAAAAACAAAAGGTCTCCCGCTTTTAAATCACTTTTATTTACTTCTGTTCCTAGTGCACTTTGTCCTTCTAGCGTGCGTGGCATATCTACATTTAAAGCTGTTTCTACTACATAGTAAATGAACCCTGAGCTATCGAATCCTTCTGTTTTGGTTTCACCACCGCTAACATAGTTAATTCCTGTTAATTCATGAGCAGCCTCCACCACTTTAGTAGTATCCATTTCCGCTGCGTTAAACTTAGTAGGTGAAGTCCAAAGTAAGCTGATACCTATAATTGCAGCCGCAATTAGTTGACGCTTTTTCATTTTTTTCCTCCTCTTCGCTTTTATAAAAAGACTACCTTTTGAATTATGACTTAGAAAACTCTGGATTTCGAGATTCTTTTTTCCTGTAGTGAAATACCTATCCAAGAACTTTTTAATTAATAGAATTGACCTAATATGTTAAATGTTCTGACAACTATCTTGTGCAGCAGACTTTTAAATGATAAAATCAATTTAACCGAAAAACGGAATTTAAGTTCCGTTTTTCGGTACAACAAGATAGATAAGGGGATGAAGAAATGAAACGCATTGACGTGAACTGTGATTTAGGTGAAAGTTATGGAGTCTATAAGATTGGAAACGATAAAGAGATTTTAAAGTTTGTTTCTTCGGCTAATATCGCATGTGGCTTCCATGCTGGAGATCCAACCGTTATGCGAGAAACCGTAAAACTTGCGTTGCATCATGATGTGGCCATTGGTGCTCATCCTGGTTTGCAAGATTTACGCGGGTTTGGACGTCGAAATATTCAAATTACGCCTAATGAAGCCTATGATTTAGTCGTATATCAAATTGGTGCACTCTACGGATTTGTAAAAGCTGAGGGGGGCACTATGCAACATGTAAAGCCACATGGTGCTCTTTATAATATGGCGGCGAAAGATGCCGCATTATCAAAAGCAATTGCTGAAGCTGTATATGCAGTGAATCCTGAACTTGTTTTATTTGGCTTATCTGGAAGTGAACTGATAAAAGCAGGAAAAGAATTAGGCCTTCAAACAGCTAATGAAGTATTTGCTGATCGTACATATCAAGAAGATGGCTCTTTAACTCCTCGAACAATGAACGGTGCTTTAATCGAAGAAGACGAAGTAGCGATTAATCAAGTTATTCGAATGATTGAGCATAAAGAAGTGCAGTCTCAGCAAGGAACAGTAGTACCTATTCAAGCTGATACGGTTTGCATTCATGGAGATGGTACCCATGCATTGCAGTTTGCATACGCACTCAATTCAGCGTTTAAACAAGCAGATATTACGCGTACCGCTGTGTCATACCGATAATTGAGAGGGGAACTACTATGGAGCCAATAAAACAAGCAAAAAAACAGCAACTTTCGCCTGTCCCTAAACTAAACTGGACGCTTATGATGGGAGCGGCCTTCTTAATGGCCACGTCTGCTATCGGTCCTGGTTTTTTAACTCAAACTACTGTTTTTACTCAAACATTAGCAGCTAGCTTTGGGTTTGTTATTTTAGTTTCAATTATTTTAGATATTTTTGCACAAACCAACGTATGGCGAATTATCGCTGTATCTGAAAAAAGAGGACAAGACATTGCTAACATGGTGCTACCAGGACTTGGCTATGTAATTGCTGGGCTCATTGTGATGGGAGGTCTTGCTTTTAACGTGGGAAACATTGCAGGGGCTGGATTAGGATTAAATGCCTTGTTTGGCATAGCACCTGAATACGGAGCGATTGTAAGTGCAATCATTGCAGTAGCAATCTTTTTAATTAAAGAAGCTGGAAAGGCTATGGATCGTTTCACACAGTACGCAGGTTTTGTCATGATTGGCTTAATGTTTTTTGTAGCGTTTAAAACAGCCCCTCCTGTTGGTGAAGCTGTAGTAAAAACGGTAATGCCCGATACGATTGATATTGTAGCGATTGTTACGTTAGTAGGTGGAACTGTAGGTGGGTATATTACGTTTGCTGGAGGTCACCGATTATTAGACGCAGGAATAAAAGGTGTTGATGCGCTACCACAGGTAACCAAAAGCTCAGTAGTTGGCATTTTAATCACATCTGTTATGCGTATTGCGCTTTTTTTAGCAGTTCTTGGCGTTGTATCACAAGGGCTTCAAATTGATCCAAGCAACCCACCCGCTTCAGTCTTTCAGTTAGCGGCAGGAAACATTGGCTATAAAATTTTTGGAGTTGTTATGTGGTCAGCGGCTATTACCTCTGTTATTGGAGCAGCCTACACATCTGTATCGTTTATTCGTACATTTAGCAAACGATTAGAGCAGCATCATAAATGGGTGATTATTGGTTTTATTATTTTATCGACACTTTGCTTTGTAGTTATTGGAAAGCCCGTTAAAGTATTGCTATTAGTTGGCGCAATAAATGGACTCATTTTGCCAATTGCTCTTGGAACGCTCTTGGTTGCTGCTTACCGAAAAGATATTGTAGGAGATTACAAACATCCTCTTTGGTTAACGATTTCAGGTAGTCTTGTGGTAATTGTGATGGCACTAATGGGAGGATACACATTAATTAATCAACTGCCTTTATTATTTAAATAACGGAGCTGGAGGTGAATGGTCTTATTCACCTCCGTATTGTTGAAAGGAGACCAAATATGAGTTATGCAGCTGAAACACCAGAAAAAATCCGTAAGCTCATTCGTGAAATGAAAATCACTGGACCAACAGCAGGGATGGCAAATGGATATGCTCAGGCAAATCTAGCAATCTTAAAACAGGAACATGCGTATGACTTTTTACTATTTTGTCAGCGTAACCCAAAGTCGTGTCCACTGTTAGACGTAACAGAAATCGGTTCGCCGTATCTAACCGTTGCCAAAGGAGCAGATATTCGTACAGATTTACCTAAATACCGCGTGTATCGCGAAGGTGTGTTAACAGAAGAGGTAACAGATATTACATCGCTTTGGGAAGAAGATATGGTAGGTTTCTTGATTGGTTGCAGCTTTACGTTTGAAGACGCTTTGTTAAACAACGGTATACCAGTCCGGCATATTGAAGAGAACTGTAATGTTCCTATGTATAAAACCAATATTGAATGCAAATCAGCTGGTTTATTTAAAGGAGTAACGGTTGTAAGTATGCGCCCTATGCCTTATCGGGACGTACCTCGCGCGGTGCAGGTGACTTCTCGTTTTCCTTCTGTTCATGGAGGCCCTCTTCATATTGGGAGTCCAAAAGAAATTGGCATTCAACAGATTGACCAGCCAGACTTTGGTGATGCAGTAACTATTTTTGAAGGAGAAGTACCTGTTTTCTGGGCCTGTGGAGTTACACCACAAGCCGTTGCGATGGAGGTTAAGCCATCCATTATGATTACGCACGCTCCAGGACATATGCTTATTACGGATATACGTGATGATGAGCTAGGAATTTGATAAACGAGGTGAAGAACATGATTAAAGTAGTAAATAAAAAGAAGACAATCGCAGAGCTTACACCGCTTGGGGATTCCGCAATTGTTGTAACATTCGGTTCAGAAATGAGCGTCGGTACTCATAAACAAATTATGACGCTTATGATGGCACTTGAAGATACGCCGTTTGAAGGCTTTATCGAAAGTGTCCCTGCATTTACAAACTTAACGATTTTTTACGACCCGCTTATTGTCTATCAAACGTATCAAATGCAAGGTTCATCTTTAACATCTCCTTTTAAAATTGTCTCGGGTTTAGTAGAAAAAAAGCTTGCTAGTTTACCAGACGATAAAGATCAAACTTCTTCAACTGTAGAAATACCAGTTTGTTATGGTGGTAAATACGGACCAGATTTACAGGACGTAGCGAAGATTAATAATTTGACTCCTGATGAAGTTGTATCCATTCATTCGAGTGGCGAATACCTCGTATATATGGTCGGATTTGCGCCAGGATTCCCATTCTTAGGCGGCATGTCAGAGAAAATTAAGGCGCCGAGAAGGTCTTCTCCTCGCTCCAGTATTCCAAAAGGATCTGTTGGGATTGCAGGAATGCAAACAGGCGTTTATCCAATCTCTACGCCTGGAGGATGGCAGCTAATTGGTCAAACACCAAAGCCTTTGTTCTTACCAGAGCAAAATCCGCCTAGTTTACTTGAAGCAGGCAATATCGTCAAGTTCATCCCTATCACAGAGCGTGAATTCTTAAATTTTACAAAGGAGAGATAAGCATGAGCATAAAGGTCTTAAAACCAGGTTTACTAACGACTATACAAGACTTAGGACGAACTGGTTTCCAAAAACACGGTGTCTTAGTGAGCGGAGCTATGGATACGTATTCTTTACGCGTAGCAAATCTGTTAGTTGCAAACGATGAAAAAGAAGCTTGTTTAGAAATGACTTTAATGGGTCCAACACTTGAATTTGAAAAAGATTGTGTAATCGCTATCACTGGTGGCGATTTGGCACCCAACATTAACAATGAGCCTGTACACATGTGGAAGCCGATCTACGTATCAAAAGGAAACACCCTTCAATTTGGACCCTGTAAAAAAGGATGTCGAGCTTATTTAGCAGTAAAAGGTGGATTTTCAGTATCTCCTGTTATGAATAGTAAAAGTACATATTTACGTGGCGAGTTAGGTGGTTACAAAGGGCGCGCATTACAAGCAAACGATGTAGTTAAATTCACTACTTCTCAACAACAGCATGTAAAGGTGGCAAGTCATGTACATATGCCAAACTGGTATGTGAATTTTCACGAGCGCTTATCGTTTGAAAAAAAGCCCATTATCCGTGTAATAAAAGGCAGTCAATTTGATTTGTTTACTAAAGAAAGTCAACAAGCATTTAGTGAGCAAGCCTTTAAAGTTAGTACTCAATCAGATCGTATGGGCTATCGAATTGCAGGTCCTGAGCTTGCACTTAGTGAAAAAGTAGAGTTGCTATCAGAAGCCGTAACGAATGGATCCATTCAAGTACCGCCAGATGGAAATCCAATCATTCTATTAGCAGATCGACAAACAACGGGTGGCTATCCAAAAATTGCTCAGGTCATCACGGCTGACTTGCCAATTCTAGCTCAGGTAAAGCCTGGGGAAAGCATTTATTTTCAATATATTACGCTAGAAGAAGCTGAACAAATTTATTTAGAGAACGAAAAAACTATGAAGCAGTTAGCGTGTTCAATTGCACTTTATCAAAAACAAGCTTAAAAAAGCAAAAGGAGAGAAAAGAATGATTAACACTGCGGAGTTAAAAGAGGTTATATCTTTAATGAATGAAGGCGGCATTCAAAAACTACATGTGGAACATGATGGAACAAAGATTGTTCTCGATAAATCACTAACGAAAGAGGAAACAAAAGTAATACCCCCTAGCAAATCCAATGAGATAGAACCCACGTCTCCATTAAAAAATGAAGAGGTATCAAAATCAGTTCATGAAGTTCGTTCTCCTATGGTTGGAACATTTTATTCTTCTCATGAACAAGGAGCTTCACCTTTTGTTTCTGAAGGGAATAAAGTCAATGCTAACGATATCGTCTGTATCGTAGAGGCAATGAAGCTTTTTAATGAAGTAGAAGCGGGAATCGAAGGAGAAATTGTAGAGGTTCTTGTGAAAGACGGGGACATTGTCGAATACGACCAGCCTCTATTTTTAATCAAGCAATGAGGGCTAATAAGGAGTGAGATCATGTTTAAAAAAGTGTTGATTGCTAACAGAGGAGAGATTGCTGTTCGTGTGATTCGCGCATGTAAGGAACTTGGCATCAAAACTGTAGCCGTGTATTCTACTGGAGACCGTGATGCTCTTCATGTGCAGATGGCTGATGAAGCATACTGTATCGGTGGAAAAAGCCCTAAAGACAGCTATTTAAACAGTAAAAGCATCATCAGCGCAGCGGACGTTTCGCATGCAGATGCAATTCATCCTGGATATGGCTTTTTATCTGAAAGTGCACAGTTTGCAGATGCTTGCCTGGAGTATGGGCTAACGTTTATTGGTCCCTCATCTCAGGCAATCTTAGATATGGGTGCTAAATCAAAGGCGCGTGATACTATGAAGCGAGCCAACGTACCAATTGTACCAGGGAGCGACGGTTTAATTAAAGGCAGTAAAGAGGCCGCTGAGATTGCAAAAGAAATTGGTTACCCTGTCATCGTGAAAGCGTCTGCTGGTGGAGGCGGTAAAGGAATGCGAACGGCTTTTAATGAAGAAGAACTTCACAAAGCAGTCCGTCAAGCTCAGCAAGAAGCAGAAAAAGCGTTTGGAGATAAAGGAGTGTACTTAGAAAAGTTTATTGAAGACCCTCGTCATGTTGAAATTCAAATTTTAGCCGACAAGCATGGGCATGTTATTCACTTAGGAGAACGAGATTGCTCTATCCAAAGACGCCACCAAAAGCTCATTGAAGAGTCACCATCACCAGCGCTTAACGAAAAGCTACGAAACGAGATGGGAGACGCTGCTGTGAAAGCTGCCAAAGCAGTGAACTACTATGGTGTGGGTACGGTTGAGTTTTTACTTGATAAACACGGTGCATTTTATTTTATGGAAATGAATACGCGCATTCAGGTTGAGCATCCAGTAACCGAGTTAGTAACAGGCGTAGATTTGATTAAAGAGCAAATTACAGTTGCGGCAGGTTATCCACTACCCTTCACACAGGAAAACATTACTTTTTCTGGATGTGCAATCGAGTGTCGTATAAATGCGGAAAATCCTTGGCGTGACTTTATGCCGTCACCCGGAACTGTAACAGGCTACATTCCACCTGGAGGATTTGGGGTGCGCGTAGATAGCGCAGTATATGCAGGGTATACCATTCCGCCTTTTTATGATTCGATGATTGCTAAAGTTATTGTTTACGGAAAAAACCGTACGGAAGCAATTCAGCGCATGAAGCGTGCACTCAGTGAGTTTTATATTACAGGAGTGCAAACAACAATACCGTTTCACTTATCTCTTCTAGAACACGAAAAATTTGTGGAAGGAGATTTTACAACGAAGTTTTTGGACATGTATGAGATTCATCCACAGCAGGTAGCAACTTCATAAATAGTAAAAGAAGGCACCTTTCTATAGGGTGCTTTCTTTCTTATTTATATCTAATTAAACGTGAAAAAACATCCTAAAATAAGGTGCTTTCCATTAGTTTGTTGTATAATAAAACAAAGATTGTGAAAATATGTTCAAATTAAAGGAGAGCGTGAGTATGCAAGATAAAAATAAAACGGTTATGAAATCGATGAGCATTCTAACGCTGTTCATTGATTACCCTCGCCTTACATTTAACGAATTAATGGATAAGACAAATATTCCTAAAACATCACTTCACCGAATGCTTGGGTCTTTAGAAGAAATGGGCTTTTTAACGAAAGATCCATATGGTCACTATGAACTTGGCCTTCTTTTTTTACAGTTTGGTCAGCTTGTAGCCGATCGGCTCGATGTTAGAGGGCTTGCGCTACCTATTATGCAAGCGCTTCGCGATGAAGTGGAAGAAGCTGTTAACCTGATTGTTCGCGATGGAGATCAAGCGATGTATATTGAAAAGATTGAAGCTGTGCATCCCGTGCGTCTGTATACCTCGATTGGACGAAAATCACCTCTTTACGCTGGTGCATGTTCTCGCATCATTCTATCTTTTCTATCGTCTGAAGAACAGCAGCGTTATTTAGAAATAACTGATTTACAACCAATAGGGATAGGCACAATTACCGACAAAGAAAAATTAAATGAAGAGCTTCATAAAGCACGTGTAAACGGCTATACAATTAGTCATTCTGAACTAGAAGACTATACAACAGCAGTTTCAGCTCCAATCTTTAACCATAAAGGCGAAATTGCAGCTGGAATTAGCGTTGCGGGAATTGATGCACATTTTAATGAAGAAAGAATGCCGTTTTTAATAAAAAAAGTAACAGCGGCTGCAGCGGAGATTTCTGCAAAACTAGGATATATTCCTCAGCACACATCTCCATTTGCGCAGTAATTTACATAAACGGAGGAGTTTACGAATGAGACGATTAGAAGGAAAAAGAGTTGCTCTTGCTGGTCAGCGAAAAGTAGAGGACATCAAAAAAATCGTAGAAAACTTAGGTGGAATTGCTCTTATTAGACCGGCACAAGGAACCATTTTTTTAGATGACACTCATCTTGAAGAAGATGTAAAAGAACTTGTTCAAGGTGCGTACGATTGGTTTATTTTCACTACGGGTATTGGTACGGAAATCTTGTACAATACGGCTGATAAAATGGGGCTAGCTTCCCAATTTCTAGCTGCATTAAAAAACGCTAAAATTGGAGCCCGCGGCTATAAAACTATTAATATGTTAAAGAAATTAGGCCTTACACCAACTGTTCGTGATGATGATGGCAGTACAGCTGGTCTCGTTCGAGAATTGCAGAGCCACTCGTTTGATGGGTGTAAAGTTGCGCTTCAGCTTCATGGAGACCCGGCTCCAGCTTTAATGAACTTTTTAAATGAACAAAATGCAAATGCCAAGGATATTCTTCCTTATAAGCACATTCCTCCTAAACCTGACGTGATGGAGCAACTGTTAGATGAAATACTAACTAGGAAGGTAGACGCAGTCAATTTTACGAGTGCCCCGCAGCCTCGTAACCTTTTTTCGTTTGCGCGTGAAAAAGGAAAGGAACAAGAGGTTTTAGAAGCATTTGAGACAGACGTTGTGGCTTTATCCGTTGGAAAAGTAACGGCTGCAGCGTTAAACGAACAAGGTGTGAAGCGCGTGGTCGTTCCGCTACAAGAACGAATGGGGAGTGCGATTGTAGCCCTAGAGCAATACTATGAGCAAACTATAGAGAAATAATCAGGAAAATAGTACGCGTTTGCGTGCTATTTTTTTCTTGTATTTCACTAAGTCTTCCAATTATGAAATGAAATTGTAATATTTCATATAAATACATCGTGGTATAATTTTCGTAGTAAAAGACTATTTTTAGCTATTTTTCGACAATAATAGTTCGATATATACATAGATGATTAGACAGATGAAGTAATGGAGGAGTTTAAAGTGAATAAAAAAGCTATTTTTGCCAATGCCGCAGTTGTTTTAGGATTATCAAGCGTGTTTTCAACTGAAGCATTCGCCTCAACGATAAATGAAATGGAAAGCCAAAAAACAACAATTCAACAAGAGAAAGAAGAACTGCAAGGGAAAATTTCCAGTGCAAACGAAGAAAAAAAACGCTTGGAAAAAGAACAAAGCAGCTTATCAGCTCAGTTGGAGCGTTTAAAACTAGCAGCTAAGGAAAATGAAAAGAAAGTAGCAGACACAGAAGACAGCATTAAGCAGACAACTAAGAAAATAGACAGCCTTCAAAAAGACATTGATATGTTAAATGAGAAGCTTGAAGAACGAAACCAAATTTTAGCGGAGCGTGCAAAAGCACTTCAAGAAGCTGGGGGAAGTGTTGATTACGTTCAAGTCCTTCTTGGTTCCAAAAGCTTTTCTGACTTTGTTGATCGCTCGGTAGCCGTGTCAACAATTATTAACGCAGACCGTGATATTTTAAAAGAAACAAAAGAAATGCAGGATGAAGTAGCAGAGAAACAATCTTCTATAAAAGGTAAGTTAAAAGACCTTGAAGCGATGAAAGAAGAGTTAAACGGTATTAACGAATACTTAGTTGAACAAAAAGCTGAGCAAGAGACACTTTCTGCTCAATTGAATGATAAGAAATCAGAAAATGAGCAACAGGTAGCATCTTTAACTGAACAAGAGACGGATTTATCAACTCAAGAACAATCATTAACAGACAGCATTGCTGCTGAAAAGCAAAGAGAGCAAGAACAAAAAGAAGCAGCTGAAAAAGCTGAACAGCAGGTATCTACAGCTTCAAGCCAAACGATTGCTGAAAAAGCCGCTCCCGCTCAAGATAATGATAATGAAAATCCAAATCCTACATCAAAAGCTACTGTAGAAGCACCAGCGGCTAAGTCAGCTCCTGCTGCATCTCATTCCAATGTTGCAACCGTAGGAAACAAATGGATTGGCAATTCTGCATACGTATTTGGTGGAGGTCGTACGCAAGCGGATATTAATCGTGGATTCTTTGACTGTTCATCGTTTGTACACTGGGCATACTCACAAGTAGGTGTTGAGCTAGGACCTCGTGGCTATGTAAGCACTGAAACATTAAAGCGTGCGGGTACACAAATTTCTGCTGCACAAATGCAGCCTGGCGACCTTGTCTTTTTCAATACCTATAAAACAGATGGACATGTTGGCATTTATGTAGGAAATGGTAAGTTCATCGGTGCTCAAAGTAAAGGCGTTGGTATTGCAGATATGACTCAAGGTTATTGGAAACAAAAATTTAACGGACGTGTTGTTCGCATTTAACGTATAATTTTCTAAAAAATCATTCATACTAGATGGATGATTTTTTTAGGAGGTACGGCATGGATTTAGTACAAGATTGCATTAAGAAAGACTTACGAATTCTATTTGTGGGTTTTAATCCTAGCATTCGATCAAGTGAGACAGGCTATCACTTTGCACATCCTCGTAATCGATTTTGGAACATTTTATACAAGTCTGGATTAACGCCACGACTTTATAAGCCTGAAGAAGATGTAGATTTACTAAATCTTGGCTATGGCCTTACAAATATTGTGGATCGTCCTACAAAAGCTGCTGCAGAAATCACCAAAGAAGAATACGAAGAAGGACGAAAGCAGCTTGCTCATAAAATTCGTACGTATCAGCCAAAAGTCGTTTGTTTTGTTGGCAAAGGCGTCTATGAGCAGTACAGTAAACGTAGAAACGTTCCTTGGGGAATTCAAGAGGTTTCAGTTATCGAAGGAACAGTTGACTTCGTGGCCCCTTCCTCAAGCGGCTTAGTGCGAATGAAAGTAGACGATATCGTGGCTATTTATCGAGAGTTAGCAGATTTTTTTTACTAAAAAAAAGACGAATAAGTTTGGGAAGGAGGAACCTATGAAACTTCGAGTATCAGCGGTTCAATATCATCTTCATACAATTCAATCCTTTGAGGAATTTGCTCATCAAGTTGAGCACTATGTAAAAACAGCAGAAGAATTTGGAGCAGAGTTTGTTATGTTTCCAGAGTTCTTTACAACACAGTTAATGTCGATTGGTAATCATCAAGGGCAAGCATTAACAATCCAGGATTTACCTGACTTTACCGAGCAGTATCGTTCTTTATTTATGAGCTTAGCTATTAAAATGAACATTCATATTATTGCAGGTACACACGTAATAAGAAGAGAAGGGCGTCTTTATAATGTAGCTCATCTCTTTTACCCGGATGGCCGTATAGGTGAGCAAGCCAAGCTTCATATGACGCCAACAGAGCTACAAGAGTGGGACATGACGCCTGGGGAAAGCCTGCAGATTTTTGAAACTACAAAAGGAAAAGTTGCGCTGCTTACTTGCTATGATATTGAGTTTCCTGAGATTGTTCGTATGGCAAAAGCGAAAGGTGCGGATGTAATATTCTGCCCATCATGTACGGATGATCGTCACGGGTTCCACCGCGTACGCTATACAAGCCATGCACGAGCAATCGAAAACCAAGTTTACGTAGTAAACTCTGGGACAGTAGGTTCACTTCCTACCGTCGACTTTATGCGTGCCAACTTTGGTCAAGCTGCAATCATTACCCCAAACGATGTGCCGTTTCCACCTAAAGGGCTAATGGCTGAAGGTGAAATTAATCAAGATATGATTGTCACAGCTGACTTAGATTTGGAATTACTCTATAAAGTTCGAGAAAGCGGATCGGTAACAACATGGCGTGATCGCCGCACGGACTTGTATACCGATTGGGAAAAAGAAGAGGTCTTGATGCGATAAGGAGTGATGAATGTGTACCGAAGAGAGTTTTTTGTATTTGATGAAAAAAAACCTGTTCCTGCCATCATACGAAATTATCACCAAGCTGATTTCCAAGATTTAATTGCTATACAACAAGAATGTTTTCCACCTCCGTTTCCGCCTAATTTATGGTGGAATATCGAGCAGCTTACCAATCACATTACCTTATTTCCAGAGGGAGCATTGTGTATAGAAGTAAACGGTAAAGTGGCAGGAAGCATGACTGGGTTATTAGTTCAGTTTGACCCTAAGTCACCAAACCATACGTGGGAGGACGTTACGGATAGTGGTTATATTCGTAATCATGATCCAAATGGGAATTCATTATATGTTGTAGACATTAGTGTAACCCCTGCTTACCGTAAGCTAGGGTTAGGGAAATGGATGATGAATGCCATGTATGACAATGTTATTCACTTAAAACTAGAGAGATTAATAGGCGGTGGCAGGATGCCTGATTACCATCAATACCAAAGAAAGCTAACGCCCGAGCAATATATCGAAGAAATCTTAAAAGGTACCATTCAAGATCCAGTTATTACATTTTTGCTGCGCTGTGGTCGAACTCCGCTTAAAGTGATAGAAAACTATTTAGAAGACGAAGAGTCTTGTAACTACGGAACGCTAATGGAATGGAAAAATCCATTTTGGGTACAAAAAAGCATCTCAGCTAAATGAGATGCTTTTTATCGTTTTACAGCCGATTTTGGTTTGCTCATGACTTTCTTTAAAACTTCGGTTAAGTATATATTACCTTCTGGGTTGATCTTTTGTAGCAAGAAAGCAGTTGCTTCTATATCATCCATCGCACGGTGTGCATTTTCTCTAGAAATTCCATGTGCATCTAGAAGCGTTGTTAGCTTTTTATTGATAAACCCGTATTCTTTCCACTTTACGGATCTCATTGAGCAGTGCCATTTCCAGTCTTGTAAAAAGGAATAGCGCTTTAGTAAAAAGCTACGATCAAAAGAAGCATTATGCGCAATGATGCCATCAGCTTGTTTAAATAGCTCAATTACTTTTTGGTCATCAAACCTTTGACCTTTCACCATTTCATTTGTAATCCCAGTTAGCCTAGTAATATGAGGATAAATTGGGTATGTCGGCATTTCGAATCCATTATAGCGGTCTATCTCCGTGAGGATTTGAAGCTGTTCATCGTATTTGTAAAGTAAAATTCCAAGTTCAATCATTTCACAACTAGCGGGACTTAAGCCGGTTGTTTCAATATCAACAAACGCGAGTATTTTATACTGTCCAGACAAGACGTTCTCTCCCTTATCATCATGATTCTCTTATTCTACCATTGATTATTCAAATGGAAAAACGATTCCTACGTGAAAATTGACGCGTTTCTTATAAATAGGGTAGAATGATGGTAGAAGTTTATACGGAATTCCCAAAGGGGAGTAGCTGCTACAGCAAGGTCGTCACTCCGAGAGAATCTCTCCGGCTTTGTTGGCAATATGTGATATTGTTAGCGAGACCTTTGCCAAATGTTTTTGGTAAAGGTCATTTTAACCATCTTTACAAAAAACATTGTGAAGATGGTTTTTTTATTGGTTTCTACCTTTAAAGGTTGAAAATAAATTTCTAGGAGGAAAACAAATGAAAAAATGGTTAATAGGAATCCTAGCCAGCACATCGCTTTTATTAGGCGGCTGTTCAATGTTAGAAGGAGCAAATGATGCACTTACGTACGTAAACGAAGCGACAGACTATGTGCAGGAGGCCAAAGCTTTTGCTGAAGAAGCACCTGAATTAGCTCAACAAGCCATTACAGATTCAAATGCTGCAGCGGAATTTGAAACAAAGCTAGAAGATATGAAAGGGGAAATTGAGAGCTTCAATGAACTTAATGCTCCTGAATTAGCAGCAGATTTACACGCTCAGGTACTTGAGCAAAATGAGAAAGCTCTAGACGGAATCAATACGTATTTAGAAAATATAGAAGGCGGAAAGTTAGATCCTGCAGTACTTGAAAATACGGAGCTATTTCAGTCCATCCAAGACATTTCAAGCATCGTTAAGCAAATTGAAGATTTAGGATTATAAAGTAGAACAGGGAAAAGGTATCGGATTTGAGCCCGATACCTTTTCTGCGTTAGCAGTATTTGCTTCGTTTTATTTAAAGTGATGGAAAACAAAAAAAAGCTCGTCTACAAGAGACGAGTGAAAAGGGGCATATCTATAAAAAAGTACTGTCTTCACTATATAAGAGAAAAGTGAAAAAACGATGAAAAATTACCTTTTTAAAAAAATTTCTCTCGAGAAATAACTAGCGCAATGTCTGCTGTCTTTTTTTCTAGAATTCTAGTATTGTAAATGTAAAGAACTTTTAATAAGGAGGCGTTTAAATGCGAATTGTATCTCTATGCCCAAGCAATACCGAACTTATTGGTTATTTGCAATGCGAACATCTACTTGTAGGAGTTGATGATTATTCAGATTGGCCTAACAATGTTCAAAAATTACCGAGGTTGGGTCCTGATTTGTCTATTAACATGGATCTGGTTGAAGAATTAAAGCCCGATTTAATCTTAGCTTCTCTAAGTGTTCCTGGAATGGAGCGCAACATTAATGAATTAAAGAAGCGAAACCTTTCTTTTATTACCCTCAATCCTCAATCTTTAAATGATATTCGAAAAGATCTTCTAACTGTAGGGAATTTAATTGGGGTAGGTAATTATGCAGAAAAAGTAGTGAAACGATTTGATGAAGAAATAACGTACTATAAAGAAATATCCGATCGTATCGCATACAAGCCCAACATTTATTGGGAATGGTGGCCAAAACCTTTGTTTACGCCAGGTGGTTCAAACTGGCTAACTGAAATTAGTGCACTTGCTGGAGCGAAAAATCTGTTTGAAGATTACAATGAAGCCAGCGTTCAAACAACATGGGAAGTCGTCAAAAAGAGAAAACCTCAAGCGATATGCCTTGCCTGGGTTGGAGTAGCCGAAAAGAACGTCAATAAAAAAGTAATTCAAAAACGTTCTGGTTGGAAAGAATTAAGATTGTCGGAAACGGATATACATATTTTAGAGGAGGCGTTATTTTGCCGGCCGTCTCCACGCTTATTAGTTGGTCTTAAAAAGTTAGCTAAGCTGCTTCATCCTGCTACTTTTAAAGAGGATGCAGATGAAGATGTGCTACTATCAGTTGTAAAGAGTGTAAATGTTGACAAGCCTTAATCAACAAACTATGCTGTTACTACTAAAAAGAGAGAAGAGGAAGTGGTACATTGAAGCTAAATGAAATTCTTGAAACATTAACTAACCGAAAACCAAATATTTTGGGCACGGATGAATTTTTACAGTTTGCCGTTTTGGTTCCGCTTATTCAAAAACAAGATGAGCTTCATGTGTTATTTGAAGTAAGAGCGCACCATTTACGTAGACAGCCTGGTGAGATTTGTTTTCCAGGAGGTAAGATTGAGCAAAGCGATTTAACACCTAAAGATGCAGCAGTAAGAGAAACGACAGAAGAACTAGGTATTGAAAATAAAGCGGTTGAAAATGTTCAGCCGTTAGATTATATCGTGTCACAGTTTGGAACTATTATTTATCCGTATATAGGGGTTTTAAAAAATGATTTGCCACTACGTCCAAATCCTTCTGAGGTAGCGGAAGTGTTTACCGTACCTCTTTCGTTCTTTAAAGAAAATCCACCTAAAGTCCATCATATTCATTTTAAAGTAGAGCCTGACTCAACCTTCCCATTTGATGATATCATTGGAGGAGAAGATTATAATTGGCAAACACGTAAGGTGGAAGAGCATTTTTATTATTATAAAGATCGTGTCATTTGGGGGCTAACTGCTAAGATTTTGCATCACTTCATTCAGCTATTGAACAAATAAAAACAGGCGGTCACAACCGCCTGTTTTTATAATGTTTTTAGAGCTTGCTCAATACTTTTATCGCCTGCTAATAAGTCAAACGCTTTTTTGTAGGTTCCTTCTTCTGTAAGGCTAGAAATCACAACTTTGGCTACGTCTTCACGAGGAATTGTGCCGCGCGTTAAGTTTGTGGCAACTTCTACTTTATTCGTACCAGCGTCGTTCGTTAATCCGCCTGGTCGAATGATTGTATAGTCTAAACTACTTGCTTCTAGAATTTTGTCAGCATAGTGTTTTGCTACGTAATAAGGCTTTAAATCTTCATTCCAGTTTTCACGATGATGAGCTTGTAGGGCACTTACCATAATAAAACGATTAACTCCTACATTTTCAGCCGCCTCAATCGATTTGGCTGCTCCATCTAAATCAATTAGCAACGTTTTGTCAGATCCCGTGCTACCTCCTGAACCAGCAGTGAAGATGACCGCATCGCAGCCTTTCATGGCTGCTTCTAATTCTTTTACCGTTCCTTCAAGGCTAGCATAGACAGCCTCAATCTTCTCACTTTTTAGTTTCTCGAGCTGTTCTTCCTTACGAACCATGGCACGTACGGTGTGTTGTTCATTAGCATGTAATAGATTTACAACCTTTTGACCGATTTGTCCATTTGCTCCAATAACTAGAACTTTCATGTACATTCTCCTTTCTATTCTTTCTTTATTGTTTCATAGAATTCTTATGCACTCAAAAGTTATGCTTTAAACACATTTAAAAGAAAAATAAAATAAAATTCATAAATAAGAAAATAAAACCATTTTCAACCCAATAAAATTCCTAACAATTGGAAAAAAATCAAATCTTTATAACTGTTTTTAGTATTTATTGGAATTTTATTAAAAGCACTTACATTCTTGATATACCAAGTTTCAGGGTCTAAAATGTGCCTTTTTTGTCTTTAAACTATAAGAATAGAGTATATAGGACTATTGAAATTTTACTAATTAATGTTTTTTTGATATTATTCTTTGGGTCACTAATATTTTAGTCATTAAACTATTTTAATTCATTTTTTCAATGGTTATGTTGAAAACGTAAAGGAGAGATAAAGATGAAATCAAATACGATTCAACATCTAGTTGCAGAGAGAGCGATGTTATCACCACATAAAGAAGCATTAGTAGAAGGTGAACAACGCTATACGTATGAAATGTTTTCTAATCAAATTAATCGAATTGCAAACTTTTTAGTAAGTCAAGGTGTAACAAAAGGAGATCGCGTCGGGATTTTAGCTCGTACAACCGCTGCTTATCCAACTGTTATGATGGCAATTGTGAAAATTGGAGCTGTTGTCAGCCCGCTTAGTGAAAATATGACATCTTATGAATTAGACCACATTATTGAAAGTGGAAAGTTAAAAGCACTTCTACATCATCAAGAGTTTTCAACAGTTGTGGAAGGAGCTAAAGCAATTGATCAACTGGACTTTACGGTAACGCTAGAGCGCGAACCTAAGTTTAATGAACAATTCAATAAATTTTCAGCAAAAGAACCTTTTATTAACTATGAAGTAACTGAAGAAGATACGGCTTTAATGATGTTTACGTCAGGTACAACAGGAAACGCAAAAGGCTGCATGATTTCACATGGTGGCGTTCGAAAATACTTAGAAAGCGGAAGAACAGAGGATTTAATTCATGTTGAAATGCACTATTTGTTTGTGCATCCATTTTTCCATATGAGTTCAATGAACTCCATGTTTCACTGCATTAAAAGCGGCGTGACAATGGTTTGTTCAGAAGAAACCGAGCCGGCACGTATTTTAGACGTTATTGAAAAAGAGGATATTACGCTCTTATTAGCTTTGCCACCGGCTCTTACGTATTTATTAGAAGAGCTCGAGCAAAATCCTCGTGAAAACTTACCGTGGAAGCTAGCTTTATCAGGTGGAACAAAAGTACCTGAATCACTTATTCGTAATTTAGAAAAGCATGGTGTTACGGTAGCACAAGGTTACGGTAGTACAGAAGCTTGGGTGATCAGCGCATGGGCGCCTCAAATGGGATGGGATAAAGTAAACTCTGTTGGAAAACCAATTTCAGGTGTTGAAGTAAAAGTAGTTAACCCTGAAACAAGAGAGGCAGTTGCAACAGGAGAAATTGGTGAAGTTCTTGTGAAAAGCCCGTATATCTTTAAGGGATACTGGGGAAATGAAGCGGCAACACAAGCCGTTTTACATGACGGATGGTTATCTATGGGGGATGCAGGAAAACTAGATGAAGATGGATTCTTATACATTGACGGTCGCTACAAAGACGTAATTGTATATGGCGGAGACAATATTTATCCAGACCAAGTAGAAGATGTGATTTTAGGCATTGATGACGTATTGGAAACGGCTTTAGTTGGTATGCCCGATACCTTATATGGAGAAGTTCCTTACGCCTATACAGTCGTAAGAGAAGAATGTGGTATAACAGAAACTGAGGTTAAAGAGTACTGCAAAGAACGATTAACAGCCTATAAAGTTCCTGAGATCGTATTTGTACCTTCTCTTCCTAAAAACAGCGTAGGAAAAATCATGAAGAAAAAAGTAAAAGAGCTAGCTTTAGCTCATGCTTAAAAAATAAACAAAAAAAGCGGTGATTATACCGCTTTTTTTGTTTATTCGCTTAATGTTTTTGAAAGTTTCTGCATAATATGAATGTATTGTGAACGCTCTTCATCTGTCAGATTAGATAAAATGTTAACCCAAAAATCAGTACGCGTTTTCTGTAACGTTTCTACAACGTTTTTTCCTTTTTCAGTTAGCTCGATCCAAACGCTGCGGCGATTCTTCTTTTTATAAATACGTGTTACCAGCTGTTCATCTTCCAGTTGATTTAACACAATAGTAATAGCACCGGGAGATAAACCAAGTACTTTTGTGATATCGCTAACAATACAACTTTCTTTATCATAAACAGTTTTTAAGATTGTCTCTTTTGTAGGTGTAAGGTGGTAGGGAAGTAAATCATACTTTTCACCGATTACGGTGTTTCGATACTTCACTAGCGCCTCTTTAATTTGATCAATGCTTTCTAACTGTTCTTTCACATTTTCTTTGTTATACTGCGTCAATCTGTGGAGCCTCCTCTAGATTCATACGTTTGTACTAATTATTATAACATGCGTAAAGCTTTTGTATAAATGAAAGACCGTCTCTATTTGTGACAGTTTCATGAAGTTGAAACAGAAAAAAAGTTGAAGTTAATTTCCAAAATTCGTTAAATTATTATTTGTTTCGTGCTATTATGATAGTATCAATAGCGCTTTCAGACAGATGTTTCGTTTCAAAAAAGGGGTGTGTAAATGATTCTGGTTTTTCTCAGTCTTTCCTTTTCTTCTTAAAAATATTTATTTTTGATAGACGAATATTTCTATATTTTTATATAATATAGTGAAACATACATATTTTTAAAAGAAAGACATATTGAGGTAAAACCGAAATATGGGGGGATCACAATTACATGAAAAAGGTTATAGCAGCACTTTTAGCAAGTGCCACGTTGGTCAGCGGTTATATTGCATTTGATATGTATATGGACCATTCTGCACAACAAGCGGCAGCTACGGCAGCAGAAAAAGAAAAAGAACAAAAAGCCGTAGAGAAAAAAGAAAAGAAAGAGCCGGTTATTAAAGTAGAAGACTTAACGTACCAATTAAAGGATTCTCGTACTGGTGCATTAATGCGAGAATTTAAACCCGTTAACTTTGCGGATAAGGAAGTATACAATAAAGAGATAAAAGCACTTGCTTCCGAGTTAGCAAAAGGAATCGATACACCAATGCAAAGCATGAAGTTAGATGGAAATGGAGCATTAATCGGAGGCTCAAATCGAATTGTTTTAAAAGAAGAGGAACTTGTAGCGAGTCTACAAAATTTAAACACAAACCAATTGGAAATCACGGTTCCTATTTACGAGACACCACCAAATGTTTCCGTGCAGGCAGCAGCAGGAGTGAGTGAAGTGCCAATTGCTTCTTTCACAACGAAGTTTCGTCCTAGCGATACGGGGAGAAACCGAAATATTCAGCTCTCTGCTGAAGCAATTAATAATACTATTTTAGGACCTGGTGATTACTTTTCGTATAACAGTGTAGTAGGGCCTCGTACCGTAGAACGTGGCTATCAGCAAGCTCCTGAGATTATCAACAAAGAATTAGTGATGGGAATTGGTGGAGGTATCTGTCAAACATCTTCCACGCTGTTTAATGCTGTAGATAAAGCTGGCGTACAAATCGTTGCGCGTTCTCATCATTCAAAAGACGTAGGATACGTTCCTAAAGGAAGAGATGCTACTGTTTCGTGGAATGGACCAGATTTTAAGTTTATGAACAATAAATCGTATCCAATCATCATTAAGACGTATACAAACGTTGCTGGAGGAACTTTGACAGTTGAAGTTCGTACTGCACAGCGCTACCTGTAAGTAAACTAAACACAAAAAAAACCGAAGCCACTATGGGACTGACCCCTGTTTTTGAGACAGGAATCAAAACACCTTTTAAACAACCAGTTTTCTGTATTGTACAGGAGACTGGTTGTTTAATTTTGTTTGAATACGGGCATGGTTATAATACGTAATATAGC
>NZ_SBIM01000016.1:0-507 GCF_004348885.1 Bacillus sp. CBEL-1 | reverse complement strand
AGTTGCAAAACCAAGAAATAGATCTTTACTTTTTGTATAAAATCGAAGAAAAGCCGTGTATTTAAATTAACTCCTGGGTTTCTAATCGTTGTCTTATTTGCTACATACTTACACTTATCTGTATATCTATTTCATTTTAAACCATTTTGGTACTTTGGACTCCTTTGATTTATCAGCATCTGTGGCTGGTTTGCTGGAATTGTTTTGTGATGCAGTATGATGATGATGATGGTGACGACGATATTGATCATCATCAGGCAATTCACCCCGATGGGTTTCTAAAACTCGTTCAGGTAATTCATCACTTTGTTTAATGGTCAATTGACTATTCTTCACGTATGGACCATGCACATTCAAATCTTTCTTTTGCAATTCCCAAATGAGCATAATTCGTTCCTGTTGGAAATCAGGCAATTTGTGTAAATATTCATTGTTGGTCGTGAAATTCATATCAATTGTAGTGAATGGAGGAACACCATTTTTCAAATTGTACTCGTTTATAAATTC
>NZ_SBIM01000019.1:0-508 GCF_004348885.1 Bacillus sp. CBEL-1 | reverse complement strand
AGTATAAGGAAATTAATACATTCATCTAACTAATTTTCTTTCAATTTCAGCTGCTATCCTTTTCAGTTTTCTTTTTTTTTTCTTTTTCGTTTTTTAACCTTTCACTCATTCTTCCTTTAATTTACTTCCTTCCTGTCCTCACCTCGAGAAGATGCAATTATCGTTATCAGTTTTATCAACCGTTGCTACTGCTTTGTTGTCATTGAGTTCAGTTGTGGACGCCAAGTCTCATAACATCAAGTTGTCCAAGTTATCCAACGAGGAAACTTTAGATGCTTCCAATTTCCATGAATACACCAATTCATTGGCCAACAAGTATATGAACCTTTTTAATGCTGCTCACGGTAACCCAACCAGTTTTGGTGTGCAACATGTCTTGTCCAATCAAGAAGCCGAAATCCCATTCGTTACCCCACAAAAGGGTGGCAAATATGATGCTCCATTAACCAATTATTTGAATGCACAATATTTCACTGAAATTGAATTGGGTACTCCAGGTCAACCATTT
>NZ_SBIM01000024.1:0-509 GCF_004348885.1 Bacillus sp. CBEL-1 | reverse complement strand
GACTATAAATCTTCATTTGTTTCAAGTAATGGAGAAACAGATTCTTTGGGATTGAAGAATTCTTCTCATCCATCTCATTTACGTAATGAAGTTCATTCAAGAGCTACTTCAGTTGCTACTGATGATTTCCAGTTTGCAATGCCACAACAAAAATCAACTATTGGTCATAGAAAGAATAATTCTATTTATTCATTGGGTGCTAAATCATCGATGTCTATGAATTCTGTTTCTTCCACTGGTAGAGCTTCATTAGGATTCATGAGATCTTCATTTGTATTGAAGAAGGAAATTGAAACCCAAGGTTATAATCATCCAGAAAATGTTGTTATGCCAGGACTGATGTCTGTTCCAGTTAGTCCATCATTGAATAAGAAATCATCTAATGACTCATTAAGACCTTCAAGAAATTCAATTTATTTGAATAATAAAGCTAATTCAGTTTCAAGTTTTGCTGGTTTAAGAAATAAATATTCAGGTTATGCAATTGATAATAATTCCCCAGAAGATTC
>NZ_SBIM01000015.1:0-510 GCF_004348885.1 Bacillus sp. CBEL-1 | reverse complement strand
CCAATATAACCTTTTGGAACATTACAATAATATAAATTTCTAATAGTTAAAGATTTACGTAATTCCCAAGAATTTGTAAATTTTTCATAATAAAATATAACATTTAAAGTTATTGATAAATCTAATGTATTAATCATTGAATAAATTATAGTTGAATCAATTTCAATTGCTCCTCCATCCCCATAAATTTGATTTAAACAATTTGAAATAGGTATTGATTCTTTTCTTAGTCGTCTAAATAATCCACCACCACCACCATCATCATCACCACCAGTACCAAAATGGATCGGCCAATTTTCCTTCGTCATCCAGTTTACGTGACATTTTGTCATTGGTTTTCATCATGCTTTCATTTCCACAATATGTATCACTAACTATCTTGGTAGTGTACTTGATGTTGGGATCTAACTTTATGGGTGGACGTTTCTTGATCAATTTCATTTTGCCTCAGAATCACAAATTGACTTTTGAGAATGTGAAGCGCTCTTTTATTACATTTATCAAGATGGG
>NZ_SBIM01000026.1:0-515 GCF_004348885.1 Bacillus sp. CBEL-1 | reverse complement strand
ACTAGCAATCATGGGTATGGATCATCCTGCATTTACTTTATCTGCCTTATGTGCAATTGGTGGGTTTATGGGTTATACACGTAAAGGCTCCCTTCCATCATTATTGGCCGGGGTTACCTTCTCCGCTCTTTATGGTGGTGCAGGTTACTTATTGAAACAAAACGCCGACTACGGTTTAGAATTGGCTTTAGGTTCTTCCACTTTCTTGTTAGTTGCCGGTTTAGCTAGAGCTATCCCAACTTCATTTTCAAAACCAATTCCTGTCACTTTTGTTATTTTGGGTGGTGTTTCAACTGCTTATTATGCTAAGAAATACAATGAATTCTACCCAATCTTCTCATAAACAAGAAAGAGACAGAGAGTAGTTTACCGTGTACATAATAGAATACAAAGATTGTTTATTATTATTATTATTTCATTGACGTTAATATTTTGCGTTTATTTTGTTATTACAATGTAGTTTTTTTTTTTACTCACATATTCGTTATACTTAATTATCACCAACCCATTCTCTT
>NZ_SBIM01000027.1:0-521 GCF_004348885.1 Bacillus sp. CBEL-1 | reverse complement strand
CCATTTTCGAAGGCTTGAACTGTGACTTGACTCAAATCAGTTTGATTTCCAGCAGCTGGTTGAGCTAAGATTACTGGTGGGGCTGATTGGGCTGGAACTGGTTGGAGTTCGGTGAATGATGGGGTAACAGTATCAGTGTTGGCATCTTCAGCAGGAACATCTTCAACAGGAGCAACTTCGGTAGCAGTTTCAACTTGACCAGCAACTGTTTCAGTGACAGCCTCTCCTGGAACTGTAGTAGTTTCAGCAACAGGAGCAGCAATTTCAGTGGTCGTCTCTTGTAAAGCAGCAGCAGCAACTGCGGATTCTGTAATTGGAGTAATATCATCAGATGAACTAGCTTCAGTGGAAGTGGAGGAAGAAGAAGAAGAGGAGGAGGAGGATGATTTGGAAGATTTGGAGGAAGAACTAGTGGATTGTTTTTCACTTGATGGTGGTTCTTCCGGAGCACCACAGATTTGACTCTTGATTTCTTTAAGAGATAATTTCTTATCTGGATTAATACAATCACAATCAGTAAG
>NZ_SBIM01000007.1:0-523 GCF_004348885.1 Bacillus sp. CBEL-1 | reverse complement strand
TCAAAGTCCGTTGCCTTACCGCTTGGCTATAGCCCAATAAAATGGTGGAGGGGGGCAGATTCGAACTGCCGAACCCGAAGGAGCGGATTTACAGTCCGCCGCGTTTAGCCACTTCGCTACCCCTCCAAAAACAATGGTGCCGGCAAGAGGACTTGAACCCCCAACCTACTGATTACAAGTCAGTTGCTCTACCAGTTGAGCTACACCGGCAACATGTTCATGGTGGAGGATGACGGGATCGAACCGCCGACCCCCTGCTTGTAAGGCAGGTGCTCTCCCAGCTGAGCTAATCCTCCAAAATTTCTTATATAAAAATAAGTGGTGACCCGTACGGGATTCGAACCCGTGTTACCGCCGTGAAAGGGCGGTGTCTTAACCACTTGACCAACGGGCCATAAATGGCTCCACAGGTAGGACTCGAACCTACGACCGATCGGTTAACAGCCGATTGCTCTACCACTGAGCTACTGTGGAATCTTATAAAGCCTGGCAACGTCCTACTCTCACAGGGACAAAGTCCCAA
>NZ_SBIM01000028.1:0-523 GCF_004348885.1 Bacillus sp. CBEL-1 | reverse complement strand
GTATCATGGAATGTCGTCATTAATTTCAGGATTCACAAACAAAGTAGTGCAACAATATAACAGCAAGATAAATAATGTGTTCAAGAATCCATTTAGAGTTGGATCGATATTCAATGTCTCTTCATTTGCAATTAATGCAAGTATGTCCCAAAATGCCAGGTTCCCAGATGAATTGTTTGAATTTCCAGCAAACGTTCGAGAATTAATGGATGTTTACTTCTTGGTTCCTCATTGTCTTATGCCGATGTTGGATAAAGTTTCGTTTATTAGACACATGAACTACTTATTGGGTCTTCCAACAAGAAAAAGAAAAGCGGTTGATGGGAACATGTTAGCTTTAGTTTGGGCGGTTTTAGCACTTGGTGAATTCTCCATGGTTGGAGGTGATTGTAAAACTGCAGCTTTATATGCCAAATATTCTACAATGGCGTTGGAAAATTCATTTACAACCACCATCGAAACTATACAGGCCATGATAATTCTTGGGTTAACATATTATCATTTAGGACAATGGGATTTCTCG